>NZ_CACSKB010000018.1 GCF_902706225.1 Microbacterium sp. 18062
GATCGGGGGCGGCGGCGGGGTCCGGCGCATCCCTCGAGGCCGCCATCCGCGCGGCATGCCCCGCCGACGGCACCGGATACCTGTGGGCCGCGGCCGAGAGCTCCGCACTGCTGCCGGTACGCCGGTTCGCGACGCGCGAGCGCGGCCTTCCGAAGTCGCACGTCAACATCACCGGCTACTGGCACGCGGAGCCGGATGACGCCGACGCGGCGGATCCGGCCGCAGGCCGCGATGGTGTGGCGGCGTCGACCGCGGCGGCAGCATCCGGCGCAGGAAGATCCGACGCAGCCGCGACGGCATCGACGGCATCGGAGGCGAGTGTGGCCGTCGCGGCGAGCGGTACTTCGGCCGCCGACGCGAACCCGCCGGCGCGGACCTCGCTCTCGGCGCCCGGCACGACCCGGACGGATACCGCCGTCCGCCCGCCGGCGTCGCCGCTGGCATGGTTCGTGGTGCGTGCGGCGCTGCGGATCGGGCTCGTCGACGCGCTGGCAGACGCGCCCGGTCGCCCGCTCGCGACGGTCGCCGGCGAGCTCGGGATCGCCTCCGATCGGCTCGCGCTTCTGCTGCCCGCGCTTCGCGGCAGCGGTGTGGTCGCAGGCGCCCCCGACGCACTCGAGCTCGCTCCGTTCGGTGACGAGCTGATCGACGACGAGCACGTGCGCGAGCAGTTCGACGGACACCACGCCGACGAGCTGCTCGCCCTCGAGGCGCTCGCGCCTGCGCTGCGTGGCGAAGGCGCGTCCGCGTGGGAGCTGCGCCACGGCGCGACCCTCGCCGAGCACGCCGCCGACGCCGATGTGGCCGCCGAGCTCGTCGAGCACGCGGAGGTGCTGAGCTATCTGCTGAGCGGACTCGTGACCGACCCCGGCTGGGAGCGGGTCGCGCGCTGCGCGCTCACCGGGCCGGGCGCCGCCGCCGTGCTCGACGCGCTCGTCGAGCACGGGCTCACGGCCGCTTTCGAGGTCGTGGCCGACACGGTGCTCCTCGAGGCGCTGCGCGAGAGCACTCTGCATCCGGGGGCGACGTCGTGGGCGACGGAGGCGTCCGGGCGCGCCGACCTCGCGGTCGCGGCCATGGCGCTCGATCACCGGACCGACGCGGAGGCGATGGCGCTGCTCACCCGGCTCCGCCGAGACGCGCGCCGGCTCGTCGTGATCGAGTCGTCGCGTCCCGACACGCTGAGCCCGGATGCGGCGGAGCACGCGCTCCACGCCTTCGCCACCACGGGTGCGCCCATGCGCGATGCGGACGAGCTCGGGCGGCTCGCCGCATCCGCCGGCTGGGCCGTCGACCGGGTGGTGCCGCTCGGCTGGGGTGTCGAGGCGGTCTGGCTGCGCTGAGCCTCGCGGCGAACCCTACGGAGCATACTCGCTCCGCTAATGGCGCCAGTTTCCTGCAATGGCTACCAAGATGCCGGGCGCCACCGCAGGATGATGGCGCCACCGGGGAGAACAGACGTCATCGCGCCGGAACATTCGCGCCGCCAGCATCTGCGATGCCCGATGCGAAAGCGAGGAGCGAAGCGACGAGACGAAGGGCCGCGACCGGGCTGTCGCCATCCCGCAGAACGCGCCGCAGGGGCGCTGAGCCTGACCCCAGGACGGATACGGCAGCCCGCGTGTCAGCGGTAGTAGCCCTCCAGCGGGGCGGCGGCGGCAGCGTGCAGCGCCGGGCCGTCGTAGACCACGGCGGCCGCGTCGGCGTTGATGTATCCGGGCGGCTTGAGGAGGGCGAGCTGCGCAGTCGAGAGCGCGAAGCTCACGCGCCCGATCTCCGCGCGGGCGATGGCGTTCGCGCACATCGGGCACGGCTCGCAGCTCGTGTGGAGGGTCAGCCCGCGGCGCGTCTGAAGGCTCAAGGCGCGCGCCGCCCACCGCGCGAGCTTCAGCTCGGGGTGGGCAGTGATGTCACCGGAGGTCACCACGGTGTTGCGCGCTCGGCGCAACACGACGCCGCCCGCGTCGACGAGGAGCGATCCGAACGGCGGGTCCCCCGCGCGCCGCGCCCGCGCAGCCAGCGCGATCGCCTGCAGCAGATACCGCTCGTCCGGCGAGGGCGCCGAGTCCCCCGCCGGTTCGTCGTGCCCCTGATCAGCGGCCCCGCGGGTCGCGCCGAGCCGCTCGCTCACGCGAGATCGCGCCGACGGGCGTGCACAACTCATGACGGACTCCACCCACAGCTGTCTCGCTCTGCAGAGATCCGCGGGTCGCGACAGCTCGATGCGTATGTCATGAGTTGTGCACGGCGGTCCCCGCCGACCGGCGCTCGCTCCCGGAGATCCCCGCTCACAGGAAGAGCGTCCCGTCCGCCACCATGAGGCCGGAGCCGCTCACCCGCACGTCGTCTCCGGCGACGGTGACGCGGATCCGGCTGGGCCGGCCCAGCGCGAAGCCCTGCTCGATGATCGCCGTGGCACCATCCGGAACGTGTCCGTGCGCGACCAGCAGTGCCGCGAGCGGGCCCGCGGCCGTGCCGGTGGCGGGGTCCTCGGAGATGCCCATGATCGGATTGACGAAACGCGCGTAGGCGACCGCATCCGGCGCCGCGGGATCGAGCGCATACAGGTAGCAGCCCTCGCCGCCCGCCTGTTCGAGGATGGCGGTCAGCTGCGCTGCATCGGGAGCCACGGCGTCGACCGCCTCCCGATCGACCAGCGGCACCAGGAGGTGCCCGGCTCCCGTCGACACCACCTGAGGCGCGAGGTCGGTGCGGAGAGCGCGCACGTCGAGGCCGAGGGCAGCCGCCAGACGGCGGCGATCCGCGACCTCCGCGCCGTACACGGGCGTGGACTGCGTCATCGACACGACCGCTCCCCCGTCCGCGCCTCGCCGCACGTCCACCGCAAGGAGGTCGTCACCGATCTGCTGCACGAAGCCCGTCGGCGGCGCGACGTCGCCGAGCCGGTTCTCGACGAGCCACAGCCAGGCCCCCAGCGCATTGTGTCCCGCGCCGAACACCTCGGAGCCGTTCGGCGTGAACGAGCGCAGTCGCACGGTCGCGGCTGCATCCGTCGGCGAGAGCACGAAGGTCGTCTCGGACTGGTTGAACTCTCGGGCGATCGCGCGCATCGTCTCGACGTCGAGCGCATCGGCGTCCTCGACCAGCGCGAGCGGGTTGCCGTGGAGCGGCGCGTCGGCGAACACGTCGACGAAATGGAACCGCACGGGGGTGGGCATCTCGGATGCATCCTCTCGGAACGGGTACGACCGCTCTCGGGGTGGGACCGGCGGTCGTCGGGCATGGAGCGGTCGTTGTCGGGCGCGCATCGGATTCCACCGCGCACGGCCGCTCGGATCGCGGATGCCGACACTCACGACGCTACGCAACGGCGCTGTCGAAGCGAAGCACGCTTCGACGCCATCCGAGGCCCGTGACCGCAGATCTTGCGGCATGCTCGTTGCATGACAGGTCCGCGCCACGCCTTCGCGATCGACGCCACGGATCGCCGCATCGTCGAGGCGATCCAGACGGACGGGCGGATGTCGCTCACCGCCCTCGCCTCCGCCGTGCACCTCGGCATCTCCGCGACGAGGGTGCGCCTGCAGGCGCTGGAGCAGCGGGGTGTCGTGTCGGGATACACCGCTCGGGTGGACGCGTCGGCCCTCGGGTACCCGCTGCGCGCGATCGCGCGCCTGAGCGTCGACGGATTCCAGGATGCGCGGGTGTTCGCCATCCTTGACGAGGAGCCCCGGATCGTGCGCTGCTCGCGCATCACGGGCGAGATCTGCTTCGTGTTCGAGATCGTCGCCGCCGACATGGCCGACCTCGAGCGGATCACCCTGCGCCTGGCCGAGCTCGGCACGATGACGACCGACCTCGTCTACGAGCTCCTCGTCGAGCGGGCGGTCCCGACGCGATAGTCGGTGCGACGGGCGCGATGGCCCAGCGCAGCGTGATGGCGCCTCGAACCTGGGGCGGCTATCGCTACTTCACCCGCCATCACAGGAAACAGGCGCCATCGCGCAGAGCAGACCGCATCCCCGGCCCGGACGCAGCGGTGCCCCGGAGACCGAGATCTCCGGGGCACCGTCGAGCGGGCGGCTTACTTGAACGCGTCCTTGACGTTCTCGCCGGCCTTCTTGAGGCTGGCTCGGGTCTGCTCGCCCTTGCCTTCGGCCTCGAGGCGCTCGTCGCCGGTGGCCTTGCCGGTGGCCTCCTTGGCCTTGCCGGAGACGTCTTCAGCGGTGTTCTTGATCTTGTCGTCGAGTCCCATGTCGGGCTCCCTTCTCAGTCGATCAACGGGGTCGTGACCCCCAGCGGTTCCTCCACGCTACGTCGCTTCGGCCGCACGCCGAGGGGGCTGGCGTTCTGCGCCGGATGGGTCTACGTCCGCGCCCGCGACGGTCGGTGTGTCCCCCCTGCAATGAGGCAAGGGGGTCCGATCGCGGGCGGGCCGACGCGATCGCGCTGTCCTTCGCAGGTTTCCTGCCGAAACCGCGCCGGGATAAAGCGAAGATCCGCGGATGCGGGCAGCATGGCGGAGTGCTCATCGACCTCAGCCACACCGTCCGCGCCGGCCTCGTCACGTACCCGGGGCTGCCCGCCCCGACGATCACGCCGCACCTGACACGCGAGGACTCCCGCCGCGTCTACGCACCAGGCACCGAGTTCGCGATGGACGTGATCACGATGATCGGCAACACCGGCACCTACCTCGACTCGCCGTTCCACCGCTACGGCGACGGCGGCGACCTCGCGAGCCTCGAACTCGCGACGCTCGTGGATCTTCCGACCGTCACGGTGCACCTGCGCGACCACGGCCCGAGGGCGATCGACGCCGCCGACCTGCCGACCGACGTCCCGGCCGGCCACGCGGTGCTGCTCGACACCGGCTGGGACCGCCGCTTCGGCACCGCGGCCTACGGACAGGGCGCACCGTTCCTCACCGAGGCCGGCGCCCGCGCGCTGATCGACCACGGCGTCGCGCTCGTCGGCATCGACTCGGTGAACATCGACGACACGAGCCCGGATGCGGCAGGCGCCCGCCCCGCGCACTCGCTGCTGCTGGGCGCGGGAATCCACGTCGTCGAGCACCTCACGGGCCTCGATGCGGTGCCCGCCCGCGGCGCGACCTTCACGGCCGTCCCTCCCAAGGTCGAGGGCTTCGGCACCTTCCCCGTGCGCGCGTTCGCCCACGTGCCCGACGCTCCGACCTGAGCTCGACGCGGCAGGCCTGAGCCCGGCACTCAGGCCTGAGTCCGGCACGCAGGCCTGAGTCCGGCACGCAGCGCCGACCTACGCCACTCGCAACACCGCCACCGCACGCGCCTTCGCACCCGCACGCCGGTCCTCGTCCGACGTGCGCCGGGCGGCAGCGCCCCCGCCTTCGCCCGAGGGGCCCGAGCCGGTCGGGGCGGCCGCCGTACGTTCGCCCGGGCCGCTCGACGAGGCGCCGACCGTGTCCGTGCCCGCGGGCCGCAGCCCCTCCACCGCCGTGAGGCGGACGACCACCGAGGTGCCGACCCCGACGGCGCTGTCGATGCTGACCGATCCGGACTGCTGCTCGAGCAACGCCTTGGCGCTGGCCAGGCCGATGCCCGTTCCACCGTCGTCGGGGTCCGAGAGCCGGCCGCGCTCGAGCGGATCGAAGATCGACCCCAGGTCTTCGGAGGCGATGCCCCGCCCGTGGTCGGTGATCGTGACGAGCGCGCCGTCGCCGTCGGCGTCGACCGAGATGTCGATGGCGTCAGCGCTGTACTTCGCCGCGTTGTCGATCAGGTTGGCGATCGCGCGGCGCAGCGAGACGGGCTCGGCCCACACGCTCAGGCTCGACGCCCCGTGGTATCGCAATCGCCCGTACGCGTCGCCCGGCAGCACGATCTCCGCGGCCTCCCGCACGACGTCGACGACGTCGACGACGGATGCGGACGCCGCCGGTGTGCTCGCGGCCAACCGGTTGGAGAGCCCCTCCATCATGGTCGACAGATGTTCGGTCACGGTCACGAGCCGCTCGAGCGCGTGGCCGGTGCCGAGCGTCGGGTCGAGGAGCAGGTCGACGTACCCGCGCAGCGCGGTGATCGGCGAGAGGAAGTCGTGAGCGAACGAGCGCAGGAACGCGAGCTCGCTGTCCTCCCGGCGCTTGGCCACGCTGAGGTCGGTGACGATCTTGACGTATCCGTCGATCTCGCCCTCATCGTCGTGCAGCGCGGTGATGATGACATGCGCCCAGAACTGCTCGCCGCTCGCGCGGACGCGCCATCCGGTGTCCTCGACGGATCCCCGGGCGGCGGCGATCGCAAGCAGCGCCGCGGGGAGCCCCCGTGTGCGTTCCTCGTCACGGTAGAACCGGGTGAACGACGTGCCGAGGACCTCTTCGGCGGAGTAGCCCTTCAGGCGCTCGGCGCCGGGGTTCCAGCGCGTGATGTTCCCGTCGACGTCGAGATGCACGATCGCGACGGCCGTGATCTGGCTCGTCCAGTCCGCATCCGCCGACCGGTCCCGGGGAGCAGGATCCGGGCTCGGATGCGGCGGAAGCGCCGCCATCCGACGCTTCGACACCGCGTCATCCGTCATGTTCTTCCCCCTCGGATCGGTTCCGTGCCCCTCGGCGACGGCCGAAGCGTGCCGATGTGCGCTCGTCGGCCGCGCCGACCCGTCCCCGCATGCGTCTGTCCAGGAGCAGCACCGCCGCGGACACGCATCGTCCGCGGCGCTCCGCGCCCAGGTCGTACACGTACCAGAATGCCCTGTGTTCCCATGAATGAGAAACCGCGTTCCCGCCGAGACGAGACCGCGTTCCCCGAAGGCGAGGCCGTGGAATGCCGACGAGACGCCTGCCGCGGGGGTCAACCGCCCGCGGCAGGCGCCCCGCGCGCGCCCGGAGCGCTCATCCCGCTGCCACCTCGACGGTGAAGCGCGTCGTGCCGCTGGTCGGACGGTCGATCATCACGTGGCCGTCGTGCGCCGCCACGACGTCACGCACCATGGTGAGACCGATGCCGAAGCCTTGGATCGCGTTCTCGTGCGCGTACGACGCGCGGTAGAAGCTGTCGAAGATGTGGCGCTGGTCGGCTCCGCCGATCTCGGGACCGACGTTCGTGACGCTCACCCGGCAGACGTGCGCGTCACCGCTCTGCCCGATGGTGATCGCCGAGTGCGCGTGGCCGAACTTGATCGCGTTGGTGAGCAGCTCGCGGATGGCCTGCCGCATCCGCCACGGGTCGACGTGCGCGTGCAGGGGCGTCGTGCCGACGCGCTCGATCGTCATGCCGCGTGCATCCGCCCGCTCGCGCACGTCGGCGATCGCACCGTCGACGAGGGTCGTCACATCGACGTGCTGCGGCGCGAGAGGCACCGAGCTGCGGGATGCCGCGCGCAGCTCCCGGATGCGGTCCATCAGCGCGTCGACGTTCCGCAGCACGATGGCGAGGTAGTCGTGACCGGTGCGATCCGCTGCGTCGAGACGTTCGGCGATGAGGTCGAGGTATCCGATGATGTTCGTCAGGGGTGTGCGCAGCTCATGCGACACGGTCTTCAGGAACTGCTCGCGCACCGAGAGGGCGACGGCGAGCTCGGTGACGTCGTGGGCGACGATCACCGTGCCGAGCCGCTCGCCCGTCTCGCGATGCACGCGCCGCGCGGAGGTGTTGAGGGCCAGCTGCCGGTCGGGCGGCCCCGCCCACTCGAGGCGCTCGGCGATGTTCTCCCCCCGCAGCGCCCGCGGGATGGCCTGCTCCTCGGGCGGCACCCGCGTGACGCGGTCGGCCGCGTAGATCTCGGCGCCTGTGTGCAGCGTCTCGTCGAGCGGGATGCCGACGGCGACCGACAGCTCGGTGGCGCGTCTGTTGGCGACGACCAGCCGGCCGTCGGGGTCGAAGAACATGACCGCGGCCTGCACCGTGTTGAGGATCGTGCCGGCGAGGATCTCGTTGTCGACCGCCCGGCGAAGGGCCGCCGACTCGGAGGCGTGGGCGACCAGCAGGCGCGACCGGCTGCGCCGCAGGTGGCCGGCGGCGACGCTCACCACGAGCGCCACGCCGATGATCAGCGTCGGCAGCATGATGATGTTGATCCACTCGGCGGCGGTCGAGGGCACTCGGCCCTGGTAGACGAAGGTGAACGAGGTGATGAACCCGGCGCCGGCGACGGCGGCGAGGATGGCCGGGCGGGGGAAGCCGTACGCGATCCAGAGGACGGGAAAGATCGAGAGCATGCCGACAGAGGGCATGACCGAGGTCAGCTCGGCCCGGAGGAAGGCGACGGCGACGATGTCGGCGATCGAGATGACGATCATCCACGTCGGGCGGAGGCTCTCCCACGGCACCAGGAGCGCGGCGAGGGAGGCGAGCACGGTGAGCGCGACGCCGACGATCACGATCGGGGCCGTCAGAGACGCGGGATGCCCGACCGCGACCATCGCCGTCACGAACAGCACGCCGAGCAGGAACGGGAGCTGCGCACGCAGGAACACGCATACGCGGGAGGCGCGGGTCGCCTCCAACTCGAACAGTGGCACTCCCTGAGTGTTCCCTACTTCTGACCCTCCTTCGTACGGCGGCGTATCGCAGGATGAGAGTTCCTTCGTCATCGTCGTCGTGACGCTCATCCGTGGGCGGTCCCACAAGGTGAAATCACGGGTGAACGAGCGCCCGCCGCCGAGGTGGCTCGTTCCGGCGCCCGCATGCTGGGATCGTGCATCCGAGCACGATGTTCACCGACATCCTCCTCGACCGGCCGCGCCTGCTCGAGGCCGCGGCCGGTGCACGAGTATGCGTGCTCCGGGCCGAGGCGGGGGCGGGGAAGACGATGCTCGCAACCCAGCTGGTGCGGTCCGTCCCGGATGCATCCGACCCCACGACGATCTGGATCGCGATCGACCCGGCCTGCACGACGAGCGCGTCCTTCTGGCATCGGGCGGTGACGAGCGCGGCGGCGGTGCTGCACGAGCGGCGCAGCGTCCTGCTGTCGTATCTGACGGGCGACGTGGCGCTGGCCGACCTGCCGGCGCTCATCGTCACCAAGTCGCAGCGGAGCGGCGGCCGCTTCCGGGTGGTCATCGACGACATGCATCTGCTGGACGAGGAGACGCAGGAGCAGATCTCCTGGGTGCTCGAGCGCTGCCCCATGATCTCGGCGGTGATCACCACCCGCGCGCCGATCCGCCTCGAGCGGGCGGATGTCGCAGCGCGGCTGTGCACCCGAACACTCGGGGCGGAGCACCTGCCCTTCGACGCCGACGAGCTCGCCGCTGTCGCCCGGCTCGTGTGTCCTGCGCGCACGTTGTCGCCGACGGAGTCCGCGGCGATCCTCGAGTACACCCGGGGCAACCCGCTCGCCTCGCGCATCGCCCTGGCCGCGACCGCGCGGCTCGCGCCCGCATCGGATGCGACGGCCGTTCGCACCGCACTGCAGCACACCGTTCGCAACGGCCGCGCGATGGATCCGCTGTTCCCCACGTTCGCCGACGAGTCCGAGCGCGCGGCCGCGATCAGGCTCGCGATCGTGCCCGAGGTCGACGACGCGCTGGCGCGGGCCCTCACCGGGCGCTCCGATGCGACGGACCTGCTGCATCGGTTCCAGCTCGAGGGCATCGGACGGATGCGGCTCCGCGAGCGCGCGGTGTTCGCGTTCCATCCGATCGTCGCCGAGCTGCTCGCGACGGAGGCGCACCAGGCGCTGCCCCCCGAGGAGCTGCAGCGACTGCGCCGGACCGCCGTGACGCAGCTCCGAGCCTGGGGCGACCCGGTCGAGGTGATGCGCCTGATGCTCGCCGCCCAGGACGATGCCGACCTCTGGCCGTTCTTCGCCCGGCACTTCTCCGAGCTGTCCGCGACTCGGCTGACCGAGGTCGCCGCGCTCTTCGACGGTCTCGAGCCGCCGATCGAGCAGCGCGACGGCACGCTCGCGCTCATCCATGCGATCGCCGAGTGGGAGCACGGTTACGGTCCGTCGTTGCGCAGCGGCCAGCTCGCCGCGCTGGCGGCGGGCGATCTGCTCTCCCGCCCGATGCCTTCCCGGCCCGGAGATCGTCTTCTGCACCATCTGGCGCTCATGGCGCTGCGTCGCACGAGCGGTCAGGCCGGCGCCGCAGCGCAGCACGCGCGCCGGCTCCTCGCCACCGCCGGCTCCATGCCCACATCCGAGCGCCGGAGCCTCGGCACCGCGTTCGAGGTGGGCGTCGTGCAGGCCCTGGTCGTCGAGGCGACCCTCGCTCACGACGATGCGGTGCTCGAAGGCACACGCCTCATCCACGACGACCCGCACGAGCGCCGGCGCCATCACCTCCTGTCGCTGACGGCGATGGCGCTCGCGCGACAGGGCGACATGCCGGCGACGCGCACAGCGATCGCGCGGCTCGAAGACGTCGAGCACCCCGAATGGCTGCTCTCGATCCGTGCAGCGGGAGTCCGGGCCGCGACCATCGTCGACCTCGTCGAGCGGGCTCGCCCCGATGAGGCGACGTCGTACTACCAGGCGACCCGGCACGCCGACACCGCCGAGTTCTGGCCCGTGGTGCTGTGGGCACGCGCTCTGGCACTGCTCGCCGGGGCGGACCCCGGCACGGCGTTCGACGAGATCACGCACGAGATCGACGCGTGGGCCGCCGCGCCCACGGGTCCGGCGCTGCGCGGCGACCTCGCGGCCGTCCAGGCCGATCTCGCCATCGCGGCCGGCGAGCTCGCAACGGCGGCGCGGCTGCTCGATCGTGCCCCGCAGACCACCGCGGTGGCGCTCAGCGGGGCACGGGTGGCCCTCGCCCGGCAGCAGCCGGACGCGGCATCCGATCTGGTGCGTGCGATCGCGACGACGGGCGGCCTCACCCCGCGCCGCAATGCCGAACGGCTGCTGATATCGGCCGTGGCCGGGCACCGCCTCGGCCGTCAGGGCGCGGCGGCCGTCGCGCGGCGTGCGGCCCGCATCCTGCGCGCGCACGAGCTCCGGACACCGCTGCTGTTCGTCTCCGCAGAGGAGCGGCCGGTGCTGCTGCCCGCCCTGAACGCCGAGGCGCTCCTCCCCAGCGCGACAGATCCCTTCCCCGTGCCGGTGTCCCGATCGATCCTCACCCCCCGCGAGATGACCGTCTGGCGCGCGCTCTGCGGCGACGAGTCTCTCGATCAGATCGCGGCGAAGCTGTTCGTCTCGGTGAACACCGTCAAGTCGCAGACGACCTCGATCTACCGCAAGCTCGGCGCGTCGACGCGCGCGGAGGCGGTCTCGGCGGGGCACGACCTCGGCCTCGACGAGCACGGGGCGGCGCCGATCTGACTCCCGGCCTCGGTTCTCGCGCGACACCCCGTGACTCCCGCAACCGGCCCGTAACAACGCCTGTGGCAGGATGAATGCCGATACCCCCTGAACTGAGAGGCATCATGGAGCTCAGCGATTACATCCGGGTTCTGCGGAAGAACTGGCTCATCATCGTCGTCGTGACGCTTGTTGGGCTTGGTGCCGCAGCCGGATACTCCCTCACGCGAACGCCTCTCTACGAGTCGCAGTCGACGGTCGCCGTGTCGACCCAGAGTGCGAACTCCATCCAGGAGCTGCAGCAGGGCAACACGTTCACCCAGGCGCGCGTCACGACGTATGTGAATCTCGTGACGAAGCCGATCGTCGTGAACCCCGTCATCGACGAGCTCGGCCTCGACATCACGGCCGGCCAGCTCGCGAGCAGCATCTCCGCGTCGAACACGTTGAACACGACGCTCATCACGATCGCGGTGCAGAACGCCGACCCGGTGCTCTCCGCCGACATCGCCAACGCGCTCGCGGCGAGCCTCACCGAGGCCGTCGAGACGATCGAGACGACGGATCCGGCGGCCGGAAGCCCGGTCAAGCTGACCCGCGCCGAGGACGCCCTGCCGACGAACGTGCCGGTGAGCCCCAACGTTCCGCTCAACCTCGCGCTCGGCGCGCTCGTCGGCCTCGCGCTCGGCATCGGCGTGGCGGTGCTGCGCACCGTGCTCGACACGAAGGTGCGCAACGCCCGCGACATCATGAACCTCACCGAGCGCCCGATCATCGGCGCCATCCCCTTCGACCCGAAGGCCGAGGAGCGCCCGCTCATCCTGCACGCCGACCCGTACAACCCGCGGTCAGAGGCCTTCCGTTCGCTGCGCACGAACCTGCAGTTCATCGAGATGGACGGCGGCCACACGTTCGTCGTGACCTCCAGCATCCCGAGCGAGGGCAAGTCGACCACGACCGCGAACCTCGCGATCGCATTGGCGGATGCGGGGCAGCGCGTCGCGCTCATCGACACCGACCTGCGCAAGCCCAAGCTCGCCGAGTACCTCGGCATCGAGGGCGGCGCAGGCCTCACCGACGTGCTGATCGGCCGCGCGAAGGTCGGCGACGTCATGCTCCCGTGGGGCAAGCGGCCGCTGTTCGTGCTGCCTGCGGGCAAGATCCCGCCGAACCCGAGCGAGCTGCTCGGGTCGAAGCAGATGTCCCAGCTGCTCGAGGCCATCAGCCGCGACTTCGACGTCGTGCTGCTGGATGCTCCCCCGCTCCTGCCGGTGACCGATGCCGCCGTCCTCGCCCGGTCGACGAGCGGCGCGCTCGTCGTCGTCGCCACCGGTCGCACGACCACGAGCCAGTTCCAGGGTGCGCTGACCACCCTCGAGACGGTCGGCGGAAAGGTGGCCGGTGTGATCCTCTCGATGGTCCCCACCCGCGGCGCCGACGCGTATGGCTATGGCTACGGCTACGGCTACGGGGGATACGGTGTCTACAGCGCCGCGTCTGCGGATGCCGTGGTTCCCGCTCAGCGCAAGCGGCGCGGGAAGGCGTCCGCCGCCGAGGAGCCCGACCGGCAGAACCCCGTCCCGAACGCCACCTGATCACGAGGAACCCCCACGGCGATGGCACGACGACCTCGCACCACGACCAACGCCCCCGGACGGATCCTGTCGGGGGTGCTCGTCGCCGTGCTGGCGATCGGTGTCATCCTTCTCGCCTACCTCGCGTTCCAGCACACCCGTAACGGTGAGGTCGAGGGCACGGCGCGCCCGGCGCCGACCTTCACGCACGGCGCCACCGCCACACCCGCCCCGACGCCCGCTCCCCCGGAGCCGACGACGGCGCCCGTCGTCGCACCGGGTCCCGCCGAGCGGCTGCTGGTCACCGGCTCGGGGGCGATCTGGCGGGCCACCGCGGGCTCCTGCGGCGAGGTCGAGCCGGTGCTCGAGCGGTCGACGGACGGCGGACAGACCTGGGCCGACGTCACCCCCCGCTACCTCGGCATCGGCCAGATCCTGGCCCTCGAGCCGCTGCAGTCCTCGGAGGCGCAGCTGGTCGCGCTCGTGGGCGGCGGCTGCGAGCTGCAGGCGCTTCGCACCTTCACGCAGGGAAGCTTCTGGGAGTCCTACCCCGACGCGCTCTCTGCGGCGACCTACCTCGACCCCACCGACCCGGGCGTGCTCGTGACGCCGAACGCCCGGATCGATGCCCCCTGCGCGACGGCATGGGGCGTGCGGACGGGCGGCGGCACGACGGCGCTGATCTGCGACGGCACGGCCTACCAGCTCACGGACGGCGCCTGGCTGCCGGTCGCGGACGACGCCCTGGCCGTGACCGCATCCGCCGCCGGGGTCGCGTCCGTGTCGACGGCGGCCGACTGCGCAGGGCTCGCCGTGACGACGACTGCGAGCGTGTGCGCCGCCGAGGCCTCACCCGAGGGCCCGGCCGCGATCGCCGCGTCGGACGGGAGCACGGTGATCTGGTCGGCCGACACCTGGGTCGTCGTCCCGACGCCCTGAGCATCAGCTCCGTTCCGACCGCAGTGGTCGTCCCGCTCGCGTCATCCGCGTCGGGGTGGCGGGCTTCCCGCCCGCGACGCGGCCCGGGCTCGGGCCGGACGCGCCGCGGCCCGCCCCGGCGCCGACTCGCGTCGAGCGAGAGGGGCGAGCGAGGGCGGGCCGCGATCCGTGCGCGCGCCGGGAGCGTCAGCTGCGGAGGGCGCGCTGCGGGTCGGCGGGCGCCCCGCTGCTCTGCACGTCGATCCTGCGGGGCTTCGCGCGCTCGCTGATCGGGATGATCACGCTGAGCACGCCGTTGTCGTAGGTGGCCGAGATGCCCGCGGTGTCGACGCCCTCGCCGATGCTGAACTGCCGCAAGAAGCTGCCGGCCGGACGCTCGCGCGTGAGCCACTTCGCGCCCTCCGCTCCGCCGGGCGTGCGCTGCGCGCGGATGGTGAGCAGCTGTCCGTCGACATCGACGTCGACCGAGCCGGGATCGATGCCGGGAAGATCGGCGCTGAGGACGTAGCGATCGGCGTCACGGTAGAGGTCGACGGGCATCACCCGCAGGCTCTCGCGCGACGGGAGCAGGCTCTGTGCCAGACGGTCCAGCTCCGTGAAAGGGTCAAAAGTCATAGGCATGATGAACAGATCTCCTTCCGAATCGAGAGTTGAGCCCCTGCGGCTCAACTACAGACAATTTAGCACTCGGCGGCATCGAGTGCTAACGGCTCTTTCCTGAAAATTTCCTTAGATCCGACCGAGTCCGGAGCGCAGACGCGATCGGGCGCAGAGCGGGAGCGGCGCCTGGCAGTGCGCTCGGAGAATGCCGGGCACGCCTCCTCCGGATGCTCAGCGATATATCGTTGAGCATCGTTCAGATGCAATGAGCGCAATCAGGAGGACACCATGAGTGGATCATTCCCGTCCGGTGGATTCGGCGGCTTCGGCCCGAACCTGAGCACCGACAGCCTCTGGCAGGGGCTCGACCAGCTGCGCACCGCCTTCGAGAAGCGCGTCACCCCGCGCATGGGCCGCGGCGACGTGCGGGCCGCGGTGCTCGCCCTGCTCGCCGAGCGCCCGATGCACGGCTACCAGATCATCCGCGAGATCGAGGAGCGCAGCGGCGGCAGCTGGAAGCCGAGCGCCGGCTCGGTCTATCCCACGCTGCAGCTGCTCGCCGACGAGGGCCTCATCAGTGCCGAGGAGTCGAACGGCCGCAAGACCTACGCCCTCACCGAGGCGGGCCGCGACGAGGCCGCTGAGAGGACGGCTCCGTGGGAGTCCGCCGAGACGCGCGACCGCCCCGGCTTCACGGCGCTGCCGAAGGCGGGCGTCGAGCTCGCGCAGGCGGCCACGCAGGTTCAGCGCACCGGCACGCCCGAGCAGGTCGACCAGGCGGTCGCCGTGCTCGACGAGGCCCGCCGACGCCTCTACGCGATCCTCGCGCAGGACTGACCGAGTGTCGGCGGAACGTCCCGAACCCCGAGATCCGCGGCGACGCACGAACCCGGCCCGGCCCGGCGCGGTGCCCGGCCCCCGAGCCGTGCAGGACGGCACACGGGCGCGGTATCGCCGCATCCTGAGGTTCGCCGGACGACACCTGGCGATCACGTGGTGGTTCGAGCTGTTGCTGCCGCGCATCGGGCTCGACCGGGTCGCGGCACGCGGCCGCGCCCGGCGGATGCAGCGCTTCGCGCAGCGGTTCCATGTGCTCGCGGTCGAGCTCGGCGGCCTGATGATCAAGGTGGGCCAGTTCATGTCGTCGCGGCTCGACGTGCTGCCGCCCGAGATCACGCGTGAGCTGGAGGGCCTGCAGGACGAGGTGCCCGCGGTGCCGTTCGCGGGGATCCGCGCACTCGCCGAGGCCGAGCTCGGCGTGCCCCTCGATCGCGCGTTCGCGTGGGTCGACGAGACACCGGTGGCCGCCGCATCCCTCGGCCAGGCCCATCGCGCCCGGCTCGCGCCGTTCGACGCGGAGGACACCGGCCTGGATGCGGTCGTGATCAAGGTGCAGCGGCCGGGCATCGATGCGATCGTCGACGTGGACCTCGCGGCGCTCCGCAAGGTCGCCGGCTGGCTCAGCCGGGTGCGGATCGTCTCCGAGCGGGTCGACATGCCCGCACTCGTCGAGGAGTTCGCGCTGACGAGCCTGGAGGAGATCGACTACCTGCACGAGGCGGCGAGCTCGGAGCGGTTTGCGGCGGACTTCGCGGGCGACGACCGCGTGGCGGTGCCCGAGGTCGTCTGGGAGCGCACCACCCGGCGGGTGCTCACCCTCGCCGACGTGACGGCGATCAAGATCACGGATGCGGCGGCGCTGCGGACGGCGGGCATCGACCCGGCCGCGGTCGCCCCCGTGTTCGCCGCGGTGATGTTCGACCAGCTGTTCACGAACGGGTTCTTCCACGCGGATCCGCATCCGGGCAACATCTTCGTGACCCCCGACGCGAGCGAACGCGGCTGGCGGCTGACGTTCATCGACTTCGGGATGATGGGCGAGGTGCCGGCCGGCATCCGTCGCGGGCTGCGGAAGCTCCTGATCGCGGCGGCGGCGCGCGACGGGAAGGGGCTCGTCGATGCGATCCGCGATGTGGGCGTGCTGCTCCCGTCGGCGGACACGGCCGAGCTCGAGCACGCGATGACTCAGCTGTTCGCCCGCTTCGGCGGCATGGGGCTCGCCGAGCTGCGCGACGTCGATCCGCGCGAGTTCCGCGACTTCGGGGTGGAGTTCGGCGACACGGTGCGCTCGCTGCCGTTCCAGCTGCCGGAAAACTTCCTGCTGATCGTGCGCGCCATGTCGCTCGTGTCGGGCGTGTGCAGCGCGCTCGATCCGGGCTTCAACCTGTGGGACTCGGTCGAGCCGTACGCGGCGCAGCTCGTGCGCGACGAGCGCGGCAACGTCGTGCAGGACGTCGCGCGGCAGGCGCTGTCGGTCGCCGGGATCGCGTGGCGGCTGCCGCAGCGGGTGGATGCGGTGCTCTCCCGCGTCGAGGACGGCACCGTGGCGGTGGGCTCCCCGCGCCTCGAGCGTCGTGTGGAACGGCTCGAGCGCGCGGCGCGCCGGGTGATCTCGGCGGTGCTTTTCGCGGGACTGCTGATCGCGGGGGCCGTGCTGCGGGCCGACGACGCGGTGTTCGGCACCGTGCTCATGGCGGTGTCGGCGCTGCCCGGGCTGCACGCGGTGTTCGCCGGCGGGCCGCGCAACTCCTCGTGAGGACGAGGAGTTGCCCCGATGCGACCGAGAAGCACCCCGCCGAACGAGTTGCGCTCCCCAGGACCCGTTCCGGGCGCCGCGCATCGAGCGCCGCCCCTGGACGGCGCATCGAGCGCCATCCCCGGCTGAGGAAACCCGTCTCGGCCCCGGAGCGAGGCGCACGCATCCCGAGACGAGGGCAATCGGCGGAGACGAGGACTTTCGCCGCGCAAACCTCCTCGTCCCGGCCGAACCCCCTCATCTCGGCCGACGGTCCGTGCTTCGCCGTGCCTTCGGCCCGCGGCTCCCCGGCCTCACTCCGTCGCGCGCGAGACAGGCAGCTCGAGCGTAAAGACCGTCCTCTCCTCCGGCGAGCGCTCGACGTGCACGCGCCCGGCATGCGCGTCGGCGACCTGCTTGACGAGCGTCAGTCCGATGCCGAAGCCCTGGATCGCGTTCTCCCGTGCGTACGCGGTGCGGTAGAAGCGGTCGAAGATGTGCCGCAGCTCACCGCGGGTGATGACGGGTCCGGCGTTGGACACGCTGATTGCGCACCGGTCGTCCGTGCGACGCCGGGCGACGGTCACGGCGGAGTGCGGGTCGGCGAACTTGATCGCGTTGGTGAGCAGCTCTCTCACGGCCTGCCGCACCATCGAGGGGTCGATGTCAGCCCACAACGACGACGGGCCTGCGTGCTCGAGGGTGATGCCGCGTCGCGCCGCCCTTTCACGCAGCTCGCCCAGCACCTCGTCCGTCAGCTCGACGAGGTCGGTGCGCCGGGGAGTGGGCGAGGCGGGCACGCTCGCCGCGGCGGAGAGCTCGCGGATCCGATCCATCAGGGCGTCGGCGTTGCGAAGGACCGTCGTCGCGTAGCCGTGCCCCGTGGCATCCGTCTCGGGGAGGCGTTCGTCGATGAGGTCGAGGTAGCCCATGATGTTGGTCATGGGCGTGCGGAGCTCGTGCGACACGGTGCGCAGGAACTGCTCGCGCACGTCCACCGCGACCATCAGCTCGGTGACGTCGTGAGCGACGACGACCGTGCCGATCCGCTCGCCGCCCTCCCGATGCACCCGGCGGGCGGATGAGCTGATGGCGCGTTGCAGGTCGGGCGGACCGACCCATTCGACCTGGTCGTCGACGTTCTCGCCGCGCAGCGCCCGCGGGATGATCTGCTCCTCGGCGGGGATGGCGGTGACGCGGTCTGCGGCCAGCACGTCCACGCCGAAGTACGGGGGCTGATCGAGGCGGATGCCCATGGCCGCCGACATCTCGCCGGCCAGCCGGTTGGCGACCACGAGCCGGCCGGACGCGTCGTAGAAGACCACGGCCGCGCGCACGGTGTTGAGGATGGTGCCGGCGAGGATCTCGTTGTCGAGAGCACGGCGCAGCGCCGCCGACTCGGCCTCGTGCGCGCGGACCAGATGGCGGCGGTTGCGTCTGAGCTGCTCCGCGGCGATGTTCACGACGATCGCGACGCAGATGATGAGGGTCGGCAGAGTGACGACGTTCACCCACTCGATCGGAGAGGACGGCATCGTGCCGTGGTACGCGAAGGTGAACGACGTGATGAAGCCGGAACCCACGACGGCGACGAGGATGGCGGAGCGGTGGAAGCCGTACGCGAGCCAGAGGATGGGAAAGATCGCGAGCATGCTCGCGGACGGGATGACCGCCAGCAGTTCGGCGCGGATGAAGGCGACCGCGACGATGTCGGCGATCGCGACGGTGAGCATCCAGGAGGAGGCGAGCCGTTCCCAGGGGACGACGAGCGCGGCGACGGAGGCGAGAACGGCGACGCCGAACCCGAGGAGCAGGATCGGCGCCCCGAAGGACGCCGGGCTCCCCACGGCGACGAACGCGACGACGAAGGCGACGCTCACGAGGAACGGGAGCTGCGCACGGACGAACACGCGCACCCGCGCGCCGCGGGTGGCCTCTGTCTCGAAAAGCAACGGCACGATGCCGAGTTTCCCCGATCCGCGAGCTATTTTGGACACCTGCCGTGGGGAGGATGTTTGTGCTAAGCGCGCGGGTGCGCGCTTCCTGCGGCGGTGGGGCGGGCGGCGCGGAGCCGGAAGGGACTCCGGGATGGTGACCGGCCGAGGTACTCCCGGTGCGGAGCGCCGCCCGCGCGCCCTCAGCGCCGCCCGGCGGCGAGGAAGGTGAGGCCGACGACGATCTGCGAGACGGTCGACGAGACGAGCGCAACGGTGACGGTCGCGAGGTCATCGGACACCGCAGCGACCAGACCGCTGCCGACGGCGACGACGGTGAGCGCGAGCAGCGCCCAGCGGGCGGCGCCCGTCGCGATGCCCGCCCGGACAACGGAGACGGACGCGGTGAGCAGCAGGGCGAACTGTGCGATGCCGAGAACGCCCGAGATCAGTGAGGCGCCCGAGTTGTCGCCGATCGGCGGCAGCGCGTAGGTCAGGACGAAGTAGAGGGTCTGATTCGTCAGGAACACCGCCCCGAAGGCGAGCAGCGCGAACCGGCCGACGACGCGGTCCCCGGCGATGCCGAGCTCGCGCCCGTCACCGACGGCGAGCGGGATCATCGCGACGGCGAGCACGACGATGCTCCCGAGGAAGAACATCGCGAAGGCGGAGAAGATCCCCGGGATGAGCTCGTCGCTCAGCGGAACCTCGAGCACGGTGGCGATGAGCAGCAGCGCGCCGCCGAGGAGGATCCCGGCGCCTCCCCATCGTGCCCAGACCGGCTGGTGGGTGTGCTGCGGCGCGCGGGACGGTGCCGAGAGGGGAACAGCGGTGTGGGTCATGAGGATGCCCTGTCTGAGTGGATCGGGGATGTCGGCACTGAACGGATGTCAGCGCTGAGCCAGGCGAGGCGACGGTGCTGGGCTGGGCTGGGCGACGGCACTGACCGAGGGCGACGGCACCGAGCCGGCCGGGGCGACGCTCGCGGGGCGACGGTTCCCACAGCCCCGCGCACGGAGAACCCGGCCTGCCCGCCGACCCCCAGATGAGCGGACAGGCCGGAGCAGAACGCCGCGACGACGATGCGTCCTGGCGGGAACGGGTGGACGACGGCGTCCGCGGCGAGGGTCGCACCGCGACGACGGCGTCGCTCGCGAAAGCGCCCGGACATCGCGCTCATCTCATTCACATGAGAACGATACCATTAACTAGATTAAGCATCTATTCAATTAGTTCGGCGCCCCTGCGGCGGCGTCATCCTGAGGCGGCGGCGTCATCGTGCGATGGCGCCTTCATCCCGCAAAGGCGCACGAAGCTTCTGCAGCCATCACAGGAAACTGGCGCCAGACGAGCGTGGCTGCGCCCGCAGCGGCCGAGGCACGCAACGCCCGCAGGGCGGGCACCCCGCCTCGGCTCAATCCCGCAGGGCGGCACCCCGCTCGGCCGAGGCGCGCAGGGCACCGCCCCACCGGTCGATCCACGGGTCGAGCGACTCGGGCTCGGCATAGGTGCGGTCGGACAGGTACAGCCCCTGCACCGGGACGACCGCGCCGAGCTCGACGAGCACCGGCTTCAGGAACACGTCGGGAGCGAGCGCGTGGGCGGGGCCCGCGCCGAGCATGAGCGGGATGGCGGTGACGCCGGCGAGCCCGGTGCCCGTCTCGAACTGGTCGAGGAAGAGCTTCAGCACCCCCGTGTAGGTCGCTTTGAAGGTGGGCGAGGCGACGACGATCAGGTCGCTCGCACGCGCCCGCTCGACGGCGGCCTTGACGCCCTCGTCGCCCCATCCGAGCAGCCCCGCTCCGAGGGTGATCACGTCGATCTCGGCCACCTCGGCAGGGTCGTCGACGAAACGCGACGCCACGATCCGTGCGGCTTCGAGAGTGCGCGAGCCCGGCTTCGGGTTGCCCGCGATGGCGGTCACGGTCAGTGCCATGTGCTGTCCTTCCGGTGGGATGCTGCATCCCACTCTGGAGCAGAGCACGCGGCCGAGTCCATGCCCGCGACGAGTACGGTAACAATCCTCCGCCGGCCGAGGGCGCGGAACGGTCGCACAGGCGAGGAGGGCACCGCGCCGTGTCTCTGGCGGATCCCGTCGCCCGGACCTCACCGCCGAGATGTCGCCCGCGCCGCTCTCACGACGCGAGGATGGCGTGCCACCTCCGCCAGATCGCTGTCAGGGGCGAGTGATGGGCTTGCGTGCCGAGCCAGCGAGCGAGCGAACCGGGGGCGTCGAGCTCCAGCACTGAGGATGAGCTCGGCGGCCTGAATCCGGCGGCGATGATCGAGTCGTGCACACGATGGTGACCGAGCACCCCGGCCACCGGCTCCGCGCCGTCGGCTTCCAGACGCTCGACCGAGATCGGCCGCCCTCCGATCCTGACGTCGGAGAACGATTCGACTCTTCCACCGCGCTCCGCGGAACGACCGAGGATGAGAGTGTCCCGCAGCAGCACGCGCGCACCGGTGCCGCCCCGCACGATGGTGGACCGTGCCACCGAGGCCCCTCCGCTCACGACGAAGGGCAGCGCGTCCCAGCACAGCGTGGAGCGCTCCCCCGCGGTGATCTCGCTGTGCCACGACGAGCGAAGGCCCGAGGCGGGATAGGCCACGGTCCCGCCTATGTCGACCAACTCGAGGTGGCAGTCGTCATCGATCCCGATCTTCACACGTACCTCGTCGCCGCCGAGCAGGAGGGCTCTGGCGGCGACGAGACCCATCCGCGCCCAGCCCTCGCCACGTGCGAGCACCATCGGCTTCAGGACCCCCGGGGACGAGCGCACCCGGACGCGACCGGGCGCCGCTTCGACGGCGATCGTGACGGTGCTCAAATCCGGTCAGCCCGCCCGCGGTGGAACGTGCGGAACCGAAGAACCGATGTGCTCGGCTCCGGGGACATGGAAGTGCTCATGCTCATGCTCATGCTCATGCTCATGGCCGTGCTCATGGCCGTGCTCATGGCCGTCTCCGGAGGCGTGGAAGTGGGGAGCCATCGGCCCCGGATCGATGGGGATGTGCTCTCCCCGCGCATGAGCGCGACGCATCCGCCGCACCCAGCCGGAGAGGCGGTCGACGGAATCCTGGTCATGGCGGGACAGCGCGAGCACCTCGGAGCCGCCGCGAGCGGCTTCGGCGTCGTGCACCATCTGCTCGACGTCGACGCCGACGTAAGCTGCCAGGTCGGTCTTGTTCACGACCAGAAGATCGGCGCGGCCGATTCCTGGTCCGCCCTTGCGCGCCACGTCGCCGCCCCCCGCCACGTCGAGCACGAAGATCTGGGCATCGATGAGGGCGGGCGAGAATGTGGCGGTGAGATTGTCTCCACCCGATTCCACCAGCACGACGTCCAAGGGGGCGAAATCGCGCTCGAGGTCTTCGACTGCCAGGAGGTTCACGGTGATGTCGTCGCGGATCGCGGTGTGAGGGCACGCTCCCGTCTCGACAGCGCGGATGCGCTCGGGGTCGAGCACTCCGGCCGACCTCAGAAAGCGGGCGTCTTCGTCGGTGTAGATGTCGTTCGTGATCACGCCCAAGCGCATCTGCGCGGAAAGCTCGCGGCAGATCAGCGCGATGATCGAGCTCTTCCCGGTGCCGACCGGACCCGCCACCCCCAGACGTAGTGCGCGCGCACGCGGTGGGACGTCGTCTTCAACCATTGAACAGCCTCTCTCTCGTTCGGGAGTGGGTCTCGGACCACTCGTCCATCTGGGGCGTAGCGGGCGCCGGGATCAGCGCGGGATCGGTGCAGACGTCGAGCTCGCCGATGCGGCTCTCCGCCGCGGCACAGGCATCGAGCACCCAGCGCGCCGAGCGCGCCGGGTCGGCCGGCTCCAGTTTCAGCATCGCCGCGGCCATCGCCTGCGCTTCGTCGTAGAACACCAGGCGCGCCGTGTCGGCGAAGCTCAGCCCCGCTATGGTGGCCACGACCCCCAGCACCACCGGGCGGCAGAGGGGTCTCTCGTCGGAGGTGCGCGCCCTGCAGGCGGCGATGGCGGCATGATCGGGGAAGAGAGATCCCGCCAGCCGCAGCAGACCGCGACCGAGCGATCTCGAGATCGCTCGGCTCGACGGGCTGGGAGTGCGCGCACACCACTGCGCGTCGACACTCCGGATCCTGTCGCCGGTGCCGGACGCTCCGGCCGGTCCGGGTCCCGCGCCACCGCCCGCGTGAGCGACAGCCGCCGCCGCGATCGCCGTCCCCGCGTCCACGAGCCCGACTGTCAGCAGCCGGGTCGTGATCAGAGCCGGCACCTCGCGGATGCCGAGACCGGCGTGCAGCGCGGGTTCGAGTCCCGCGGAGTACGCGTGTCCACCCGCCGGGAGCCGGGCGTCTGCGAGCAGCAGTGCGAGCGTGAGCGGGTGCGTATCGACCGGGGTGCGGGGCATCGGGGCTCAGAACATCGTGTAGAGCTGGGCGAGGGGAAGCCGGGCGGCGGGCGCCGGCACCACGACCTCACCGTCGATCGAGATCTCGAAGGTGTCGGGCCGGATGTCGATCGCCGGCAGTGCGGAGTTGTTCCGCATCTGCTCTTTGCCGACGTCGCGTGTGGGTCGCACGGCCTCCACGCGGCGCTCGAGTCCAAACCGATCGCGGATCCCGTCGTCGATCGCGGCCGGCGACACGAAGGAGACCGAGAGATCGGCACCGATCACGTCGCCGAAGGCCGGACGCATCATCACCGGCTGCGGGGTGGGGATCGAGGCGTTGGCGTCTCCGAGCGCCGCCCACGCGATCATGCCGCCCTTGATGACGACCGCGGGGCGGACCCCGAAGAACTTGGGCTCCCAGAGCACCAGGTCGGCGAGCTTGCCGGGTTCGATCGAGCCGACCTCGTGGTCGATCCCATGAGCGACAGCGGGATTGATGGTGTACTTCGCCACGTAGCGGCGGGCCCTCTCATTGTCGGCGGGCGATGTCTCGCCGAGCGATCCCCGACGGGCCTTCATCACATGGGCCACCTGCCAGGTTCGCGTGATCACCTCGCCGATCCGACCCATCGCCTGAGCGTCGGAGGAGGTGATCGAGAGAGCACCGAGGTCGTGCAGGATGTCCTCGGCCGCGATGGTCGTGCCCCGGATGCGCGACTCCGCGAACGCCAGATCCTCCGGATTCGACGGATTGAGGTGGTGGCACACCATCAGCATGTCGAGGTGCTCGGCGACGGTGTTGACGGTGTGGGGCAGGGTGGGGTTCGTCGAGCCCGGGATGATGTGGGGCAGTGCGGCGATGGTGAGGATGTCGGGCGCGTGGCCACCGCCGGCACCCTCGACGTGGAACGCGTGGATGCTCCGCCCACCGATCGCCGCGATCGTCGACTCGACGTAGCCCGCCTCGTTGAGGGAGTCGGAGTGCAGCGCCACCTGCAGACCGAACTCGTCGGCTGCGCGAAGCGACGCGTCGATCGCCGCGGGGCTCGCTCCCCAGTCCTCGTGCACTTTGTAGCCGGCGGCTCCGGCGAGCGCCTGTTCGCGCAGGCCCTCGGCCGACACGGTGTTGCCCTTTCCGAGCAGGAGGATGTTTATCGGCAGCCGGTCGAGGGATCGGTGCATCGATTGCAGGTGCCAGGCGCCGGGAGTGACCGTCGTGGCTTTCGATCCCTCGGATGGCCCCGTCCCGCCGCCGACGATCGTGGTGATCCCGGTGGCGAGCGCCTCGTGGATCTGCGATGGCGAGAGCAGATGAACGTGCGAGTCCATCGCGCCTGCGGTAAGGATGCGCCCCTCCCCCGAGATGACGTCGGTGGACGGCCCGATCTGCAGGCTCTCGTGCACGCCGTCGGCGATATCCCGGTTTCCGGAACGACCGAGCGCGACGATCCGCCCGTCACGGATGCCGACATCGGCTTTGACGATGCCCCACCAGTCGAGCACGATCGCGTTCGTGATGACGGTGTCGAGCGCTCCGCCGGCTCGGCTCAGCGCACTCTGCCCCATCGACTCGCGGATCGACTTGCCCCCGCCGAAGACCATCTCGTCTCCGCCGACGGTGCGGTCCTGCTCGATCTCGATCCAGAGGTCCGTATCGGCGAGCCTCACCTGGTCCCCCGTCGTCGGGCCGTAGAGCGAGGCGTACGTCCGTCGATCGATCTCAACCATCGAGGTCCCCTCCCCGCATCTTTCCGAGCCGGAGCCCGGGCACCCGCCGGTGTCCGCGGAGAGTCACGCAGTCGAGCCGGCGCGAGACCCCTGGCTCGAAGCGCTGCGACGTTCCGGAGGGGATGTCGAGGCGGAACCCGTGGGCGGCGCTGCGATCGAACTCGAGGGCAGCGTTCGCATCGGGCAGATGAAGGTGCGAGCCGATCTGGATGGGGCGGTCGCCGGTGTTGACGATGACCAGCGTCATGCGCTCGGCGGCGGTGCGGTCGGCGTTGAGCTCGATGGCGCCCGGCGTCACCCGCAGGGCGCCGGGGCCGTCGTGATCGAGTGTGCTCATCGTGCGCTCCGGCTCAGGCGATCGGGTCGTGGATGGTGACGAGCTTGCGGCCATCGGGAAAGGTGGCCTCGATCTGCACGTCGTGGATCATCTCGGCGACGCCCTCCATGACGTCGCTGCGCCCCAACACCTCGCGCCCCGTCACCATCAGCCGGTCGACCGCGACTCCCGCGCGCGCCTGCTCGATCACCCAGGTCGACAACAGGGCGATCGTCTCGGGCTGATTGAGCAGGATGCCCCGGGAGCGCCGCTCGCGGGCGACCATCCCGGCCACGGCGAGCAGGAGCTTCTCGGTCTCGGACGGGGTGAAGTGCATCAGGACTCCTCTCGGGCGATGGTCATCGCGCGGTCTCCGTACGAGAGCCGATCCGGCGAGACCGTCTGCTGAGGAGACCGGCGAGGTATATGGCGGCGGCGGATCCCGCGATGACGAAGCCGAAGACGCCGAGATCGAGGGAGGCGAGGGGCGCCAGCACGGGTTCTATGCCCGGCACCTGTTCCACGGCCACGGAGGCCAGCCCCACCGCCGCGACGAGAAGGGCCGACAGCACCGACATCGACAGCAGGGCGGTGTCGAACCGACGGCGCGACCGATCCTCGATTCCCCACGCGTAGATGCGGCTCATCCCGATGCCGTTGAGCCCGTCGCAGAGCGCCATCCCCGCCGTGAACAGCAGGGGGAACACCAGCGCGGCATACCAGGGCAGGGCGACGACGGCACCGCCGGCCAGCACGATCAAGGCGATCGTCGACGCCGTGTCGAAGCCGAGCCCGAACAGAAGCCCCACGACGTACATCTTCCACGGGCGGTCGAGCCGGATGCCCCGGCGGATCAGCGCGCGGCTCACCGGTCCCCCGGCGCTTTGCTCGCCCTCCGGCTGCGAGCGCGAGCGCACGAGGCTGCGGATGTTCAGGCCGGCGACGGCGATGAGGAAGGCGCTCGAGACCAGAGGCCCCCAGATGCCGGCGAACATGGCGAGTGGCGAGAAGTCCGACTGCAGCTGCGGTGCCAGCAGGCCGACGCCGACCACCAGCACGGTCACGGCGCCCACGACGATCGTCGAATGGCCGAGGGCGAACCACAGCCCGGCGGTGCCGGCCGGACGCTTCTCGGCCAGGAGCGTGCGGGTGGTGTTGTCGATCGCCGCGACGTGGTCGGCGTCGAAGGCGTGTCTGGCCCCCAGCGCGAAAGCGGTGAGGGCCAGACCGACGCCGAAGGTGCTCGTGCCGGCGGGGAGGTCGACCGGCAGCACGAGGGCGACGAAGCCACCCCACGCGATCAGCACGAGCGCGGCGACGGTGACGACCACCCGTCTCGTGTCAGAGGCCAACGATCATCCCTCCGTCGACGCGGAGTCTGCTGCCTGTGACGTAGGAGGCCTCGTCGCTGCAGAGGAAGCCCACCGCGGCCCCGAACTCCTCCGGCTCGCCGTAGCGGCCGAGCGGGATGTCGCGCAGCGAAGCGGTGCGGATCCGTTCGGCCGTCGTTCCGGTGCGTTCGGCACGTCCTGCGTCGAGCTGCCGCACCCGATCGGTGTCGATCCGGCCGGGAAGCACGCTGTTGACGGTGATACCGTCGGCGGCCACCTCGGCGGCGAGGGTCTTGAGATAGGCGGAGAGCGCCGATCTCCCGATGTTCGAGGTGGCAAGGCCTGCGATCGGCTGCTCGACGCCGCTGGATCCGATGGCGACGATACGGCCCCAGCCGTCGTCGAGCATTCCCGGGAGCACGGCTTCGACCACCGAGACCGGCGAGAGCAGAAGCGACTCGAGACTGTCGAGGAGCTCGCTCCGGCCGAGCTGCGCCGCGAGTGCCGGCCGGGGACCGCCGGAGTTCAGCACCACGGCGTCGACCGGCGTCCCGGC
Source organism: Microbacterium sp. 18062 (assembly GCF_902706225.1). Taxonomy (GTDB): domain Bacteria; phylum Actinomycetota; class Actinomycetes; order Actinomycetales; family Microbacteriaceae; genus Microbacterium. The sequence continues at coordinate 27,109 of NZ_CACSKB010000018.1, forward strand.
TCGGAGCTCGCCGCAGAAGACCGAGACGTCCGTGGGGGAGGTGAGGTCGACGCGGTGCACCGCGTGACCTTCGCCGGGGAGGAGCGCCGAGGCCTGCGCGGCCCGCTCCTGCGAGCTCGAGACGATTCTCACCCGGAAGCCGCGTGCGGCCAGGGAGAGAGCGGAGGCCAGGCCGAGGCCGGCCGATGCCCCGAGGACCAGTGCGGTGCGCCGTCCGGTCATGCGGAGGCCTCCAGCAGGCGGATCATGTCGCGGATTTCGTCGATCACCAGAGGATCGGCCGCGGGAGCGGGCGCCCGGACGGTGGAGTGGGCGATGATCCCGCGCTCGGCGAGGATCTGCTTGCGGATGCTGACGCCGCCGACGCCGAGCTGAGCCTCGTAGCGGATGATCGGCAGCCAGTGGTAAAAGCGCTCGCGCGCCGCGTCCCGATCGCCGGCGCGATGGAGCGCGACGACCTGCGCGAGCACGTCGGGATAGGCGAATCCGGTCATCACGCCCACCGCCCCCCGCTCGAGCTCCTCGAAGAGGTAGAGCCCGCCCAGTCCGCCGAAGCACAGCGCGCCCGGCTCCTCGGCGAGGATGTCGGAGACCTTCTTGGGACTCGGCACCTGCTCGACCTTGATGCTCAGAACGTTCTCGTGGCGCGAGAGCGCGGCGAGCGTGGCGGCCTGCATGACCACGCCCGTGGTGACCGGCTCGTCCTGCAGCACGAGCGGCACCGGGCTCTGGTCGGCGACGGCGGTGTAGTACTCGAGCTGCATCATGGGGGTCTGCGCGGCACGCGGTGGGGCCACCATGGCCGCGTCTGCACCGAGCCCGGCGGCGCGACGGATGCGTGCGAGAGCGAGGATCACCGAGTCTCCGGTGCATCCCGGGATGACCGAGGCGCGACCGGACGCGGCGGCGACGACGCGATCGACCACCTTGTCACGCTCTGCATCGGTGAGCTTGCTCGCCTCGCCCATGATCCCGAGAGGGATGACGCCCGACACCCCCGCCTCGACCGCCCAGGTCGCGGTGCGCTCGAGGCTGACGGTGTCGAGGGCACCGTCAGCCTCGAAAGGGGTGACCATGATGTTCACGGCGCCGGAAGTCGCAAGGGTCATCGTGTGCTGCCTCGTCGGGTTGTGTGCTGAATTGAATAGCGCTCACTGTAGTGCATAACGCAGTGTGTGACGCGGTACAGCGGACCCGCTCCTGTCGTCGAGTAGATTTGTCGCAGCAGCACACGCGCGACCGACCGCGGTCGACGACGGGGAGGATGGTCGGGTGACCAAGACAGGCTCGGCGAGATGGAATCTCGTCTACGACAATCTGCGGGAACGGATCCTCACGCTCGATCTGACCCCCGGGACGCGGCTGACCGAGTCGCTGCTCGCGAAGGAGTTCGACCTCAGCCCCACACCGGTGCGCGACGCTCTCGGACGGTTGTGCCAGGACGGCCTGGTGGAGGTCGCATCGGGCCGCGGCTACACCGTGGCGCCGCTCAGCGTCGCCGACATCGCCGACATCTGCGATCTGCGCTTCGTGATCGAGAGCGGGGCCATCCGCCTGGCCTGCGAGCGGGCGACGCCCGAAGGCCTCGAGCGTCTCCGCGAGCTCTCGGCCCTCACCGGCGATTCCGAGGCGTCTCCGCTCGAGCTGATCGCACGCAACCAGGACTTCCACGTGGCGATCGCGGCCCTCACCGGCCGCCGCCGGATCATCGAGGCACTCGAGCGGGTGATGGCCGACTCGACGAGGATCTTCCACCTCGGCCTCTCCACCTTCTCCTCGCACGGCATGCGGCCCACGCACGACGAGCTGATCGACGCGATCGCGTCGAACGACGTCGACCGGGCGGTGGAGCTCTGCCGGCAGGAGGCCTTCGGCACCAGCGAGCGGGTGCTCTCCCAGCTGCTGCGTTCGCCCGGCGCCGGGGTCAACCCGTTCCAGGTGGCCTCCGCGATCTGAGCGGAGCGACGAAGCCCGGCGGCGGGTAAAAAAGAGTGAACACTATAGTGAGCACGGTCGGGACGTCCCGACCGTGCCGCGCTGTCCGCGCGGCACGTGCTCACCGAAAGGCTCACCATGACCGAACCCCTTGACCCCCGCCCCGTGAGGGTGGGAATCATCACCACCGGCCAGGGCCCCCGCGACGAGTACGTGGCCTACCATACGAATCTGCTGCGTCTTCTCGGGCTGACGGGTGCGGTCGTCGACATCGAGCACGCGCTCGACGGCCTCACCGAGGAGCAGATCGACGCCGCGGCGGCGAAGGACGGGGACTGGTGGATCGGCTGCCACATCCAATCCCCGGGAAGCACCGGCGATCGGATGGGCGAAGGCCACCGCGAGGTCTTCGTCGACCGCGCCTTCATGATCCAGCGGGTGCAGCGAGCCCTCGACTCCCTCAACGACCGCGGGGTCGAGCTGGTGATCTTCTGCTGCGCAGAGGAGTACCCCGACGGGTCCTTCACCTCGAAGGCGCCGCTCGTGCTGCCGTTCCGCCTTCTCCTCGCCCAGGTCGGCGCCTTCATGGAGACCCGCGAGAGCGCACGGATCGGACTCATCGTGCCGAGCGTGCCGCACATCGCCCAGGACCTGGTGACCTGGAGCCGCGCGTCATGGGCGCAGCGGGTCGACTTCGTGGCCGCGGGATGGTCGTCCTCGGGCGCCGGGATGGCGCAGGAGCTGCTGTCGCAAGGCGCCGGCCTCGATCTCGTGGTGCTCTTCGGCTACGGCATGGGCATCGCCCCGGCCGATGACCCGAGGCTGCTCGACGAGATCTCGGCCGCCGTGGGGGTGCCGCTCATCACCGCGCACGGGGTCACGACGAGCGTGGCACGGGGTCTGCTCGCGCCCGGCATGCCCGACCGGACGCTCGCCGGGGTGGCCTGATCCGCGGCACGGCGATGTTACGTGTCGGTCAATTCCTTGTTTCGCACATGTGACGAGCTCCTCGGGCGACGGGGAGGAGATCGCGCCGGACGCCCGGGATCGTGCGGATCCACACGATCCCGGGCCGTCCAGGGCGTCCCTACCTCGGGCGACAAATCAAATAGCCACCACTACAGTGGTTACTCCAGCACCATTCGAAATGTAATTCTTCCCTCAGCAGGAGACATCGCATCATGAAATCCACTCGAACACTGATCGCCGCTCTCGCCCTGACCGCCGCCTGCGGCGTCGCCCTGGCCGGCTGCAGCGCCTCCCCCGACGACACCGCGTCGACCGATGGAACCGAGAGCAAGGGCACGCTGGTCTTCTCGGCCACGGGTGCGGCGGCGCCGTACTCCTACCTCGATGACGACGGCGTGATGGACGGCTACGACGTCGAGCTCTGCACGACCATCGCCGAGAGCCTCGGCTACGACGTCGAGTTCGAGTCGGTCGACTTCCAGGCCACGATCGCCGGCGTCACCGCGGGCCGCTTCGACGGCGTCTGCACCGGCACCACCGCGACCGAGGAGCGGATGAACTCGACCGACTTCATGCTCACCGACGTCACCAGCACCGACGGCCTGACCGCCCTGGTGCGCGCCGACGACACCGCGCACCAGACGCTCGAGTCGCTCGACGGCGCCCGGTGGGGCAAGACCGCCGGCGGCGTGGAGTCCGACAACCTCGCGGCCTACCTCGGCATCACCGTCGACGCGACCGAGTACCCCGGATTCGCACAGGCCATCATCGACCTGAAGAACGACCGGATCGACGCCATCCCCAACAGTGCGGGCGTGGCCGGCTACTTCGCCACCGACGACTCCGAGCTCGCGGTCATCACACCGGCGGTCGCCGAGTTCAACAACGCGATCATCCTGAAGAACGACGAGGAGCTCCGCACCGCGTTCAACGAGAAGATCGCCGAGATGCGCGCCGACGGCTCTCTGGACGCCCTGCAGGAGAAGTGGTTCGGAGTGGCGACCGCGCCCGTCGAGGGCGACAGCTCGCACTGACGCTCCCCCGCCGCTGATCAGAACGAAGGGAAACCGTGGACCTCGGCATCATCCTCCGTTTTCTCCCCGACTTCTGGCAGGGCGTGGTCGTCACCGTTCAGCTGAGCGTGACGACGATCGTCATCGCCTCCGTGCTGGGCGCGCTCCTGAGCGCGCTCAGCTGGTCAGGTGGCGTCGTCGTCCGCTCGGCGTTGAACGCCTTCAGCTGGGCGATGCGCTGCATCCCCGCGCTGATCATCCTCTTCCTCGCCTACTACGGGCTGCCGCAGCTCGGAGTACGCCTCGACGGCTTCACCGCCGCCGTGGCCGGACTCTCGGTGCAGGGGGCGGCCTACATGATGGAGATCTTCAAGAGCGGCATCCTCGGGGTGCCGCCCGGGCAGTTCGACGCGGCTCGGGCCCTCGGGATCCCGCGGGCCCGAGCCTGGATCCAGCTGGTCGGACCGCAAGCGCTCCGCATCGCCATGCCGGCGTACGCCTCCGACGCGATCAAGATCCTCAAGGGCACCTCGATCGCCTCGACCATCACGGTGTTCGAGCTCACGGCCGCAGCCAACCAGGCCATCTCGATCACCTACAAGGCCATCGAGGTGCTGCTACCGGTCGCAGTGGTCTATGCGCTCCTGAGCTCGATCATCATCCTCCTGCAGCATCTCGCGGAGCGCGCGCTTGACCCGGGCGAACGGCGACGGAACCGTCGCGAACGCGACGCGGCCGCCGTCGTCGCGACGCCCGTCGACGTGCTCTGACCCCCATCGACCCCGCTGACGAACCCGCACCACCGAAGGAGCACCACCCCCATGCGACGCACCGCACCCGCCCGCCTCGGCATCATCACCACCGGCGGCGGACCACGCCCCGAGTACGAGTCGTTCCACGCTCGCCTGCTGGCCGGGATCGGTCTTCCCGGTGTCGAGGTCGTCAGCCGCCATGCGCTCGACGGGCTGGACGACGTCGGGCTCCGGGCGATCGAGCCCCGCGACGGCCACCCCGCCGTGCACGCGAACGTGCGCTCCGACGCACCGGGGGCGCGCACGAGCCTCGGCGACGGCTGGCGCGACGTCTGGATCGACCGCAGTCGCTTCCTCGACCTCGTGCAGCGCTGCATCGACGAGCTGGTCGCGGAATCGGTCGACGCGATCATCGTGTGCATCGCCGAGGAGCTGCCGGGCCACGTGCTCGTGAGCCCCGTGCCCGTGATCATCCCCGAGCTGGCCGTCGCGGCCGCCGTCGAGTCGTTCGTGCGCACCCGCCGCAACACCCGCATCGCCGTCTTCTGCTACAGCGATCGCCAGCGCGCGCAGCAGCTCGCCACCTGGTCGCGTCAGCCGTGGATGGAATCGGCGTCGGTCGCCTTCTACGAGCTCGGCGAGGGCTGGGACGTCGCCGCCGAGAAGGCCGCGGCGGGCGAGCCGCACATCGGTCTGCTCTGGGGGTACGGACAGGGACTCATCGGCGGCACGGGCCGCGAGGTCGCCGAGATGCGCGAGGCGCTCGGCGTGCCGGTGCTCGCCCCGCACGTGCTCGCCGGCCTCTCGGCGCGGAGCTTCCTGCCTCCGCAGATCGAGCCCCAGGGCTTCCTCGCATGAGCGCCGTCCTGCTCTGCGGCGTCGGAGGGGTCGGCGCCTACGCCGCCGAGTTCCTCGCCCGCACCCCGGGGATCACACGGCTGGTGTGCGTCGACGCGGACGGCGGACGCGGGTCCGCCGTGGCGTTGCGCGCCGCGGCGGGGGCCGCGTTGGAGGGCTATGACGCCGGCGTGGAGTTCCGCGCACTCGACCTGCGCGACGTCGCGGCCACCGCTCGGGTGCTGGAGGAGGTGAGGCCGGTCGCGATCTTGCACTGCGCCACCCTGCTGCCGATCAAGTCGATGGCGGCGCGCATCCGGCCGGATGTCTTCGCACGGCTCCGCACGGCGGGGTTCGGCACCTGGCTGCCGGTGAACGCGCTCCTGTCCATCCGTCTGCTCCAGGCCGTGCACGCCTCGGGGATCGACACCGACGTCATCGATGTCCCGTTCCCCGACTTCATCAACCCGCTCCTGGCCGGCATGGGCCATCCGGCCTTGGCGGGCTGCGGGAACGTCGACAACATCGCGGCCCAGCTGCGGATCGGCGCCGCCCGCGAGCTGAGCGCCCCGGTGTCGTCGATCTCGGTCTCGATGGTGGCTCCGCACGCCGTGGCCGAGTCCTTCCAGCGCACCTACTCCTCCCAGGGGATGGACTACCGCGCCGTCGTCACCCGCGACGGCGACGACGTCACCGAGTCGCTCGATGTCGAAGGGATTCTCGCCCAGACCTCGCGCACCATCCACGCGGCGGATCTGGACGCCCGGGTGGCCTCGTCCGGCGTGGCCATGGTGGCGGCGCTCGCACGGGACGAGGTGCTGCGCACGCATGCCGCGGGCCCCGCCGGCAGGACCGGGGGCTATCCGGTGGAGCTGCGCCGGGGCGCGGCGACGATCGCCCTCCCGCCGGGCGTCGACGACGGATGGGCGCGCACGGCCAACGAGGCCGGCCTCCGCCACGGCGGCATCGAGAGCATCTCGGCCGACGGCTCGATCCGGCTCCGAGACGACTCCGCGGCGACGATGCAGGAGCTCTTCGGCGTGGACGTCACCGAGATCACCCCCCGGACGGTGGAGGAGCAGGCCGACGAGATCCTGGCCGCCTATCGCCGAGTCCTCCCGTCGATCGGAGTCTCATGACAGACACGCAGCCCGTGGTGCAGCTCACCGGCATCCGCAAGTCGTTCGGCAAGAAGCTGGTGCTCGACGGCGTCGACCTCTCGGTCGCCGAGGGCGAGGCCGTCGCCGTCATCGGTCCCAGCGGATCCGGCAAGACCACTCTGCTGCGATGCGTCAACGGGCTCGAGCTGCCGGAGGAGGGCCGGGTGCGCGTGGGAGCGGACTCCATCGACTACGCGCAGCGGCAGCGGCACGGCGCCCGCGAGGCCCGCCTGCGCACGTTGCGCCTGGAATGCGGGATGGTGTTCCAGCACTTCAACCTCTTCCCGCACATGACCGCGGTCGAGAACGTGGCCTATGCGCCCCGGGTCAACCGCGGCATCGGCAAGGCCGAGGCCCGCGAGCAGGCGATGGCGATGCTCGAATCCGTCGGCCTCGCCGATCAGGCCGGCTCCTACCCGGCGAAGCTCTCCGGCGGGCAGCAGCAGCGCGTCGCCATCGCCCGCGCGCTGGCGATGAGACCTCAGGTGATGCTGTTCGACGAGGCGACCTCCGCACTCGACCCGGAGGTCGTCGGAGACATCCTGGGCGTCATGCGCGGGCTCGTCGACGCGGGGATGACGATGCTCGTGGTCACCCACGAGATGGCGTTCGCACGCGACAGCTGCGACCGCGTCGTCTTCATGGACCAGGGCCGGATCGTCGAGCAGGGGTCGACGAAGGCCGTCTTCTCCCACCCCGAGCATCAGCGCACCAGGGACTTCCTCGGCCGTTTCGAGCAGTCGGGTCATCTCTGACCCATGGACGTCATCGGAATCCTCTTCCAGGCATCCGTCAACACGATCGTGCTGACGGCGCTGACGTTGGCGATCTCCACGGCGCTCGCCGCGATGATCGCTCCGCTGGCCACCAGCCGGTTCCGGATCGTGCGGGTGGTGATCGTCGTCTACACCTGGCTCGGCCGCTCCATACCGGAGCTGATCTTCGTCTACTTCGCGTTCTACGGCCTGTTCCAGATCGGAATCGATCTGCCCCCTCTGCCGTCGGTGCTGCTGGCGTTCGTGACGTTCTCGACCGCGTTCAACCTCGAGATCTTCCGCGGCGGGCTGAAGGGCGTGCCCGCCGGCCAGTACGACGCCGTGAAGGCGCTGGGCCTGCCCCGGGTGCGGGCGTACTTCGGCGTCGTCCTCCCCCAGATGGTGCGCATCGTGATGCCGTCGTACCTCACGAACGCGACCTCGATCCTGAAGGCGACGTCTCTCGCCTCCCTCGTGACCGTCACCGAGGTGTCGGCGCTCGCCGGCAGGCTCGTGGGCGGCAATCCCCAGTTCGCGCTCGAGATCCTGCTGCAGGCCGCCCTCGTCTACCTCGTGCTGTGCAGCGTGCTGCTCACCGTTCAGGCGGTGCTGGCCCGGCGCTGGAGCGCCGGGCGCCGGCACGCCATCCTCTGAAAGGCCCGCCCACGTGGAATCGCTCATCATCGGCAGGTCCGTCGTCATCGGCGTGGCCGACGGGATCCCGGACGTCCGCCAGAACACCGCCCTGCGCCAGGTCGACGGCGTCATCGTGGAGATCGGCGACGCCGACGAGCAGCGACGGGCCCATCCCTCGGCCGAGATCGTCGGGAGCGACCGGCATCTGGTGACCCCCGGATTCGTCGACAGCCACCACCACGTGGGGCTGACCCCCCTTCAGCTCGGCGTCGAATCCGAGAGCCTCGAGCTCTGGAGCCTGATGCGGATGGTCGCCCCGAACGTCGATCCCTATCTGGACACGCTGGTCTCGGGCATCGAGCTGCTGAAGTCGGGGGTCACGACCGTTCAGCACCTGCACGGACGGCTCCGCGCCGACCCGCGCACGATGACCGGCACCGACGCCAAGATCCTCTCCGCGTACGAGCACATCGGCCTGCGCGCGAGCTACTCGGTGGGCGTCACCGATCAGAACCGCCTGTTCGCCACGGACGAGGACGCCCTGGTGGCAGGGCTGCCCACGCCGCTGGACAGCGAGATGGCCGAGTGGCTCCGGGTGCGCCGCATCCCGGCGGCCGCTCAGCTGGAGAACGGCTACACGCGCCTGCGCGAGCAATGGCACGGGCGCGCCGGCGGGCGCATCGCCATCCAGCTCGCTCCCTCGAATCTGCACTGGTGCAGCGACGAGGCTCTCGAGCTGATCGGCGAGCTGTCCGAACGAGACGGCGTGCCGATGCACATCCACCTGCTCGAGACGCCGTACCAGAAGAGCTACGGCCGGCTTCGATCGCCCCGGGGAGCGGTCGGGCACCTCGACTCGCTCGGCCTGCTCAACGAGCGGATGACCCTCGGCCACGCGGTGCACGCGACTCCGACGGATGTCGCCATGATCGCCGGATCCGGCGCGTCGGTGTGCCACAACCCCAGCTCCAACCTGAGGCTGAAAAGCGGCGTCGCGCCCGTCGTGCGCTATCTCGAAGCTGGTGTGCCCGTCGCTCTCGGCATCGACGAGGCCGGGCTCTCGGACGATCGCGACATGCTGCTGGAGATGAAGCTCGCCTACAACCTGCACCGTGCGCCGGGGATCGGGAGCCGGGTGCCCACGGTCGAGGAGGTCTTCGAGATGGCGACGTCGAACGGCGCGGCGACCACCCCGTTCGCGGGCACGATCGGCACGCTGGAGGTCGGGATGGCCGCCGACCTGGTGGTCTTCGACGCCGCCTCGATCGCGGGGGCCTGGGCGCATCCGTCGTTGTCGCCGCTCCAGCTGGTCGCGCATCGGGGCAGGCCCGCCGACGTCGACACCGTGATGGTCGCCGGACACGTGGTAGTGCGCGGCGGCCGTGTCACGACGCTCGACGAGGCCGACCTCGCCCGGGAGGTCGCCGCATCGGTCCGCATCGACGAGCAGGCCGCCGCGTCGACCCGCGTCGTGAGCGAGGCCCTGATCCGTCTCGCCCGGGAGCACTACGCCGGCTGGCTGACCGACTGAGGCCGGAGCCGGCCCGGGCGGTCAGCGCTCGTCGCCCGAGGCGAGCAGGAGGGCGATGGCGCTGGTGAGGCGCGCGGCGGCATCCAGGTCGACGAACTCGTCCGGCCCGTGCGGGCTGCTCTCCGAGGTCACGACCCCGAGCGGAAGGATCGGCGTGGCCGGGAACCGCGCCGCGAGCATGCCGAGGACGGGGATCGTGGCGCCTCCCCCGCAGCGGGCGGGGGGAACGCCGTAGACCGTGCGGCCCGCCCGCTCGAGGTCGAGCTCGAGGCCCTCGGGCACGGAGACGAGCCATCCGGGCTCCGCCGCGACGACATCGAGCGACACGGTCGCCCCCGCCGGTGGCGCGCTCTCGAGGGCGGACCTCAGGGCGTCGACCGCTCGTGCCATGTCGACGAGCGGGGGCACCCGGATCGACAGCCGGACGGTGGTCTCCGGGCGGATGACGCTGCCCGCCTCGCCGGTGGGCGGCATGCCGGAGACGCCTGTGTAGGCGATGCTCGGCGTCCAGCACTGGATGACGAGTTGCTCGAGCGCGGTCGCACCGGTGGCGCGCACGCCGGGCAGCAGCGGCAGGCTCTCCGAGATCGCGGGCGTGAGGCGGGCCTGGGTCGCGAGATGAGCGCGCTGATCGTCGGGCATCGCCGTCTGCAGCTCGGGCACGAGCACCTCGCCCGTCTCGACGTTCTCGATGCGGTCCAGGAGCGCGCGAAGGATGCGGAAGCTCGAGGGGGCGATCCCGCCGGCGAGGCCGCTGTGCACGCCCTCGGCGACGACCGCGACACGAAGGTCCGCCACGATGATGCCGCGCATCGAGGTGCTGAGCCACAACCGCTCGCCGTCGGGCACGAAGGCGTCGAGGCAGAGGACCAGCGACGGAGTGCCGATGATCCGGCCGGCCAGCTCGAGCGTCTCCGGCAGGTCGACGCTGCTGCTCTCCTCGGAGGTCTCCAGGAGCACGACGATCCGGGGATGCGCGCGGCCCGCCTCGATCAGTGCTTCGACCGCGGAGACGGCCACGAGCGCCGAGAACTTGTCGTCGGAGGTCCCCCGGCCGTAGAGCCGCCGGCCGACGAGCCGAGGCTCGAACGCGCCGGAGAGGCTCCAGCCCTCACCGGGGGGCTGGACATCCAGATGGCCGTAGATCAGCACCGGACCGTCGGAGACGCCGGTGCGGCCGGAGTTCCCGGCCGAGGCGGGGATGTCGATCAGCAGTGAGCTCGTGCCGTCGGGCACCTCGATCAGCTCCGTTGACAGCGACACCGATCGAGATGCCGCCCACGACGACACGGCCTCGACGACGAGGGACAGCGCGCCGTGGTCACGCCAGTCCGGGTCGAAGGCGGGAGAGATGCTGGGGATGGCGACCATGCGGGCGAGTTCTGCGGGGAGACGCCGCGCCCAGGCCTCCTCCACCCCGCGCTGCAGGCGGTCCGTCCATGTGCCGGAGTTCACCACTCGGGTTCGGTCCTCTCTACGGGGCGGGCATCCCGCAGCTCGTGGTCGACGCCGTCGACGACGGCATCCGAGCCTCGGCGGATGACGCGCCGGATCGATCCTGCCAGTCTGCGGCCGCCGTACGGGCTCGCCGCGGTCGCCGGACCGGGGGGATGCTCCCGGAGCTCGCCTCGACCGCGGGGATCGACCACCACGAGGTCGGCGTCGAAGCCTTCCAGGATGCGACCCTTGCCGATCAGGCCGAAGGCCTCGGCGGGGCCGCGGGAGGTGAGCCGGACCAGGTCGGCGGCCATGAGCCAGCCCCCCGCGATGACCGCGTCGATGAGGATCGGCGCCATCGAGTCGATGCCCGGTAGCCCGTTGCCCGCGAGCGCGAAGTCCGTGTGCTCCTTCTCCTCGGCGCTGTATCCGCAGTGATCGCTCGCGATGACGTCGATCCCCGAGTCGGAGTCGGCGGCGAGCTCGCGCATCCTGGCCATCGAATCCGGTCCGCGCAACGGCGGAGTGACCCGGCCGAGAGCGCCGAGGGTGCGTCCCGAGTCGAGGTCGAAGTAGTGCGTGCAGCTCTCGCCCCGCACGCGGGTGCCCCAGGCGCGGGCGCGCGCCACCGCATCGACGGCCCGGTCGGACGAGAGGTGCGCCACGTAGAGGCGGGCGTCGACGGCGCGGGCCGTGGCGGCGGCGAGCGCGACGGCGGCCGCCTCGAGATCGGCGCTGCGGCGGCGGTCGTGCTCCCCGAGCGACTCAGGGGTTCCGTAGCGGCCGTCGAGGACCGTGATCACCTCCCCCGGCTCGGCGTGCACGATGACCGGGATGCCGGTCTCGGCGCCGGCGAGGAGTATCTCGGTGAGACCGGCCAAGGTGCTCCGCACCCGGTCGTCGGCGTGGGACAGGAACGCCTTCACCGCGACGACCCCGCCGACGGTGAGCGCTTCGATTATCTGAGCCGACAGGAGTGCTGAGCGGTGGCCGGGAGCGCCGGCCATGTCGATCCGGTCAGGGGTGATCCGCAGGTGGTAGCCGAAGTCGGACGCCGCGTCGCGACTGTCGGCCGCGTTGCGGCGAACGGCTTCGGCGAGCGTCTCGTCGGGCGTCGGATACAGGTGGTTCAGCACCGTGGTGACCCCGCCGAGCACACCCTCGCGGCCGACGCTGCTCATCGACTCCGAGTGGATCGGATGCACATGGGCATCGATGAATCCGGGCAGCACCCACATCCCGTCCAGCGGCAGCAGGGAATCGCCGTCGCTCAGGGCGATGCTGCCGGCAGGACCGAGCCCGGCGATGCGGCCGTCGTCCACGAGGATGTCGACGGTGCCGAGCTCTGGGCGGTCGGGGAGAACGCCTCCGCGCAGGATCCGTCTGCTCATGCGACGTCCGTCCCTGACGGGGCGGAGGTGAAGCGATCCGGACGGAGCGGGCTGAGATCGATCGTGCCCCACGATCCGGTGGAGACCACGGCCGTGACCGCTTCGCCCGTGGACAGCCCGTGCATGAAGCCGTGACCGCCCAGTCCCACCGCGTGGAAGACGCCCGCCATGTGGGGGTCCGCGCCGACGATCGCGCGGTCGTCCGGCGTGATCGGGTAGCACCCGACCCAGCCGTCGGTGATCGGGAGGTCCGCGACCGCCGGCCAGCGGTGCCCGAGCGTGGCGCGCAGCGAGTCGGTCAGCGGCCACGTGACGTCGGTGTCGGTGCGATGATCCTCGTCTGCCGACGAGGTGCTGAGCAGGAATCCCCCTCCTTCGCCCCGGAGGTAGAGGCGTCGCGACCGTTCCATCACGTTCGGGACCTTCGACGGCTCGATGCCCGCGGATTCGCCGGTGAAGAACTGGTGCTGGCGTCGGGGCCCGACCGGGAGGGCGGTGCCGAGCATCCGCCCCACCGTGGCGGCGCCGAGACCCGAGGCATTGACGACGATCTCGGCGCCCAGCCGCTCGCCGTCGGCGAGCGCGACCCCGGAGGCCTGTCCGATGCCGTCGCTCTCGATGTCGACGACGCTCGCCTCCTCGCGCAGCACCACGCCTTCGTCGACCGCGAGCTGCATCAGCAGCCGGGTCACGTGCTGGGGTCGGGCATAGCCGTCGGCCGGGGTGAACCGTGTCGCCAGGAGGTCGTCGGTGGCGATGCCCGGCACGAGGGCCCGGAGCTCGGCGCCGTCGAGGTCTCGGATGTCGAGTCCGAGATCGCTCTGGAACCCCCGTCGTGCGTTCAGCTCGGCCGCGGCGGCCTCATCGGAGGCGAGAAGCACGAAGCCGACCCGCCGGAATCCGAAGTCGACGCCGGAGCGGGCCTGGATCTCGTCGCGGATCTCGTGTGACCGCATCGTGAGGAGGGTCTCCTCGGGATGGGCGAACTGGCTGCGGAAGGCGCCGGCAGCGAGGCGGGTCGCACGATGCCCGACGGTGCCCGCTTCGACGACCGTCACCTCATACCCGGATCGGTTCAGGTGCAGCGCACACGAGGCGCCCACGATCCCGCCCCCGATCACGATGACCGGAATCCTCTGAGTCACTGCTGACCTCTGCTCTTGCTCGACGTGCGTCCGGGCTTCCCGACCGACGATGTAGTGTCCACTGTAGTACTCAACATTTGCAAGGATGACCAAGGAGCGACGAGTGCCGGCCATACGCACCGCAGAACGACTCGACGCCGAGACGGGTTCGGCCACGATGGAGTTCTCGGCCGCGCTGGCTCGAATCCGTGCTCGAGGGGTCGACGTGGTCGACCTCGCCGGTGGGGATCCGGACTTCGACACCCCGGTGCACGTCGTCGAGGAGGCCGTGCGATCGCTCCGAGCCGGTCGCACCCACTATGGGCCGGCGGCCGGCGTGCCCGCGCTCCGGGAGGCGATAGCGCGATCGGAAGCGGGTCCGGACCGCAAGCCGGACGATGTGCTCGTCACCGCATCCGCGAAGTACGCGCTCTTCGTCGCTCTCCAGGCCGTGCTCGATCCGGGCGACGAGGTGATCGTGCTCACGCCGGGCTGGGTGAGCTATGGCGCGATGGTGCGCCTGCACGGCGCGGTGCCCGTCGAGGTGCCGCTGGACGCGTCGTCGGGGTATCGGATCGACATCGAGCAGCTGCGGTACGCGATCACCCCTCGCACGAAGGCCGTCATCCTGAACACCCCGAGCAATCCCACGGGACGGGTCTGCACCGCCGACGAGCTCGCCCGGCTCTGCGAACTGGCCCGGCAGTTCGATCTCGTCCTCGTCAGCGACGAGGTCTACGCACGGCTCGTGTTCCAGGGAGAGCACGTCTCGCCCGCCGCCATCGCGCCCGAGCGCACGATCGTGATCAACGGACTCTCCAAGTCCCATGCGATGACGGGCTGGCGCCTCGGCTGGCTGGCGGGTCCGCCGGCGATCGTGAGGAAGGCCACGATCGTCTACCAGCACACCATGTCGTGCACCCCCACCTTCGTGCAGGATGCAGCCGTGGCAGCGCTCACGGGCCCGCAGTCCTGCGTGACCGAGATGACCGAACGCTACCGGCTGCGCCGTGATCGCGTCTGCGCTGCGCTGCAGGGACTGCCGGATCTCTCGTTCGCACGGCCGCAGGGCGCCTTCTATGTCCTGCTCGACGTCGATGCGACGGGCCGGAGCGGAGCGGCTGTGAGCGCCGCACTCATCGAGCAGGCCGGGGTCGCGCTTCTTCCCGGCGGCGGGTTCGGGCACGGCTGGGAGAATCATCTCCGTCTCTCGTTCGCGACCCCGGACGACCGGCTGGATGCGGGCATCGAGCGCTTGTCGGATGCGTGGGGGCGGATCTCGTCCACGTAGTGCCCGTCCCGCGCTCGCCGCACCCTCGCCCCTGATGGCGCCTGTATCCTGCGACGGCGCGCGGGACTTCGGCAGCCATCGCAGGAAACCGGCGCCACGCGGAGACTAGAGACCCCATGGGGGACCGGTGAGCACGACGCGATGGATGCCGTCGGCAAGGCCTCCGAGCACGATCGCCGTCGCGCGTCCCACCGCGTCGGCGGCCACGAGACCGGGGCAGATCGGCATCGAGAAGAAGCAGACGTCGTAAGAGGCGCGATGCGCGAGACCGAGCTCCGTCGAATCGGCACGTCCTCGGCTTCACGGCGCGCAGATCGGCGGATTCGACGGAGTTGTGCGCGTGCGCCCGGCGGATCACCCCGCCGCCGCTCGAGGCCGAGCACGCCATGTGCCCTACCGATCCCCGCACATTTGACACCGGCACGCGCACGTTTCGCCGCTGTTTCGTGACGGTAAAAAATCAGACCAAAACAGATCAAGACGATCATAAAAAAGTATCGTCATGATCATCAACAGATCGATCGCGATCCCTCCCGACCTCAGGAGATCCCCGTGACGCTCACCTCCGACGACATCCGCACCTCGGTGCTCGCCGCTGTCGCGAACCGCTTCGACGCCTCGGTGCAGCTGCTGCGCGACATGGTCGACCTGCCGAGCGTGGGGCCGTGGTTCGGCGAGGCGCCCGAGGTCACCGGCGAGGGAGCCGTCCAGGCGTTCCTCCGTCGACGTCTCGAGCACCTCGGCGCCGACGTCGACCAGTGGGAGCCGTCCGCCGAGGCCCTGGCCCATCACGCCGGCGGGCCGGGCTACTTCGCCGACCGCGACTTCACGGGACGCCCCGACCTCGTCGGGACCTTCGCCCCCACGGTCGAGGGAGCCGACCCCGACGCGCCCGTGCTGATGTTCCTCGGCCACTGCGACGTCGTGCCGGGCGGCGGCGGGTGGACCATCGGCGCCCCGTTCGCCAGCACCCTCACGGACGACCGGGTCTACGGCCGCGGCACCTGCGACATGAAGGGCGGGATGGCGGCGGCGCTGGCTGCGATCGAGGCTGTGCGGACGGCCGGCGTGCCCCTCGTCAACCGCGTCGCGTACGCGTCGGTCACCGAGGAGGAGACCGGCGGCATGGGGACGCTCGCCCTCGTCGACCGCGGCTATCGTCCGGGCATCGGCATCGTCATCCCCGAGCCGACCAGCCTGAAGGTCGCGCCCCTGTGCCGGGGAATCCTGTGGGGCGAGATCACGATCGCGGGCAGAAGCGGCCACATCGAGATCGAGCAGCCCTCCTGGGAGGACGGCGGAGCGGTCGACGCCATCGCGTACGGCCGCCGGCTCATGGACGCGATCGATCGGCTCAACGCGACCTGGCGCACCCTCCCCGAGAAGAACCACCGCCACATGCCCCTGCCGTGCCAGATCAACCTGGCCGTCATCGACGCGGGGACCTATCCCAGCGCGTGGGCCGACTCCTTCACGGTGCGCTTCGACATCCAGTACCTGCCCGCGGAGCTCGACGAGCGCGGCGGGGGCGGCGTGGTGCGCGCGCAGATCGAGCGGATGCTCGCCGAGTTCGTCGGCGACGACGCCTGGCTGATCGCGAACCCGCCGGTGCTGACCTGGCTCGTCGACGCCGACTGCGGCGAGACCGACGACACCGAGCCGATCGTCACCGCTCCGCTCGCCGTGATGCGCTCGCTCGGCATGGACCCCGTCGTCGAGGGCGTGACCGCGCACACCGACATGGGCCTGCCGATCAAGGCGGGCGTCCCCGCGGTCACCTTCGGCCCCGGCTTCCTCAGCGTCGCCCACCAGCCCGACGAGTTCCTCGATCTCGACGAGTACCGCAGGGCGATCGAGATCATGGCGCTGACGATCGTCGATCTGTGCGGAGTCCCCGACGGTGCGACGGATGCCTGAGGCCGCCGTGATCGCTCGCCTCGACGCCCGGGATCCCGACGAGACGAGCGTGCTCCTCGCGCACTGGAACGTGCGCGGGATCACCGAGGTCCGCGACACCGCGAGCGAGGCGGACCGCACGACGCTGGTCTTCGCCCGGTCGGGCGATGTCGTGCTCAAGTCCTTCCCCGACGGCAGCGACGCGGCGCACATGCAGGTGGCCCTGCTCGCTGCGGCGGCGCGCGCGGCGACGCCGCTGCCCGTTCCGGCGCTGCTGATCGACGAGCGCACCGGATCGCCGCTCGACCCCGCGGGCACCACGTTCGTCGCGACCCTGCGTCCCGGCATCCCCCTCGAGGACGCCGAGCTCACCGCCTCCCTCGTCGACGCCATCGCCGCCGCGCAGGCCGCGCTCCTGGACGCGCTCCGCGGTGTCGACGCGTCCGCTGCCCGCGTGCCCGACACGAACGACTGGTCGCTCGACGCCGTGCTGCGCCACGCGCCGCTCGTCGACGTCCACCTCGACGCCGAGCTGAGCCGCATCGCGCACCTCGTGATCTCCGACTACCGCGATCGGGTCTCGCCGATCCTCGCGGGGATGCCGCGGCAGGTGCTGCACGCGGACTTCAACCTCTCGAACCTGCTCGTCACCGACGGCGCGCTGACGGGGATCATCGACTTCGGCGACGCGGTGCGCGCCCCGCGCGTGTTCGACGTCGCCGTGACCGCCGCCTATCTCTCGATGCGCCTGAGCGCGACCGACCACCCGCTCGTCGAGCGCTACCTCGCCCGCATGACCGGGCGGTGCGCCCTCGACGACGCCGAGCTCGCGGTGCTGCCGACGCTGATGCTGTGCCGGGTGGTCATGGCGCTCGTGCTCGGCCGCGAGACCGCGCAGAGCTCTCCCGAGCGCGCCGCGTATCAGCTGCGCTACGACGCGCTCGCGACGCGCCTGCTCGCGCACGCCGCCCTCCCCCCGACCGACGACCACCCGCACGGGAAGAAGCACCAGTGACAACGACCACGCCCGCCGGCGGCCAGATGATCAACAAGTTCGATCCGGCCTCCGCCGACGCCCTCTCCACCGCCGACCGGGCCCTGCTCGCCCGCCGACGCGCGACGCTCGGCGACATCTATCCGCTGTTCTACGAGAGGCCCGTGCACGTCGTGCGCGGAAGCGGCGTACGCCTCCTCGACGCCGACGGCGTCGAGTACCTGGACGCCTACAACAACGTGCCCGCCGTGGGCCACGCCAATCCGCGCGTGGCCGAGGCGGTGCACCGTCAGCTCACACGGATGAACACGCACACGCGCTACCTGCAGGACGGCGTCGTCGACTACGCCGAGCGCTTCCTCGCGACCTACCCGGCACCCCTCGACCACGTGATCTTCACGAACTCCGGATCGGAGGCGAACGACCTCGCGCTCACGATCGCGGCGTGGCGCACCGGCCGACGGGGAGTGATCGTCACCCGCATGGCCTACCACGGCACCACCGCGCTGCTCGCCGGCGTCTCCCCCGAGAACGGGCCGTCGATGCCGCTCGCGCCGTACGTGCGCGTCGTCGACGCACCCGACACCCATCTGCACGGCGAGCACGCCGCCGAGGTCTTCGCCGACGGCGTATCGGCCGCGATCGCCGACCTGCAGGCGTCCGAGTTCGGCGTCTCGGCGATGCTGATCGACACGATCCTGTCGACGGACGGCATCTACCCGGGCGAGCGCGGCCTTCTCGCCGAGGCGTTCCGCCGCGTGCAGGCCGCGGGCGGGCTCGTGATCGCGGACGAGGTGCAGCCGGGGATGGGACGCCTGGGCGAGCACATGTGGGGGTTCCAGCGCCACACGGACGCGGTCGACATGGTGACCTCGGGCAAACCGCTCGCGGGCGGGATGCCGATCGGGAGCCTGGTGCTCTCGTCCGACCTCTCGGACGGCTACGCCCGGGACCACCGCTACTTCAACACCTTCGGCGGCAACCCTGCCTCGATCGCGGCGGCCACCGCCGTGCTCGACGAGATCGAGGACCGCGGTCTCGTGGCCGGCTCGCTCGAGGTCGGCACGCTGCTGCGGGAAGGCATCCGCGCCGCGAGCGCCGGCAGCGCGCTCGTCGGCGACGTGCGGGGGTCGGGGCTGTTCGTCGGCGTCGAGATGCTCGGCGCCGACGGGCAGACCCCGCGCGACACCGCCCGCCTCATGGTCAACGGCCTGCGGGATCGGCACGTGCTGATCTCGGCCGTCGGCCTGACCGGGCAGGTGCTGAAGGTGCGGCCCCCGCTCGTGTTCACGGCGGAGGACACCGCCGAGTTCCTGTCGGTCTACGGCGACGTCCTGGCGGACGTCGAGAAGGAAGGAGCCGGATCTTGAGCGAGGAAGTGCTCACCATCACCGACGTCGGCAAGAGCTTCGGCGCGGTCACCGCGCTGCGCGACGTCAACCTGTCGGTGCGCGCCGGGGAGATCGTGGCGCTGCTCGGCGACAACGGCGCGGGGAAGTCCACGCTGATGAACATCATCTGCGGCTCGCACGCCGCCGACGTCGGCTCGGTGAAGGTCAAGGGCGAGAGCCTCTCCTCGCTCGCCGACGCCAGACACCTCGGGGTCGGCGTCGTCTACCAGGACCTCGCGCTCGCCCCGGATCTCAGCGTCACCGAGAACCTCTTCCTCGGCAACGAGCTCGTACACCGGTTCGGGCCGTTCGCCTTCGTCGACCGTCCCCGGATGCGCCGTGAGGCCACGCGCGCGATCGAGCATCTCGGCATCTCCACGCTGCGCGACGTACGCCTGCCCGTCGTCAGCCTCTCCGGAGGTCAGCGCCAGGTGCTCGCGGTGGCCCGCGCGATGAAGTGGGCGAAGCACATCATCCTGCTCGACGAGCCGACGGCCGCCCTCGGCCCGAAGCAGGTCGGCATCGTGCTCGACTCCATCAAGCGTGCCGCCGACCAGGGCCTCGGGGTCGTGCTCGTCTCGCACGACATCCCGAGCGTGCTCAAGCTCGCCGATCGGGTCGTCGTGCTGCGTCACGGCACGATCGCGGCCGATCTTCCGCCCGCCGGGCTCACCGTCTCCGAGGTCGTCACCGTCATGGTGGGAGAGGACTGATCATGACCGAGTCATCGACGTCCGTGCTCGACGCCGCGGACTCCACGTCCCCCCGCGGCTCGACGACCAAGCACGGGATCGCCCGCGTGCTCTCCAACCGCGCGGTCCAGATCATCCTGGTCGAGATCGTGCTGATCGCGATCTTCCAGGCGCTCTCGCCCGGTGGTGCGTTCCTCAGCGAGGCGAACATCCGCGGCATGGCGCTGACCGCGTCGCAGGTGCTCCTGCTCGCGATCGGCCAGGCGGTCCTGATGTCGGCCGGCCAGATCGACATCTCGCAGGGTGCTGCGGTGATCCTGTCCTCCGTGTTGTCGGGCCAGCTGATGATCGCACTCTCGGGCACGCTCCCGGTGCCCGTGGTGCTCGTGGTGGGACTGCTCATGGCGATCCTGATCGGGGCGGTCATCGGCGCCGTCAACGGCGTGATGGTCGGCATCGTGGGAGTCAACGCGCTCGTCGCGACCCTGGGCATGCTCTCGGTCGCGACCGGGATCGCACAGGTGATCACCGGGGGAGTGAACCTGTTCGGCATGCCCCGCGAGCTGCAGACCTGGTTCGGCGCCATCTCGTTCGGCGCCCTGCCGCTGCCCATGCTCCTGAGCCTGGTCACGATCGGCGTCATCTGGATCTGCTACCGCTTCACCCCGTGGGGCACGCACACCCTCGCGATGGGCTCGAACAAGCTCGCCGCCCGCCGCGTGGGCATCAAGACGCTGCGCAACACGATCTTCATCTTCGTGCTGTCGTCGGGCCTCGCCGGACTCGCGGGCTTCATCGACCTGGCCCGCTACTCGACCACCAACATCTCGGGTCACCTCAACGACTCGATGGCGGCCATCGCGGCGGCCCTCATCGGCGGGACGGCCCTCACCGGGGGCCGGATCAGCTTCCTCGGCGCGATCTTCGGCGCGTTCCTCGCCATCATCCTGCAGTCGGGGCTGGTCATCGTGAACCTCTCGCCCTTCTACCAGACCATCGCGATCGGAGCCATGCTCCTCGTCGCGGTCAGCTTGGACCGCAGCAGCCGCAGGGCTGCCAAGCAGGGCGGCTAGTCCGCCCGGATCCGAGCATCGAGCACCACCCGCCACACCCACCGCGCAACACCCACCCTCGCAACGTCCATCAAGGAGAAGAAATGACTCACAGCGTGCGCACCCGTCGTAGCTGGCTGCTCGGTTCCGGAGCGGTCCTGGCCGTCCCCCTGCTGCTCGCAGGCTGCTCGTCCACCGCCGATCCCGGATCGTCGGAGAGCGGCGACACGAGCGACATCACGATCGCCATGGTCACCCCCGAGAGCACCGGCGAGTTCTACGGCGCCATGTACTGCGGCGCCCAGGCGGCCGCCGAGGAGCAGGGCGTGACCCTGAACATCCAGGGCACGCCGGGCACCTCGAACGAGGAGCTCATGCAGGTCCTGCAGTCCGTGCTCGCCACCGACCCCGACGGGATGCTGCTCACCGTCTGGGACAACAACGCCTTCAACGCCACGATGGAGCCCTACACGGCGGAGGGCCATCCGCTCGTCATGCCGGACTCGTTCCTCTCGGACGACAACTACATCCAGAGCATCCGCACCGACAACTACCAGTCGTCGTACGACGCGGCCGTGCAGTCGCTGACCGACTTCGACGTGACGGAGGGCAAGGTGCTGATCGTGACGGATGCACCGGGCAATGCGGTGCAGTCCGCCCGCGCCGAGGGCTTCCGCGACGCGATCGAGGAGGAGTCCGACCTCGAGGTCCTCGAGTTCCAGTACGTCGGCGGGGACGCCGCCGAGGCGTCGCAGGCGGTGTCGTCGGCGCTCGCAGCCAACCCGGACCTGAGCCTGGTGTTCTCCACGAACATCGGCGCCGGCACCGGTGCCGCCAACGGCATCCGCACCGCGGGATCCGAGGCCGTGCACGTCGGCTTCGACACCGCGTCGGCGCAGGTCGAGGAGCTCCGCGAGGGCTCGTACGACGCGCTGATCGCCCAGAGCCCCTACCAGCAGGGCTACGAGGCGACCGCGCTGATCTCACAGATCCTGAAGGGCGAGGTCGACGCCGACTCCATCACGGAGCAGGTCGTCTGGTCGCCGTGGGCCCTCGTGACGGCCGACAACGTCGACACCGACGAGATCGCGCCGTTCCTCTACACGGCCGAGTGCAGCTGACCGACCGGACGGACCGGTGCTCGGCGGGACGCGAACCCGCCGAGCACCGCCCACCCCTCTTCCTCCTCATCCCCCGCGTCATCCGTGAAGGCATCCATGAGCCGTGACACCGCCGACGGGCCCGAGACCGCCGCCCCCCTCGCGATGCCGTCGATCGCAGAGACCCGCGCCCGGCTCGGATCCGGCGCGACCACCTCCGCCGCCCTGGCCGAGTCCGTGCTTGCCCGCCTCACGCTGATCGACGACCGTCGCCCCGGCGGACCGTCGCTCGGCGCGGTCCCCGTGCGGGATCCGCGTCTCCTCGCCCACGCGCGGACCCTCGACGACGAGCGCGCGTCGGGCCGTGTGCGCGGCCCCCTGCACGGGGTGCCGTACACCGTGAAGGACAGCTTCGCCGTCGAGGGGCTCCCCCTCGCCGCGGGCTCGCCCGCCTTCGCCGACCTCGTCGCCCGTCGCGACGCGATCGTCGTCGAGCGGCTCAGGGCCGCCGGGGCGCTGCTCGTCGGCAAGACGAACATGCCGCCCATGGCGATCGGCGGGGGCCAGGCCGGCCTCCACGGCCGCACCCGGAGCCCCTATAATCCCGACTGGCTCGCCGCCGCCTGGCACTCCGGATCCTCGATCGGCTCCGCGGTCGCGGTCGCGGCGGGGCTGTGCTCCTTCGGCATCGGCGAGGAGACGGTCTCGTCGGGCCGCTCTCCCGCCTCGAACAATGCGCTCGTCGCCTACACGCCGTCCTGGGGCGTCATCCCGAGCGCGGGCAACTGGCCGCTGCATCCGCACCGCGACGTGGTCGTGCCGCACACGGTGTCGGTCGCCGACATGCTCGACGTGCTGGCGGCGATCGCGGGTCCCGATCCCCGCGATCACTGGCAGCGGCAGGACGCGGTCGACGTGTCGGCCGCCGCCGACGCCGCGGCCGCGCTGACCTCGCACGCCGTGACCGGCGGGGGCGCGGACGAGCTGGCCGGCCTGCGCATCGGCGTTCCCCGCCTGTATCTCGGCGAGGACTCGGGCGACGTGGCGGGGATCCCGCTGCGGCCGTCGATCCGCGCGCTGTGGGAACGCGCCGGGGCGGTGCTCCGGGCGTCCGGCGCAATCCTGGTCCCCGTCGACTTCCCGCTCGTCGAGGCGTACGAGGGCCGGTCGGCGTCACGAGCCACCCTCGAGCAGGAGGGGCTGCTCTCCCCCTCGTGGACCCGGTTCGAGCTCGGCGACCTGCTGACCGCCGCCTGGCAGGAGCATCTCGACGTGTTCGGCGACGGGCGCACACTCTCCTCGGTCGACCCGGCGCTCGTGCGCCCGACCCCGCCGGGGGCCCTCGACGACGCGGCCGGCGATCCGCATCCGGGCCGTGACCGCTTCGACTTCGCCCGCATCCTCGCCGCTGATCCCCCGTCGCCGGAGCGCATCGCCGAGGTCGCCGATCCGGCGCTGCGAGGCCTCGTCACCGCCCGCGAACGCCATTTCGACGATTGGATGCGGGAACAGCGCCTCGACCTCGTCGCCTTCCCCGCCAACTCCGACGTCGGGCGCTGGAACACCGACGTCGACGGCGACTCCGCCGCGGCCTCGTGGGCCGACGGGACGATCTTCTCCACGATGAACCACGCGATGCGGCGCGTCGGGCTGCCGAGCGTCACCCTGCCGATGGGCGTGATGACCGACATCGGCATGCCCGTCGGCCTGACCCTGCTCGCCCGCGCCTACGAGGACGTCGAGCTGCTGCGGCGGGCCGGCGCGGTCGAGGCGGCCCTCCCCGCACGCGTCGCCCCGGTCGCGCTCGTCCCGCCCCGGACCACCCTCCGCGATACCTGATGCCCTGCCCGCCGCCCGCCACCGACCGCTCCGCGCACCGGGAGACACCATGACACCGGGAGACACCATGACCGAGACCGCCGCCGAGCCGCCCCTCTACTTCTGGACCGCCACGAGGCTGCGCGACGCCATCCGCGACGGAGAGCTGAGCGCTGTCGAGGTGATGACCGCGTTCCTCGACCGGACCGACGCCACGAACGACGCCGTCAACGTCATGGTGCACCGCCTGCCCCGGGAGGAGGCCCTCGCCCTCGCCGCCGAGGCCGACCGCGCGCGCGAGGCCGGCGAGGCCCTCGGCCCCCTGCACGGGCTGCCGATCGCGATCAAGGATCTGGTGGACGTCGCGGGCATGCCGACCTCGCGGGGATCCCGCGCGTTCGCCGGCCGCGGCCCCGCGGACGCCGACGTGCCGCACGTCGCGAAGCTGCGGAAGGCCGGCGCGCTCGTCATCGGCAAGACGAACGCGCCCGAGTTCGGCGTCGGCACGGTCACCTGGAACGACGTCTTCGGCATCACCCGCAACCCGTTCGACCTCGACCGGCACGCGGGCGGCTCCACCGGCGGCGTCGCCGCGGTCGCGGCCGGCATGCTGCCCTTCTGCGACGGCTCCGACTCCGGCGGCAGTCTGCGCTACCCCGCCTCGTTCTGCAACGCGGTGGGGCTGCGCACCACACCGGGCGTCGTCCCGGCCGTCGCGGGCGGCGGCTCCTGGTCGCCCCACTCGGTCAACGGACCCGTCGCCCGCACCTGCCGCGACGCCGCGCTCCTGCTGACGGGCATGTCGGGCTCCGACGAACTGAGCCCGCTGTCCGCCCGCACCCGGCCGACCGCCGAGCTCGGCGCTCCCCGCACCGCGCCCCTGCGCGTGGCCTGGAGCGAGGACCTCGGCGAGCTGCCGATCTCGGCGCAGGTGCGGACGGTGTTCGCCCAGACCCGCGCCAGGCTGGAGGACGCCGGGGTCGAGATCGTCGACGCCGACGTCGACTTCTCCGGCGTCGGACGCGCGTGGGAGATCATCGAGCTCGTCGGCTGGTTCTCGCTGCTCGGCCGGGACCCGATCGACCACCCCGAGAAGTACCGCGACGACTTCGCCCGCAACGTGTCCGAGGCATCCGGGTTCTCGACCGCCGAGCTCATCGCGGCCGAGGATCGCAGGTATCGCCTGTTCGCCGCGTTCGCCGAGCTGCTGCGGAGCTTCGACGCGTTCGTCTGCCCCGGCGCTCCGGTGGTCGCGCCACCCGCCGAGCTGCCGTGGGTGCCGCAGATCGAGGACGAGCACTTCGACCGCTACTTCCAGTGGCAGCGGCTCGCGTGCCACCTCGTGATGACCGGGCATCCGGTGCTCGCGATGCCCGCGGGCTTCACGTCCGAGGGGCTGCCGGTCGGGATCCAGGTCGTCGGCCGCTACGGCGACGACGTCGAGCTGCTGGCCGTCGGCGAGCAGCTCGAGCTGATCCTCGACGTCGTCGACGTGCATCCCGAGCTGGGCTGACCGTGGGGCACATTCCCACACCGGATACTGTTCGTCAGGAGATATGCGCGATGCCGCATCGGAAGGGATCTCTGCGTGGGTGACAAGAAGCAGCGCCAGCAGCGCATCATCGAGCTTCTGGAGCAGGGCGGCAAGGCCGAGACGGCGGCCCTCGCCGTGCAGCTGGGCGTGACCGAGCTGACCATCCGCCGCGACATCGACCAGCTCGACCAGCAGGGGATCGTGCGCCGCGTCTACGGCGGAGCGGTGCTCAACTCGGGCCGGAGCTTCGAGCCGCCGTTCGCGATACGGATGAAGTCGAACGTCGAGGGCAAGAAGGCGATCGCGGCCGCGGCCGTCGACCTCATCCCCCGCGGGGCGAACATCGGGATCGACTTCGGCACCAAGGCGTACTACGTCGCGCTCGAGATGCGACGCCGGCACCTGCAGGTGCTCGCCGCCCCCACGAGCGTGCAGGTGATGGAGGTGCTCGGGCGGGACTCCGACATCCGCGTGCTCGCGCCGGGCGGCGAGCTCAAGCCCGGAGAGCTGAGTCTGCGCGGTTCGGCGGCCGAGCAGTTCTTCCGCGAGCACCGGTGGGACGTCGCGCTCGTGGGCGTGGCCGGCATCAACGCCGAGGCGAACGTGATGTCGGACTACGACGAGACCGACGCGCGGCTGAAGGCGGCGATGGCCTCGACCGCCGACCGGGTGATCGTGCTCGCCGAGAGCCGGCACCTCGGCGTGATGTCGTTCGCGCCGGTCGGTCCGCTCGACGACGTCTCGGTCGTGATCACCGACGCCCGGGGCGAGAACGAGACGCTCACCGCGCTCGAGCAGCGCGGCATCGAGGTCATCCGCGCCCTGGGGGACGACGAAGCGCGCGCGTAGGCCCCGCCTACAGGATCCCCGGGCGCGCGAAGCGGTCCGCACGCGGCAGGGTGTCGACGAGGCGGCGGGCGAGTCCGACCGTCCACGCGACGTTGCCCGCGATGCCCTCGTTGGGAAGGTCGTCGGGCTGGTGCAGCCGGTGCAGGTCGTTGAACGTCAGGAAGGCGCTCGGCACGCCCGCCCGGTAGAACGACGCGTCGTCGGTGCCGGTGGTCGGCGGAAAGCGCGAGACGACCGTGAGATCCGGCCGGGATGCCGCGGCGTGCTCCACGATGCTCTCGTGCAGTGCCGTGTCGAAGGTCTCGGGCGAGGCGAACGCCTCCAGGAACGATCCGCGTCCGAGGCCGTCGATGTTGAGCACGAAGTCGAGGTCGGCGATGCCGTCGGGCGACCCGGGGGCCAGGGCGTCCGCCGCATCCGCCTGCGCCACGTAGTGACGCGAGCCGCCGAGGTGCCATTCCTCGGCGGTGAAGAACACCACCCGCACCGAGCGCACGGGCGGTGTGCGGGTCCACTCGCGCAGCAGCTGGAGGAGGGCGATCGTCCCGCTGCCGTTGTCGTAGGCCCCGACCGTGTTGAAGAACGTGTCGTAGTGACCGCACAGGAGCGCACGGCCGTCGCCCGTCCCGGACACGTCGACGATGAGGTTGTCGCCCACCGCGTCGCCCCCGCGGTGGGCGTCGCACGCGACCTCGACGCTCGGATGCCGGTCGTCGCGGATCCACTCGGTGAGCTGCCGTGCGTCGAGGTGCCCGATGGCCAGGTGCGGCAGCTGCGCATCCGATCCCGCGGGCAGCGGCTGCGGAGACGCCGGACCGTCGTCGCGACCGTGCAGGTAGGCCACCGCACGGCCGTCGCCTCCGAGCACGACGAAGCGCTGCCAGGTCTGCGAGTCGCCCCACAGCCCCTGCGGTCCGAGCTGCTTCACCCGGCCGCCCACGGTGCCCTCCGCGCCTCCGCTGCCGAGCATCGGCCACGCCGGCAGCGTCCGGATCAGGGGGTCGACGACCGTGACCTGCGAGACCGTTCCGGGCCGCCATCCCGGCAGCCGGACGGACTGCCGCGCGAGCGCGAGCCCCGCCGCGACGAGCTCCGACTCGAGCCAGTCGGCCGCCGCCCGGATGCCGGGGTCGCCGTGGAAGCGCGGACCGTACGAGACGAGCTGCTGGAGGTCGGCGAGCGCACGGGCGGGCGAGGTCATGACGCCACCACGGCCGGAGGACGGACAGCGTCGGGGTCCACGTGCACGAGCTGCCGCGCGATGTCGTGCACGGCGGCGCGCGGACCGCGGAACCACCAGCTGGAGAAGCGGTCGCACACCGGCCGGCCCGTGCCGTCCGCCGTGCGGACGGCCGCCACGGGCGTTCCGCGCGCCTCCATCTCGGCGAAGCCGCCGAGTCCGCCGTCGTCGTTGTAGATATGCAGGGCGTCGCCGCGGTGACCTCGTCGGGCGTCGGGCTCCTCCGCGTAGTCGAGCCCCGGATGCACCGGGCCCGAGCGTATGAAGAGCACCGCACGACCGTCGCCGACGTCGCGAAGATACCCCAGCCGGCCCGAGACGTGCGCGGCGGCGAAGCCGATCTTGAAGCGATCGGCGCCGGTGGCCTGCACCGCGCTGCCGCCGGGGGCGTCGCGCAGCAGAGCGCCCACGGGCTCGTAGTAGTCGGTGACGCGCATGCCGGGCGCCCCCGCCACGAGCGCGGTGCCGCCCGCGATGACCTGCAGCAGCATCCACGACTCGGCGGGCAGCGGCGCGGCGGCCAGCTGCGAGAGGGTGATCTCGGTCGCATAGCCGGCGAACTCGACTCCGGCGGCCGAGGCGTCGGTCAGCTGTCGCAGCGGATGCGGGGTCGCCCGCACCCGGATCGTCATGTCGAACGAGGCGTGCGCGCCGCCGCTCGCGTGCGCCGCGAGCCGCGCGTGCCGGTGCATCGTCGGCTCGCCGTCGTCGCCGAAGAGCACGTGCTCGCCGGGGTCGAGCGAGCGGGGCATCGTGTAGGTCTCCCAGTAGCGGTCGCGATCCGGGATCATGTACTCGATCTCGGGGCCGATCCACACCCGGTCGCCGCCGACGTTCCATGCGCCGCCGTCGTGCAGCGCGGCGAAGGCGTCGGCGTCCGCGAAGGCCTCCGGCAGCCAGGACTCGGAGGCGCCGGCGCCGAAGAACGGCCCGTACACCCGCGCGCCGTACGACGACACCACGATCGAGGCGTCCGCCCCGACGGAGAGACGGCGGAACGGGATGCCGCGCTCGGTGAGGCGCGCCTCGACGGTCACGAGATCCGGCACGCGCGGATGCTCCGGGGCGCGGGGCACGGCGGACGACTCAGCGCCGGTCAGCTCGGCGGTCATGCGGCATCCTCTTCATCGGTTCCGGAGGCGTCATCGGCTTCGGCGGCGGCGTGGAAGGCGTTCTCGGCGGCGAGCATGCCGGCGAACCAGGCGTCGAGCTCGGCGTCGCCGACCTCGTCCTCGGGGATGCGGTCGACGAGCGACCGCCAGAAGGCGGCCTGCTCCGCGAATCGCGCGGTGGCGTGCAGGTCGATCCAGCCCTGCAGCGCCGCGGGACGGATCGCGTCTCGAGCGGCGGCCGCCGCGCACCACCTCGCGTAGAGGGTCTCGGCGGCGGCGAGGCAGACCGTCACCGCCGGTGCACCGTGCGCGTCGGCGAGCGCGAGGGTGTGACGGGAGAGCACATCGTGGGCAGCCGGAGGTGCGCCGAGAACGCTCGCCGTGCCGGCTCGGGCCGCCGCGAGGTGCGCGCGCTGCGCTCCCTCGAGATCGGCGCGGGTCTCCGCCAGCCGCCGCGCCGCCGCCGCATCCGTCTCCGCCACCGCCACGACCTCGACCAGGCGCGCCGCGGTGTCGACGAACCCCTCCTCGAGCACGAGGTAGCGCGCGAAGACGGCCGGCGGCACGGTGCCGTCGGACATCGCCCGCAGCAGCGGATGGTCGGCCGCGAGCGCGAGGGCGGCGGCGCAGCGCTCGAGGAGGGACGACGATCGGGTCATGGCCGCTCCGTCACCCACCGGACGATGCCGTTGAACAGCTGCGCATAGCCCGGCCACTCGTCGCAGAAGGCGGGCGGTGCCCAGTGCGGCGAGCAGTCGCTCGTGAAGACCGCGGATCTGCCCTCGCCGTATTCCCCCACCGCGACGAGCGGGTCGCCGCCCATCGTCGCGAGCACATCGGCCCCGTCCTTCGGGATCGTGCGGTTGTAGCCGAGCAGCGCCGGCCACTCCGAGCCGGCGCCGCCGATGGCGGGGTGCTCGACGTCGAGCACCGTGGGCACGACGCCGGCGGGGCGCTCGACCCGGTCGTCGCCCGGGAGCAGCTCGACGGGCAGCACGGCGGCGAGGTCGGTCTCGCGGTACGCCGCGAGCGCCTGGAAGCCGGTGAACGAGAGGTAGCCGCCGATCATGACGAGCGCCCCGCCGCCGGCGACCCAGGCCGCGAGCTCCTGCAGGCGATCGCGGCCGGGGATCGAGCGGTCGATCACGTCGGGGGCGAGCTGCACCGAGTTCGCGCCGATGTCCGAGAGCACGACGACGTCGAACGCGCCGAGCTGCTCGGGGGTCTCGGGGAAGTCCAGCGGCACGCGATGGCCGGGCATGTGCACCACCTCGTGACCTCCCGACTCGAGGGCCGCACGCAGCTGCGCGACGCCCTCGACGTAGGAGTGCAGGGTGAACGCGTCGACGCCCTTCGTGTGGGTGCTGGTCGTCATCCAGCTCTCGCCGGCGATCAGGATGCGGGACATGGGTTCCTCTCGGTGCTCAGTCGTGCGCCGCGAGCTCGAAGAGCCGGCGCACGTTGGTGGTGTTGACGGATCGGACGACGGACTCGTCGACGCCGAGGTCGATGAGGCGGTCGAGGAAGATCGCGGGGATGTAGGCGAGGCCGTTCCCGCCGTTCTTGCGCAGCATCCCCTTGAGGAAGAGGTCGTGGCTGAACAGCAGACGGTCGCCGAAGCCGGCATCGGCGAGGCGCTTGATCGCCGCCGCGCTCTCGGCGGGGCTGGGCGACTGGCCCTCGCCGGGCAGCGTGAAACGGTAGGGCATGCCGATCATGTCGAACTCGAGCCAGACGCCCCGGTCGGCGAGCGAGCGCTGATAGCCCGGGTCGCCGCCCGACGGGTCGACGTGGCAGAGCACGACGGCGGCGGGATCCACGCCCTCGTCGCGCAGCACGACGTCGAGCACGCGCCCGCCGTGACGGACGAACCCGGGCAGGTGGATCCACATCGGGAGGCCGACCGCCCGCTGCACGCGGCAGGCCGCGCGCAGCGACCTCTCCTCGCGCGCCGTGAACGCCGGTGAGACGCCGATCTCTCCGATCACGCCCGATCGCGGGCCGTCCGTGTCGTCGACGCGGGCGTAGTCGGCGACCAGGAGCGCCGCCATCGCGTCGACGTCGTCGCCCGCGGTGACATCCGGATGGAACCGCTCCAGGTACCAGCCGCCGCCCGCGATGATCTGCACGCCGGTGCGCTCGGCGAGGGCGGCGAGCCCGCGACGGTCGCGGCCCTGGCCCTCGGCGGTGACCTCGATCACGGTCGATCCGCCGAGAGAGCGGAAGTGGGAGAGCTCCGCGGCGGCGTCGTCGGGCACGTCGAGCACGCAGTTGTCCTTCGACGCGTACGGACGATCGCGCAGCAGCCACGCGACGTCGGGGGTCACCGGTGCCTCGAAGAGCTCGGGGAACTCGGGGTCCGGCACCAGGCCACCGGCCTCGATGCTGTTGAGCAGGTGCTCGTGCGGCAGCACGAACCCCAGCCGATCACTGCCGATCACACCCGTGACGGTGCGGACCTCCGCCATACGGCGCCCCTTCCGGATCGCGAATCGAGCGGACACGTCGATTCGGCGTATGGGACTCGGCAACGGGACGTGGGATATGGGATATGGGATATGGGACAACGATTGCCGAGTGTTGTTGCCCACCAGCGTGGTCGCTTCTCGTTTCCGTGGCGATCACCCTGTGTTTCCGGTGCGTAAAGCCCTGAGGGGAACGGCAAAGGATTTCCCTCCTCTGCGCCACGCACCGGGTAGCGTGTGAGGGTGAGAACGGTGACCTTGGCCGACGTGGCCGACGCGGTGGGGGTCTCGCCCTCGACGGTCTCGCGGGTCCTCACCTCATCGCGACCGGTCGCCCCCGAGATCGCGACCCGGGTGCGGGAGGCCGCGACGCGACTCGGATACTCCGGCAACGGCATCGCACGGGCGCTGCGCCGGAGGCGGACCGACACGGTCGGCATGGTCGTGCCGAGCATCCTGAACCCGTTCTTCACGAGCCTCGTCGACGGCCTGGAGCGCACGCTCCACGACGAGGGGAAGCAACTGCTGCTGTGCGACTCGCGGCAGGACCCCGACGTCGAGGCAGAGCACCTGCGGGCCCTCGTGGAGCGGCACGTCGACGGCGTCGTGGTGAGCCCCTGCGACGACGTCGCCAGCATCCCCGCCGTCGCCCGCACGGCCGCCGCCGTGCCGCTCGTGCAACTCGACCGGCGCGTCGAGGTGGACGGCACGGACTGGGTCGGTCTCGACGACCACCGCGCGCTCGGGATGCTCCTGGAGCACCTGCGCGACCGGGGCGCCCGGGTCGTCGCGTTCGTGACGTCCGAGATGACGAACTCCTCGACGGTCGATCGCGCGCGAGGCTTCCGCGAGAACGCCGCGCTCCTCGGCCTGCAGGTCGCCCCCGACGGCATCGTGCTCGGCGAGTTCTCCGTCGCCAGCGGCGAGGCCGCCGTGCGCACGCTGTTCGCGCGCCCGCAGCGCCCCGACGCCATCGTGTGCGCCGACGACCTGATCGCGATCGGCGCGCTGCGCGCCTGCCACGACCTCGGGCTGCGGGTGCCCGAGGAGGTCCAGGTCACCGGCATCGACGACATCGAGTTCGCCACGTACGTCTCCCCCACCCTCACCACGCTCGCCCAGCCCACCGCGCGCATGGCCGCGGAGGCCCTTCGCCTCCTCGGCCTGAGGGCGGCGATCTCCGACGGCTCGGCGCACGCGATCGAGGCCACCCGGCTCGCCTTCAGCCCTCGGCTGGTCGAGCGTGAGAGCACGAGGAGCCTGCCGTGATCGACGTGCTCGACGACGGCTCCGAGGGCACGTCCGAGGTCGTCCGACTTCTGCGATGGCTGGTGCAGCAAGAGTCGACCACGGGCGGCGCGGGCGAGCGACGGGCCCTCGCCGCGGTCGCCGAGCGCATGCGCGAGCTGGTCGGCGCATCGGGGGTCGTCAGCGTCGCTCCCGACCGGGACGCCTGCCTGGTGCGGCCCACGACGGATGGCGGGCCGGTGCTGCTCTTCGCCTGCCATGTCGACACGGTTCCCGTCGGCGATCCGGAACGATGGACGCATCCGCCCCTCTCCGCGCGCATCGTCGACGGCCTGCTCCACGGCCGCGGCAGCTCCGACATGAAGGCGGGCCTGGCCGCGGCCATGTGCACCGTCGCCGACGGTCTCGCCGCCGGCGCGCGCGTCGCGCTCGCCGTGACGACGGGCGAGGAGGCCGGGTGCCTGGGCGCTCCCTCTGCCGCCCAGCTGCTCGCGGGCACGGATGTCGCCGCCGTCGTGATCCCCGAGTCGACCGGCAACCGGATCGCGCTCGGGCATCGCGGCGCGTACTGGCTGACGGTGTCGGCCGCGGGCGTCGCGGCGCACGGGAGCACTCCGGAGCGAGGGCGCAACGCCGTGCTCGCCCTCGCGTCGACGCTCGGCGAGCTCGAGTCGCTGCCGCTCAGACGACACGACGATCTGGGCACCGAGTCGGTCAACGTCGGCGTCTTCTCCGGCGGTCTCGTGCACAACATCGTGCCCGCGCACGCCAGCGCCGCCGTCGACCACCGCATCGTGCGGCCCGATGCGAGCGCGCTGCACGCGTGGTGGGCCGAGCGGGTCGACGAGGTGAGGGTCGACCTCGAGCTGGCGCCGGTATGGTCCTCGTCCGACGACGCCTGGATCCGGAGGCTTCCCGCGGCCGTGTCGCCCGATCCCGTGGCCTACTTCACGGATGCCTCGGTGCTCGTGGGCCGTCTGCCTGAGGGGACGCCGATCGTCGTGTGGGGGCCAGGCGACCCGGCCGTCGTCCACAGCGTCGACGAGCACGTCGCGGTGACCGCCGTCGAGGAGGCGCTCTCGCTGTTCCGCCGGGCCGTGGCCGATTGGCCGAGCGCGGGAGCCGCTTCCGACTCTCGGGACATGAGCCGCCCATGAGCGTTCGCGTGCCGGGGCTGCCCGAGCTCTCCTGGACCCACGGCGAAGGCGACGTCCGGGTCGTCGACGACACGCTGATCCTGACGTCGGCGGGCCACGTCGACTGGACGAACGACGCGACCGGCCGTCATCCGTTCCAGCACGCCGCGACGAGCCTCGGCTTCGCCGTGGACGGGGACTTCGTGCTCTCCGCCCGCGTGCGCGTGCCGGGCCGCAGGACGACGTTCGACGCCGGCGCGCTGACCCTGTGGAGCGGACCCGACCACTGGGCCAAGCTCTGCTTCGAGCTCTCCCCGCAGGGCGAGGCGATGATCGTCAGCGTGGTCACGAACAGGTACTCCGACGACGTCGACTCCACGGTCGTCGCCGACGATCACGCGTTCCTGCGCCTGGCTCGCATCGGCGAGGCGTACGTCTTCCACTCCTCGTCCGACGGCCGCACCTGGCGGTTCGTGCGCCTGTTCCGGATGACGACCGATGGTCCCTTCGCCGCCGGGCTCATGGCGCAATCCCCCCTCGGCGAGCGCTGCGTGGCCGAGTTCGCCGACATCCGTTTCGAGGAGCGCACCCTGCTCGAGCTTCGCGACGGCAGCTGACGCGGCGGGGTGCACGACCGCGCCGCAGTGAGGCGAGAGCCCGGCCGCGTCGCAGGAGCGCTACTCGGGCGTGACGATCTCGATCCCGTCGAAGCGGCGGAAGTCGCGGTCGAAGGTCGCGACGGGACAGCGATGCGCGAGCGCCACGGCGGCGATATAACCGTCGGGCACGAGGTTCGCCGACGCATCCGATGTCGCGCACAGTCGCAGGAACGGCTCGATCCCGTCGACCAGCCCTGACACATGGCGATAGCCCGCCGCGCCGACGACAGCGCGCACGAACTCGGACGCATGCTCGATCGTGGACGGCGTCTCGAAGATCCGGCCGTTCGTGACGATGCGCAGAAACCCCGACCACACCGCATCCGGCACGATCACGAGGTCCTCGGTCAGCGCTCGGCCGAGGAATGCGAGCGCCCGCTCGTGGTGGACGTGCTCTGCGAGATGCGCGGCCACCAGCACGTTCACGTCGACGACGATCATGCGGCGTTGCCACCCGGTTCGTCGAGGGCATCGTAGAGCGCGCGATTCGATGACGGGTCGATCCCGGGCCGCAGCCGGCCGCCCGGGAAGACCGGCAGGCTCACCGGCTCGCCCACGCGGGGAGGTGCCGACAGATGCTCACGCAGCGCCTCTTCCACATAGCGGCCCAACGTCACGCCGCGCTGCTGTGCCCGCTGCTTGGCCCGGTCGAGCAGCGCGTCGTCGATGGAGAGGGTAGTGCGCATGATGCCGACCATATCGCATCACCTGCATCATCCTGGATCATCCCGGTTCCAGCAGGCCGCGTAGAGCCATGACGGAGCCCCCATCCTGCACTGGCGCCTGATACTCCTGCCGCCGCTACAGGAGACTGGCGCCAGCGTCCTCATCCCGCTGTCGTGAGACCCGCCTCATGTCATGGGACACGGTCAGCTGGGCGAGCCCACTCACCCCCACTCGTCCGCGTCGCGCAGGTGGCGATACTTTCCCTTGAAGAACAGCAGCGGGTCGCGCGAATGCCATTCGGCCGGGCTGTGCTGGAGCACGCGGCCGATGACGATGAGATGGTCACCGGCCTCGTGCTCGGCCCACAGCTCGCAATCGAGCCACATGAGGGTGTCCGCGATGACGGGGTTGCCGGCATCCGTCGGCGACCAGTCGACACCGGCCCATTTGTCGGTGCCGCTGCGGGCGAACTGCGACGAGATGTCGTGCTGGTCGCGCGAGAGCACGTTGATCGAGAAGCGGCCTCCCGGTCGGATGCGGGGATATGTCGTCGAGGTGCGCATGACGCTGAAGGAGACGAGCGGCGGATCGAGCGACACGCTGTAGAACGACTGACAGGTGAAGCCGGCCGGCTCGCCGTCGACGACGGCCGCGACGATCGTCACTCCCGAGGCGTAGTGTCCGAGGGCGTCCCGGAGGACACGCGCGTCGAGGCCCGGCACCGGCTCGATCGCGCTCATGCTGCGCCTGCCTTCGATGCTCCGGCCGACGCGAGCACGGCGGGCCCCCACCTCTCGATCCACGGGTCCAGGGAACCCGGCTCGGCGTAGGTGCGATCGGAGAGGTAGAGGCCCTGCACGGGCACGACCGCGCCGAGCTCGACCAGCAGCGGCTTGAGGAACACCTCGGGGGCCATGAAGTGCGCGGGACCGGCGCCGAGCATGAGCGGGACGGCTGTCACGCCCGCCAGCCCCGTGCCCGTCTCGAACTGGTCGAGGAAGAGCTTGAGCACCCCGGAGTAGGTCGCTTTGAACGTCGGCGACGCGACCACCACGACGTCGCTCGCGCGCACCGCGGCCACCGCGCTCTTCACCGCCTCATCGCCCCACCCCAGAAGGCCGACGCCCAGCGTGACGACGTCGACCTCGCCGACCTCGTCGGCGAAGCGCAGGCCCACCAGACGGGCCGCGTCGAGAGTGCGTGAAGCCGGCTTGGGGTTGCCGGCCACCACGGTCACGGTGAGAGACATGTCTCGTCCTTTCCTCGAGGGTCGATCGGATGCGGCGGCCTACGCGGCGGCCTCGACCGCGGCGCGGCCCCGGCTCTCCGCCGACGCGATCCGCGCGAGATCGCGAAAGCCACGGTGGTGATACACGAGAGGTTCGGCGCCGTCGCCGACGTGCACGCG
The DNA here is from genome assembly GCF_902706225.1 of Microbacterium sp. 18062. GTDB lineage: Bacteria > Actinomycetota > Actinomycetes > Actinomycetales > Microbacteriaceae > Microbacterium. The sequence continues at coordinate 63,200 of NZ_CACSKB010000018.1, forward strand.
CTCGACGGTGAGGATCACGAGCGTGTGGCTGCCGCTGTCGAGCTCGTTGTGCAGTGAGCATTCGAGCCACATGGCGGCGTCGGAGACGAGCAGGGCGCCGCCCTCGCCCCGCGTGATGTCGAGTCCCGCGAAGCGGTCGCGCGAGCGCGAGGCAAGCTGCATGCATACGGCCTCGTGACCCCGTGCGAGCACGGACACCCCGATGCGCTCAGCACGGCGCAATGTCGGCCACGTACGCGACGACCTCTGCACCGAGAACAGCACCTGCGGCGGCTCGAACGACACGCCGACGGTGAACGAGGTAGAGACGAGCCCGACGGGCGCGCCGCTCACGTCGGCCGCGAGCGCGGCCACCCCCGAGGGGAACCCCGCGAACGCCGACTCGATCTCGGCTCTGCTGTCGATCGTCATGCTGCGCATGGTGCGGTGTTCCTCTCGTCTCGCTCAGCCGGTCCGGCGGGCGCGTGATCAGTCAATCAGCGGCAGATTGCATCCGGATTGTTGCGCGGTTGCGTTCCCTTTTCGCCGCTTCGAGGGATGAAAGCGCCGTAGGCCGAGATCCGCGAACACGCGATCACCTGGTGTTTCTCCGGCATGGAACGCATACCCGCCGGCGCCGGCAGGCACTCCGCCGCGCTCACGCCGCCTCAACGTTCGACAAGGGGCATGACCTCGGCGCCGAAGCGTTCGAGCCCGGTGAAGAAGTCGTCGAAGGAGAGCATCACGCCCTTCACTCCGGGGAGGGAGCCGAGGAAGGAGATGTGGCGCGCGACGGTCTCGGGCGACCCCGCGATCACCTGGGACTCGGGGATCGCTACGCCGGCCTTCGCGGCGGAGGCGAGCCGCTTCGAGGTGCTGCCCGCATCCGACACCGTGTCCCGTGCGGACTGCCTCCCGCGGCCGGCGAGCGCGCCCTGGTCGGCCATCTCGTTGTAGCGCCGCACGAGTGCGAGCGCCTCGTCGTCGGTGTCGGCGATCACGACGGGCTGCTGCACGTAGCTGCCGACGTCCCGGCCGGTGAGGGCTGCGGCGTGCTGGAGCTTCGTCATCTTCTCCGCGACGAGAGGCTCGTTCTCGGTGAAGTTGAGGTCGCTGTACGCCGCGGCGAAGCGCAGTCCGGCGTCGGAGCTGCCGGCGGAGAGGATGGGGATGCGACCCTGCGGCGTGGGCCGCACGTGACAGTCGTCGAGCGTGAAATGGGCGCCCTCATAGGTCAGCTCGCCGCTCGCCCAGAGCCCTCGCAGGATCTCGACGTACTCGGCGGCGTACCCGTAGCGGTACCCGAAATACTCGTCCCCCGGCCACAGGCCCATCTGCGAGTACTCCGCGGGGTTCCAGCCGGTCACGATGTTGAGGCCGGTGCGCCCCGGCGCGACGGCATCGAGCGTCGACATCATGCGGGCCGTCATGGCGGGATGGACGCTGAGGATGCCGATCGAGGCGATCACGCGGATGCGGTCGGTGTGCGCGAGCAGCGCCGAGCTGAGGGTCATCGACTCGAAGGCCGCATCCCAGTAGCCGGTCTCGCCTCCCGGACCCCGGAACTTGACCATGTTGAGCACGAAGTCCAGGCCGAACCTCTCGGCCAGCCGGGTGATCTGCAGGATGTCGGGGTAGTTCGGCTCCCATCCGGGGAGCGCCCGCGTGGGGATGTAGTTGTTGCTGGCGGTGGGGAGGAAGACTCCGAGTTCCATGGCGGCTCCTTGTCGCGGATGTCGCAGAGTGGCTGTCACTGGTGCGAGTCGATGAACGACACGTGGTCGGCCCGGTAGTGGTCGAACACCACCTGGAACGGATGCCCCGCGTCGTCGAGAAACAGTTGCTGGCGGGTCAGCACGGGAGATCCTGCGGCGATCCCGAGCAGCCGGCTGGTGTGCTGATCGCTCATCCCCGCACCGACCTCGGTGACCGAGCTGCCGAGGTGCACCGAGAACAGGGTCTCGGCGACGTTGGCCATGTCGACCTGGCGGAACGCGATCGTCGGGACGTAGATCTCGCGGTAGTACGCGGTACGCACCCCGATCGTGGTGTCGGCGATCTGGAAGACGTTCTCGACCATCCGCACCCGCTCGTCGTAGGTCTTCAGCAGATCGCGCAGCAGACCGAAGGTGGGCACGAGTCCCTGGTCGACGATCTTGAGCGCGAGGTCCCCCACGGAGGTGGTGATGTCGCGGATGTTCAGTTTGACGCCACGACCGGTGGGGAACGTGCCGACGCGGGGCTTGCGCTGCATCTTGCCCTCGTCGGCGAGCGCGGTGAGCGCGCGGCGCACCGCGTTGCGGCTCGCGCCGAACATGTCGATCAGAACGTCTTCGAGCAGCTGATCGTCTTCGGCGAGGTGTCCGTCGCGGATGGCCGCGCTGATGAGATCACGCACGCGGCGCTCGGAGGTGGAGCGTCCGTGTGCGGATCCCCCCGTGGATCTGGGATGCGTGGGCACGGCGACGCTCCTCTCGCTCACGGTGGGTGTCACGCCGAGCGCGAAAGAGAGCCGCCGCCATGACTCCGGCATCTCATCGAACTCTTCGGATGTTGCCGGATTGTTGCGATCGGGGGTCATATCCGCTCCGTCCCTGCGTGCTCGCGCCAGATCTCGAACGGCCGGGTCAGAACTCGAACAGGTGATCGCGCAGAGTGACCCCCGAATACCCGTCGCGGATGTGTCCTCTGCGGCGCAGCACGGGCGCGAGGCCGTCCGTGTAGTCGATGATGTTCTGACGCGTGGTCGGCCCGTAGACGAGGAAGCCGTCGCCGCCCACCTCGTCCATGATCTCGGCCATCTTGTCAGCGACGGTCTCGAACGATCCGATGAGGCCGAGATCCGTCGTCTGGTGCGAGGTGCCCGCGATCTCGCGCAGCGTACGGCCCTCACTGCCCTTGAACAGGTTGGCCATCGAGGAATGCTCGCCGTTTCCGCGCGACAGGTCGATCTGCTCGACGGGGGTGTCGAGGTCGTAGGCGCCGAAGTCGATGCGACCGCCGCTCACGTACGACATGTTCCAGAGGTTGTACTCGATGCCCGCGTCCGAGGTTCGCCATTGCGCCTTCGCGGCGTGCTTGGCCTCGGCCTCCTCGTCGGTGGCGGCGATCGTGGGCGTGGCGAGGAAGAGCAGGCGGATCTCGTCGGGCTGGCGACCATGCGCGATCATGCGACGGTGGATGTCGGCGCGGTACTCCTTCATGTCCTCGACGGTCGCGCACATCGAGATCATCGTGTCGTCGTAGCGGGCGGCGAGCTCGCGTCCGGCGGGCGAGCCGCCGGCGGAGCACACCGGGGGGCGCCGCTGCGGACCGGGGATGGTGTTGAGCGGTCCCCGCGACGAGAAGAACTCCCCCCTGTGGTCGATCGTGTGCACCTTGGTGTGGTCGGCGTAGACGCCGGCGACCGGGTCGGCGATGATCGCGTCCTCGTCCCACGACTGTTCCAGGGCGTGCACGACGTCGATCCACTCGTATGCCATCCGATAGCGCTCGTCGTGGTCGAGGTGACGCTCGAACCCGAAGTTCTGCGCGACTCGATCCGACACGGACGTGACGACGTTCATGCCGACGCGGCCCCCGGTGAGGTGGTCGAGGGTCGTGTACAGCCGCGCCGCGAGGTACGGCGGGTACTGGATCGTCGAGACCGTCGGGATGACGCCGATGTGCTCGGTGTGCTCGGTGAGCAGCGGCACCAGCGGCATCGGGTCGTTCTTGGGCGCCATGAACCCGCGGCGAAGGCTCACCTCCATCGACTCCTTGTACGTGTCCTCGATCATCGAGGTGTCCTCGAAGAGCAGGAAGTCGAAGCCGGCGCGCTCGAGCGAGCGGGCGAGGTCGATGTACAGGTCCGGCTTCATCCAGTCCGTGGCGTTCGTGCTCGTGTACGCACCGTCACCGGCGGCGATGTTCCATTCCTGGATGCCGAAGCCGTTGCCGAGGAACCAGCCGAGGTGGAACATGGGTTTCCTTTCTGTGCCGGTCAGGCGACCGGCGCGGGGGTCGATTCGCAAGCGTGGAGAATGGCCGCCTCCGAGAGCTCGTCTCCCGAGAGCTCGTCGACGACGCGGCCATGGTGGAGGATGACGACGCGGTGGCAGATCTCGGCGAGCATCTCGTAGTCGCCGGAGACGACGAGAGCCGCGGCACCCGCAGCAGCGGCATCGGTCACGCGAGTGAGCAGGTCTTTCGCGGCGGCCGGGTCGACGCCCTGGGTGGGTTCGTCGAGCAGCAGCAGACGCGGGTCGCACTGCAGCCATTTCGCGAAGACGATCTTCTGCTGATTGCCGCCGCTGAACGCAGTCATGGGCAGGGCGGGGTCGTCGGGGACGGTGCCGAGCGCGATCATGCGTTCGGCCGACCACTCGCGTTCCCTCCTGCGGTCGACGCCCCCGGCCCGCACGAACCGATCGAGGATCGGCACGGTGATGTTCTCGCTGGCGCTCCCCTCGGACCAGCAGCCGTCGCGCAGGCGGTTGCCCGGCACGAGCACGACCTTCGCGGCGATGGCGTCGGCGGGCGTGTGCAGGCGTGCGGGCTCTCCGTCCAAGCGCACCTCGCCCGAGGCGCGGGGCCGGTCGCCGGCCAGGATGCGGGGGATCTCCTCCTGCCCCATGCCGACCAGACCGGTGACGCCGACGATCTCACCGCTGCGCACGTCGAGGTCGAGGTCCTCGAGCCTGTCGCCGTGCAGGCCTCGCACGGAGAGCAGGGGCGGCTCGCCCGCATCCGCGCCGAGAACGGGCGGATGCGGGAAGTACTCGTCCATACGGCGGCCGAGCATGGCGGCGACGATGTCGGCGCGCGACGTGGCGGCGACATCGGTGGTCATCACGATCTCGCCGGCGCGCATCACCGTGAGACGGTCGCAGACGTCCATGACCTCGGCGAGGCGATGGCTGACGAAGACGACGCCGTTGCCGAGATCGGCGATGCGGCGCATCAGGCCGAGCACGATGCGCGCCTCGGTCTGCGACAGCGGAGCCGTGGGCTCGTCGAGGACGAAGAGGTGCTTGCGGTCACCGGGGGTGACGGTCTTCAGCACCCGGAACGCGCGCACGACCGCGAGCAGGGCCCGCTCGGCAGGGCTGAGCTCGGCGACCATGAGATCGAGATCGAGATCGATGCCGAGCTCGTCCATGAGCGCGCGGGCGATGCGGCGCTCGGAGCGGAAGCTGATCCAGCCGAACGGCGAACGCCCGTATCCCGAGGTGACGCCGATGTTCTCGAGCACGGTCATCGCGTCGACGAGGCCGATGTCCTGATGGATGACGGCGATGCCGAGGGCCGAGGCGTCCGTCACCGGGAACTCGAGCTCGGCGCCGAACACCCGGGCGTCGCCGCTGTCGGGCTGGTAGACGCCGGTGAGGCACTTGATGAGGGTGCTCTTGCCGCATCCGTTCTGTCCGAGCAGGGCGTGCACCTCGCCGGCGCGCACCGACAACGTGACGCCGTCGAGAGCACGGGTGGCGCCGAACGACTTGCCGAGCCCGTCGACCTCGAGCGCCACGAGCCCGGTCACTTGGCGGCTCGCTTGGTGGCTCGGATGGCGATGACGCGTGCCGCCGTGACGGCCCCGATGAGCGCGAGACCGTAGAAGACGTTCGAGACCCAGGTCTGCGCGCCGACGATCTGCAGGGCGGTGATGCCGACCGTGAGGGTGTAGAGCGCGATGACCGTGCCGAGCGCGTTGAACCGCCCGATCGAGATGGCGGTCGCGCCGAGGAAGGCTGCGGCGAAGGGCTGCAGCATGAACTGGCTGCCCACGCTCGGGTCGATGGCGCCGAGGTAGCCGGAGAAGAGCACGCCGATGATGCCGCCCAGCGCGCCGGCGGCGATGAAGGAGCCGAGCCGGATGGCGCGCACCCGGATGCCGGCGAGACGGGCTGCGTTCACGTTGCCACCGATGAAGAGCATGTAGCGGCCGAGCGGGGTGCGCTCGTAGACGACCCACAGGATCGCGGTCAGCAGCCAGGCGATCCAGCTGATCGAGGGGAAGCCGAGAATGGGCGTGCGAGCGAGGTCGACGAACGCGGCGGGCACGCCGGTGATGACCTGGCTTCCGGTGACGAAGTAGGCGAAGCCTGCCAGAGCGGTGAAGGTGCCGAGGGTGGTGACGAACGAGCCGACGCCGACGACGACGACCAGGATGCCGTTGACGATGCCGACGACGATCCCGAGCGCGACGGCGAGGACGCCGGCGACGGGCGCGGGCACCCCCGAGGCCGACAGCACGGCGACGATCGCCGCGCTGCCGACCATGATCTGCGGGATCGACAGGTCGAACTCGCCGATGCGCAGCACGATGGTGGCGGCGAGGGCGAGCAGCAGCAGGGTGGACTGCCCGTTGATCATCGACACGTAGAGCATCGGTGAACGGAACTCGGGGATGAACGCGATGCACAGGACGACGAGGATCACGAGGATCGCCGGCAGAGCGTAGCGCTGGATGGTGTCGTGCGAGCCGGCGGGACGGTCCCGCCTGGCGGTGCGCGGGCGAGCGGCGGGGGCGGACACGAGCTGCTCGGCGTCCGTGGCGGTCACGATCACTCGCCCTGCCAGGCGTCGACGAACGCCTGCTCGTAGTCGGTGTACGCGGGCCACAGGGCGTCGACGCTCCCGTCGCCGACGTTGGTCGAGTCGACGAGACGGGTGGGGATGACGTACTCGATGACCTCGATGCCGAGCATGGCGCGGGCGACCTCGTCGACCGCGAGCCAGCCCTGGTGTCCGGTGGGCGTCATGGCCATGGTCATGTCCTGCCCGTTGCCGTCGCGGATCATCTCGAGACTGGCGTCGATGCCGTCATGGCCGCCGATCCTGACGTCGGAGCCGGTCGTGGCGACGACGGGGGCGATGAAGGGCACCGCGCTGTCCCAGGCGCTGAGGATGTAGCCGGTGTCGGGCTGGCGCTGCAGCGCCGACTGCACCTGGGCGGGCACGTCGGTGGCGACATTGGCGAGGTCGATGTCGAGACGGATGACGCCGCAGTCGGCGCAGTTCTCGGCGATGACGCTCTCGGCGCCGTCGACGACGGCGGAGAAGTTCTTGAGCACGCTCGACTCCATGAGCACGATGTCGGCGGAGCAGCCCGAGTCGGCGAGGGCCCACCAGGCCTGGTTCTGACCGTCTTCGATCATGTCGGCGGTGAGGTTCCCGAAGGTGCCCTCGTGCACGGGCCCGGTGACGTCGTCGGTCATGAAGTTGAGCACGGGGATGCCGGCGGCCTCGGTCTGCGCAAGCGCCGCGGTGACCGACGTCGGGTCGATGGCGACCATCACGATGCCGTCGGCGTCTTGGGCGATGGCCTGTTCGATGCCCTGCACGACGCGGTTGATGTTGCTCTGGCCGTCGAAGAAGACGGGGTTCATGCCGGCGGCGTGGGCGGCGGCCTCGAACCCGGTGTAGAGGTCGGTCGTGTACTGGTTGGTCAGCAGCGTGATGTACCAGATGTCCTCGCCCTCGAGAGCAGCGAGATCGAGGGGGGCGGTGGGGGCGAGCAGGTCTTGTTCGGCGGATGCGGCGGCGACCGCGGTCTCGGCGTCGGCGACGCAGGCGGAGCTGTCGTCGTCGTTGCCGCCGACGGCGGCGCCGGTGTCGGATGCGGCGGCGCATCCGACGAGGGTGAGCGCTGCGGCGAGGCCGAGCGCGGCGATGGTGAGCGCGGGAGCGGTGCGAGGCATCGAGTACTCCTGAGGCTGAGGCGGGTGATGGCGGGCATCCGGACTCAGAGGGCTCCGGTGAGACCCAACCGTAGGGACGGCGGGTTTCCTCGCGGTCGCCGCGCGGTGAAGCTGCCGTTGCGCCACCCGACACAGCGCAATGCGCCGGCCCACGGCGCCCGCGACCCCAGGCGCCGCCTACGCGGAGCGCGGATCGCGCCGCGCACCCGACGCGGATTGCGCCGCATGCTCGAAGCGGTGTCCTCGGTCCCCGAGGACACCATCCCCCCCCCGGAGGGCGCCTTCACCCGGCGGCGGCGCCCGCACGTCGCGAGATGCAGGCCTCGTCTCTCGATGGCGCCTTCATCCTGCAATGGCGCCCGATACCTGCGCAGCCATCACAGGAAACTGGCGCCATGCGAGGGGTCGCTCTCGCCGATCTCCGGATGGCGCCCTTGAGGTCCGGCGGTGCCCGGATGGCGCAGCATGTTTCTTCACCCGGATGGCGCAGCGCGCATCGTCACCCGGGTTGGGGACCCATCCGTGACGTCGGGGCGCGCTTCCTGTGCTCCGACGTCACGGGGATGCCCCTTCCGCCGGGTGAGCGCATCGTCGCGGTGCGCTCACCCGGCGGGTAGCCGGTCAACGCCGGTCGGTCGGGAGGATCCGCGCGCGTCGCACGACGAGCACACCCGCGGCCAGGAACAGTCCGGCCAGGCCCAGCGCCCACAGGTACCGGCCGTGTCCACCGGTGTCGGCGAGCGCATCGGTCCCGCTGCCGATCGGCTCGACGACGAGGGGAGCCCACCCGACCACGGCGCCGGCCGCATCCGTGATCACGAGACGGTGATCGCCCACCGGGGCGGACCGCGGAACCTGGACGCTGATCTCGCCCGCGCCGTTCGACTGGTGCCAGCCGACGGCGATCGGATCGGAGAACAGCCACACGTAGTAGAGCGTGTTCGGTTGCAGTCCGCCCCCCACCGTCGTGCTGCCGGCGGCGACGACCGACGGACTCAGCACGACCCCCCCACGGGTGGCATCGGTGAGCTCGTCCTCGCTCGGCGCGTCCGGAGCGGTGACCGGCGGCGCCGGCGTCCCCCCTCCCGGCACGGGCTCCGGAGACGGCGACACGGTCGGCTCGGGCGTCGGCGTGGGCTCCGGCGTCGGCGACGGCTCCGGCGTGGGCGTAGGCTCCGGCGACACCGTCGGCTCGGGCGTAGGCGTAGGCTCGGGCGTCGGCCCAGGCGTCACGGTCGGCTCGGGCGTAGGTGTAGGTGTAGGCGTAGGCTCCGGAATCACGGGCGTCGGCGGAGTCAGCGCCCCAGGGCTCCGCACCGAGAACTCGCCGAGCCCGACGGTGTTGCGGGCGGCCACGGTGAAGCTGTATGCCGTCTCGGCCTCCAGCCCGCCGATCACGGCGGCCGTCACGTTCGCCCCGAACTCCGCGGAGACCACGGGCTCCTCGGCGCCCTCGACGTAGCCGCGCAGCGTGTAGCCGGTCAGCGCCGCACCTCCGTCGTCGACGGGCGGCGCCCAGACGACCTCGATCTCGCTGGCCGACACCGGCACCGCGACGGGGGCGGGCGGGGCACCGGGC
>NZ_CACSKB010000019.1 GCF_902706225.1 Microbacterium sp. 18062
CATCCGTGTCTCACTTATGCAGCCAGAACCCGCCCCACACCTGCACAAGCGAGACACGGATGATGAACAACCGAGACATGCACTCGCACAGCACGGCCCGGCTCCACGCGAACCGGCACAGAACGCCCCGGACGCCACGACACCCCCGGACGCCACGGCCAGCACAGCCAGCACGGCCGCTTCACAGGCCGATCCCCCGCCTCACCGCCGAGCGACCCCCGCTCACAGCAGACCGCCCCCGCCTCACCACAGGCCGCCCCGCTCACCACAGGCCGCCCCGCTCACCGCAAGCCGACCCCGGCTCACAGCAGACCGAGCTCCATCGCCCGGGTCACGGCACGGGTGCGGTCGCGCACGTCGAGCTTCGTGAACGCGTGCAGGAGGTGGGTCTTCACGGTCGCCTCGCCGAGGAAGAGCCGTTCGCCGATCGCGCGGTTGCTGAGCCCCTCGGCCACCAGCCGCAGCACCTCGGTCTCGCGCACCGTGAGCAGCGGCGCGGGAGGGGAGGGCGTCGCGGCCTGCCGGACAAGCACCCGAGCGACGCTCGGCGCCAGCGAGACCTCGCCCGCGGCGACGGCGCGGATGCCGGTGAGCAGCTCCTCCTCGGGCACCGCCTTCAGCAGGTAGCCGCTGGCCCCGGCCCCGATCGCCCGGAGGATCGCGTCATCCGTCTCGTAGGTGGTCAGCACGACGACCCGCACGTCCGGGTGCTCCCGCAGGATGCGCGCCGTCGCCTCGTCGCCGTCCATCTCCGGCATCCGCAGGTCCATCAGCACGACGTCCGGCGCCTCGGACGCGGCGAGCGCCACCGCCTCGGCACCGGTCGCCGCCGTGCCGACCACATCCATGTCGGATGCGTCCGACACCAGCGCGACGAGCCCCGCCCGCACGATCGGGTGGTCGTCGACGATGAGCACCCGGATCATGCGACGCCCCCGCGCGGCACGCGGGCGCGCAGCTCCACCGCGCCTTCGGTGCCGTCGAGCTCGAGCGAGCCGCCCACGAGCCCGAGCCGCGCGCGCAGGCCCGAGAGCCCGTAGCCGTCCGCATCCGCATCGGGGTCGAAGCCGCGGCCGTCGTTGCGGATCCGCAGCACCGCGCCGTCGGCGTCATCGGTCAGGCTCACCGTCACGCGTTCCGCGTCGGCGTGCTTGCGGATGTTGCCGAAGCCCTCCTGCGCGCACCGGAGGAGCACCACCTCGCTCTCGCGGTCGAGCGGCTCGCGCAGCGAGACCTCGACGTCGATCGCGACGCCCGCCTCGCGCCGGAACCGTCCGGCGAGGGTCTCGAGGGCGGAGGCGAGGCCCCCGCCGGCGAGCTCGATCGGCGCGCTCCCGGCGACGAGCACCCGGGTCTCGCTGAGCGCGGTGCGCACGGACTCCTCGACGAGCTCCAGGGCGCCGTCGGCCACGCGCCCGTCGGCGAGCTCGCGACGCGCCCGCTGCACGAGCAGCACGGCGGCCGTCAGCGACTGCGCGAGGGTGTCGTGGAGCTCGCGCGAGAGCCGTTCGCGCTCGGAGGTGACGCCCGCGTCGCGGTGCAGCATCGCCAGCTCGTGCTGCGCCGCGGTGAGCTCGCCCAGGAGGCGGTTGCGCTCGATCCCGTAGACGTAGACGCTGCGGAGCCAGAGCCCCATCGCCAGGCTGAAGCCGAAGGAGATCCCCTGGGTCAGCAGCGCGGTCATCAGCCACCCCGGCTCGTCACCGGTGCTGATCGCGAAGCCGCCGAAGACCGCGGCCGCCAGCGCGAACGCCGCCGGGATCGCGACGCGCGGCGCGGGCAGCACGGTCCACACGAGCGGGAACGCCCAGAACTGGAAGACCGCGTTGCTCGGCACGAGCGCGGTGAGCGCGGCCGCCGCCGCGATCGTCGCGGCGGCGAGGATCCAGGCGTCCGACGACCCGCCCGTCGCCTTCCGCCCCATCAGGAGGAAGAGGATCGCGTAGGCCGCCGAGATCGCGAGCGTCAGCCCGACCGGCAGCCACGGTCCGCCTTCTCCCCGGACCGCGTTCGCCGCCGCGATCGCGCAGAACGTCAGGACAGCCGCGAGCGAGACCCCCCACCATCTCCCGCTCGCGGCCGCCGGCTCGGTGTCCGTCGGTCGCGTCACTCAGCCATCCTTGCGGATCCAGCGGAATGTCACACGGGCGAGGACGAGTCCGAAGACCAGCCAGATGCCGGTCACGAGGAGGGTGAGGCCGTGCTCCCAGGTGCCGCTGGGCGTCATCGCCGCGAAGGAGTCCGGCAGGAACACCGACTGCATCCCCTGCACCAGCCAGCGCAGCGGAAAGACGCCCGCGACGGTCTGCAGCCACCCCGGCAGCGCCGAGAACGGGATGAAGACCCCCGAGATGAACTGCAGCACCAGCACGATCGGGAGGACGACCGCCGTGGCGCTGCGCCCCGACCGCGGCAGCGAGCTCAGCCCGATGCCGAGGATCGCGCACGTCGTGACGCCGGCGAGGAACACCCAGCCGAACGTCAGCCACTTCTCGGGCTCGGCGGGAAGCGCGACCCCGAACGCGAGCGCGGCGACGACGAGCAGCAGCGCCGCCTGCAGCAGGCCCGTGACCAGCACCATCCCGAGCTTGCCGATGAAGTACGCGACCGGTCCGAGCGGCGTGCCGCCGAGCCGCTTCAACGTGCCGTCGCTGCGCTCCGTCGCGATGTCGACCGCCAGGTTCTGCACCCCCGACAGGAGGAGGCCGGCGGCCAGCATGCCCGGCAGATAGTACGCGGCGGCGCCGATCTCGTCGCCGGGCGAGCCGAAGGTCTGCGCACTGAACGCGACGGAGAAGATCAGCAGGAACACGAGCGGGAACAGGAACGTGAAGAACACGGAGTCGCCCTGGCGGAAGTATCCGCGCACCTCGTAGCCGATGCGGGCGAAGCCGAGACGGAGCGTGTGCCCGATCCCGAACGAGGCGGCGGATGCGGCGGCGCGCGGCGCGGCGGCGGTGGTCATGCGGTGACTCCCGGAACGGAGGGGGCGGATGCGGCGCCCACGGCGGATGCGGCGCCCACGGTCGATGCCGGGACGGAGCGGACGGCGTCCTTCTCCTCGGCCGCGAGGAACGAGAGGTAGATGTCCTCGAGGCTGGGGCGCACGACCTCCAGGTGCTCGGGTTCGGCGTCTGCGGCGGAGACCAGGCGGGCGACGAAGTCGCCCGGACGGTCGGTGCGCTCCTCGCGGACGACGCCGTCCTCGCGCCAGCGCACGATCGGCACGCGCGCGTCGGCCCCGCCGATCTCGTCGATGGGGCCGAGGGCGGCGAGCCGCCCGGCCACGACGATCGCAGCGCGGTCGGAGAGCGCGGACGCCTCGTCGAGGTAGTGGGTGGTGAGGATGATCGTGGTGCCCTCGGACTGCAGCCCGCGGATGAGATCCCAGAACTGCCGCCGCGCCTCGGGGTCGAAACCGGTAGTGGGCTCGTCGAGGAACAGCAGGTCGGGGCTGCCGATGATGCCGAGGGCGACGTCGACGCGGCGGCGCTGGCCGCCGGAGAGCTTGCGCACGCCCGTCTTCGCCTTGGCGGTGAGCCCGACGGCCTCGATGACCTCGTCCACGTTCCGCGGGTTCGGGTAGAACCCGGCGAAGTGCGCGAGCATCTCCCGCACCGTCGCGACGGGCGCCTCCCCCGTGTTCTGCAGGACGATGCCGAGCCGGGACTTCCACTCGAGCCCCCCGTGGTGCGGATCCACGCCGAGCACGTCGGCCGTGCCGCCGGTGCGGTTGCGGTACCCCTCGAGGATCTCGATCGTCGTGCTCTTGCCGGCGCCGTTCGGGCCGAGCAGCGCGAACGTCTCGCCGCGACGGATCTCGAAGCTCACGCCGCGGAGCGCCTCGAACCCGCCGTGATAGGTCTTTCGCAGGTCCTCGACCCGCACGACTGCATCCGTCATGCTCCGATCCTGTCGCCGGCGCCCTGCCCCGCGCGACCGCCGTACAGTGGTTCCGCCATCCCCCGTTCGGTGGATGCGCGCCCCGCGTCCGCGTGCGGCGCGCGAGGGGAGGACGGGCGTCAGCGGCGGCGGGCGAAGGCGACGCGAACCACGACCGTGATGATCGCGTACCCGACGAGCGCCGGCATCCGTCCCCCTCCGGTGCGCGCAGGCGCCTCAGCTGTGTCGGTCCGCCCCGACACGGGTGTCGGCGGCGTCCGCCTCGTCCTCGGCGGTCGCGACCAGCTGCCCGCAGGCGCCATCGATCTCCTTGCCGCGGGTGTCACGGAGGGTGGTCGGGATGCCGGCGTCGTTCAGGCGACGCACGAACTCCCGCTGCACCGACACCTCGGACGAGGTCCAGATCGACCCGGGGGTCGGGTTCAGCGGGATGGGGTTCACATGCACCCATCCGCGGCCGCGCGCGTTGAGCTTCTCGGCGAGCAGGTCCGCGCGCCAGCCGTGGTCGTTCATGTCCTTGATGAGCGCGTACTCGATCGACACGCGGCGCCCGGTCTTCTCGAAGTAGTCGCGGGCGGCGTCGAGCGCCTCGTCGACCTTCCACCGCGAGTTCACCGGGATGAGCTCGTCGCGGAGGTGGTCGTCGGGGGCGTGCAACGACAGCGCGAACGTCACCGGGACGCCCTCGTTCGCGAGCTTCGTGATGGCGGGCACCAGCCCGACGGTCGAGACCGTGATGCCGCGGGCGCTCATGCCGAGCCCGTGCTTCTTGTCGACCATCACCCGTACCGCCTGCATCACGCGGGCGTAGTTCGCCAGCGGCTCCCCCATCCCCATGAACACGATGTTCGTGACCCGCTCGCCATCGTGCTCGGCGGGGCCGAGCCCGCCCTCGCGGATGACCCTGTTCGCACGCACGATCTGCTCGACGATCTCGGCCGCCGACATGTTGCGGGTGAGCCCCGCCTGTCCCGTGGCGCAGAACGGGCAGTTCATGCCGCATCCGGCCTGCGACGAGACGCACAGCGTGATGCGGCCCGGGTAGCGCATGAGAACCGACTCGACGAGGGCGCCGTCGTGCAGCTTCCAGAGGAACTTGATCGTGTCGCCGCGGTCAGTCTTGAGGGTGCGCACCTCGGTGAGCAGGGGCGGCAGCATCCCCGCCACGAGCTCCTCGCGCCCGGATGCGGGAAGGTCCGTCATCTGCGCGGGATCGGAGGTGTAGTGCGTGAAGTAGTGGGTCTCGAGCTGAGCGGCGCGGAAGCCGGGGAGCCCGAGCTCCTTCGTCTTCTCGACGCGCTGCTCGGGGGTGAGGTCGGCCAGGTGCACGGGGGGCTTGCCGCGCTTGGGGCTCGCGAACTGCAGCGCGGGTCGCCCCTCGGCGTCCTTCTTCTGCGACCAGCCCTCCGCCCGAGGGCGCACCTGGCGGATCTCGGTGGCCGCGGGCGCTGTGCGCGGGCTCACCTGGCGGGGCTGGGCGGCGCGCACGGGCTGGTCGGTCATGCCTTCCAGAGTACGGGAGCCGGGCTGGGAGGAAGCGGTCAGGCGGAGCCCTCGGTGGTCACGATCGCCGCGCGCTCCCGCCAGGTGCGAGCCGTCACCCGATCGAGCGCGACCTGGCGGCGAAGCGCCTCGGCCTTCTCGTAGAGCGACGGATCGCCGAAGCTGGTGAGCACCTTCACGAGCACGGGCAGCAGCTCGATCATGAAGAACAGCGCCGCGATCAGCCAGTGCGCCCACGCGAGGGTGGGCTCGCGCTGCGACAGCCGTTCGAGCGCGCTGATCTGGCTGAGCAGCCCCACCGCCTGGGCGTTGCCGCCGGCCACCGACGCGACGCGCTCGTTGTAGGCGGCCAGCGCCGCCTCGTACTGGGTGCGCGCGGCGGGCAGCTGGTCCTCGGCCAGCTGCTTGTTCTGCTCCGCGGAGATCGCGGCGGCGTCCGTGCCCGCCGAGTTGGCGGCGGTGAGCGCCGCCTGCGCCTCCTGCAACTGGGTCGCGAGGGCGTCGTAGGCGGCCTGGGCCTGCGTCAGCTGCGCCTGGGCGGCGTCGGAGCTGGTACCCGATCCCTGCACACCGGTGCACCCCTCGACCGTGCCGGCCCCCTCGCCGGTCAGCTCGCACTGGTAGAGCGCGCGCGCCTGGTCGATGACGGCCTGCTGGTCGGCGAGCTGAGTCGTCAGCTGGTCGACCGTCTGCTGCGCGGCGACGGACGCGGCCGAGGTCGACGAGGTGCCCGCCACGATGCCCGTGGAGGCCTGGTTCTCCAGCTCGCTCACCCGCGCGGCGGCCTCGTCGAGCGCCTGCTTCTCCGGGCCGCTGGTCACCGCATCCTGATCGGACTGCGCCTGCACGACATTGGTCGAGGTGACCTCGCGCGCGATGTCGTTCTGGAATATCTGGAGCACGAGCGGCTCGGCCACGACGATCCCGATCAGCGCCGCCATGATGACGCGGGGAACCGCCAGGCCCAGCAGCTTCCAGAGGTTCCGCGTCGAGCGCATGGTCGAGGTGAGGAAGCGGTCGAGGTTGAAGATGATCAGCGCCCACACGATCGCGAGCGGCACGGCCAGCCACACCGCGATGCGCACACCGGTCATGAGGGCGAAGAGCATCGACAGCGCCGAGACGAGGGCCGTCCCCGCGAGCACGAAGAACATCTGCACGAACCGCGGCGTCTCCCCCGGCACGTCGTCGAGCACGCCGCCGTCGGCACCCCCGAGGACGGCGAGCCTGCGCGACACCGGGACGCGTCGGCGAGGGAGGGCGTTTCGTCGCCTCCCGCGCCCCGGGGCGGCGACGTCGGAACCGCCCGCGTCGGACGCGGGGGCCTCGACCGGCTCGCCGGGCACGGCCGGGGCGGTGGGCGGGGACGGCTCGGCCGGCTCCGGGACCCCACCCTCCTGATGCGACGTCTCGCGCAGGTCGCTCAGGTACTGCGGAGACTCCTCGCCCGACGCGGTGAACTCGATTCGGCCGTCGGAGCCGAAGCGGCCGGGGCGGTGGGCGGAGAAGGACATCCGGCCAGGGTACGAGCGCCCGCCTATGCGCCAGGTGGATGCGCCGTCCCGGCCTCCGCGAGAAACCACATGCGTCCCGAGACATCACGTTGCACGTGGTGTGCGGCGGCGGATCTGGTTTCTCGCGGGGATCCACCTCGTAGACTTCCGGCATGGTCGCCGATCGCCCGAGCGCAGATCCCGGCCATGTCGTGGTGCACAAGGTGCTGAACAACAACGTCGTGATCACGATCGACGAGCAGGGGCGCGAACGCGTGCTCATGGGACGCGGCCTCGGGTTCCAGCTGAAGCCCGACGACCCGATCGAGCCGGAGAAGGTCGAGAAGACCTTCGTGCTCCGGGACGGCGCGGACGGCGAGCGCGAGCGGCAGATGCTCACCGACATCCCCTACCCCGTCATCGAGGCGGTCGGCCGCGCGGTCGACGACGCCGAGCGGATGCTGGGACGCGCGCTCGGGAGGCGCCTGGCGGTGCCGGTCATCGACCACATCCACTTCGTGCTCGAACGCCTCGACGAGGGCGTGCGCGTCCCGGCGACGAACATGCCGGAGCTACGGGTGCTGCATCCGCACGAGTTCGCCGCGGCGGAGCACATGGCGGCGTCCATCGGCGCGTCGCTCGATCGCGAGCTGCCGCCCGAGGAGGCGGTGTTCCTCACGATGCACCTGCTCAACGCGACGCGCGACGAGCCCAACGGCACCGCCGCGCTGCTCTTCCGCCGGGTGCAGCACGTCGCCGCGACCGTAGAGTCCGGCCTCGGGGTCACCCTCGACACGAGCAGCCCCGACTACGCCCGCTTCGTCCTGCACGTGCAGTTCCTCCTCCAACGCCTCGTCTCCAAGTCGATGCTGCGCAGCGCCGACACGTCGTTCTTCGAGTTCGCCAGGCACAGCTACCCGCGCTCCTACGGGATCGCGGAACGGGTCAAGGCCTACGTGAGCGCGGCGACGGGGTCGGATCTGACCGACGAGGAGCTGCTGTACCTGATCGTCCACGTGGAACGTCTGGCCACGCAGCTCGCGGCGCCGTCGCCCGACGACGCGGGCCATGGCGAAGAGGCTCCGGAGGTGCTACCGTAACGTCCGCAGGGCGAGGCAGCTCTGCGGACGCGACGGATTGTTACTGCGGCAGCAGGCAAAACCTGAACTCACATCGCCGATGAGGCGATGAACGAGTTCAGGTTTTTTTGTTGCCCGGTAACGGCCCGTCCGGCGTCCTGAACCCGAGTGCCGCACCGCAGCGGCGGAAAGTGAGAGTCCGCGATGGACTACTCGAAGACAGCGGCCGGCGTCCTCAAAGGCGTCGGCGGCGAGGAGAACGTGCAGTCCCTCGTGCACTGCGCCACCCGGCTGCGCTTCGTCCTGAAGGACGAGGGCAAGGCGGACGCCGCCGCCATCAAGGCCACACCCGGGGTGATCACGACCGCTCAGGCGGGAGGCCAGTACCAGGTCGTCATCGGCAACGAGGTGCCCGAGGTCTTCGCCGAGATCGGCAAGATCTCGAAGCTGGGGGCGGGCGCCGGGGGCTCCGACCCCAGGGCGGCAGACGACGCTCCGAAGAGCAACCTCTTCAACCGGTTCATCTCGATGATCTCGGGCATCTTCAGCCCGCTCCTGTGGGCGCTGGCCGGCACCGGCCTGCTCAAGGCGTTCCTGATGGCGGCCGCCACGTTCGGCTGGATCGACACCGAGACCACGACCTACGTCATCCTGTACGCGCTGTCGGACGCGTTCATCTATTTCATCCCGATCGCCCTCGCCATCACGGCCGCGAAGTACTTCGACGCCAACCAGTTCACCTCGCTCGCGGTCGCCGCCGCTCTGGTCTACCCCGGCATCGTCGGACTCAACGGCGCCGAGGACGTCACGTTCTTCGGCATCCCGGTCGTGATGGTCAGCTACGTCTCCAGCGTCATCCCGATCATCATCGCGGTGTGGCTGCAGAGTCACGCCGAGCGCTTCCTCTATGCGAAGCTGCACTCCTCGGTCCGGCGGTTCGTGACCCCGATGGTCATCGTGCTAGTCCTGGTCCCGCTGGTCCTGCTGGTCATCGGCCCGATCTCGACATGGATCAGCTCGGGGCTCGCCTCCGGGATCAACTGGATCTTCACGACCGTGCCGTGGCTCGGCGGGGCGATCATGGGCGGCCTCTGGCAGGTGTTCGTGATCTTCGGCCTGCACTGGGGCTTCGTCCCGATCTTCACGCTCGAGTACCAGACGAGCGGTTTCATCCTGCTCATCGCCCCGCTGTTCGCCGCCGTGCTCGCCCAGGCCGCCGCCGTCGCGGGCGTCTGGGTGCGCACACGCAACAAGACGCTCAAGTCGCTCGCCGCTCCCGCGACGCTCTCCGGCTTCCTGGCCGGCATCACCGAACCGGCGATCTACGGTGTCACCCTGCCCCTGAAGCGCCCGTTCGCCTTCGGCATCGTCGGCGGCGTGCTCGGCGGCGCGATCATCTCCGCCGGCGGCGTCGCGTCCAACAACCCCGGCGCGCTGCCTTCGCTGCTGTCGCTTCCCTCCCTCATCGGTCACGGGAACATCATCATGATGATCATCGGCGTCGCGGTGGCCATCATCGTGTCGTTCCTGCTGACCGTCATCGTCGGCTTCAAGGACCCGGTAGAGGATGAGGCGGCCGCCGTCGAGACCGGCGACGTGCAGCTTCTCAGTCCGCTCGACGGCACCGCGGTCCCGCTCTCGCAGGTCGCCGACGCCGCCTTCGCCGACGGCTCGCTCGGCCAGGGCGTCGCGATCGTGCCCAAGGGCGACACCCTCTTCGCCCCCTTCGACGGCGTCGTGGCGGCCGTGTTCCCGACCGGCCACGCGATCGGGCTGCGTCACGCATCCGGCGCGGAGGTGCTCATCCATCTCGGGCTCAACACCGTGAAGCTGGCCGGAGAGCACTTCGAGATCAAGGTCGCACAGGGCCAGACCGTCTCCGCCGGCGACGTGCTGGTGACGTTCGACCGCGCGGCGATCGAACAGGCCGGCTACGACCTGACCACACCGGTGATCGTGACCAGCTCCGACCTGTACCCGACCGCGGGGAACATCGCGAGCGGTCCGATCGCACACGGCGACCAGCTGTTCCTGGCGATCGAGGCCGCGACGGCCGTCACCGCCAAGTGACGCGCGGCGGGGCCGCGGCCGCGACGGCCGCGCCCCCGCGTGAGTTCCGCACCGATAAAGACGAGAGAAGAGAGACATGACAATTCCGACGACGCCGTTCCCCGAGGGCTTCCTGTGGGGCGGAGCAACGGCGGCGAACCAGGTCGAAGGAGCCTACGCCGAGGGCGGCAAGGGGCTCTCCGTGCAGGATGTGATGCCCCGCGGCCTCGTCGGCGCGCGCACCGAGAAGCCGACTCCCGACAACCTCAAGCTCGAGGCCATCGACTTCTACCACCGCTACGCCGAGGACATCGCCCTGTTCGCGCAGATGGGCTTCTCGGTCTATCGCTTCTCGATCGCGTGGAGCCGCATCTTCCCGAACGGCGACGATGCGGAGCCCAACGAGGAGGGCCTCGCATTCTACGACCGCGTGCTCGACGAGCTGGAGAGGCACGGCATCGAGCCGCTCGTCACGATCTCGCACTACGAGACCCCGCTGCACCTGGCAGAGACCTACGACGGCTGGGTCAGCCGCGAGCTGATCGGCTTCTACGAGCGGTACGCGCGCACGCTGTTCGAACGCTACGGCGCCCGGGTGAAGTACTGGCTCACCTTCAACGAGATCAACTCGCTCGTGCACGCCCCGTTCATGAGCGGCGGCATCGGCACGCCGAAAGAGCAGCTGAACGAGGGCGACCTCTACCAGGCGATGCACCACGAGCTGGTCGCGAGCGCCCGGGCCACCAGGATCGCGCGGGAGGTCGCCCCGGGGGCACAGATCGGCTGCATGGTGCTCTCCATGCCGATGTATCCGCTCTCTCCCTCCCCCGCCGACGCGCTGGCGGTCCTGGCAGCGGACCACGCGAACCTCGTCTACGGCGATGTGCACACGCGCGGGGAGTACCCCGGCTACTTCCTGCGCACACTGCGCGAGAAGGGCATCGAGCTCGACATCACCGACGAGGACCGCGAGGATCTGACCCACACGGTCGACTTCGTCTCGTTCAGCTACTACATGAGCGCCGCCGAGACCGCCGACCCCGAGCTTCGGGCCGCCGGCGAGGGGAACATCATGGGAGGCGTGCCCAACCCCACCCTCGAAGCGAGTGAGTGGGGCTGGCAGATCGACCCGACGGGCCTGCGCATCGTGCTGAACCAGTTCTGGGACCGCTGGCAGAAGCCGCTGTTCATCGTCGAGAACGGTCTGGGCGCGAAGGACGAGCTGGTCGAGGTCGACGGACGCAAGACCGTCATCGACGACTACCGCATCCGGTACCTCAACGACCACCTCGTGCAGGTGGGCGAGGCCGTCGAGGACGGCGTCGAGGTGCTCGGCTACACCTCGTGGGGCTGCATCGACATCGTCAGCGCGAGCACGGCACAGCTCAGCAAGCGATACGGTTTCATCTACGTCGACCGGAACGACGACGGCTCGGGCTCGCTCGCGCGCTACCCGAAGAAGTCGTTCGACTGGTACGCCGAGGTCATCCGCACCAACGGAGCGAGCCTGACGCGCTGACGACGTCCCCCTGTCAACGATCCGGTCGTCTCCGGGCGGTCCGCCGCCCCGGAGACGACCCGTCTGGAGTTCTGCGTGACATCCCCCCGTATCGCCTTCCTCGACGTCGACGGCACACTGATCGATCACTCCCAGCGTCTGGCTCCCTCGGCCGTCGAGGCCGTGCAGGGTGCCCGCGCGGCGGGGCACCTGGTCTACCTGTGCACGGGACGCTCCCGCCGGGAGGTCCCCGCGACGGTCGCCGGCATCGGATTCGACGGGGTCGTGTCCGCCGGGGGCGGGTTCGCCGAGATCGGCGACCATCTGTTGGCCGCGCACACCATGCCCGCCGGGGCTCTCGCGGAGCTCGTGCGGTTCTTCGACGCCGAGGACGTCGAGTACAACCTGCAGGCGTACGACGACGTCTACCCGAGTGTCGGGCTGCTCGAGCGGGTGCGTCCGATGTTCGAGGGCGACGTGCTGCGCGCACGGGACGCCGCCGCATCCGCCGACATGAAGCGGCTCGAACAGCGCATGGCGTACCGCGGGCCCGCTCCGGCCGACGGCATCGCGAAGGCGACGTTCTTCGGCACGCACCAGAGCACGTTCGCCCGCGTGCGCGCCGGCCTCGGCGAGCGCTTCACCGTGATCACCGGCACCATCCCCTACCTCGGCGAGGCGGGGGGCGAGGTGAGCCTGCCCGGCGTCAACAAGGGAGCCGCGATCGCCGAGGTCGTCGCGCACCTGGGTCTTCGCCTCGACGACGCGATCGGCATCGGCGACAGCTACAACGACCTCGAGATGCTGCAGGTCTGCGGCGTCGGCATCGCGATGGGCAACGCCGACGACACCGTCAAGTCGTACGCGGACGAGGTCACCACGAGCGTGCTCGACGATGGCGTGTGGAACGCCTTCCGCACACACGGCCTGATCTGAGGCAGGGGCCCGCGGGGACGGTCGGAGTCGGGATCGAGCCGGAGTCACGGCCCGCCACACGCGCGCAACTCCTTCGATTCGCACGGTCCGAGCGCATCCGCGCCCGAAACGCGCCGTTCCGGCGGAGTCGTGCACGGCCGGCCGTCAAGCCCGGCGCTTCGGGCGCGGCGGCGGCTAGCGTGGCGGTGTGAGTGACGTCCGCATCCGCCCCATCGGTCCCGACGACGCCGGCGAGGTGCTGACGCTGCAGCGCGCGGCGTTCGTGCAGGAGGCGCAGGTCTACGGCTCGGCCGACATGCCCGCCCTCACCCAGACGCTCGAGGCCGTCGTGGCCGAGCTGGCCGAGAACGACGGATGCGTCGCCCACATCGGCGCGCGCATGGTCGGTGCCGTGCGCGCCCGGCACGACGGCGCCCTCCTGCTGATCGGCCGCATCGCCATCGCCCCCGACGTGCAGGGCGAGGGCGTGGGGAGTGCTCTGCTGGCCGCGGTCGAGCAGCGCGGACGCGGCCTCGGATGCACCGAGGCCGAGCTGTTCACCGGATCGCTCAGCGAGGCGAACCTGCGCCTCTACGAACGCGAGGGCTACGCCGAGACGCAGCGGGTCGCGACCGGCGACGGCATCGACGAGGTGTACCTGCGCAAGCAGCTGTGACTCCGCGCGGGTCGGGAGGTCGTGGCCCGCAGTGCCGCGCCCCGGCCAGCGCCACCGTCAGTCGAGGAAGATGTCGGGGAAGAGCGCGGCGTCGGGCGTCCCCGGCACCGCCGCGTAGCCGCTGAAGTCGGTCACGCCGGCCTGCTCGAGCACGTCCTCCACCACGAGCGTCTGCCCGGTGTGCTCCCGCGCCGGCCGCCGCAGCACCTCGTACGCCGCGTCGGCGTAGATCTCGGGCGTGCGGCTGGCGCGCATCATCCGCTCGCCGCCGAGCGAGAACCGCACGGCGGCCGTCGCGATCGTGGTGCGCGGCCAGAGCGTGTTCGCGGCGATGCCGTCAGCGGCGAGCTCGGCCGCCAGGCCCAGGGTCACGATCGTCATGCCGTACTTCGCGAGCGTGTAGCCGGTGTGCGCGCCCAGCCACCTCGGCGACAGGTTGAGCGGCGGCGAGAGCGAGAGGATGTGGGGGTTCGCCGCATCCTTCAGCGCCGGCACCGCGGAGCGCGAGAGCAGGAACGTGCCCCGCACGTTGACGTCCTGCATGAGGTCGTACTTCTTGGTCGCGAGCTCGGTCGAGCGCGACAGGTCGATGACCGACGCGTTGTTGACGACGATGTCGATGCCGCCGAACTCGCCCCGGGTCTTCAGCACGGCCTCGGCGATGTCGTCGTCGCCTCGCACATCGCCGACGATCGGCAGCGCCCGCCCGCCCGCCGCCTCGATCGCGGCCGCGGCGGTGTGCACGGTGCCCTCGAGCTTCGGATGCGGCGAGTCGGTCTTCGCGAGCAGCGCGATGTTCGCGCCGTCCCGGGCCGCGCGCAGGGCGATCGCGAGCCCGATGCCGCGGCTGCCGCCGGACATCAGGATGGTCTTGCCGGCGAGGGTGTTCTCCGTGCCGTCTTCACTCATGGTGGCTCCGTTCGCTCGCACGTTCCGCTCGGGGATTCGGGACATGGACGACCGTCACGCCGGCCGGCCGGGTCTGCGGGCGGATGCGGCGGCGAACGCCGCGACCCGCGCCCGGGAGTCGGGGGTGTCGAACGCGGCACCGATCGTGCGCGCCTCCTCGTCCAGGTTCGCGACGAACGGGCGACCGGCGCCGGTGCGGACGAGCCGCTTGGCCTGCCCGAACGCGCCGGCCGCGTTCTCGAGCCAGAACCGGGCGATCTCGTCGGCGCGCGCGGCCGGGTCGGATGCCACCTCGGCGATCAGGCCCCAGTCCAGGGCCTCGGCGGCGGTCAGCGTGCGGTCCTGCAGCAGCAGCTGCAGCGCACGGCGCTGCCCGATCGCGGCCGGCAGCAGCGTCGAGACGCCGAGGTCGGGGGTCAGCCCGATGTCCGCATAGCGGCTGACGAACTTCGCGCCCTCCGCCGCCACGACGTAGTCGGCGGTGAGCATGAGCCCGAGCCCGCCGCCGGCGACCGCGCCCTGGACCGCGGCGACGATCGGCTTGTCGGACTCCACGAACGCGCGGATGCCCTCGTGGATGACGTGTGCCGCATCCGTCACGGCCGAGCCGCCCGCCCCCGAGGTCGCCATCGCGATGACGTCGCCGCCGGCGCAGAACGCGGGGCCCTCGGCGTCGAGGATCACGGCCCCGACCGTGGGGTCGCCGGTCACCTGACGGGCGACGTCGCGCCAGCGCTCGCCCATCGCGAAGTCCATCGCGTTCAGGCGCTCGGGCCGGTGGAAGGTGACGCGGGCGAGACCGTCTTCGACGCGCAGCAGGATCGAGTCGCTCATCGCGGCGCCATCCGGATCGCGCCGTCGAGGCGGATCGTCTCGCCGTTGAGGTACCCGTTGCGCACGATCTCGAGCACGAGCGACGCGTACTCGTCGGGTCTGCCGAGGCGCGGCGGATACGGGACCTGCTCGCCGAGGGAGTCCTGCGCGGCCTGCGGCAGCCCCTTCAGCATCGGCGTCTCCATGATGCCGGGCGCGATCGTCGAGACCCGGATGCCGTACCGCGCCAGCTCGCGGGCGATCGGCAGCGTCATCGCGTGGACAGCGCCCTTCGACGCCGCGTAGGCGGGCTGGCCGATCTGTCCGTCGAACGCGGCGACCGATGCGGTGTTCACGATGACGCCGCGGTCGCCGCTGGCCGGATCGGGATCGGATGCGGCGATGACCGCGGCCGCCTGCCCGATGACGTTGTAGGTGCCGACGAGGTTGATGCGCACGAGCCTCTCGAAGTCGGCGACCGGCGTGGGCCTGCCCTCCCGGTCCAGCACCTTCGCGGGCGGAGCGATGCCCGCGCAGCTCACGACCACCCGCAGGGGCCCCGCGACCGCGGCCTGCGCGACGGCGGCGGCGACCTGCGCGGGGTCGGTCACGTCGGCGGGTGCGAACGAGCCGCCGAGCTCGGCCGCGCGGTCCGCGCCGGACGACGTGGGGAGGTCGAGGATCGTGACCACGGCACCGGCATCCGCGAGGCGTCGCGCGGTGGCGAGGCCGAGTCCGCTCGCCCCGCCGGTGACCAGGGCGGAGGCACCAGAGATGTCCATGCGTTCTCCTTCGAATGACGGCATCGGGTGCCAGCCTACGCGACACTCGGTTTCAACCCGACCTGTCTCCAGGCTACCCGGACGTCGTCGCCCGCCGCGAGGGCGGGTCGGGGCACTCCGTGGGGTGGCGAAAGCCCGGTCGCGCCCCCTTCGTCTCGACGCTCCGCTCCTCGCTCAGGGACCGAGGGCGGGACGCTCTCGGGCGGACCTCGTATCAGGAGGGGCCGAGGATGAAGTTCCACGATCCGGTGAGAACCGACGCCGCGACGGCGATCCCGGCGATACCGGCACCGATCAGCAGCAGCCCCCGCTCACGCCCGCCGAAGCGGGAGTCGCGCGCCCACGTGCGGCGCGCCGACGCCCCGAACCCGCGCGCCTCCATCGCGGTGGCCAGCTTCGTCCCCCGGCGGATCGAGAGCACGAGCAGGGCGAACGCCATCCCGAGGAAGCGCCGGATGCGGCCGCGGTCGGCGACCCCGCGCGCACGGCGGGCGAGCTCGAGCGCCCGCCAGTCGTCGAGGAAGAGTCCCACCATCCGCAGGCCCGCGAGGGCGCCCATCACGAAGCGGGCGGGAAGCCTCAGGATCTGCCCGAGCCCGTCGGCGAGGTCGGTCGGATCGACCGTGACGAACATCACGACCGAGGGGAGGGCGATCGCGAGCACGCGGAAGAACGTCGCCGCCGCGAGCTCGAGCGACCCCTCGCTCACCCGGATCACGAACCACTCGAAGAGCATCCCGCCGCTCGCCTGCCCGTAGAGCGCGATCGTCACGGCCGTCAGCGGGGCCGCCAGCCACACCGGCCACGTGCGCACCCAGAACTCGCGCCATCCGAGGCCCACGAACGGCATCAGCAGCAGCTCCAGCACGAGCGCGGTCGCCGCCGAGACGACGTCGAGCGTGAGCACGAGCGGCACGGCGATGAGCGCGGACGCGGCGAGCTTCGCGACCGGGTTGATCCGGGCGAACGCGCCCTCGCGCGCGCGCCCGTCGAACAGCGTCACGCCCGCTCCCCCAGCGAGAAGCGGCGGGCGTGGAGAGCGCGCACGACCTCCTCGTCGTGGGTGATGGCCACGAGCGCCGACCCCTCGTCGCGCAGGCGGGCGAACAGCGCGACCAGCTCGGTCCAGGTGCGGGCGTCCTGCCCGAACGTGGGCTCGTCGAGCACGAGCACCCGCGGGCGCGTGGCGAGGGCGGCGGCGACCGTGACCCGGCGCTTCTCGCCGCCCGAGAGCGTGTAGGGGTTCGCGTCGGCCAGCGCATCGAGCCGGAGCCGCGCGAGCAGCTCGTCGACGCGGACGGTGCGCTCCGCATCCGGGAGCCCGAGCGCACGCGGTCCGACCTCCAGCTCGCCGCGCACGGTCGTCGCCAGCAGCTGGTGCTCGGGCTCCTGGAACACGGTCCCGATGCGGGTGAGCAGCTCGCGCGAGCGCCAGTCGATCGGATGCGGCCCCGCGCCCTCCGCGAGCACGTCCGCGGCGCGGATCTCACCGCCCGTGACCGGCAGGAGCCCGGCCACCGTCAGCCCGAGAGTGGACTTGCCCGCGCCGTTGGGAGCGGTGATCGCGGTCGCCGATCCCGCGGGGATCTCCAGGTCGATGCCGCTCGCGACGGCGACGCCCTTCACCCGGCCGACCGACAGGTCGGTCGCCGACAGCAGCGACGGCCCCGGCGACGCGAGCGGCGGCGGCGGATGCCGCGGCGGCCGGCCGGGAACCCACGCCCCGAGTCGCGCGAGCTCCTCGCCGCGCGCGGCGAACACGGCATCCGGGGGTCCGTCGGCGACGACCCCGCCCTCGCCGAGCACGATCACCCGGGTCACGACGTCGAGCCACACGTCGATGCGATGCTCGACCACGACGAACGTCGCACCCGTGTCGTCGAGCACGCGGCGCACCGCGTCGCGCACATCGAGGACCCCCGCGGGGTCGAGGTTGGCCGTCGGCTCGTCGAGCAGCACGACGCCCGGACGCATCGCGAGCACCCCGGCGAGCGCAAGCCGCTGCTTCTGCCCGCCGGAGAGCGCCTTCGTCTGCCGCTCCAGCGGCACCCGCAGATCGACGGCCGCGAGGGCATCGCGCACCCGCGACCAGATCTCGTCGCGGGGCACGCCGAGGTTCTCGCACCCGAACGCGACGTCGTCGCCCACCCGGGCGAGGATCACCTGCGCGTCGGGGTCCTGCAGCACGAGGCCGGCGCGCCCGCGCGCGGCCGCCGCATCCACGCCGTCGACGAGCAGGCGCCCGTCGCTCTCGCCCTCGTCGGCGCCGCCGAGCACGCCCGCGATGCCCGAGAGCAGCGTGGACTTGCCCGCGCCGGACGCCCCGAGCAGCAGGACCCGCTCACCGGGGTCGATGCGGAAGGCCGCCCCCCGCACCGCCCACCGGTGACGCGACGCGTGACGCCAGCCCCAGTCGCGCGCCTCGACGGACGCCGGATGCAGCTGCGCCACGCGTCAGCTTCTCAGGGCCCCCGCGGGGCCCTCCGTGAGATGGCGGAAGCCCGATCGCCGCCCTTCGTCTCGGAGCCGTGCTCCTCGCTCAGGAACCGCGAGCGCAGCGAGACGCGTGGAACGAGCACCGCGACCCTCCGTCTCGGAGCGTCGCTCCTCGCTCAGGGACCGAAGAGCGGAGGCTTCCGGGTCAGCTTCTCCGTGCCCCCGCGGGCCCCTCCGTGAGGTGAGGAGAGTGCCGTTCGCCTGTCGCTTCCGATCGCCGAGACCGGCGGAAAGCGACATGCGAAGGGCGGGGACCTTCGCATCAGACACGCCCGCGCGCCTCCCGCCCGATGGCGAAGCGGTCGAGCGCACCGGTGGCGGCGAGCCCGCGCGCCAGCAGCCACGACAGGATCCCGGCGAGCACCACGCCCGAGACGACCGTGCTGATGAGGTACACGACCACGAAGAGCGTGTCGGCCCCGGCGAACCAGAGCACGAGGTTGTTGATGCCGCCGGCGAGAGCCGCGCCCGCGCCCGCGAGGGCGGCGACCGGCAGCGTGAAGCGACGGTAGAAGAAGAGGAGGAAGATCAGCTCGGCGCCCAGACCCTGCACGAATCCGGCCTCGAGCGTGAGAAACCCGCCCCACTGGTTGCCGACGAGCGCCGACACGACGGCGGCCAGCACCTCGGTGTAGATCGCGGCGCCGGGCTTGCGGATGATGAGCGCCCCGAGCACGCCGGCGAACAGCCACGGGCCGTCGAGCAGGCCCTGCAGACCCGGCAGCAGCGGATCCAGGAGCGCCTTGGGTCCCAGGTATCCGATGTTCCAGAGCAGGAAGATCAGGCCGCTCGCGACGCCGATCACGCTGGCGACGACGATGTCGACGACCCGCCAGCGCAGGCTCACCCGGGTTCGAGCGGGGGTGGATGTGGATGTGGACGTGGACGTGTGCATCGAGACTCCTTCCTGCGCCGGCATGATCCGGATCAGGTTCGACGGTCGAAGCGTGGATTCGCTTCCTCTCAGCCCGGCACACCGGACTCCCGTGGTTGACGGTGCCGAGTATAGACCCCCGGGCGCGCTACCGTAGGCGGGTGACTGTGCAAGGCCCGCCACCGCCCACGCGGCGCGCGCTGCGCCGGGCCGCCGCGGAGGCCCCGCCCACCGCGGGCTCAGACGCCTCCGCCGATCCGCGCGACGACGACCCGGCCGCGACGCCCGTGCGCATCGCGGCGGCCGCGCGGGAGGACGACGACGCGACGGCCGATCCGAGGGCGGACGCGGCGCCGGGCCCCGGGACGGATGCGGCGCCGGATGCGGGTGCGGACGCATTCGCCGGGGCGGGCGCACTCCCCGAGGCGGACGCGGCCACCGGGTCGGACACGGGCCCGGACGACGGGTCGCCGTCGGCGGAGGACGCCGCGCCCGAGCCGCCTGACGAGGCCTCCCGCGATGCCGCGCACGTCCCGGAGGCCGCGGAGCCCGACCCCACCGAGTCCGCGCCCGCGGAGTCCCCGGCCGGCGTCGGGATCGCCGCGCCCACGTCGACGGGCGAGGCCGCGGCGCTCGCCCCCGAGACCGCAGCGGTCGAGCCCGGGGCACCGTCGTCGGAGGCACGGTCGTCGGCGGCGTCCGTCCCCGTCGTCGTGCCTCCGGCATCCCCCGCTCTGTCGTGGGTGGACGAGCGCGCCGTCGCAGGCGGCAGTCGGCCCGTGCGGGAGATCGAGGCGGCCGCCCCCGCGTTCGTCCCGGTCACGGCGGACCTCCTCGCGCGCGCCCCGCGGCGCACGCCGCTGCGTCCGGGTGTGCTGGTGCCGATCGGGGTCATCCTCGCGGTCGTCGTCGCGTACTGCGCGACCACCCTGCTGTGGCCGCTGCACGCGGTCGCGCCGACCGTCACGCAGATCGCGGTCGAGCCGGTCGCCGCGCCCGCCGCCGTGGGGGCGTGGCCGGCCGAGGGCAGCGCGGCCGTATCGGTCGCCGAGGTCTCGACGCCGATCGCCTCGTCCGCGGACGCACTCTCGATCGCCAGCATCACCAAGGTCGTCACGGCGCTTCTCGTGCTCGACGAGATGCCCCTGGCACTCGGAGAGCAGGGGCGAGAGTACCGGTTCTCCTCGAGCGACGGCACCGCCTACTGGCAGTACCTCAGCCGGGGCGAGTCCGCGCTCGACGTGCCGGTGGGCGGCTCGCTCACCGAGTACCAGCTGCTGCAGGGCATGCTGATCGGCTCGGCGAACAACTACGCCGACCGGCTCGCCAGCACGATCTGGCCCACCGACGAGGTCTTCGCCCGGGCGGCGAACGACTGGCTCGCCCAGCACGGCGTGCCGGGCATCACGATCGCGGACCCCACCGGCATCGACGCGGGCAACATCGCCTCGCCCGAGGCGCTCCTCCTGCTGGCCGAACGCGCGCTCGCAGACCCGGTGATCGCGGAGATCGTCCGCACCCCGGCGGTCGAGCTGCCGGGCGCGGGCATCGTCGAGAACTCGAATCCCCTGCTCGCCGATCCCGGCGTCGTCGGCATCAAGACGGGCACGCTCGACGCGTACAACCTGCTCGCCGCGAAGGACGTCACGGTCGGCGACACGACCGTGCGCGTCTACGCCGCGACGCTCGGACAGCCCGACTCCGAGACCCGCGCCGCCGCGACCCGCGCCCTGTTCGCACAGGTCGAGCAGGAGTTGCAGCTGCGACCGTCCGTCGTGTCGGGCACGGTCGCCGGCCAGGTCGAGACGCAGTGGGGCGAGCCCGTGCCGATCATCGCGGCAGCGGACGCGGAGGTGCTGCTCTGGAACGGCGCCGTCGCCTCGCTGACCTCGACGTTCGATCTCGGCGACCACCGCGACGGGGGCGACGTGGTCGGGTCGCTGGCGGCGACCGGCCCGCGTGATACGGCGACGGTCGACCTCGTGCTCGCCGGCGACGTGGACGAGCCGAGCCCGCTCTGGCGCCTGACCCATCCCCTGCAGCTCTTCGGCCTGGTCTGACCCCGTCTGTGCGCGACCGGTCCGGGACCGCGAGACTGCACCGGAGCGCCGAGACAGCGGGGTTCACCCGCTGTCTCGGCGCCAGCGTGCAGTCTCGCGGGTCTCCGTCATCGGGCGGCGCGGGCGGAACGCGGGCCCGGCGCGGCGGCGGCGCGCGGGCGGAACACGGGCCCGGGGCGGGGGTGCGAGCGGCGCGGGCTCAGGCGCGGAAGGCGGGCGAGCCGAGCACTCGCTCGACCTCGATCTCGAGCACGACGCGCTCGGGATTGACGCTCGGGGCGCGGTAACGGGCGGTGTAGAGCTCGACCGCGAGGGCGACCGCATCCGGGTCCTCGACGATGCGCGCCGGGCCCTCGAAACTGATCCAGCGTCCGCCGTCGACCGTGTTGACGCTCGCGCGGCCGGTGCGCTCGACGTTGCGGAACTTCTGCGAGCCGCGGGTGCCGATCACCCGCACCACCCCGTCGCGGTAGGTGATCCCGACCGGCACCGAGTGGATGCGATCGTCCCGACCCGTCGTCGACAGCGTCGCCAGGTGGTACTCGGACAGGAACTCGCGCGCGGCATCGGTGATCACCCCTCCAGCCTGCCATCCCGCTCCCCCGGGAACGAAGCCGGTGCCCGCCCTCAGAACGGCCAGACGAGCGGCACGTAGAGCACCGCGACCGCGAGGTAGACCACCACGAGCGGCAGCCCGAGACGCCAGTAGTCGCCGAAGCGGTAGCCGCCCGGCTGCATCACCATGAGGTTCACGGGCGTCGCGATCGGGGTGAGGAACGCCGCCGCGCCGGCGATCGTGAGGGCCATCATGAACGGCTGGATGCTGACACCCAGCGACGCCGCGACCGACACCGCGATCGGCGCCACCACGAGCACGGTCGCCACGTTCGAGATGAACTGACCGAGCACGAGCGTGACCGTGCAGATGACCAGCAGCGCGATGTGCGGCGAGGCGGTGCCGGTGATCCCCAGCACGCCGTCGGCGACGACGTCCGCCGCCCCCGTCGAGACGAACGCGCTCGAGAGAGGGATCATCCCGGCGATCAGCACGACGGTGGTCCAGCCGATCGACCGGTAGACCTGCGGCCCCGTGAGCACGCGGCTCACCACGAGCGCCCCGGCCGCGAGCAGCCCCGCGACGGCCGGCGGCACGAGCCCGGTCGCGAGCAGCACCACCATGAGGCCGAGGATCACGAGCGCGCGCTTCGCCCCGCGCCCCAGCGGCACCGCTCGGCGCAGCACCTGCGGCGAGGTGACGGCGATCACATCGGGCGAGCGGACGTAGCGCTCCAGCGCCGGCCACGGCCCCTGCACGAGCACGGCGTCGCCCGCGCGGAGCACGGTCATCGCACCGGCACGCGCCGCATCCGGCTCTCCGTCCTCGCCACGACGGATGCCGAGGATGACG
The DNA here is from genome assembly GCF_902706225.1 of Microbacterium sp. 18062. Taxonomy (GTDB): domain Bacteria; phylum Actinomycetota; class Actinomycetes; order Actinomycetales; family Microbacteriaceae; genus Microbacterium. The sequence continues at coordinate 22,459 of NZ_CACSKB010000019.1, forward strand.
AGGCTCTCGGTCTGGGTCGTCATGCCGGCGCAGACCTCCTGCCCGATGAGCGTCGACCGCGGGGCGACCAGCACCTCGGCGACCCCCTGCTCCGCCGTGATGAGCGCGTCGGTATCGAGCGAGACGTCGTAGTCGCGCCGGAACGCCCGCGCCGTCGCACGCATGTCGGGGGCGGCGTCGCCGAGCTGGGACGGCGTGCGATCGGGCAGCAGGCGAGGGCCGAGCACCGCCACGATCAGCACCGTCAGGGCGACGAGCGGCACCCCCGCCAACGCGAACTCGAAGAACCCGAAGGCGCGGCCGCCGGCGGCCGCCGCGGCGTCCGAGACGACGGGGTTCACCGGGGTGCCGGCAAGAGTGAGCAGCGACCCGGCGCTCGCCGCGAACGCCAGCGGGATCAGAAGGCGCGACGGCACGAGATGCGCGCGCACCGCGATCACCACGACGACCGGCAGGAGCGCGGCGACGGCGCCGTTGATGCTGATGAACGCCGCGAGCACGGCCACGCACACCGCCACGATCGCGATGAGACGGCTCGGTCGCGTGCCCGCGAGGGGCACGATGCGCTGGGCGAGCCACGCCGTGACGCCGGTCGCGTCGAGCGACTCGGCGACCACGAAGAGCGTCGCGATGAACACCACGGTGGGGTCGGCGAAACCGGCGAGCGCCTCGGGCAGGGTCAGCACGCCCGTCGCCCACAGCGCCAGCGCGACCCCGATCGCCACGATCCCGAGCGGAACACGGCCGGACAGGAACGCGACGATCGCGAGGCCGAGGATGATGAAGGTCGCGGTGATCGGATCCACGCGGCCACGCTACCCCGGGCGCCGAAGCGTGCGCCGCGAGACAGCACATCCCCCGCGGGACACCGCGCATCCCGGGGTCTCCCGCTCCGGAAGCGGTTTCTCGCGGGCGCTCGCCGCCGCTCGCCGCCGCGACTCAGACGAAGTGGACCGTCTGGTCGAGCCGCGTCCGGATGTCGAACACCTCGTTGCCGCCGACGTCGCGCGCTCCGGTGACGCCGCGGCGCAGCACCGTGGCGAGCGCCGAGCGCCCCGCCACGACGACGGGGACCCCGCGCACCTTGCCGAGCTCGGTGATCTGCTGCACCACGTCGTCGTCGGGAAGCACCACGATCGCGCCGCTGAAGCGCACGCCGGCCGCGCGCGCGACCGTCCGCATCCGCCCCAGCAGATCGCTCACGGGCGCACCCGAGACGGCCGGTCCGACGATCTCGCCCCGGCGGAGGCCGACCGGGCCGCCGAAGTCCTCGGACAGCACGCCGTACAGACCGCTCGGGCCGAGCACGATGTGGTCGAGCTTGTCGTCGGGCCCGCCCCCGCGCCCCGCGGCCGCGACGTCGTGCCACACGCTGAACCCCACGCCGAGGTCCGCGACCGTGCGGGCGGTCGCCTCCTCGGCGAGCGCGTCCGCGAGGAGACGCCGGATCTCCCGCGGAGCCGAGCGGACCAGCTGCGGGTCGTACGGATCCTCGATCGGGGTGCCCCGTCCCACCCACTCGCGCATGAGATCGAGGTAGCGTTCGCGGCGCCATCCGCCGGGATGCCCGGCCGACCGCGCGCGCGGCCGGGTGTCGGCCCGCGCGCGCGGGGCGCTCCATCCGGCGGAGATGTCGTCGTCCGGCGCATCCGGCACGGAACCGCGAGTCCGGTCGTAGGCCGCGCGGGCCTCGGGACTGCCGACGAGCTCCCACGCGCGCTGCACCTGCACGAACGACGCGGCGTCGCCGCCCGCGTCGGGATGGGTCTGGCGCAGGCGCACGCGGAACGCCTTCCGCAGCTCGTCGTCGCTCACGTCCGGCGCGACTCCGAGCACCTCGTACGCCGACGCGGACAACGGACTGTCGAACACGCCGCCTCCTTCACGCGCCCCAGGGCGCCCTCCAGGCTATCCCGCGCAGCCTATGCGCCGGCTCGGGGCGCTCGGGCGCGGGCGCCGCGCAGAGAGACCCACCGGTCGTCGGATCGGTGGGGCCGATGTGCGCTCACGTGGCCGATGATGCGCCACGCGGCGAATTTGTCCGACGACTCGCGACGGATCCCCTCAGCGGCGGGCGGGGCGTCGTGCCCCTCAGCGGCGCTCGAACCGACGCGCGTAGGCGGCGGCGCTGCGGCTCGAGAGTGCCAGGAGCACGAGGATGTCGAACGACAGGGTGAGCAGGGTGGTGGAGACGTGGATCTCCTGCCCCTGCGCCCACCACGCCGCGAACGACGACGCGATCGAGATCGTGGAGAGGACCATCACGATCACGCGCGGCCAGTTGCGCCCGAGCAGGATGAACACCGCCAGCACCAGATCGGCCAGCAGCATGGCACCGACGACGAGCCACAGGACGCCAAGCCCCCAGGATCGCTCGTCCTCGCTGAGGTCGAGCCCGCCGATCGCGAGGTCGAACTCGCCCGAGACGCGCTTCCAGTCGAACGTGACGGCCATCATCCACACGATGCCCGCGACCACGCGCAGCATCACGAGCACGCCCCCGGCGACCGTCGTCATCGGACGCCTCATGCCGGGGTCGCCGGCGACCGGGCGCGCCAGCCGCGCCGGCGACTCGAACGCGGCGCGCTTCCGCGGGCGAGATCCGGCGCTCACGCGCTCACTCCCCGGACGTCGATGATGGGCAGGTCGCCGTCGGTGCGGATGGTGTCCCCTCCGCCGTTGCGGGCGTGGTAGCCGGTGGAGAAGTCCGCGATGACGTCTACGACGATGCGCGGGTCGGCCGCGGTGACGGTCGCGACGATGTGGTCGCGCTCGATGTCGGTGTCGGCATCGATGCGGTGGGTGATCTGCAGCGTGAACAGCGACAGCCCGACCGCGGTGTCGAACGTGCCCGCTGCGAGCCACTCGACGCGGCGTCCGCCGGGCAGCAGCCAGTCGTCGGGGCACCGCCAGAACCGCACGTGGTGCCGCTGGGCGGGGTTTCCGTCGACCTCCTGCTGGTAGGCGAAGTCCTGCATCCGCCCGAACAGGAAGAGCGGGCTGACCGGCGCCTCGTCGTAGCTGCGGCGGCTGAGGGTCGAGGTCACGATGCGCCACGAGGTCGAGAACGTGACCGGGTCGGCCTTCGTCCACCCCGCGGCGCGCATGACCGCCTCGATCTGATCGCCCGAGCCCATCAGGGCGAGGTTGACCGGGTCGCCGAGCAGCCCGTCGCTCGTGCGGGTGCGTCCGATGAAGTAGTCCGGCACGTACACGGTGGTGAGGATGCGGTGGAGTCGCGGCAGGACCAGATAGGCCAGCAGCAGCCAGAACAGGATGGCGAACGGAAGGCCCCACCATCCGACGCGGAACGTCTCGGTGAAGCTGAGGTACGCGAGCCACACGGCCGCGAGGCCGGCGAACACGAAGAAGAACCAGTCGAGGGCGATGCCGAGCGAGTAGGCGCGGCGGCGACGAGGCGGCGCCGGCGTTCCGGTGTGGGCCTTCGGCATCGGTCAGTCCCAGAGCGGAGGGTTCGGGCGGAAGGTGAGCGCCTCGTGGACGGTGTTCGGGGGCACCTCGCCGAGGCTCGCGGGCTGCCAGCGCGGCGATCGGTCCTTGTCGACCAGCTGCGCGCGGATCCCTTCGAGCAGGTCGGGCTGGGTCTGGGCGAACCACAGCACGAGCCCGTACTCCTGCGCGAGCACAGAGCGCAGATCCGACAGCTCGCGTGCGCGGCGCACGGCGGCGAGGGCGACGGTCAGCGCGGTCGGCGACAGCGTCACGAGGAGGTCGGCGGCGTCGGCCGCATCCGGTTCCGGCCGGACGCGGAGTCGGTCGATGATCCCGGAGACGGTGGGGGCTGCGAACGCGTCGTCGATCCACGGGCGGGCGCGTCCGAGGGCGGATGGCGGGGGCGTCTCGTGGAACAGCAGCACCAGCTCGGCGGGACCTATGGGCCCACGCGCCCCGAGGCTCCGCGGTTCGCGTCCGCGATCTGTGGAGAGGGCGTGGGGAGGATCGGCGCGGCTCTCGAGCGCGTCGAGGAGGCCGTCGAGACGGTCGGAGGGCACGAGGTGATCGGCGAAGCCGGCGTAGATCGCGTCGGCGCCGTCCATCGTTCCGCCGGTGAGCGCCAGGTACTCGCCGACGCGGCCCGGCGCACGGCCGAGCAGCCACGTGCCGCCCACGTCGGGGGTGAAGCCGATGCGGGTCTCGGGCATCGCGAGCGCCGAGCGCTCGGTGACGACGCGGAAGGCGGCATGCCCGGCCAGCCCCACACCGCCGCCCATCGTGATGCCGTCGGCGAAGACCACGAACGGCTTCGGGTACTCCGCGATCCGCGCGTTCAGCGCGTACTCCTCGCGGAAGAACCGCGCCGCGGCGGGCGCGTCGCCCGACAGCACCTGTTCCCGCAGCGCCCGCACGTCGCCGCCCGCGCAGAACCCGCGCTCGCCCGCTCCGTCGAGCAGCACGACCTCGATGCCGGGGTCGTGCTGCCACGCGTCGAGCGCCGCGCTCAGGGTGCGGATCATGCCGATGTCGAGCGCGTTGAGCGCGCGCGGCCGGTCGAGGGTCAGTCGCCCGACGCCTCGAGACGCACGGACGAGCACGTCGGCGGACGGCTCCGGCAGATCGGTCACGATCGCAACGCTACCGCGCTCTCCGCGGCCGGCCCCAGCCTCGGTCCGCGTCGCCGCGCGACGCACGATCGTGAGGATTCCCCTGGTTTCCGGCAGGATAGAGCGAAAGACCACGACGGAGGTTCCCCCATGCCAGAAGGTCAGGTGCTGGAGTTCTCCGACGTCACCAAACGATTCCGTGGCGTCGATGCCGTCGCCGGGCTCACCGCGCGGGTCGATCCGGGCGTCGTCACGGGCTTTCTCGGGCCGAACGGCGCGGGCAAGACGACGTCGCTGCGCATCCTGCTCGGGCTCGTCGCGCCGACCTCGGGGCGCACCCGCATCGGCGGGGCCTCGTACGCCGAGCTCCCGCATCCGCTGCAGACGGTGGGGGCGGCGCTCGAGGCCTCCAGCTTCCACCCCGGCCGCAGCGCCGCGCACCATCTCGCCGTGTACGCGCAGGCGGCGGGCCTCCCCGGGCGCCGGATCGACGAGGTGCTCGGGCTCGTCGGCCTTGCGGACGTCGCCGGCCGCAAGGTCGGCGGCTACTCGCTCGGCATGCGGCAGCGGCTGGGCCTGGCGACGGCTCTGCTCGGCGACCCTGGCGTGCTCGTGCTCGACGAGCCGGCCAATGGTCTCGACCCCGAGGGCATCAAGTGGATGCGGACGCTCCTGCGCGCCTTCGCCGCCGAGGGGCGCACGGTGCTCGTGTCGTCGCACCTGCTCGCCGAGATCCAGCAGACCGCCGATCAGCTCCTCATCCTCGCGCACGGCCAGCTCGTGTTCGAGGGCGGGATCGAGGACCTCGCCGACCCGTCGGAGTACGCGACGGTCGTCGACGCACCCGACCGCGCGGCCCTCGCCGCGGCCGTCGCCGCGGCGGGCTACGACTCGGAGGTGCTGCGCACGGGCCTGACCGTCCGCGGCGCCGAGCCGGTCGAGATCGGGGCGATCGCGGCGTCCGCCGGCATCGCCCTGTCGTCGCTGCAGCGGCGCGGACCCGCCCTGGAGGAGATCTTCCTCGCCCTCGTCGACGGCACCCGCGTGCACGGCCAGGTCGCGACGGATGCGGCGGCGCCCTCGCCCGACGACGCGGCACCGCAGACGCCCGCGCTCGCCGACGAGGCGTCCGAGGTCGACGGGGCGCCGGTCGACGAGGTGCCGGTCGACGAGGTGCCGGTCGACGAGGTGCCGGTCGACGAGCCGGCGGTGGACGAGCCGTCGGGCCCCGCCGACACGACCCCCGGCGCGGATGCCGACGAGCCGGTCACGGCCCCCGACACCACCGAGGCGACTCCCGCAGCCCACGGGGATCTGCCCGCCGCCGACGGGGACCCGCTCGCCGCGGAGAGCCTCGAGGACGATGGGACCGCCCCCTCGCCGCGCATCGACGCCTCGGGCGAGGGAGGGCTCCTCACCGAGGGGGTCCCCGCATCCGATCCCGACGAGACCGATGCGACGCGCGGCGAGACCGTCGACGCGCAGACCGTGGCGGAGTCGGCGGATGCGGCATCCGCCGACGAGGAGACCACCGACGGGGCGCATCCGTTCCCCGACCACGACCACCGCGACGGAGGTGATGCACGATGAGCATCGTCCACGCGACCCGCTCGGAGCTCACGAAGCAGTTCTCCACCTCGATGTGGTGGATCCTCGCGATCGTGCTCGCCGCGTACGTCGGCCTCACCGCGACCGGCCTCGCCTTCACCATCGGCGCCGTCGCCACCGGCGCCATCGGCGGCGACACGCAGGGCCTGCCGGTCGGCGACGGCGCGGCGTCGCTGCTCTACAGCCTCGCCTCGTCCGTCGGCTACGTGTTCCCCCTGCTCATCGGCACGCTGCTGGTGACGGGCGAGTTCCGCCACAAGACACTCACCCCGACGTTCCTCGCGACGCCCCGCCGCGGCCGGGTGCTCTGGGCGAAGCTGCTCGCCGGCGCTCTTCTCGGCCTGCTCTACGCGGCGGTCGCGGTCCTCGTCTCGGTCGGACCGTCCGCGGCCGTCCTCGCCGGGTTCGGGCTCGAGACGGGCCTCGCCTCGGCCGACACGTGGGCGCTGCTCGGCCGCATCGTGATCGCGTTCGTGCTGTGGGTGTTCGTCGGCGTCGGCGTCGGGCTCGTGGTGCGCAACCAGGTCGCCGCGGTCGTCATCGTTCTGGCCTTCACGCAGTTCGTCGAGCCGCTGCTGCGCTTCGGCGGGGCGTTCGTCGCCCAGCTGGCGGACGTCGCCCACTATCTTCCCGGCGCGGCGAGCGATGCGCTCGTCGGGGCGAGCATCTTCACGATGACGACGGCTCCCGCAGAGGGAGGCCTGGAATGGTGGGCCGGCGGCGTGGTCCTCCTCGCCTACGCCCTCGTGCTGGTGCTGCTCGGGCACATCGTCAGCTGGCGCCGCGACGTCAGCTGACCCCGGCTCACCCCGCCGAACGTCTGTCCGACCGCGGACTCGTTCCGCCCGAAACGTGTGCGCAACTCATGACATCCGGTGGCAAGGCTCGGGGCGACCGCGGAACTCCGGGTGTGCTCACGGTGTCCGCCGCGAATGTCATGAGTGATGTACGAGCCGGCTCTTCCGCGCCCCGGTGCCGCATCAGCCCGCGATGTCGACGACGTCGGCGGGCTCGTCGCCCGCGTCGAGGCGCAGCGCCTGGGCGAGCTCGACGCCGTGCCGGGTGGTGAGCACGATCCGCTGGAACTCGTCGTGACCGTCGAGGTCGATGACGACGCCCGGCCGGTTGCGGCGGATCAGCACGAGGTCCTTGCCCCCGGCGTACCGCCACGTGCCCATCGCGAGGGTCGCGGGCACCGAGGTTCCGGGCGCCCGCACGCCGCGCAGCCAGGTCCACGCGTCGTCCGTGAGCTGCACGCGCGTGATCTTCGACCGTTCCAGGATCACATTCCGCTTGCGGAATGCGATCGCCTTCTCCGCCGCCGACAGCACGATCTCCAGCTGAGCAGAGTCGAGCATGAGCGTCACCATGGGTCAAGTCTGCCAGCGCATGGACGCATCCGGTGGCTCATTTGCTTACGGACCGGCAACGATCGAGCGAGGCCGATGCGCCCGCCGTGACCCGCGCGACACATCTCGGTGGAACACTGGTGAGGTGCCCTCGAGTCCGCCCGGCGCCCTGGCCGCGCCCGCCGTCGACGTGATCGCGTCGCGCGTCCGCGCCGCCCTCGGGCGCGCGAGGTCCGGCGAGGCACTGAGCCTCGACGATGCCCATGCCCTCGTCTCCGCCACCGGTGCCGACCGGGACGAGCTGTTCGCCGCCGCATCCGCTCTGCGCGACGAGGGGCTCGCCGCGGCCGGGCGGACGGGCATCCTCACCTACTCGCGCAAGGTGTTCATCCCGCTGACGACGCTGTGCCGCGACCGCTGTCACTACTGCATCTTCGTCGACACGCCCGGCCAGCTGCTGAAGAAGAACAAGCCGGCGTTCATGTCAGCCGAGCAGGTGCTGGCCGTCGCCCGGCAGGGCGCGGCGCTGGGGTGCAAGGAGGCCCTGCTCACCCTCGGCGACCGCCCCGAGGAGCGCTGGCCGGAGGCGCGCGCCTGGCTCGACGAGCACGGCTTCGCCTCGACGCTCCACTACGTCGCGCACGTCGCCCGCCTCGTCACCGCCGAGACCGGGCTGCTCGCCCACGCCAACCCCGGGGTGATGAGCGCCGACGAGCTGCGGATGCTCCGCCCCGTCTCGCCCTCGATGGGCATGATGCTCGAGACCACCTCGCGCGAGCTCTACGAGACGCCGGGGCGCCCCCATTTCGGCTCGCCCGACAAGGATCCGCAGCTGCGTCTGCGGGTCATCGAGGACGCGGGGGTCGCGCGCGTGCCGTTCACGACCGGCATCCTGGTCGGCATCGGCGAGACGCTGCGCGATCGCGCCGAGTCGCTGATCGCGCTGCGGGACGCGCAGGCGCGGCACGGCCACATCCAGGAGGTCATCGTGCAGAACTTCCGCGCGAAGCCGCGCACCGCGATGCAGGACGCCCCGGACGCGGAGCTGCTCGAGTACGCGACGACGGTCGCTGCGGCGCGCGTGGTGATGGGCCCCCGGATGCGCATCCAGGTGCCGCCGAACCTGTCGGATGCGGCGGAGTTCGAGCTGCTCCTGCGCGCCGGCGCCGACGACTGGGGAGGCGTCTCGCCGCTGACCGCCGATCACGTGAACCCGGAGCGCCCCTGGCCGCACGTGGACGATCTCGCCGCGCGCACCGCGGAGCTCGGCTTCACGCTGCGCGAGCGCCTGACGGCGCACCCCGAGTACGTGCGCGACGCCGCGACGTGGATCGACAAGGCGCTCCACGCGCCGGTCGCCGCCCTCGCCGACCCCGCGTCGGGCCTCGCCGCCGCTGCGCGTCCCCACTCGGCCGCGCCGGCGGAGACCCCGGGCGCGCGGGCGGACGTCCCCCGCTCAGGACATCTGCGGCCGGAAGCCCCGAGAACGCCCATCTCGGCCGCTTCGCGCGCAGATGTCATGAGTTCCGCACAGCCCGCCTCCGGCGGCGGCTCCGTCTCCGGCTCCGGAGACTCCCGCCCCGGCGGCGACCCCGGCCCCGGCGGCAGGGGCCGAGGGGCCGGCAGCACCCGCCCGGCCGCCGCACGCCTCGCCGAGCGGGCGGCGGCAGATCCGCTCGACCTCGACGATGCCGAATGGGTCGCGCTGCTCGGGAGCACCGGCCCCGCCCTCGACGCGCTCGCGGCGACCGCCGACGACGTGCGCCGCTACACGGTCGGCGAGGCGATCAGCATCGTCGTCAACCGCAACCTCACCTCATCCGGATTCCGTCGCGGCGGCCCGACGCGCCCCGACGAGTTCGATCTGGCGGATGCGGCGGCGATCGCCCGGGACGCCTGGGAGCTGGGCGCCACCGAGATCTGCGTTCAGGGGCTCGTGCCCGCGACCGAGGACCCCGCCGCCTACCTCGACATCGTCCGGACGATCCGCGCGGCGGCCGGCAGCATCCACCTCCACGCGTACCGGCCGCAGGACGTGCGCGACCTCGCCGACCGCACGGGGCTCGGCCTCGACGGCGCCCTGGCCGCGCTGCGCGAGGCGGGCGTCGACACGGTTCCGGGCACGGGGGTCAAGGTGCTCTCGGAGCGGGTGCGCGCGCTCATCGCCCCGGGCGACCTCGAGATCGACCGATGGGTCGACGGCATCGCCGCGGCCCATCGTGCCGGGTTCCGGTCCACGAGCGTGCTGTTCTACGGGCATGTCGAGACCGCCGCCGAGCGCATCGCCCACGTGCGGGCGCTGCGCGGCATCCAGGCCGAGACCCGGGGGTTCGCGGAGTTCGTGCCGATCCCCCTGCCTCCCGCGTCCGGAGGCGGCGTTCCGCTCGTGGCCGGCAGGTCTCCCCTGGACGAGCACCGCGCGATGGTCGCCGTCTCGCGGCTGATGCTCTCCGGCAGCATCCCGCACATCCAGATCCCGTGGACCCGCCACGGTCTCGAGACGAGCGCGGCGCTGCTGCGCGCCGGCGGCGACGACCTCGGCGGCACGCTGCTCGACGGCCGGGTGCGCCCGGCGGCGGGCGTCGAGCAGGGTCTTGAACTGCCCCTCCCGGATGCGGCGCGTCTGGCCCGCACGCTCTTCCGGCCGCTGCGCCAGCGCACGACGGACTACGGCGAGCCGGCCACGGACCGCAGGGCGGTGCACGGGTGAGCGTCGACGTCGCGATCGTCGGCGCCGGCTTCGCGGGCCTCGCGATGGCGGGCGCCCTGCGCCGCGCGGGCCGCGACTCGTTCACGATCCTCGAGCTCGGTCGCTCGGTCGGCGGCACCTGGCGCGACAACACGTACCCGGGCGTCTCCTGCGACGTGCCGTCACATCTGTACGGGCTGGCGCAGCATCCGTGGCCGGACTGGTCGGGGGTGTACGCACGGGGCGACGAGATCCACCGCTACCTGCAGCACGTGGCGGATGCCGAGGGGCTCCGCGAACGCCTGCGGCTCGACACGGCGCTGCTGTCGGCGCGGTGGGTCGACGACGGCTGGACGCTCGAGACCGGCGGCGCGCACGCCGGCACGACGCGCGCGAGCCGGCTCGTGCTCGCCTGCGGCCGTCTGACCGAGCCGCGCATCCCCGACGTCCCCGGCCTCGAGACGTTCGGGGGGCCGATCTTCCACTCCGCGCGCTGGGACCACACCGTGCCGCTCGCCGGCACCCGCGTCGCGGTGGTCGGCACCGGCGCGTCCGCCGCGCAGCTGGTGCCCGAGCTCGTGCGTCGCGGAGCCGAGGTGGTGCTGTTCCAGCGCACCCCCGCGTGGATCGTGCCGCGCGGCGCGCGCGACTACACCGCCGACGAGCGGCGCCGCTTCGCCGGCCGCCCCGACGAGCTGGCCGCCCTCCGCGCGCGGCTGTACGACGAGGGCGAGGCGCGGTTCGCGTCGCGATCGGGCGACGCGGATGCGGCGGCCGCCGCCGTGGCCGAGGCGCGGGCCCACCTCGCCCGGCAGATCGAGGACCCGGCGCTGCGCGCGGCCCTGACCCCGGGCTACGCGTTCGGCTGCAAGCGCGTGCTGCTCTCCGACGACTTCTACCCCGCGGTGGCGTCACCCGCCGTCACGCTCGAGGCATCCGCGCTCGCCCGCATCGACGGGGGCGCCCTCGTGGCGGCATCCGGTGCACGGCACGACGCAGACCTGCTCGTGCTCGCGACCGGCTTCACCGCGTCGCAGCAGCCTTACGCCGACCTCGTGACCGGCGAGCGCGGCGTGACCCTCGGCGAGCACTGGGCGAGCGGCATGACCTCGTTCGCCTCGACCGTCGTGGCGGGCTTTCCCGACCTCTTCGTGCTCAACGGGCCGAACGCGTCGCTCGGGCACAACTCGTCGGTGCTCATGGCCGAGGCGCAGGCCGAGTACGTCGTGCGGAGCCTCGACGTCGCCGAGGCCCGCGCCGCGGCGGGCTCGGCGGACGAGTCCTGTGCCGCAGACGAGACGGGCGCCGAAGATCGCGACGGCGCGTGCCACGGCGCCCGCGCGAGATCGGTGCTGCGGCTCGACCCCGCCGCCGAGCGGGCCTACACGGAGCGGATCGACGCGGCCGCCGCATCCACCCCGTGGATCCGCGGCGGCTGCGACAACTGGTACGTCGACGAGCGGTCCGGGCGCCTCACGCTGCTCTGGCCGGGCACGGTCGGCGCGTTCCGGGCCATGCTGGACGAAAGCGACGGGTCGGAGTTCCTGCCCGCCGGAGCGACCCGCGATCCGTCGCGGGTGAGAGGAGAGACATGACCCTCCGCCATTCCCCGGGCACCGCGGTTCCGCTGCGCCTGGGATACAAGGCGTCCGCCGAGCAGTTCCCTCCCGACCAGCTCGCCGACCTCGCGGTGCTCGCCGAGGAGATGGGCTTCGACTCGGTGTTCATCTCCGACCACTTCCAGCCGTGGATGCACGAGGGCGGCCACGCCCCCGCCGCCCTCCCCTGGCTCGGCGCGGTCGGCGCCCGCACGTCCCGCGTGCTGCTGGGCACCTCGGTGCTCACCCCGACGTTCCGGTACCATCCGGCCGTCGTCGCGCAGGCGTTCGCGACGCTCGGTGTGATGTTCCCCGGCCGGGTGATCCTCGGTGTGGGCACCGGAGAGGCGCTGAACGAGGTGACGCTCGGACTCGACTGGCCGGACCCCCCGGAGCGCTTCCAGCGCCTCAAAGAGGCCATCACCCTGATCGAGAGGCTGTGGGCGGGCGAGCGCGTCACCTACGAGGGCACCTTCTGGCAGGTGACGGATGCCACGGTCTACGACCGGCCGACCACGCCCGTGCCGATCTACATCGGGGCCGCGGGCCCCGCCGCGACCAGGCTCGCCGGGCGGGTCGCGGACGGCTTCATCACGACCAGCGGCAAGGACCCGAGGCTCTACACCGACACCCTGCTGCCGGCCCTCCACGAGGGACTGGAGAAGGCCGGGCGGACAGACGACGACATCGACACCCTCATCGAGGTGAAGGTCTCGTACCACCCCGACCACGACACCGCGCTCGAGAAGACGCGTTTCTGGGCACCGCTCGCGCTCACGCCCGAGGAGAAGACCGGCATCCACGACCCGATCGAGATGCAGCGGCGGGCGGCTGAGCTGCCGATCGAGCGCGCCGCATCCCGGTTCATCGTGTCGACCGACCCCGACGAGCACGTGGAGAGGATCGCCCGGTACGTCGAGCTCGGCTTCCGGCACCTCGTCTTCCACGACCCCGGCGCCGATCAGGAGGAGTTCCTGCGCATGTACGGCGCCGAGATCCTGCCGCGCCTGCACGCCCGGCTCGGGGAGTGAGCGCGGCTCCTGCCGGTCGCGGCGGTGCCCGATACGGCAGCTCCGGCACGACGGGCTCTGGCACGACAGCGTCCGGCGAGGCGGTGATGTCCCGGGCTCGCGATGACGCGCAGACCGGGCGCGCAACTCCTCCAGTACGGCACTCGTACGGTGCCACGCCGCACGCAAGGCCCGCGTCGGAGGAGTCGCGCCCGGCCGGCTGGGTCGTCATCGTTCCGCTGAAGGCTGCGGCGGTCGGCAAGTCGCGCCTGCGCGAGAGCGGCCGGCCCGGCGACGTCCGCCAGGACGCTCCGCACGGCGACGACGACGAGCAGCTGGTGCGCGCCATCGGTCTCGACACGGTCCAGGCGGCGAGCGCGGCCACATCCGTCACCCGCGTGATCGTCGTGACGGCGGATGCGGCGACAGCTGCCGCGGCATCGACCCTGGCGGGCGTCGTCGTGGTGCCGGAGCCCGAGCCCCGGGGACTGAACGCGGCGATCGCGCTCGGCGCCGCGGCCGCGGGCGATGTGCCGCGGGCGGCGCTGCTCGGCGACCTGCCCGCGCTGCGCCCGGAGGACCTCGATGCGGCACTGGCGTCCGCCGCATCCGTCGAGCGCGCCGTCGTGGCGGATGCGGACGGCACCGGTTCCACCCTCGTGACCGCGCGGACGGGTGTCGCGTGGGCGACGGCGTTCGGCGCGGACTCCTTCGCCCGGCACCTCGCGCTCGGCTGCGTCGCGCTGGATGTGCCCGCCGGCTCGCGGCTGCGCCGCGACGTCGACATCGCCGATCAGCTCGCGGCCGCCGCATCCCTGGGTCTCGGCCCCCGCACGTCCGCCCTGCTCGGCACGCTCCGCCAGGGACCCTGAGAAGCTGACCCGACCCGGCCGTGCGTAACTCATGACATCTGAGGCGGGCACCATGAGCCGGCCGGGGAATCCCGCGGTTGCGCTCGAACGTCGCCACCGGATGTCATGGGTTCTGCACACGATCCGGGCGGAACGAGCCCGCCATCCCGCGGAGAGCCCCGCCGCAGCGCTGAGAAGCCGGCCCGACCCGACCCCGCTCAGACCAGCAGGTACACCGCGCCGACCACGGTGAACCCGATCACCAGGCGCTCGAACAGGCGCTGGTCCAAGCGCCCCGCCAGCCAGCGGCCCGCCAGCGCGCCGAGCACGACCAGCGGCACGAGCACGAGGTCCAGCAGCAGTCCGGGCGGGGTGATGAGGCCGAGCCCAATCGAGAACGGCAGCTTGCTGAGGTTCACGAGGGCGAAGAACCAGGCGGCGGTGCCGAGGAACCTCTTCACCTCGAAGCGGGCGGCGATGAAGTACATCGACATCACCGGTCCCGCGGCGTTGGCGACCATGGTCGTGAACCCGGCAAGTGCCCCGTAGGTCGCCGTGCTCGCCGGATGCATGCGCTCGGCGATGACCGCTGCGGCGCGGCGACGCAGGAGCGTGACGGCGATGACGACGAGCAGGATGATGCCGATGACGCGCTTGACCCACGCGTCGTCGGCGAGGGCGAGGAAGACGGCGCCCAGCACGAGCCCCACGACGACCGCCGGAGCGAGGCGCAGCAGCGCGCGGAGGTCCGCGTGCCGGCGGTAGGCGGTGACGGCGAAGACGTCGGCGACCAGCAGCAGGAGCAGCAGCGCGCCGGTCGACTGCCGCGCCGGCAGCACGGCGGCGAAGATCGCCACCGCGACCGTCGTGGCCCCCGGGATCGCCGTCTTCGAGAGACCCACGATCATCGCGGCCACGGCGAGGAGCACCCACCCGGATGCCGCGAGCTCGGGCACGTCAGAGCGCCAGGGCCGTCTCGGCGATCGCCGCCGACGCGTCCACGTCGGTCATCCACAGCGGCGCCACGACCGCACGGATGCCGAGCGCGTCGACGGATGCGGCGGCCGCGGCGTCCTCCTCGGCTACCAGCCAGGCGTCCAGCACGCCGCCGTCGGCGCGGGCGCCGTAGTGGGCGGCGACCGCGCCGGCGCTCGTGTCGACACCGATCGCGGTGAGGCAGACATCCGCCATGCCGCGGACGACTCGGCCGCCGATGACGGGCGAGACGCCGACCACCTGCGCCGGCGTCGTGCTCAGCGCCTCGCGGATGCCGGGAACCGCGAGGATCGGCCCGATCGACACGACGGGATTCGACGGGGCGATCAGCACGATGTCCGCATTCGCGATCGCCTCACCGACGCCCGGGGCGGGGACGGCGGCCTCGATCCCGGGACTCTCGAACGCGACGGGCGCGAGGCCGGCGCGGTGACGGGTCCACCACTCCTGGAAGTGCAGGCGCGAGCCATCGGCCATCACCACGTGCGTGTCGACCTCGGTGTCGGTCATCGGCAGCATCCGGATGCCGAGGTGCCAGCGCCGCGAGAGGCGTTCCACGACATGGGTGACCGTGAGTCCGTCGCGCAGCCATCCGGTGCGGGCGAGGTGGGTGCCGAGGTCGAGGTCGCCGAGGGTGAACCACGGCCAGCCCGCGCCCCAGGCCTGCAGCTCCTCGTTGACGCGCTCCGTGTCGCCCGCGCGGCCCCAGCCGCGCTGCGTGTCGTTGACCCCCGCGAGCGCGTAGAGCACCGAGTCGACGTCGGGCTGCAGCCGTACGCCGCTGAGCCACAGGTCATCGCCCGTGTTGACGATGACCGTCGCCTGCGGTGCGCCTGCCCGCGCGAGGGCCTCGCGCACACCGAGGGTGAACTTGGCCCCGCCGACACCGCCGGCGAGCACGACGACGCGGGGCACTGAGGTCATCCCGTCAGCCTATGCCCCGCCGCATCCGAGCCGTTCCGACGGGTTCTCCGCAGCCGGTGACGATGCTTCGGACACTGGCCGCGGTGTCGTACCGATCCACCCCGCTGACCGGCGCGCCGTCGGGACCATGGGTTCCAACCGCCCGCCGCCGGCCTCAGTCCACGAGCGAGCGGATGTCCTCGGCGCTCAGCGCACCCGTTCCGAGCTCCTGCTCGCCGCCGTCGAGCACCCGCTCGAACAGCTGCGCCTTGGACTCCTTCAGCGCGATCACCTTCTGCTCGATCGTGTCGCGGGCGACCAGCCGGTAGACGATCACCGGGCGGGTCTGCCCGATGCGGTGCGCCCGGTCGATCGCCTGCTCCTCGACGGCGGGGTTCCACCACGGGTCGAGCAGCACGACGTAGTCGGCCTCGACGAGGTTCAGGCCGAAGCCGCCCGCCTTCAGCGAGATGAAGAACGTGGACGCCTCACCCTGCCGGAACCCGTCGATCACCCGCTGCCGGCCGGTCGTCGAGCCATCCAGATAGACGTGCGCGATGCCGGCTGCATCCGCCCGGGCGCGCGCTGCGGCGAGGAACCGCGTGAACTGGCTGAGCACCAGCACGCGGTGGCCCTCGGCGGTCGCCTCGGCGAGGAGATCGATCAGGGCGTCGAGCTTCGCCGACGGCGCCTCGCCCTCGTCGACCAGAGCCGGGTCGAGCGCGAGCTGGCGCAGCAGCGTCAGCGAGCGGAAGATCTGGAACCGGTTCGCCTGCACGTCGTCGACCAGTCCCAGCAGCTTCTGCCGCTCGCGCTGGAAGCGCCGCTCGTAGAGATGGCGATGCGCCGGATGCAGGTCGACCTCGAGGATCTTCTCCTGTTTGGGCGGCAGATCGGCCGCGACGACCTCCTTGGTGCGCCGGAGCAGGAACGGGCGCAGGCGCCGCCGCAGCACGCCGAGTCGTTCGGCGTCGCCCTGCTTCTCGATCGGGGTGCGGTAGAACTCGGTGAACTGCGTCTTCGAGCCGAGCAGGCCCGGCGCGACGAGGGAGGCCAGTGCCCACAGCTCCAGCAGGTTGTTCTCCATCGGCGTGCCGGTGATCGCCAGCGTGAACGGAGCGCCCAGCATCCGAGCGGCGCGATAGCCCTGGGAGGTGTGGTTCTTGATCTGCTGGGCCTCGTCGAGGATCAGCCCCGACCATTCGAGACCGCGATAGTCCTCCTGCTCGATGCGGAACAGCGCATAGCTGGTGACGACGACGTGCGCGCCGGCCACGGCCTCGGCGAGGGCGACGCCGCGCCGGGACTCGGCCGTGGTCACCGTGACCACCCGCAGCCCCGGGGCGAATCGAGCGCACTCGCTCGCCCAGTTGCCCACCACGCTCGTCGGCGCGACGATGAGGAACGGAGCCATGGCGGGGTCCTCGCTGCGCGCCTGCTCCATCATCGCGATGGCCTGCACCGTCTTGCCGAGCCCCATGTCGTCGGCCAGGATGCCGCCGAGCCCGTTCACCCGGAGGAAGTGCAACCACGCCAGCCCCTCGTGCTGGTACTCGCGGAGGGTCGCGTCGAGCCCCGAAGGCGGCGGAACGGGCTGCAGCACCGCGGCGTCCGACAGGCTCCGCACCCGCAGCCACCACTCGGCCTCCTGAGCCGCCACGATGCCGAGCTCGACCAGCTCCTCCCACAGATCCAGGCTGTAGCGGCTGACCCGCAGCCTGTCGACCGGCCGATCGCTCAGCATCCGGGCCTCGTCGACGATCGCGCGCAGCCGCCCCAGCTCGGGCGCGTCGAGCGGGAAGTACACGCCGCTCGGCAGCACGAAGATGGGATCCTGGAGGGTGAGCGCGGTGAACAGGGCGGAGAAGTCGACCTCTTCGCCGCCGACCGTCACCGTGACGTGCAGGTCGAACCAGTCGGTGCCGTCGTCGGCGCCGGTGCGGAGCGCGACGACCGGCGCCTCGCCTGCGGCCCGGTAGTCGGTGAGCTCGCCCGCGTCGACGACCCGGAGTCCCTCGATCTCGCGCAGGCGCGGCAGCACCTCGGCGACGAACAGCACCGCCTGCGCGCCGCGGAGGGCGGTGCCGGGCCCGATTCCGGCGGCATCCGCCGGCGAACCGGCCGGAAGCAGCGTCGCACCGGCGTCGCCGAGGACATCTCGCACGGCACGCAGGAGGGCGGCCTCGCGCGCCCGATCGGCTCGTCCGAGCACGGCGCTGCGGTCCCAGCGCCACGACAGCAGGGCCTCTTGCGCACTGTGCGCGACGCGCAGTTCGAGCACGCTCGTCGGCCGCTCGGGCACGGCGAACGTGCCGTCGGCGGACTCGACGGGAACGACCGCCTGCAGCCGGGGCAGATAGTCGCGCACGAACGGCTCGATGTCGTCGCTGCCGACGGTGACCGCGCCCTTGCGGGAGAGCAGCTTGCGGGCGGCGGCGGGCACCGGCTCCGAGAGCGGCAGCAGCGTGATCCGCTCGGCGGGGCCGTCGCGATCGTCGACGTACGCGACGGCCACCGCCGGATCGCCCACGAGCCACCGCGGCTGCTGCGCGATCTCGGCGGGGACGCCGGCGAAGGAGGCCGCCATCCGCAGCCCGGCCTTGCGCGCGCCGAGGTCGACCCGCGCCTGCACGGGCGTGTCGGAGAGCACGACCGGATGCTGCGCCCGCGCCGCCGAGACGAAGGGCACGCCCGCCTGCTCGATGAGGCGCAGCTGCGGCCACAGCGCGCTCGAGGGCACGTCGTCGAGCGGGAGCCACTCCTGCTCCCGCCCGTACCAGCCGTACAGCGACGACGCGCTCGAGAGCCGGTGCAGCGTCTCGAGCTGCGTGACCGCCTCCTCGGCGGCATCGAGTCGGTCGAGCCGCCCCCAGGACGCCTGCCCCTTGATCCACGCACCGCGTGCACCACGCACACCGGGTCGCGCCGTGAGCCGCAGCACCCGCCGCCGATCGCCGTTCCACGCGGTGGTCGAGGACTGCCGCACAGACAGGAACAGGCACAGCTCGGCCGCGCCGGAGCCGGGCTCGTCGAGCAGGAGGTCGTCGAGCGCGACCTGCCAGGCCGGCATCGGCTGCGGCGCCCGCTGCGGGGCGGCGAGCTCCTCGAACACGACGAGCAGTGCTGCGGCGGTGTGCGGGCAGGCGGGCGCACGGCCGCAGGAGCACCAGGTGTCGACCTCGCCCGCCGCGCGCGAGTCCAGCGACAGCGAGACCTCGTTCACCGCGTCGGAGGCCAGCACGTCGACCGAGACGACGAGGCGAGGACCGGTCTGCTGCGCATCGACGACGTCGACGCCGCCCGAGGTCACGATCCGCAGCGCCTCGTGCATCACGGCCGGAGGCGCGATCGCCGCCACCGCACTCCAGATCTGCGCGTCCACCACCATGCCCGCCTTCCCCGGTTCACCGGTCGCTGTCTCCTGGCACGCCGTCCGTCGTTCGCCGGCGAAGCTCAGCCGCTGCTCCGCCTCGGTCGCTCGACGCCCGCCCGCTTCGACCGTGCCTCTCTCCCGCCGAGCGAGATCCTCTCATCATGCTCCGACATCGCGGTCCGGCGAGCGCAGCCTCCCCACCGGCCGTCTCTCCGGATCGGCCTCCCGTGGCCGTGCGGACGCGTCATCGGGGCCCCGAACACCCAGCCGTCACGCCCGCTCGACGCGGGCCGCGGCGCGGGCGGCGCCGGGAAGCGCCTCCAGCACCCGGGCGAGCGCATCGTCGTCGTGCGCGGCCGTGAGGAACCACGCCTCGTACACGCTCGGCGGCAGCGAGACTCCGGCGTCGAGCATCGCGTGGAAGAACGCGGGGTAGCGCCAGGCCTCCTGCGTCGTCGCCTCGGCATAGGTGCGGGGCGCCTCCGGCAGGAACGCGACGCCGAACAGCGACCCCGCGCGCGGCACGCTGTGCGCGACGCCGGCGATCGCGAGCGATCCCGACAGCGCCGTCGCGAGAGCGGATGCGGCCGCATCGACCCGCGCGTAGACCTCGGGCGTCGCGAGCCGCAGCGTCGCGAGGCCGGCGGCGACCGACAGCGGGTTCCCGGACAGCGTCCCGGCCTGATAGACCGGGCCGAGCGGGGCCAGGGCGTCCATCACGTCGGCGCGGCCGCCGAGCGCCGCCAGCGGCATCCCGCCGCCGACGACCTTGCCGAACGTGACGATGTCGGGCGTGTAGAGCTCGCCCGCCTCCTGCTGCAGCCCCCAGAAGCCGGCGGGGTGCACGCGGAACCCGGTGAGCACCTCGTCGAGGATGAGCAGCGCCCCGTGGGCGTGCGCGATCTCGGCGAGGGCGGCATTGAAGCCCGGATCGGGCGGCACGACGCCCATGTTGGCGGCGGCGGCCTCGACGATGACGGCGGCGATGCGGTCGCCGTGCACCGCGAAGACCTCGTGCACCTGGTCGAGGTCGTTGTAGTCGACGACGAGGGTCTGCGCCGCGATCGGCGCGGGCACCCCCGCCGAGCCCGGCAGCGCGAGCGTCGCGACGCCCGAGCCCGCCGCGGCGAGCAGGCCGTCGGAGTGCCCGTGGTAGTGCCCTGCGAACTTCACCAGCAGGTCCCGGCCGGTGTGGCCGCGCGCGAGACGGATCGCGGTCATCGTCGCCTCGGTGCCGGTCGACACGAGCCGCACGCGCTCGACGGGTGCGGCGTCGCCGACCCGCACGCGCTCGGCGATCAGGGCGGCGAGCTCGATCTCGGCCTCCGTGGGGGCGCCGAACGAGAGGCCGCGGGATGCCGCGTCCTGCACGGCGGCGACGATCTCGGGGTGCGCGTGGCCGAGGAGCGCGGGGCCCCACGACGCGACGAGGTCGACGTAGCGGTTGCCGGCGGCATCCGTCACGTACGCCCCCTGCGCCGACGCCAGGAACCGCGGCGCGCCGCCGACCGACCCGTACGCGCGCACCGGCGAGTTCACCCCGCCCGGGATGACCTCGCGGGCCCGGTCGAACAGCTCATCGTTGCGGTCGCTCATGCAGAACACTCCCTCTTACGCTTGTCACGCTCTTACGCTTGTCACGCTCTTACGGCATCTTGCGCCCCGCCCGCGCCGCCACGTCCCGGCCGCGGGTTGTCGCAGAGGACCGCGAGACTGCACGTGGGCGCCGAGACAGCGGGGTACACCCACAGTCTCGGCGCCCCGGTGCGGTCTCGCGGACAAAACCGGCCCGAACCCGCCCGCCGGTCGCACCCCCGGCACGGCCGACCCGTGCCGCCGCGGGCTCACAGCCAGGCGGCGGCCTCGGCGGCCCAGTAGGTGAGCACCGCGTCGGCGCCGGCGCGACGGATGCCGACGAGCGACTCGAGGATCGCCCCCCGCCGGTCGATCCAGCCGTGGGCGGCCGCGGCCTCGACCATCGCGTACTCCCCCGACACCTGATACGCCCACACCGGCACGTCGACTGCCGCGCGCACGTCGGCGAGCACGTCGAGGTACGGCATCGCGGGCTTGACCATGACGATGTCCGCGCCCTCGTCCACATCCGCCACGGCCTCCCGCACGCCCTCGCGGGCGTTCGCGGGATCGAGCTGGTACGTGCGCCGGTCGCCTGTCAGCTGCGAGTCGACCGCCTCGCGGAACGGTCCGTAGAAGGCCCCCGCGTACTTCGCCGCGTATGCCAGCAGGATGGTGCCGGTGTGACCGGCGTCGTCGAGCGCGGCGCGCACGTGTGCGACCTGGCCGTCCATCATCCCGGACAGCCCCAGCAGGTGCGATCCCGCCTCGGCCTGCGCGATGGCCATCGCGCCGTAGCGCTCGAGCGTCGCATCGTTGTCGACGGATCCGCCAGCGCCCAGCACGCCGCAGTGCCCGTGGTCGGTGAACTCGTCGAGGCACAGATCGGTCTGCACCACGAGCGCATCGCCCACCTCGGCGACGACCGCGCGGGTCGCGACGTTGAGGATCCCCTCCGGGTCGTCGGCGCCCGAGCCGATCGCATCGCGCACCGCGGGCACGCCGAACAGCATGATGCCGCCGATCCCGGATGCGGCCACATCCGCCGCCGCCCGGCGCAGCGAGTCGAGCGAGTGCTGCACGACGCCGGGCATCGACCCGATCGGGACCCGCTCGGTCAGCCCCTCGCGCACGAAGGCGGGCAGGACGAGCTGCGCGGGCACGAGGTGCGTCTCGCGCACGAGGCGGCGCACCGCCGGCGACTGCCGGAGGCGTCGCGGGCGATGGGTCGGAAAGCTCACGGCTGGAACTCGTCGGCGGCGTGCGGCAGCGCGAACTGCGACACCGCCTCGATCAGGGCGTCCGCGGTCTGCCGGTCGGCGATCACGTCGACGTCGAGTCCGGTCTGTCGGGCGTCCTTCGCCGTGCGCGGACCGATCGCGGCGATCACCGTCTCGGGCGGGATGTTCGGGAACTGCAGATACACCTGCTCGGCGACGGAGCCGCTCGTGACCAGGATCGCGTTGATCCGTCCCGACGCGACGTCGTTCGCGATGCGCTCCGTGACCGGCACTCCCACCGTGCGGTAGGCGACGACGCTGCGCACCCGGTGCCCCGCGTCGATGAGGCTCCGGGTCAGCACCGGCTTCGCGATCTCGCTGCGCAGGGTCAGGATGTCGCGGGGCTCCGGCTCGAGCGCGATCATCTGCTCGGCCATGCCGGCGGCGGAGTTGTCGCGCTCGGGCACGAGGTCGACGCGATAGCCGGCGGCCTGGAGGGCCGCGGCCGTCGTCTCGCCGACGGCGGCCACCTTGGTGGTCGGGGGGATGACGGCCCGATAGGCGAACAGCACGTCGACCGTGGTCGCGCTCGTCATCGTGAGCCAGTCGAACCTGCCCGCCGCGAGATCCGCCAGCGCCTTCGCGAGGGTCTCCTCGTCGTTCGTCGGCGCGAAGTTGATGAGGGGGGCCACGACCGGGACGGCTCCCTTGGCGCGGAGGGCGGCCGCCACCCCGTCGCCCCAGGGACCGCCGCGCGGCACGAGCACGCGCCAGCCCGTGAGGGGCTTCTCGGCGTCGGGCCGCTTCGAGTCTTCGTGCATGGCTTCGGCTTTCATGGTGCAACCTCGGCTGCTCCATGGTCGAGCAGCTCACGAGCGACGCCGTCCCCCGTGCGTCTCGCTCGCGCGACGGGACCATCGTCGCCGGCAGCGTCCGCACCATTGCCGCTGCCCGGTTCCCCAGCATACCCGCCCCGCACGAGCACCGTCCGGTCGAGGCCGAGACGCCGGCTGCCGTCGGGAGCGTAGACGACGGCACGGATGCGGAGCGACTCGTCCTGCCACTGGGCGTACACCCCGACCGGGGCGTGGCATCCCGCGTCGAGTCCGGAGAGCACCGCGCGTTCGGCGGTGACCGCCACACGCGTCGCGAGGTCGTCGAGACGCGCGATCGCGTCGCGCAGTTCGGCGGGAGCGTCGTCGCGGGCCTCCACCGCGAGCGCCCCCTGCCCGGGCGCGGTCGGCCACTCGGCGAGGCCCAACGGCTCCGCGACCAGATCGGCGGGCACTCCGCCGATCCGGGCGAGGCCGGCGGCGGCGAGGATCACCGCGTCCAGCTCGCCCTCGCGCACCCGACCCATCCGGGAGTCGATGTTGCCGCGGAGGTCCCGCGTCTCGACGCGGGGGTTGCGCGTCGAGATCTGAGCGATCCGACGGGGAGAGCCCGTGCCGACGACCGCACCCGCGTGCAGCTCGTGCAGCGGCGTCCCGTCACGGGTGAGCACGATGTCCCGCGCGTCCTCGCGCTCGGGGATCGCGGCGATCACCAGGCCCGGGGCGGGGGCGGTGGGCAGGTCCTTCAGCGAGTGCACGAGCAGGTCGCACTCGCCCGCCAGCAGCGCCTCGCGCAGCCGGGTGGCGAAGACGCCCTGCCCGCCCAGCTGAGACAGCGACGCCCGCGAGACGTCGCCCTCCGACGTGATCGGCACGAGCTCGACCCGGCGGCCGGCGACGGCGGCGAGGGCATCCGCCGTCTGCTGCGACTGCGCGGTCGCGAGGGCGCTGCGGCGCGTGCCGAGCCGGATGGCGGAGCTCACGCCAGCACCTCGGGGATCGCGGAGGTCGGGATCCTGCGACCGGTGTAGAAGGGCACCTCCTCGCGGACGTGACGTCGCGCGTCGGTGTAGCGGAGCTCGCGCATCATGTCGACGAGGTCGGTCAGATCGTCGGCCTCCATCGGCAGCACCCACTCGTAGTCGCCGAGCGCGAACGAGGCGACCGTGTTGGCGACGACGCCGGTGAACGCGGCGCCCTTGCGGCCGTGGTCGGCAAGCATCCGGCGGCGCTCCTCCTCGGGCAGCAGGTACCACTCGTAGCTGCGCACGAACGGGTAGACGCACAGCCAGTCCTTGGCGTCGATGCCGCGCAGGAACCCGGGCACGTGCGCCCGGTTGAACTCGGCGTCGCGGTGCACGCCCATCGCGTTCCAGACCGGCAGGAGGGGGCGCAGCAGCTCGGTGCGGCGCAGGCGACGAAGGTCCCGCTGCAGCGCCTCGGGGTCGGTCCCGTGCAGCCACACCATCAGGTCGGCGTCGGCGCGCAGCCCGCTCACGTCGTAGAAGCCGCGGACGGCGACCCCGCCGGCCTCGACGTGGTCCACGATCGCCGCGAGCTCCGCGTCGTCGACCTCGACCACGGGGTTCTCCGGATCACGGCGGAGCACCGCCCAGAGCGTGTAGTGCGCGGATGCGGTCTCGGGAGCGGATGCCATGCCCCCCAGTCTCCACCGGTGGCGGGCAGGCGCCAAACAGATGCCCCCTCGGCGGCTCGGTCCCGCCGCCCGCGAGCCCCGCCGGCGGGCATAAGGGGCTTCTCATAGGAGCCTCACACGTCCCTTAGCCCGCTCGGTCACTCTGGAGCGACCGTCGCGGTGACCCACCGCGACGACACCGCCCCCGGGCACCATCCACGAGAGGGATCATGGTCATCCGCATCGCGCTCTACTCGCACGACTCCGTCGGCCTGGGACACGTCCGCCGGAACCTCGGCATCGCGCACGCCCTCACCCGTGTGCTGCCCGACCTGACCGGCGAGGAGGTGACCGGCCTGATCGTCAGCGGCCAGTCCGCCGCCGCCGGCTTCGCGATCCCCGCCGGCTGGGACTGGCTCATCCTCCCCGGGATCATGCCCGGCGAGGACGGCTACCGCTCCCGCCGGCTGAACTCCGGCATCGATCGGGTCACCGCCGTGCGCGGGGGCTCGGTGCACGCGGCGATGGCGGCGTTCGGCCCCGACCTCTTCATCGTGGACCGCCACCCCTTCGGCGTCGACCGCGAGCTCGAGTCGACCCTGCGCTGGCTGCGCGCCAGCAGCCCCCGCACGCGCACCGTCCTGGGACTGCGCGACGTCCTCGACCGCCCCCGCACCGCGCGGGCGGAGTGGAAGGCGATCGGCGGGGCGGCCAGCGTCCGCGCCCACTTCGACGCGATCTGGGCCTACGGCGATCCCGAGGTCCACGACCTCAGCGTCTCGGGCGAGCTGCCGCCGGGGCTGCGCCCGCTCGTGCAGCACACCGGGTACCTCTCCCACGGACGCCCCGGGCGGGGTCACGCGGTGACGGAGGAGCCGTTCGTGCTCACCACGGTCGGCGGGGGCTCGGACGGGTTCGAGGTCGCCTCGGCGGCGGCCCGCGCCGCTCTGCCGCCGGGGCGCGTCCACGTCGTGGTCGCCGGGCCGGAGATGTCCGACGAGCACCGCCGGGCGCTGCGGGACTCGGCCGGCGAACGCACCACGATCGTGCGCAGCGTGCCCGACGCGCTCGCCCTCTTCCGACGCGCCGAGGCGGTCGTGAGCATGGGCGGGTACAACACCGTGACCGAGCTGATGAGCACGCGCACCCCGGCGCTCATCGTGCCGAGGCGGCACCGCCGCAAGGAGCAGCGGATACGCGCCGAGATGCTCGCCGCGCGGGGAGCCGTCGAGAGGATGGACCCCGACGAGGCGACCCCCGAGGCGCTCGGCGACTGGTTCTCGCGGAACGCGGGCGCGACGGTGGACCGGGAGGGCATCGACCTGTGGGGACTGGACGCGGTCGGGCGGCTCGCGGCGGACCTCGTGCGCGAGGCCCGCGCCCAGCCGGAGGCGGTCCCCTATGCGATCTGAGGCGGCTTCCCGCATCGGCTACGTCCTGAAGGTGTATCCGCGGTTCTCCGAGACGTTCGTCGTGACGGAGCTGCTGGCCAGGGAGGCGGCGGGCGAGGACATCGTCGTCTTCTCGCTGCGCCCGCCCGCCGACCCGCGGTTCCATCCGGAGCTCGCCCGCGTCGCGGCACCGGTCCGGTACGTCGACCGGCCGGCGAAGCCCACGACGCTGTGGGAGGCGCTGCGCACGGCGGCGGGCTCGCCCCGGATCGCGGAGCGGCTCTCCCGGCACCTCGACGAGCTGCTCGCCGCCGACGTCGACGACGCGGTGCAGGCCGCGCTGCTGGCCGCGGCGGTCGAGCGGGAGGGCATCACGCATCTCCACGCGCACTTCGCCTCGATGGCGACGACCGTGGCCCGGCTCGCCGCGCTGCTCACCGGCATCCCGTACTCGTTCACGGCGCACGCGAAGGACCTCTTCCACGAGTCCGCCTCGCGGGCGGATCTCGCCCGCAAGTTCGCGGATGCGGCGTTCGCGGCGACCGTGAGCGACTACAACCTGCGCTTCCTGCGCGAGCAGCTGCCGCACGAGACGGCGCGCACGCATCGGATCTACAACGGGCTCGAGCTCGACAGGTTCCCGTTCCTCCCCCGGAGCGGCGCCGGCGACGTGCTGCGGGTGGCCGCGGTGGGCCGGCTGGTGGAGAAGAAGGGCTTCGCCGTGCTGATCGCCGCCGCCGCTCGTCTGCGGGACGAGGGCGTGCGGCTCACGGTCGACATCGCCGGCGGCGGTGAGCTGCACGAGGACCTCGCCGCGCGGATCGCGCGCGAGGACGCGGGCGACCTGGTGCGGCTGCTCGGCCCGCGCCCGCAGCACGAGGTCGCCGAGCTGCTGCGCACCGCCGACGTCTTCGTCGCCCCCTGCCTCGTCGCGGCCGACGGGAACGCGGACGGGCTGCCCACCGTGCTGCTGGAGGCGATGGCCACGGGGCTTCCGGTGATCTCGACGGACGTCACGGGCATCCCCGAGGTCGTCCGCGACGGCGACACCGGCGTGCTCTGCCGCCCCGGCGACGTCGACGCCCTCGTCGACGCGCTCCGTGCGTTCGCGCGGGGCGCGACGGACGGCGAGCGGATGGCGCGCCGCGCCCGCCGGCTCGTGGAGGAGCGCTTCGACTCGCGCAGGCAGGCCTCACGGCTCGCGGCGCTCACCGCGGACGCCGCGTCGTCCGCGCCGGCCGAGCGAGCCGGGTCCGCGAGCCGGTCCGCCGCCCTGGAGGAGGTCGCCTGATGCGGGTCGCGTATCTCTGCGCCGATCCCGGCATCCCGGTGTTCGGCACGAAGGGGGCCTCTGTGCACGTGCAGGAGATCGTGCGCGCATTCCTCGCCCGGGGCGACGGCGTGACCGTGTACTGCGTCCGACGGGGATCCGACGTGCCCGACGACCTGAGCGAGGTGCCGGTCGTCGAGATGCGGGTGCGCGCGGACACCCCGGCCGGCCGTGAGGAGCGGATCGCGCAGGTCTCCCGCGATCTCGCCGACCGCGCCGCCGCCGACGGCTGCGACCTCGTCTACGAGCGGTTCTCGCTGTTCAGCCGGGCGGGCGGAGCCGTCGCCCGCGCCACCGGAGCGCGCAGCATCCTGGAGGTGAACGCCCCGCTCGTCGAGGAGCAGCGCGAGCACCGCGTGCTGGTGGACGAGGCGGGCGCGGTCGCCGCGGCGCGCGATGCGCTGCGCGGCGCCGACGTCGTCGCATGCGTCTCGGAGCCCGTGGCGCGCTGGGCGCGCGGGAACGGGGCGGCGAACGTCGTCGTCGCCCCCAACGGCGTCGACACCGACCGCATCTGCCCGGCGGCACCGGCCTTCGGCGGCCCCTTGCGCGTCGGATTCGTCGGCACGCTCAAGCCGTGGCACGGCGTGGAGACGCTGATCGACGCGATGGGCCTCGTCGAGGAGCGTCACGGGGGCGGAGCGCGTCTCGTGATCGTCGGCGACGGGCCGGAGGCGGCGAGCCTGCGCCGGCGCGCGCTCGACAGGAGCGTCGAGGTCGAGTTCACCGGCGCCGTGGCGCCGTCCACGATCCCGTCGCGGCTGTCCGGGCTCGACGTGGGCGTGGCCCCGTACCCGGCCGCGGGCGACGACTACTTCTCGCCGCTCAAGGTCTTCGAGTACCTCGCCGCGGGCCTTCCGGTCGTGGCGTCCCGCGTGGGGCAGATCCCCGGGATCGTCGAGCACGGCGTCACGGGTCTCCTGGTCGCCCCGGGGTCGCCCGAGGCGCTCGCCGAGGCGCTCGCGTCGCTGCGCGATGCGCCGGTGGCGCTCCGCGCGATGGCCGCCGCAGCGCGCGAGGCGGCGGTGGCTCGGCACGACTGGTCGCGGGTGCTGGCCGGCATCCTCGCGGCCGCCCCGCGTCTGGAGGAGACCCGATGACCCCGCTCAGAAAACGACGTCGTTCCGAGCCCGGGCCGCTCGGGCGCACCCTCGCGATGGTCCGGCCGCTGCTGCGGCCTCACCGGCTGCTGCTCGCCGGCGGGCTCGCCGCGCTGCTGCTCGAGGTCGGCTTCCGGGTACTCGAGCCCTGGCCGCTGAAGATCGTCATCGACTCGCTCGCGGTGAGCCTGGGCGCCGGCGGCCAGGCGACGGCGGGCATCCCCCCGGCGACGGTGGGCCTGCTCGTCGCCTGCGGCGCGGTGCTGCTCGGCGTCGTCGTGCTGCGCGCCGTGACCAGCTTTCTCAGCACGGTCGCCTTCGCCCTGGTGGGCTCGCGCGTCGCGACCGAGCTGCGCGCGCGGGTATTCGCGCACCTGCAGGCGCTGTCCCTGCGGTATCACTCGGTGTCGACCGCCGGCGACACCGTGCAGCGTCTCATCGGCGACATCGGCAGGCTGCAGGAGGTCGCCGTGACGGCGGGCCTGCCGCTCGCCGGCAACGTCATCACCCTCGTCGTGCTCTCGGTCGTGATGGTCTGGCTCGACCCGCTCCTGACCCTCGTCGTGGCGGTCGCCGCGCTGGCGTACGTGCTGCTGTCGCGGCGCAGCACCCGCGCGATCACCGCGGCCTCCCGCACCACCCGCAAGGGCGAGGGCGCGCTGGCCGAGACGGCCACCGAGACGCTCGGCGCCATCCGCGTCGTGCAGGCGTACGGGCTCGAGGACGAGCTCAGCGGATCGTTCGCCCGGGGCAACCAGAAGGCGCTGCGCGAGGGCGTCAAGGCCCGGAGGCTGGCCGCAGCGCTCGAGCGCCGCACCGACGTGATCGTCGGCATCGCGACGGCCCTCGTGCTGGTCGGAGGCGGCTGGCGGGTGCTGCAGCAGCAGATGTCGCCGGGCGACCTGGTCGTGTTCGCGGCGTACCTGAAGATCGCGATGCGGCCCCTCAAGGACCTCGCCAAGTACACCGGGCGCATCGCCCGGGCGGCCGCATCCGGGGAGCGCGTCGCGGACCTGTTCGACGAGCGCGTCGAGATCCGCGACGCGCCGCACGCACGGCCCCTCGAAGTCGTCTGCGGCGGCATCTCGTTCGAGCACGTGTACTTCGCCGACGGGCACGGCAGACCGCTGTTCTCCGACCTCGACCTGCGGATCGGGCCCGGGCAGTCCGTGTGCCTGCTCGGCCCTTCCGGGGCGGGGAAGTCGACGCTCGCGGGGTTCCTCGTCCGCGCCGACGACCCCGCCTGGGGCGCCGTGCGGATCGACGGCACCGACCTGCGCGACGCGACGCTCTCGAGCGTCCGCGGCAACGTGTCGATCCTGCTGCAGGACACCGTGCTGTTCGCCACCACGGTGCGCGAGAACATCCGGTACGGGCGCCTGGACGCGAGCGACGAGGAGGTCGAGCAGGCGGCGCGGCGCGCGCTCGCGCACGACTTCGTCATGGAGCTGCCGAAGGGTTACGACACCGTGCTCGGCGGGCGCGGCAACACCCTCTCCGGCGGCCAGCGGCAGCGGGTGTCGATCGCCCGGGCGCTGCTGCGGGACGCGCCCATCGTGATCCTCGACGAGGCGACGACGGGCCTGGACCCCGAGTCGCGCGCCGCGGTCGCGGCGTCCCTGGCGCAGCTGACCCGGGGCCGGACGACGATCTCGATCACGCACGACGCGACGGCGGTCGTGGACGCCGACCGCCTGCTGTGGATGGAGTCGGGGCGCATCGTCGAGGACGGCTCGCCCGCCGAGCTGCTCGCCCGCGACGACTCGCGGGTGGCGGCGTGGTTCCGCGCCGGTCGCACGGCCGACACGGAGGCCCGCCCGTGAGCGTCGATCCCGCCGGCGCGCGCCGCCCGGGCGCGGAGTCGGCCGCCCGCGACGCCGCCCGTCGCGCGGACGCCGAGGCCGCGCGTGCTCTGGCCGCACGCGATCCGGGGCTGCCGGCCGTCGGGGTGCTGCTGGATCCCTACCGTCTCGCCGAGGCAGCCGGCGAGACGGTAGGGGTGACGCGGATGCGGTACAAGCCCGGGGCGAGCATCGCGCTGGCGGTGGACGACGGGGGCGAACGACGCTGGATCGCAGCGTACGCCGACCCCGTCAAGCTCCAGAAGACCCGGCGACGCGCCCAGCGCGCCGGCTACGACGTCGTCCCCGTGCGCGGCGTGGACGGGGGTCTCTCGGGTCCCGCGTACGCCGACCGCGAGTTGGTCTCGACGGTGCACCGGCTGCGGCGCACGCACCCGGAGCTCGTCGACGACGCGGTGATCCTGCGTCACAACCCGCACCGGCGACTCGTGCTGCGCGCGGGCCGGAAGGTCGTGAAGATCGCCGCCGAGGCCCCGACGGCGGGGCGGATCGCCGTGCTGAGCACCCTGGCCGCCGCGGGGGTACCCGTCCTCGTCCCGGATGCCCCGGCACCCGGCGTGACGACGACCTCGTGGTGGGGCGACGGCGACCTCGCCTCGGCGCCGAGCCCGGATGCCGCCGCGGCGGCGGGCGCCGCGCTCGCGGCGTTGCACCGGGTGGACGCGGTGCGCCCGCCGGCCGGCTCCGCGGCGGAGCCCCGCACGGCGATCCGCGCCCTCGCCGTGCTCTCGCCGGCCGCCGCGGAGCGCGCGGCGGCGCTCGCCCTGGCCCTCGCCGCGCTCCCGGCGGGCGGGCCCGCGGTGATGCTGCACGGCGACCTCACCGCCGACCAGGTGCTGGTCGGCGGTGAGGGCGTGCGGCTCATCGACTTCGACCGGCTGGGCTCGGGCCCGCCCGAGCGGGACCTCGGGTCGTTCGTGGCCGGCGAGCGCCTGCGCGCGCGCGCGGACGGGCGGTCGCCCGCGGACGCGGACCGGCTGTGCGCCCCGTTCCTCGACGCCTACCGGGCGGCGGGGGGATCCCCCGACGACGACGCGGTGCGCAGGTGGACGGCCGCGGCCGTGCTCCTGCGCGCGGCGGAGCCGTTCCGGCAGGCGCGGCCCGACTGGCGCACGGGGATCGAGGCGGCGCTGGATGTGGCCGAGGAGGCGCTGCGATGACGCCCGACGCCGAGGGTGCCGCCATCCCGCTCGTCGTCCACGACAGGGGCCGGGAGTGGACCGTCTCCCGCGCCTGGCCGACGGATGCCGCGCCGGGCGGCCGCGCCGCGGTGCTCGAGCTGCGCACGGCTCGGTCCGAGGACGTGCGGGCGGGGCGATGGGACGAGCGGGACGGGGCGCGGCCGGGTCCCTGGCGGGAGGACCCGCGTCTGCCGGCGCTCGCCGGGGTCGCCCGCGAGGGAACCGTCGTCTCCCATCGCGCGGGGCGACGCGCCGTCGTGCGCGCGGCGGACGGGAGCTCCTTCCTCAAGGTCGTGCGGCCCGGTCGCGCCCCGGCCGTCGTCGAGCGCCACGAGGACGCCGCATCCTTCGGCGAGGCCTTCCGGATGCCGCGCATGCGCAGGGACGCCGCGGACGAGGATGCCGGCGTCGTGCGGTTCGAGGCGCTTCCGGGGCGGACCCTGCACGCGCTCGGCACCGACCCCGGGACGGATGGGGCACGGTGGGCCCGGGTGTGGGACGAGTGGGCGGACGCGTGGTGCGACCTCGGCGGGCGGGGAGCGGGTGCGGGCGGACACACGACGGGTCCCATGGGCCGGCAGGCCGCCATCCGTGTGCACACCGCCGCGGACGAGGCGGACATCGTGCGCCGATGGGCCGGCCACGCCGCCCGCGAGCGGGGCTCCGCGGAGGCGATCCATGCGGCCTCGGCGCGGATCGCGCGCGCGCTCGGCGAGGGCCCCGCCGGGCGGCTCGTGCCGGCGCACCGCGATCTGCACGACAAGCAGATCCTCTACGCCCCCGGTGAGCCGCTGGGCCTGCTCGACCTCGACACGGCGAGCCTCGCCGAGCCGGCGCTCGATCTCGGCAACCTGCGCGCGCACGCGGCGCTGCGGGCGCAACAGGGGCTGTGGCCCGAGGGCTTCGCCGGTACCGTGGGGGCGCGGGTGGACGCGGTGGCCGATCGCGTCGGCGCCGCCCCCGAGCGGCTCGCCGCCTACGAGGACGCCGCCCGGTTCCGGCTGGCGTGCCTCTACCTGTTCCGTCCGCGCTGGCGGCCGCTCGCCGAACGTCTCCTCGCCGGGATCGTCGCCGGACGGTGATCCCGGCGAAACAGGACATCTCCCCAGGACAGGACGATGTCAGCCGAACCGTCCTGTCCTGGGGAGATCTCCTGTTCCGGCACGGTCGGCCCCGGTCACGTCCCGCCGCGACTGCCGGCCGGTGCGGGACGGTCAGCGCCGATCAGCGCACGTACAGGCGGATGGCGCCCCACACCGCGAGCCCCACGGCCGCTGCCGCCCCGACCACCGCTGCGGTCGCGGCGACCGGTTCGGTGCGGGCGAAGTGGCGGAGCCGGGTGACGCGCTTCTGGGTGGCGCGGCCCACGCGGCGCGGCAGGTTGCCCTTCTCCTCGATCGCAGCGAGCGTGGCCTTGAGCTCCGCGCGCGCCTTCTCGACCGGGTCGGTGATGCCGAGCGGGACGCCCGTGCGGGGGACGGGGATGGGTGCGCTCATTCGCCTGCCTCCTTGACGGTGCGTACGTCTTCCGCGATGGCGGCTGCCGGGTTGCCCTTGCCGATGCGCTTGAACCGGAGGAACCCGAGCAGCGCGAGGAGGATCGCCAGCAGCAGCATCGCGCCGAAGACGACGAGCGCCGACAGCCAGACCGGCCACCACGACGAGAGCCCGGCGATCACGAAGGCGCCGAGCGCCGGCACCGACCAGAACAGGATGAAGAGCGCGCCGACGACCCAGCCGGCGCCGATCCCGGCGTTCTTGGCCGCCTTGGACAGCCACGCCTTCGCGGCGTCGACCTCGGCGACGACGAGGTTGCGGACGAGTTCGGGGATCTCGCCGACGAGGGTCAGCAGGCTCTCGTCGGAGCGGTCCCGGAAGCCACGGGGGGTTGTCATCGCTTACTTCCCGTTCGAGGAACCGCCGGTGGAACGCTTCGCGCCGGAGCCGGATGCGGCGCCGCGCGCGCGCGCGGCGGTCTTCTTCACCGCGGCCTCGGCCGCATCCGCCGAGGTCTCCGCGGCATCCGCGACGTCGTCCGTGGCGTCCTTGCCCGCATCCAGGGCGGCGTCGAGCCGCTCACCGGGCGTTCCGTTCGTGGTGGCCGCCTTCGTCACCTTGACCGCGCCGTTCCAGAGGGCCGTCGGCAGTGCGAGCAGCGCGGACTTGCCGAGCTCCTGCACCTTCGCGACCTGCTTCTGCACGGGGTCGAGGTTCCAGACCTTCTCGGCCTGCTCCTTGATCTGCTCGTAGCGTTCGCGCCCGGCGCGCGTTCCGAGCACGTAGCCCGCGGCCAGTCCGATGACGAGTCCTACCTTGCCCCTCATGGGGTCTCCTCACAGTCGGGATGGATGGAGCTGATCTGCCATCACAGAGTAGTCCCGTATGCCGCTATCGGCATCCGCTTGACAAGAAGCGTCACACCTGAGACCCGGGCGTCCTCCAGAGCACCGCGCGGCGCACCCGATCGGCCTCCGCGGCGGCGTCCGGCACCACCTGCGCGAGGCCGGTCCCGGAGAGCCAGGCACCGACCGCGCCGAGACCCGGAACGGCGCGGATCGCGCCGCGCGCGGCGGCGACGGCGGCAGGTCGTCCGATGACCGATCCGGGCTGCGACTGCACGTACCTCTCGCGGTGCGCGCCCCGCAGCTGCGCGGGCTCGAGAGCGACGCCGAGCAGCGCGGACGCCTCGCGGAGCGCGAGCGCCCCCGCGGCCTCGTCGTCGAGCCCCGCGGTGGCGGGAGCCTCGTCCTGGGCGCCGAACGAGACGCGCACGACGTGCACGCCGTCGCCCGCGGCGCGCGCGACCCACTCCCATTTCGCCGTGGCGTGGGTGAGGGCCTTCGCGGCCGACGAGTGCGGCACCGTGAGCACCCCGTTCCCGCGCGGATGCGCATCGAGAGCGGATGCGGCGAGCACGAGCGTCACGATCTCGACGACCGGTGCGGGGGCGGGGTGCGGGTCGAGCGCGGGCACCACCGGCACGAGCAGCCCGCGCGCGGACGCCTCGGGCACCGCGACCACGACGACGTCCGCCGGCACCCCGTACCGCCCGGCCGGCTCGTGCGGCTCGGCGGGCTCCTGCGGAGCGGACTCCTCCTGCCGGGCGGGCTCCTGCAGCGCGGGCTCCTCGCCGGCGACCCGCACGGTCCAGCCGTCGTCCTCACCGTGCTCGACCGCGGTGACGGGGGAATCGGTGCGCACCTCGGCGCCGAGCTCCGCCAGTCTCGCGAGCAGCGCGTCGACGAGCCGGGTCATGCCGCCCTCGAGGCCCGCGACCGCGCCGCCCGGGGCGACGTCGCGTCCGTCGCGCAGCTGCGCGACGGCGCCGGTCAGCGACCCCGCTCGGGTGAGCGCGGCGTTCAGACCGGGCGCTGCGATGTCCACGTCGATGTCGTCGGGTCGTGCGGAGTACACGCCGCCGGTCACCGGGGCGACGAGCCGGTCGAGCACGGGGGCGCCCATGCGGCTGCGCACGAGGTGTCCGAGGCTGCGGTCGTGCCCGATGGTGAGCGGCGGGCGCAGGCGGTCGAGGTAGGCGCGCCACACGCCGCCCCAGCCGATGATGCGGCGCACGGCCGGGTCGAAGGGGTTGTCCGGGATGCCGAGCACGCCGCCCTTCGGCAGGGGCGCCGCGGCTCCCCCGGGAAGCCCCGCGACCCAGGCTCCGTGCGACGCCGGGGTGACGACCGCATCCGCGAGGCCGAGCTCGTCGACGAGCGCCCGCACGCCGCCGCCCCGGGTCGCGAAGCTCTCGGCGCCCACGTCGAGGCGCAGTCCCGCGACCTCGGCCGCGCGGACGACCCCGCCCGCCCGCTCCGCGGCCTCGAGCACCGTCACCGTCATGCCGATCTTGGCGAACTCGAGCGCCGCCACGAGACCCCCGACGCCGCCGCCGACGACGACCGCGCGGGTGTCGCGCGCGGTCGAGGCGAGCGCGCGGAGCGGCCCGACCTCGCTCAGCGGGTCGCGGGGCTCGAGGCCGCCGACCTGCGGCTCGCCCGGCTCGGCGCCGCTCACGCGTCCGCCTCGCGGGCGAGCGCGACGATCCGGGTGAGCACGTCGGGATCGGTCTCGGGGGGCACGCCGTGCCCGAGGTTCAGGATGTGCGCGCGGGCGGCGCGTCCGCGCGCGATCACGTCGCGCACGTGCGTCTCGATCACGTGCCAGGGCGCCTGCAGGAGCGCCGGATCGATGTTGCCCTGGACGGTGACGTCCGCGCCGAGCACGGTGACCGCCTCGTCGAGGGGGGTGCGCCAGTCGACGCCCACGGCGTCCGTCGTGCCGTCCAGCCGCATGTCGGCGAGCAGGTGCGCCGTGCCGACGCCGAAGTGGATGCGCGGCGCGTCGACGCCGGCGAGCGCCGCCCGGGAGTGGGGCGCGACGAACGCGCGGTAGTCCGCGACCGACAGCGACCCCGCCCAGGAGTCGAACAGCTGCACGGCCGAGGCTCCCGCATCCGTCTGGGCGCGCAGGAACCCCTGCGAGACACGGGCGAGCCACCCGGCGAGCGCGTGCCAGGCCTCGGGGTCGGCGTGCATCATGGCGCGGGCGCGCAGGTGCTCCTTCGAGGGACCGCCCTCGACGAGGTAGGCGGCGAGGGTGAAGGGCGCCCCCGCGAACCCGATGAGCGGCGTGGCGCCGAGCTCGCCGGTGACGATGCGCACGGCCTCGCGCACGGGCTCCGCGGCCACGGAGACCGCGTCGGGGTCGATCGCGACGATCTTCGCGACGTCGGATGCGGTGCGCACCGGGTCGGCGAAGACCGGGCCGCGGCCGGGCTCGATCTCCACCGCGATGCCCGCGAGCCGCAGCGGCACCACGATGTCGCTGAAGAAGATGCCGGCATCCACGCCGTGCCGGCGGACGGGCTGCAGGGTGATCTCGGCGGCGAGGTCGGGGGTGAGGCAGGCGTCCAGCATCCGGGTGCCGACGCGGAGGTCCCGGTACTCGGGCAGCGACCGTCCGGCCTGGCGCATGAACCAGACCGGCAGCCGGTCGGTGCGCTGGCCGCGGATGGCACGCACCAGCGCCGAGGCCGCGGGACCGGGCTCTCCCGCCACCGGTGCGGGAGAGCCCGGGAGGCCCGGGGCGGATGCGGAGGCGTCGACGGGCACGGACGAGGCTGCGGAGCTCACCCCCACATCCTCCCACCCGTCGCTGACCGCACGCCGGGGCGAAAGCCCGATCGCTGCCCTTCGCCTCGGAACGTTGCTCCTCGCTCAGGAACCGCGAGCGCAGCGAGACCACGGTCGCTGAGCGAGCGCAGCGAGACGAAGCGCCCACCGGAACGGGTGCACCGCGCCCCTTCGTCTCGTCGCTTCGCTCCCCGCCCAGGGACCGAGCGGGCGATCTCATGAGACGACTTCGCATACGCGCACGCACACGGGGGCCTGCCGCCCCCGCTGCCCCCGGCCGCGGGAGGCGGATGCAGGCAAGGGCACCCTTCGCGGCGGGCCCGGGACGGCGGGCGTAGAATGCAGGGGTGTTGCTGTGTGTGAGCGCGAGTCACAAGACCGCGTCCTTCGACCTCCTCGAGCGGCTCAGCATCCACCCCACCCGCATCGCGCCCCTCATCGCCGCGCACGACGAATGCGTGCAGGGCGCGGTCGTGGTCGCGACCTGCAACCGCTTCGAGGCGTACGTCGACATGGACGAGCCGGTGACCGCGGCCGGCGCCGTCGGCCTCGAGGCCGCGATGACCGCGATCGAGAACGCGACCGGCGTGCCCGCCGCCGAGATCTCGGCGTCCTCCGAGGTCATCTCCGGGTCCGCCGTCGCAGAGCACCTCTTCTCCGTGGCGTCCGGGCTCGAGTCTGTGGTCGTCGGCGAGGGCGAGATCGCAGGCCAGGTGCGTCGTGCCCTCACCGAGGCCCGCACCGACGGCACGACCTCGCCCGAGCTCGAGCGCCTCTTCCAGCGCGCGTCCGAGGCGCAGCGCGACGTCAAGAACGCGACCGCCCTGGGACGCGCGGGCCGTTCGCTCGTGCGGCTCTCGCTCGACCTCGCGGCCAGCCGCATCCCGGACTGGGCGCGCCTGCGGGTGCTGCTGGTGGGCACCGGCGCGTACGCGGCCGCGACGCTCGCCGCGCTCCGCGACCGCGGGGCGTCCGACATCACGGTGCACTCCCCGTCCGGCCGCGGCGAGAAGTTCGCCCGCAAGCACGGCATCGGGTGGGCGGATGCGGACGCCTATCCGTCCGCGGCGCGCATGTCCGACCTCATCATCACCTGCACCACGGCCGAGCACCACGTGCTCGACGCGGCGCTCCTCGGCGGCGGCTCAGCCGGCTCGGGCTCGGCGGCAGGCGCGCCCTCGTGCCCGGTCGCGCACGAGGGCGCGCGGCGGCTGGTCATCGATCTCGGACTCCCCCGCAACGTCGACCCCGACGTCGCGGCCGTGCCGAACACCGATCTGCTCGACCTCGAGACGATCCGCGTGCACGCGCCTCTCGAAGAGCTGCAGGCGACGGATG
The DNA here is from genome assembly GCF_902706225.1 of Microbacterium sp. 18062. Taxonomy (GTDB): domain Bacteria; phylum Actinomycetota; class Actinomycetes; order Actinomycetales; family Microbacteriaceae; genus Microbacterium. The sequence goes on from NZ_CACSKB010000019.1 coordinate 59,999, forward strand.
CGGCCCGCGCCCTCGTGCAGGACGCCGCCCGCCGCTTCGTCGTGCTCGGCGAGCGCCGCACCGTGGCGCCGGCGGTCGTGGCGCTGCGCTCGCACGTGTTCGAGCTGCTCGAGTCGGAGATCGACCGCGCGCGCGGCAAGGGCGACGACGGCCGCACCGAGCAGGCGCTCCGCCACCTCGTCGGCCGCCTGCTGCACACCCCGACGACCCGGGCTCACGAGCTGGCCGAGCAGGGCCGTGCCGACGCCTACGTCGAGGCGCTCGAGACGCTCTTCGAGATCCGCGTGGACATCGAGGCCGATGAGGCTCGCGACCACGACGACCGCGCCGACCTCGCCGGCTGACCCCCTCCGCAACGGCGCAACGGACACCAGCCGCGAGACCCTCACTCACGACGGGCGGTTTCCGGCGGCGGTGGATCTCGACGGGGCGCGCACGGAAGGATGAGGGGATGGACACGCACATCGCGAGGCAGGACATGACGGTCGCGGCGGGCGCATGAGCCCCCTGCCGTCCTTCGTCGTCACCGGGGCCGGCAGCGGCGTCGGCAGCGCGATCGCCGAGCACCTCGCCTCGATCGGGCACGTCGTGAACCTCGACCCTGCTCCCGTCCACAGCACCAATCCGCGCGTGCGCCACCTCGAAGGCGACGCGGGCGATGCGGCGGCGACGGCGGCCGCGGCCGAGCTCGCGGAGCAGCACGGGCCCCTCGCCGGCTGGGTGAACAACGCCGCGGTCTTCCGGGACGCCGGTCTCGCCACGGCGACGGCGGAGCAGATCTCCGCGCTCATCGGCCTCAACCTCGGCCTCGCGGTGGTCGGATGCCACACGGCGGTGCGACACTTCCTCGCTCATTCGCGTCCGGGCTCGATCGTCAACGTCTCGTCGCACCAGGCGCAGCGTCCCGTCCGGGGCGCGTTGCCCTACGCGACGGCCAAGGCCGCGGTCGAAGGGCTCACCCGCGCGGCGGCCGTCGACCACGGCCCCGACGGCATCCGGGTCAACGCGGTGGCGCTCGGATCGATCGCGACGGCCCGCTACGAGGAGTACCGTGCGCAGCATCCCACGGCCGACGAGCACCTGGCCGCGCTGCATCCGTTGGGGCACGTCGGCCGGCCCCTCGACGTCGCGCAGGCCGTGGCGTTCCTGCTCTCGCCCGAGTCGGCCTTCATCACGGGCGCCGTCCTCCCCGTCGACGGCGGCCGCGCGGTTCTCGGGCCGGACCCCGAGAGCACGTAGGCACGCCCGGCGCCGAACATCAGGTCGTGCGAGGCTGGCACGGTGCACCTCGACCATCCGGACCTGCCGACCGCCGTCACCGCGCTCGGGAACGTCGACGGAGAGCCGATCATCGTCATCCCCGGCGGACCGTGCCGGGGGCCCGAGTACCTGGTCGACCTCGCCGGCCTCGGGGACTCCCACCCCCTCCTCGTCATGCACCCGCGCGGGACGCCCCGGAGCGGCGGACTGTCCCGCGGATGGTGGTCCGACGCCGACGACGTGATCGCCCTGGCCGACGCGCTCGGCCAGGGCAGCGTGAACCTGCTGGCCCATTCGGCCGGCACGCGCCTCGCTCTCGCCACGGCGACCCGATTCCCGGAGCGTGTCCGTTCGCTGGCGCTCGTGACCCCGCCGGCATCCTGGCTGAGCGGCACGCCGCATGACGGAGAGGAGATCGCCGCCGGCCGCGCCGAGGCCGACGTCGCCGCGGCGCTCGTATCGATGGCGAACGACGATCCGACCGCCGAAGAGGCCTTCCGGGAGTCCTTCCGCCGACAGGCACCGGCGAGCTACGCACGATGGACCGACGTCGAGCGGGCACACGCGGAGGTCGGGGCGATCAGTCTGGCCGCGGCATCCGCCTGGTTCACCGACATTCCCGCGGACGCCGTCACACGCATCCGGGCCGCGACCCTCCCGCCGACTCTCGTGATCGGCGGCGACCAGGACCTCCTCACCGGCGTGCGGCCGGTCAGGGACTACGCCGACGCACTCGGCGGCGATCTGTCGCTCATCGCCGACTGCGGCCACTATCCGTGGATCGAGCAGCCCGAGGTCTTCCAGCGGCTCGTCGACGCCTGGCTCGCCGCCCACCGCTGACCGGCTCCGGATCGCCGAGCCCGGCCTCGATCCGGCCCGCTCGACCGCTCTGCACCGCTCCTGCTGCGTACGACAACCGCCGGATCGGCGGCCGGGGTCGCTGACGACCGACGAAGGATGCGACCTCCCTCTCCGGGGCGGGATGCGACCGGGGAGAGGGATGCGACCGGGGAACGGGGCGAGACACAGGCACCGGGGCACGTAGGCTGTGTGCATGGTAGACGGCCGTCGTACCCTGACCGCTTCCGCCGACCCGCGCCCGCGCTCCCGCCGAGCGCTCCGGGTGGCATCGCTCACCATCGCGACGGCGCTCGCGCTGACCGCCTGCACCGCCAACGGCATCGATGACGACGGGTTCGCCGACGACGGATGCACCTCCGTCGTGGTGGCGACGTCGTCCGAGAAGGTCAACATGCTCGAGGCCCTCGCAGACGCCTTCCGCGACTCGCCCGAAGCCGACGCGCTGGACCAGTGCGCGACGGTGCGCCCGGTCAACGTCTCCAGCGGCGACGCCACCCGGTATCTGACGTCCGGAGAAGACTGGCCCCGCGAGGACACGAGCCTGTGGCCGACACTGTGGTCCCCGGCGTCGACGGTGTGGACGAACCGCGTCGCCGCGGCTGCGTCGCCGGCCCTGGTGGGAGAAGCGGAGTCGTTCACGCGCACCCCCGTGGTGTTCGGGATGCCGGAGACGATGGCGCGGGCGCTCGGCTGGCCGGACGCCGAGATCAGCATCACCGACCTCGCGGACCTGTGCCAGGCCCCCGACGGATGGGGAAGCGTCGGCAAGCCCGTCTGGGGGTCGTTCAAGATCTCCAAGACCAACCCGAACACCTCGACGACGGGGCTGTCGGCGATCCTCATGCAGTCGTACGAGGCGACGGGCAAGTCGGACGCGCTGACGGCCGACGACGTCGCCGCATCCGCCGAGTTCTCCCGCGTGTTCGAGGAGTGCGTCATCCACTACGGCGACACGACCGGCAACGTGCTCACGACGCTCTACGACAAGACCCAGAACGGCGACGACGGCTCCGGCTACGTCTCGGCGGTCGCCCTCGAGGAGACGTCGCTGCTGAACTACAACCAGGGCAACCCCGACTCGCACACGGTGCAGCCCGGCGAGACGCTCACGCCGCCGCGCGAGAAGCTCGTCGCGATCTATCCCGCGGGCGGCTCGATGTGGTCGGACAACCCGATCTCGCTGCTCGGCGCCTCCTGGGTCACCGCCGAGCAGCGCACCGCGGGCGCCGCCTTCATCGAGTTCCTGCACACCGAGACGGCGCAGCGCATCCTGCCCGGGTTCGGGTTCCGCCCGCTCGACGACAGCGTGCCGCTCGGCGACCTGTTCACGGCCGAGTACGGAGTCGATCCCGCGCAGCCGGTCACGACCCTCCCGCAGCCCGACGTCGGCGTCGTCTCGGCGGCGATCGACCAGTGGGTGCAGATTCGCAAGCCGTCGTCGGTGCTCGAGGTGATCGACGTGTCCGGGTCGATGGACGACCCGATCGGCGACGGCCGGACGAAGCTGGACGGCGCGATCGAGGGCGCCCAGTCGACGGTCGGTCACTTCCGCACGACAGACGAGGTCGGCCTGTGGGCCTTCACCACCGGGGTCGAGTCCGAGGCCGGCGAGGGGATCCTCGTGCTGCGGGACGTCTCACCGCTCGGCGCCGATCGAGAGTCCCTGAGCTCGTCCCTCGACGACCTGCGGTACTCGCAGCGAGCCGGCACGCCGCTCTACGACGCGATCGCCACCGCCTACGACGCGATGAAGGAGCGTGCCGAACCCGGCCGGATCAACGCGATCGTCGTGCTCTCGGACGGACAGGACACCGACTCGTCGATCTCGCTCGACTCCCTCATCGCCAAGATCGGCCAGTCCTCCCGCGAGGGCGGGGATGCGGCGCCCGTGCGCATCTTCCCGATCGCCTATGGCGAGGGGGCCGACACCAACGCGCTCGACCGCATCGCGGAGGCGACCGGCGGGCAGTGGTTCGACGCCTCCGACTCCGAGCGCATCGACCTGGTGTTCGCGTCGGTCATCAACAACTTCTGAGTCCTGGAGGACGCGGATGCACGGGGGCACGATCGCGGCAGCGGCGCTGAACTGGGTCGACGACGCGGCCGACGGCCTCGATCAGGACAACGTCTACGTCTCGCCGGACGTCTCCGGTCATGCCGCGCTCGAGGCCGCGCTCGAGGCCGAGGTCCCGGACGACGGGTCGATCGGCGTCGCCGTGCTCCCCGCGGACGCCGTGCTCGAGTCGGCGTACACGACGCACATCCTCGACCAGATCGTCGACCGCACCGACTACGACACCGTCATCGTCGCCGTCGGCGGCGACCTGTTCGCCGACTCGACCGCGATCGACGGCGACGAGGCGATGCGGATCGCGAACGAGGCCGAGACCACCGCGTCCGGCGACCTCGAGGACGCACTCGTCGGTGCCGTGCAGGGCATCGTCGCGGTGGGCGAGCCGGCGCCCGGCGACGCTCCCTCGAGCGGCGACGCCACGCTCGGCATCGTCCTCGCGGTGGGCGCCGTCCTGGTGGTCGCCGCGGGCGTCGTCGCGACCGTGGTCGGCGTGCGGCGCTCCCGCCGGCGGCGCACGGCGGACGGAACCGCCGGCGAGCCCCCGCGCATCCGTGCCCACGTCGACGCGCTGCGCACGCTGCGCGACGAGTACGCGCGCCGCGCCGCCGCGGGCGACACCGTCGCGGACGAGACGACGCGCGCGATCGACGCGCTCGTCACGAACGTGGCGGAGCTGTTCCGCCGGCTCGCGACGAAGGCCGACAAGGATCAGCGCGGGCTCGCCGAGATCGAATACGACGACAAGCTCGGCAAGCTCGTGTCCGCGCTCGACCGCGACTATCTGCTCGACCTCCTCGTCAACCCGCAGCTGTGGGAGGATCCGGCCGAGCGCATCCGCGAGGTGCGTGACGCGCTCGACGCGGTGTCGGCCCAGCTCGTCGCCAACATCAAGCAGGTCAACGCGCGCCGCGCCCTGCTGTTCCAGGTCTCGCTCGACGCCCTCATGGGCCACCGCGCCGAGGCCCGCGAGTGGGATCGCGAGTTCCGCCGCGCGGAGGACGGCGACCCCGACGCCGACGGACGCTGACACGCGCAGGCGGACGCTGACAGGCTCTGAGCACTCCCGTTCCCCGCGCGCACCGCACTCCCCGGCGCCCTCGCGGTGCGTCTCACGACGGTCGCAGCGGCACCTCTTCCGCACTACCCGCCGGCCGGGGGTGCGATCCGCCCCGACCGGGTGGGACGATGGAGGCATGGGCCTGCACATCACCGACGACCCCGCGGCCGACGACCTGCTCTCCCGCGACCCGCTGGCGCTGCTGATCGGGATGCTGCTCGACCAGCAGGTCGCCATGGAGACGGCGTTCGCGGGGCCGCTGAAGATCGAGCAGCGCGTCGGCACGCTCGATGCCGCGGCGATCGCCGCCTACGACCCCGACGCGTTCGCGGCAGCGTTCTCGCAGACGCCCGCGGTGCACCGCTACCCGGGGTCGATGGCCGCCCGCGTGCAGAAGCTGTGCGCCGACATCGCCGCGAACTGGCACGGCGACGCCGCTGCGCTCTGGACCGACGGCGACCCGGACGGCCGGCAGGTGCTCACGCGTCTCAAGGCGCTGCCCGGGTTCGGCGAGCAGAAGGCGAAGATCTTCCTCGCGCTCCTCGGAAAGCAGCGCGGGTTCACCGGCTCCGGATGGCGCGAGGCCTCCGCCCCCTACGGCGAGGAGGGCTCGTTCCGAAGCGTCGCCGACATCACGAGCCCCGACTCGCTGACGAAGGTGCGCGAGAACAAGCGCGCGGCGAAGGCCGCCGCGAAGGCCGGCTGAGCCGCCCGCGACGCGCGACCCCGCCCGGCACACGCGTTCAGCCCGCGCAAAGGAACGCCCCCGGTAGCCTGAGCACATGCCGTCCCCGGGGGACGCAGGGCCCGTCGCTCTCGACGGATTCGAGCTTCGCGTCCTGCACCTGCCCCTCGTGAGCCCCTTCACGACCTCGTTCGGCACCGAGACGGTCCGCGAGGTCATCGTCGTACGCGCCCTCACACCCGACGGCGACGGGTGGGGCGAGATCGTCACGCAGGAGGCGCCCCTGTACTCGAGCGAGTACACGCAGGGGGCCTGGGACGTCGCGCGGCGCTGGCTCATCCCCGCCCTGCTCGACCGCGCCCGGCTCGCCCCGCACGACGTCGCCGAGACGCTCGCCCCCTTCGTCGGGCACCGGATGGCGAAGGCCGGGCTCGAGCTGGCCGTGCTCGACGCGTCGCTGCGGGCGCAGGGCGTCTCACTGGGCGCGCACCTGGGCGCGGTCCGAGACCGCATCCCGTCGGGCGTCTCGGTCGGCATCCAGAGCGATCCCGCCGCCCTCGTCGAGGCGGTCGCCGGCTACCTCGACGAGGGCTACCGGCGCATCAAGATCAAGATCAAGCCGGGGCGCGACCTCGCCGACACGGCCGCCGTCCGCGCCGCCTTCGGCGACATCCCCCTGCAGGTCGACGCGAACTCGGCGTACACGCTGGCGGATGCGGACACCCTCGCCGGTCTCGACGACTTCGGCCTGCTGCTGATCGAGCAGCCGCTGCGGGAGGACGACCTGGTCGACCACGCGGCGCTCGCGAGACTGCTGCGGACGCCGCTGTGCCTCGACGAGTCGATCACCTCGGCGAAGGCCGCGGCCGACGCGCTCGCGCTCGGGGCGGCGGCCATCGTCAACATCAAGGCGGGCCGCGTCGGCGGCCACCTCGAGGCCGTGCGCGTGCACGACCTCTGCCGCGCCGCCGGGGTGCCGGTGTGGTGCGGGGGGATGCTCGAGACCGGCATCGGCCGCGCGGCGAACGCGGCGCTCGCGGCGCTCCCGAGGTTCACCCTGCCGGGCGACGTGTCCGCATCCGACCGCTTCTACCGGCGCGACATCGTGACCGACCCGATCGTCCTCGACGATGGACACGTGCGGGTGCCGACCGGCCCCGGCATCGGCGTCGGGATCGACGGCGGCGCGCTCGAGGAGTTCACCGTCGCCCGCGAGGTGGTGCGCCGATGACCGCCCCGCCGCGCGCGGCGGCGGCCCTCTCGGCCGTCCTGGTCTCGGCGCTCGCCCTGACCGCGTGCGGTGCGCAGCCCCACCCGGCGCCGAGCGCCACAACCCTGCCCTCCGGCGTCGTGGCGACCCTCCTTCCCGCGACGCCCGCGCAGACCGCCGACCAGGCGCGGGTCTGGATCACGAACGGGACCGAGTCCGACCTCGCCCTCACCCGGCTGCGGATCGACGCCCCGGTCTTCGCCGGCATCGGCCGCAAGACCGTCTCGGGCACGGTCGAGGTCGACGCCGGCCGGAGCGCCGAGATCGTCGTGACGCTGCCGCCCATCGACTGCACGGTCGGCGACGACACCGAGACGCCCGTGGCGACTCCCGGGGCCACCACGAGCCCGGATGCGGACCCCACGCCCGGCGCGACCGCATCCCCCGACGAGACCACCGCCACGATCGGCTTCGCGCTGGGCGCGGCGATCGGCGTCGCGGTCGAGACGCTCGACGACCCGCAGGGCGTCATCGCGGCCCGTGCCGCGGCCGCCTGCGGTTGAGGCGCCCGCCCGACAGGTTCAGCGATCTCGAGGTCGCGTCGGTCACGTGGCGCGCAACTCCCTCGATTCCTCCGCCGGAACGGCGTGGACGACGCCCGGGGACCGGATCGAAGGAGTTGCGCGCGCCGACGGCACGGAACGACCGTCCCCCGCCGAGCGGCACGGAGGCGGGCGACTAGAATCGTGGGATGCGGCGCCGATCGGCTGCCGCATTCTCTGCGCCCTCCTCCCCACCCGACCATTGGAGCCACCGTGGCCGAGCAGTCCCGCCTCGACAAAGTCATCGCCCTCGCCCGTCACCGCGGGTTCGTCTTCCAAGCAGGCGAGATCTATGGCGGATCGCGCTCGGCGTGGGACTACGGCCCGCTCGGCACCGAGCTCAAGGAGAACATCCGCCGCCAGTGGTGGCAGACGTTCGTGCGCGGCCGCGGCGACATGGTGGGCCTCGACTCGTCGGTGATCCTGCCCAAGCGCGTGTGGGAGGCATCCGGTCACGTCGCGACCTTCACCGACCCGCTCGTGGAGTGCCTGCAGTGCCACAAGCGGTTCCGCGGCGACAACCTGATCGAGGACTTCGAGGCGCGCAAGGGCCGCCCCGCCGAGAACGGCCTCGACGACATACCCTGCCCCAACTGCGGCACGAAGGGCCAGTACACCGAGCCGAAGGCGTTCTCCGGGCTCGTGAAGACCTACCTGGGCGTCGTCGACGACGAGTCGGGGCTCAACTATCTGCGGCCCGAGACGGCGCAGGGCATCTTCGTGAACTTCTCGAACGTGCTCACCGCCAGCCGCAAGAAGCCGCCGTTCGGCGTCGGGCAGGTCGGCAAGGCGTTCCGCAACGAGATCACGCCCGGCAACTTCATCTTCCGCACCCGCGAGTTCGAGCAGATGGAGATCGAGTACTTCACCCCGCCCGCCGAGGCCGAGCAGTGGTTCGGGCACTGGGTCGAGGCGTGCTGGAACTTCTTTCTCGACCTGGGCGTCGACCCCGAGAACATGCGACAGTACGACGTGCCGGAGGAGGATCGCGCGCACTACTCCGCCGGCACCATCGACGTCGAGTACCGGTTCGGCTTCCCCGGCAAGGAGTGGGGCGAGCTCATGGGCGTCGCCAACCGCACCGACTACGACCTGACCAGCCACTCCGAGGCGTCGGGCACGAAGCTGCAGTACTTCGACCAGGCGAGCGGATCCACCTACATCCCGTACGTGATCGAGCCGTCGTTCGGTCTCACCCGCGCGATGATGGCGTTCCTCGTCGACGCGTACCGCGAGGAGGAGGTGCCGAACGCGAAGGGCGGCGTCGACACCCGCACGGTACTGAAGCTCGACCCGCGCCTGGCGCCGGTCAAGGTCGCGGTGCTCCCCCTCAGCCGCAACGAGCGCCTCTCGCCGCTCGCGCGCGAGGTCGCGGCGGACCTGCGCGGCGACTGGAACGTCGACTTCGACGACGCCGGCGCGATCGGCCGCCGCTACCGCCGCCAGGACGAGATCGGCACGCCGTTCTGCGTCACGGTCGACTTCGACTCGCTCGACGACCGCGCCGTCACGGTGCGCGATCGCGACACGATGGCCCAGGAGCGCGTGCCGCTCGACGACCTGCACGGCTACCTCGCCGAGCGCCTGCGCGGAGCGTGACGCAGGGCTGCGCACCGCGGACGGGAGAGTCCGCCCGGCCGTCGCCCGCACTCCGTTAGCCTGGGACTGCGCTGCGCGACCACGGAGAACGACGGATGCGGGGCGCCCGCGGAACGGCGGATGGCGGATGCGGGGCGCCCGCGGAAGCGCGATCCGGGTGGTCCACGGGCCTCTCCGAGTGACGAAGGGAACCATGCTGACCGAAGCCTCGACCGTGCTGGTCGCCGTGATCTCGATCGCCGCCCTCGTCGCCGTCGCCCTCGTCGCAGGCCTGCACATCTGGTACGCCATGGGGCTCGCACGCGTCTTCGCCGGGCGCGAGACCGAGACCTGGCGCGCGTGGGTGCCGCTGCTCAACGAGGCGGAGGTGCTGCGCCTCGGCCGGGTCGACCCGGTCAAGGCGGCGCTCTACCTCGTGCCCGTCGTCGCGGTCTACGCCATCGTGCTGAAGGCGATCGCCGCGCACCGGCTGAACGTCGAGGCCGGCCGCGGAGCCGGCTCGACCGTCCTGGCCGTCCTCCTTCCGCCCGTGTGGGCGATGCTGCTCGGCCAGGACCGCCCGGCGACGACGCCGAGCACCGGGCTCGACGAGGTGCCCGCCCCGGCGCCCGGCGTCGCCTTCCCCC
>NZ_CACSKB010000020.1 GCF_902706225.1 Microbacterium sp. 18062
CACCACCACCCCGGAGCGTCCCGCCCCGGGGTGGTGGTGGGGGGGGAGTGCGGCGTCAGGCAGCGCCCCTCGTCACTGCTTGACGCTTCCGGCGCTGAGCCCCGACTGCCAGAACCGCTGCAGCAGGAGGAATGCGACGACGATGGGGATGATCGACAGGAGCGAGCCCGTGATCACGAGGTTGTAGATGGGCTGCGCGGCGGCGCCGGTCGCCTGCGCGTTCCACTGGTTCAGACCGACGGTGAGCGGGTACCAGGCGGGGTCGCTCAGCATGATCAGCGGCAGGAAGTAGTTGTTCCAGGTCGCGACGACAGCGAACAGCAGCACGGTGACGATGCCGGGGGCGAGCAGCTTCGCCGAGATGGTGAAGAACGTGCGGAACTCGCCCGCGCCGTCCACTCGGGCCGCCTCCAGCAGCTCGGTCGGCACCGCGTCGCTCGCGAACACCCACATGAGGTAGAGCCCGAATGGGCTGATCAGCGACGGGATGATGATCGCCCACGGCGTGTTCGTCAGCCCCAGCTGACTGAACATGAGGAACGTCGGCACCGCGAGCGCCGTGCCCGGGACGGCCACGGCGCCGATGACGACGGCGAAGACCGCCTTGCGTCCGCGGAAGTCGTACTTCGCGAGACCGTAGCCTGCCATCGTGGCGAGGACTGTCGCGCCGCCGGCGCCGAGCACCACGTACAGCAGGGTGTTGCCGAGCCACCGCAGGAAGATGCCGTCGCGGTAGGTGAAGGTCTCGACGATGTTGTCCCCGAGGTTGAAGCTGTCGCCGAACCACAGGCCGAACGTGCTGAACAGGTCGCCCTGCGTCTTGGTGGCGTTGATGACGAGCCAGAACAGCGGGAGCAGCGTGTAGAGGAGGAACAGGCTCATCACGACGGTGAGGACGACGGACCTGCGCCGTGCCGGCGGCGTCCTCCGGGCGAAGGCGGGGGCGCTCATCGCATCTCCTGACGGGATCCGCGCAGCTGCACGACGTAGGCGATGATCGCGGTGATGAGACCCATGATGATCGCGATGGTGGCGGCGTAGTTGTACTGCTGGCCCGCGAACGACAGGTTGTACGCGTACATGTTGGGCGTGTAGAACGTCGTGATCGTGTTGGGCGCCAGGGGCTTGAGGATGTTGGGCTCGTTGAACAGCTGGAAGCTGCCGATGATCGAGAAGATGGTCGCGATCACGATCGAGCCGCGGAGGGCGGGGAGCTTGATCGAGAGGATCGTGCGCCACGTGCCGGCGCCGTCGAGGGATGCGGCCTCGTACAGCTCGCCGGGGATCGTCTTCAGCGACGAGTAGAAGATCAGCATGTTGTAGCCGACGAACTGCCACGTCACGATGTTGCCGATCGAGACCATCATCCACTGGGGAACGAAGGGCTTCAGCACCTCGGCGCCGAGCAGATCGTTGATGTTGCCGGCGAGGCCGAACCGGTCGCCGTAGATGTAGCCCCACATGAGCACGGCGACGACGGCGGGCACGGCGTACGGCAGGAAGATGACGATCCGGTACAGGCCGGACGCGTGGAGTCGGACGCTGTCGATCGCGAGGGCCGCGGCCAGAGCGAGCACCAGCATGATCGGCACCTGGATGAGCAGGAACAGCAGCACGCGCACGAAGCCGTCCCACAGCTTCGGGTCCGTGAACGCGGCGAGGTAGTTGTCCAGGCCGACGAAGGCGTTGCCGCCGACGATCTGCTCGCGGAAGAAGCTGAGGTACAGCGCGTAGGCGAGCGGTGCGAGGAAGACCAGCGCGAAGACGATCGCGAAGGGTGCGACGAAGATCCAGCCGCGCTGCTCGACGCCGATCCGCCGCCTTCTCGCCGGGCGCGTGGCCCGGGGTGGTGCCGTGGTGGTCGTCATCGTCCGGGTGCCTCTTCTGTGATGCAGGTGCCGCGCCGACGCTGCATCGCAGGGGGCGCGGGATATGTTGACGTAAACATAACTCCCTCGCGCTAGCATGTCAACGTCAACATCGAGGAGGAGCCCGATATGGGGGAAGACGTGGCATCCGCCCCGACCGAGCAGCGGTCGCGTCGACGCGAAGTCTCCATGGCCGACGTCGCGGCGGAGGCGAAGGTCTCCGGGCAGACGGTGTCGCGCGTCGCGAACGGCCGCGCCAACGTGGACCCGGATACGCGGGCGCGGGTGCTCGAGGCGATGAACCGGCTGGGGTATCGCCCGAACAGCGCAGCGCGCGCGCTGCGATCCGGGCGTTTCCGCAGCATCGGCGTGATCATGTTCTCGCTGTCGAGCTACGGCAACACCCGCACGCTCGACGCGGTCGCCTCGGTCGCCGCCGAGGGCGGATACTCGCTGACGCTCATCACGGTGGAGTCGGCGACCCAGTCCGACGTGTCGGGCGCCTTCGTGCGCTTGGTCGAGCACGCTGTCGACGGCGTCGTGATCCTGATCGAGACGCATCGGCTGGGGGAGACCGAGCTGGCCCTGCCGAGCGGGCTTCCGGTGGTGGTCGTCGACTCCAGCGCCGGCTACGAGTATCCGGTCGTGGACAACGATCAGGCGGAGGGGGCGAGGCTCGCGACCGACCACCTGCTGGATCTCGGACACGACACGGTCTGGCACATCTCCGGGCCGCTCGAGTCGTACGCCGCCGAGCGACGCCGCGACGCCTGGCGCGAGACGCTCGAGGCGCACGACGCGCGGGTGCCCCGGGTGCTCGTGGGGGACTGGACGGCGGAGTCCGGCTACGCGCTCGGGCGGGCCATCGCGGCGGATGCGGACATCACCGCCGTGTTCGCGGCGAACGACCAGATGGCGCTCGGGGTGATCCGCGCGCTGCACGAGGCGGGTCGGCGGGTGCCGGGAGACGTGAGCGTCGTCGGGTTCGACGACATGCCGGATTCGGCGAACTACTGGCCGCCGCTGACGACGGTGCGCCAGCACTTCGACCGCGTCGGCTCGGCCGCGATCCGCGCGCTTCTCGCCGAGATCGACGGCCAGGGGCCGGGCGCCGATCGCCTGCTCGTGCCCACCGAGCTGGTCGTCCGCGAGAGCTCCGGCCCGCGGCGCTGACCTGCCCGGTGCCCCTGCCGGCTCCGCGTCGCCGGGGCTACGCCCCGCCGAGCGCCTCGGTGACGACCGCCCGGGCCTCGTCCTGCACGAGGCGCAGGTGGTTCTCGCCGCGCAGGGACTCGGCGTACAGCTTGTAGACGTCCTCGGTTCCGGAGGGGCGTGCGGCGAACCACGCGTCGGCCGTGACGACCTTGAGGCCGCCGATCGCCGCGCCGTTGCCGGGCGCGTGCGACAGCTTCGCCGTGATCTCCTCGCCCGCGAGCTCGGTCGCGGTCACCGCATCCGGCGACAGCTTCGCGAGCGCGGCCTTCTGGGCGGGCGTCGCCGGGGCGTCGACGCGCTGGTAGACCGATGCGCCGTAGGTGTCCTCGAGCTCCGCATAGCGCTCCGACGGAGTCTTGCCGGTGACCGCGAGGATCTCGGCGGCGAGCAGACACAGCAGGATGCCGTCCTTGTCGGTGGTCCACACGCTCCCGTCGAAGCGCAGGAAGGAGGCCCCCGCGGACTCCTCGCCGCCGAACGCGACCGACCCGTCGAGCAGTCCCGGGACGAACCACTTGAAACCGACCGGCACCTCGTAGAGGGGGCGGCCGAGCGCCTCGACCACGCGGTCGATGATCATCGACGACACGAGCGTCTTGCCGACCGCCGCCCCGGCGGACCATCCGGCGCGGTGCGAGAACAGGTAGTCGATCGCGACGGCCAGGTAGTGGTTCGGGTTCATGAGCCCGGCGTCGGGCGTCACGATGCCGTGGCGGTCCGCATCCGCGTCGTTCCCGGTGAGGATGTCGTACTCGTCGCGGCGGGCGACGAGGGCCGCCATCGCGTTCGGCGACGACGGATCCATGCGGATCTTCTCGTCCCAGTCGAGCGTCATGAACCGCCACGTCGGGTCGACGTCCGGATTCACGACCGTGAGGTCGAGCCCGTAGTGCTCGGCGATGAGCGCCCAGTAGTCGACGGACGCGCCGCCCAGCGGATCGGCGCCGATGCGGATGCCGGACTTCTTGATCGCCGGGATGTCGATGATCGTCTCGAGGTCGCGCACGTACGCCTCGCGGAAGTCGTACTGACCGAGGGCGTCGGCATCGATGTCGGCGAACCGGGTGCGCCGCACCCCCTCGAGGCCGTCGGCGATCAGCTCGTTCGCGCGGTTCGCGATCCAGCCCGTCGCATCGGTGTCGGCGGGGCCGCCGTTCGGCGGGTTGTACTTGAAGCCGCCGTCGCGGGGCGGGTTGTGGCTCGGCGTGACGACGATGCCGTCACCTCGGCCCGGGTCGGAGGCCTCGCGCTCGCGGTTGTAGGCGAGGATCGCGTGGCTGAGCGCGGGCGTGGGCACCCAGGAGTCGCGCGAGTCGACCCGCACGTCGATGCCGTTGGCCACGAGCACCTCGATGGCGCTGCGCTCGGCTGGGAGCGACAGACCGTGCGTGTCGCGACCGAGGAACAGGGGGCCCGCGATCCCCTGCGCGGTGCGGTAGTCGACGATCGCCTGGGTGGTGGCGAGGATGTGGTCCTCGTTGAAGCTCGTCGACAGGCTCGATCCGCGGTGGCCGCTCGTGCCGAACGCGACGCGCTGCTCGGGCACCGAGGCATCCGGTCTGCGGTCGTAGTAGGCGTTGATCAGCTCGTCGATGTCGATGAGATCGGATGCTTCTGCGGGTGCTCCGGCACGGCTCATCCCCCCAGTCTGCCGTGCGCGGCGGCTCCGGTCACGCCGCTGGTCGCAGGTTTCGCTCGCCGCGGACCAGGTGACGGGGCGTGAACAGCGCCTCGAGACGGAGCGGGTCTAGGCTGAATCCCCGTGACCACCCCCCCATCCGCCCGTCGTACCTACAGCTATCTCGGCCCCGCAGGCACGTTCACCGAGGCCGCGCTCGCGCAGGTCCCGGAGGCGCGCGGTCAGAGCTGGAACCCCGTGCGCAACGTCGCCGAGGCGCTCGCCGACGTCGTCGAGGGGCGGTCGGACGCGGCGATGATCGCGATCGAGAACTCGGTCGACGGCGGGGTGTCGACGGCGCAGGACGCCCTCGCGACGATGCCGGGCCTGCGGATCGTGGGCGAGTACCTGGTCCCGGTGAACTTCGTGCTCGTCGGCCGCCCCGGCACGAGCCTCGCCGACGTCTCGCTCGTCGCCGCGCACCCGGTGGCCTACGCGCAGTGCCTGCAGTGGCTCGGCCGCGAGCTGCCCGGCCACGCCCACCTGCCCGCATCCAGCAACGTCGCCAGCGCCCTCGGCCTCATCGACGGCACGAGCGATGCGGATGCGGCGATCTCGCCCCCCGGGATCCTCGAGCACCACGACCTGCAGCTGCTCGCGGAGGGGATCGGCGACAAGAAGGACGCCGTCACGCGCTTCGTGCTCGTGGCGCGCACGGTCGCCCCGCCCGCCCCGACCGGGGCGGACAAGACCTCGCTCGTCGTCGAGCTGCCCGACGACCACCCCGGCGCGCTGCTCGAGATGCTGGAGCAGTTCGCGACGCGCGGCATCAACCTGAGCCTGCTCGCCTCCCGGCCCATCGGCGACGCACTGGGCCGGTACCGGTTCGTGATCGACGCCGACGGGCACATCCTCGACGAGCGGATGGCGGACGCCCTGCTCGGCCTTCGCCGCTTCAGCCCGAAGATGATCTTCCTCGGCTCGTACCCGCGCGCCGACCGGGTGATCAACCGTTACCCCGACCGGTACTCCGACGACGTGTTCGTCGAGGCGCGCGACTGGCTGCGGGGCCTGGTCAGCGGCGAACCCGAGGGCTGACCCGAAAGTCCTCACGCTTCGTCTCGCTGCGCTCGCTCAGCGACCGGGCTTTCCCCACCCCACGGAGTGCCCCGCAGGGGCGCTGAGCAGCTGAAGCGAAAGTCTCGTGCTCTCGGTCCCTGCGGATCGACGAGACGAGGGGCAGCGACCGGGCCTTCGTCACTCCACGGAGGGTTCCGCAGGGGCTACGCGGCGAGCTCGGCGCTGAGCAGCTCGAGGGTCTGCACGCGGCCGAGCGGGAGATCCTGCGGCTCGGCGGCGAAGGCCCCGGCGACGGGCGAGATCATGATCTCGTCGACGCCGTGCTCGGCGGCGAACGCGCGCAGGGCGGATGCCGCATCCGCCGGCGTGCCCAGGAACCACGACGAGCGTGCCCAGTCCGCGAAGGGCGCCGCGAGGCCGTCCGAGGCCTCCGCGTCGCGCGCCTCCTCGACCGTCTCGAGCGCCACGAGGGGACGCCCGGTGCGCAGCCGCGCCATCATCCGCACCTGCGGCAGCGCGCGCGCCCAGGCCTGGTCGGCGGTCGGTGCGACCACGGCGTTCGCGGTGACGAACGTGCGCGGCTCGGGGTGCGCGGCGCTCGGCCGATACTGTTCGCGATAGAGCCGCAGCGCCCGGTCGAGGCCCTCTCCGGAGAAGTGGTTCGCGAACACGTACGGCAGACCGGATGCCGCGGCCAGCTGAGCGGAGTAGTCGCTCGAGCCGAGCAGCCACACCTCGGGGGTACCGGTCGCGGCGGGCGTCGCGCGCACGGTGTAGGTGCCGCCCGAGGAGAACTGCACGGTCGCGCCGTCGTCGCTCGTGAGCGCCAGGATGTCGCGGATGTGGTCGGGGAACCGCTCGACGTCGCTCGTCGTGCCGCTGCGGTGCAGCAGCTGGGTGATGACCGGGTCGCTGCCGGGAGCGCGCCCGATGCCGAGATCGATGCGCCCGGGGGCGATCGCCTCGAGGGCGGCGAACTGCTCGGCCACGATCAGCGGGGAGTGGTTCGGCAGCATCACGCCGCCGGATCCGACCCGGATGCGGCGGGTCCGCGCGGCGGCGGCGGCGATCAGCACGGGCGGGGTCGTCGAGGCGACCGCGGGCATGTTGTGGTGCTCGGCGAACCAGTAGCGGGTGAAGCCGAGCTCGTCGGCGCGTTCGGCGAGGGCGAGGGACGCGGCGACCGCGTCGGCGCTGGTCTGGCCAGTGCGCACGGGCACGAGGTCGAGGACCGAGAGGGAGATGCTCATCGCCATCGTCAACCAGGGTTCGCGGACGGCCATTCCCGACCGCGAGCCCGCACCGGCCTTCCGGTGCCGCCGGCATCCGCGCGCGACCCGCCGGCGCCTCGGCGTCAGTCGGCGTTCTTGACCTTCTCATAGGCGTCGAGGGCCCGTGACCGGGTCGCCTTGAGATCGACGATCGGTTCGGGCGCATCCCCGTGCGCATAACCCGGCGCCCAGCGCGAGACGTACTCGCCGTGCGGGTCGAACCTCGTGGCCTGCGTCTCGGGGTTGAAGATGCGGAAGTACGGCGCCGCATCCGCCCCGGAGCCTGCGACCCACTGCCAGTTGAACGGGTTGCTGGCCGCATCCGCGTCGACGAGGGTGTCCCAGAACCACTCCTCGCCCCGCCGCCAGTCGATCAGCAGGTTCTTCACGAGGAAGGACGCGGCCACCATCCGCACCCGGTTGTGCATGACGCCGGTGCGCCAGAGCTCGTTCATGCCGGCGTCGACGAGCGGGACGCCGGTGCGTCCCCGCTGCCAGGCGCGCAGCTGCGCCGGGTGAAGGCGCGGCCACGGGAAGGCGTCGAACCGGCGGCGCAGGTTGACCGCGGCGAGGTCGGGATGGTGGAAGAGCGTGTGCCACGCGAACTCGCGCCAGCCGAGCTCGGACAGGAACCTGCCCGCATCCGCACCGGTCGACAGGGTCTCGTGCCACACCGTGTGCGGGCTCACCTCGCCCCAGCGCAGCCGCGGTGACAATGCCGACGTCACCCCGGACGCGGGCTCGTCGCGGGCGGTGTCGTAGTCGGCGAGGTCGTCGCGGAGGAACGCGCCGAGGCGAGCCCGGCCCGCGGGCTCGCCGGGCTGCCATGCCTCGCGGAGGCCCCCGGCCCAGTCCGGCGAGGTCGGAAGCAGCGCCCAGTCGGCGAGGTCGTCGGACGACGGATGCCGCCCGGGACCGGTGATCTCGCGGGGTTCCGGCAGGGGCCGTCGCGGCGCGGGCAGGTGCAGACACGCCCGCCAGAACGGGGTGAACACGGAGAAGTGCGTGCCCTGACCGGTCTGCACGGTCCACGGCTCGAAGAGCAGGTTCGCGCCGAACGAGCGCACCTCCAGGCCGTCCTCGCGCAGCCGGGACTTCAGCCCGGCGTCGATCTCGCGTTCGCCGTCGCCGTAGCGGCGGTTCCAGAAGACCGCGCCGGCGCCGGCATCCGCCGCCATCGCGGTCACGACCTCGGCCGCGGGTCCTCGCCGGAGCACGAGCACGCCGCCGCGTTCGCGCAGGCGATCGGCGAGGGAGGCGAGGGAATGATGCAGCCACCAGCGCGCGGCGCCGCCGAGGGCGCGGATCCCGGGCGACCGCTCGTCGAGCACGTACAGCCCGACGACCGGCTCGCCGCGGTCGACCGCGGCGCGGAGGGCGGGGTTGTCGGCCAGGCGCAGGTCGTCGCGGAACCACACGATCGAGGGGCTGGTCATGCTGCCATCCTCGCGGGCGGCCGGCTTCCGCTCGCGAGGGTTGACACGCTCTCGGTCGGCCTCGCCGCTCCGGCGCGGGGATCGGGCGGGCCTGTGATGGGCCGGCGGGGCTGGGCTGAACCGGCGCGGGATCGGACGGGAGGGGCCATGCCGGCGGGGGATCAGACGGGGCTCAGAGCCGGCCGACGTCGTGGCCCGGGGGCACCGTGACCGTGAGGGCGCCGGGCTCGATCCGGGCCTTGATGTGCACGGCCTCGCCGAACTCGTCGCCGTCGAGCTGCACGGGCTGCGGACCGGACGCGGCCACGTCCAGCGTCGCGCCGCGTGCGTACCGCACGGAGTTGTCGCGGGTGCGCAGCGACAGCACACGGCGCCCGGCGCGGAAGCGGCGCAGCACGCTGTTGTCCCACGCGACGCGGCGCCACACGAAGATCCACCCCCACCAGCCCTTCGGCTGGAAGACGGCGACATCCATCGAGCCGTCGACGACGGACGCCTCGGGGATGAGCTCGAGCCCGGCGGGCAGCGAACCGCAGTTGGCGTAGAGCACGCTCTGCACGCGCGCCGAGTGCATGCGGTGCCCGCCGACCTGGTAGACGACGCGGAACGGCTTGGCGGCGACCAGCGAGCGGGCGGCGCCGTCGACGTAGGCGACCCAGCCGACGCTCTTCTTCAGAGCCGGGCTGGTGTTGGCGATCATGGCGGCGTCCAGGCCGATCCCGCCCATCACGACGAAGCCGTGCGTCTGTGCGGTGCCGTCGGCGCGCCGGAGCTCCGCGAAGCCGACGTCCACCCGCAGGCGGTCGCCGGCGAACGCGGTGCGGATGATCCGCTCCGGGTCGTCGAGCGGCAGCCGCAGGTTGCGGGCCAGCAGGTTGCCGGTGCCGCTCGGCACGATCGTCAGCGGCACCCCAGTGCCGACGAGCGCCTCGGCCACCGCTCGCACGGTGCCGTCGCCACCGGCCACCAGCACCGCATCCGCGTGCTGGGCGAGAGCCTCGCGGGCGGGACCCTGGCCGAGATCCTGCACCGTCGTGGTGAAGAACAGGGGATCGGCCCAGCCGGCGTGCCGTGCGAAGTGCGTGACCTGGCCACGCAGTTGGTGGGCGTCGACCTTCGTGGGGTTGTAGACGAGGGCGGCGCGGCGTTGCCCCGCCGCATCCGCTGTCATGGTCACACGATAGCCGCCGGTGTTCCGCTGCGGCCGCGCACGGCTCAGGAAGACCGTCGGGACGCGGCCGACAGCGCTGCCGGACGCCGCGGGTGCGCCGGAGGAGGAGTTGCGCGCAGAGAGCGCGCAGAGAGGAGCAGCGCCGCGCCGCCGATACCCCGTCGCAGCCCGTCTAGACTTGGCGCGTGATCGATCTCGCTCTCCTTCGCGACGCCCCCGAGCTCGTCAAAGCTTCGCAGCAGGCGCGGGGGGAGTCGCCGGAGACGGTCGACGCGGCCGTCGCCGCCGACCGTGAGCGTCGCGCCGCCATCACCGCGTTCGAGGAGCTGCGCGCCGCGCAGAACGCGCACGGGAAGCGGGTCGCGCAGGCGCCGAAGGACGAGAAGGCCGCGCTCGTGGCCGAGGCCAAGGAGCTGAGCGACCGGGTCAAGGCCGCGCAGCAGGCCGTGACCGTCGCGGAGGAGGCCGCCGTCGAGGCGCTCTCCCAGATCGAGAACATCGTCATCGACGGTGTTCCCCCCGGCGGCGAGGACGACTTCGTCACGCTCCGCACGCACGGCGAGATCCCGACGTTCGACTTCGCCCCGCGCGACCACCTCGAGATCGGCGAGAAGCTGGGCGCCATCGACATGGAGCGCGGCACGAAGGTCTCGGGCAGCCGCTTCTACTTCCTCACCGGCATCGGAGCCCGCCTCGAGCTGGCGCTGATGACGCTCGCGCTCGACCGGGCGCTGCAGGCCGGGTTCACCCCGATGATCCCGCCCACGCTCGTGCGTCCCGAGGTGATGCGCGGCACCGGCTTCCTCGGCAAGCACGCCGCCGAGGTCTACCACCTCGAGGAGCAGGACCTCTATCTCGTCGGCACCAGCGAGGTGCCCCTCGCCGGCTACCACATGGACGAGATCCTCGACCTGGCCGCCGGGGCGAAGCGCTACGCCGGCTGGTCCACCTGCTACCGCAGCGAGGCGGGCTCGTATGGCAAGGACACCCGCGGCATCATCCGCGTGCACCAGTTCAACAAGCTCGAGATGTTCGTCTACGCCGATCCCGCCGAGGCCGAGGCCGAGCACCTGCGGCTGGTCGCGATGCAGGAGCGGATGCTGCAGGACCTGGGCCTGGCCTATCGCGTCATCGACGTGGCCGCGGGCGACCTCGGCTCGTCGGCCGCGCGCAAGTACGACGTCGAGGCCTGGGTGCCCACCCAGGGCGCCTACCGCGAGCTCACCAGCACGAGCAACTGCACGACGTACCAGGCGCGGCGCCTCGACATCCGGCACCGTCCCGAGGGCGGCAGGACGGCACCCGTCGCAACGCTCAACGGCACGCTCGGCACGACGCGCTGGATCGTCGCGATCCTCGAGACGCACCAGCGCGAGGACGGCTCGGTGACGGTGCCCGAGGTGCTGCGCCCGTACCTCGGCGGCCTCGAGGTGCTGGAGCCGATCGCGTGAACGACGCGCGACTGCCCGACACCGGCGAGGTCGAGGTCGAGAGCTACGAGGAGGCGGCGGAGCTCGTCGAGGAGCTCGCCGAGAGCGTCGAGGGGGCGGAGACGGATGCGGCGAACGCGCCGATGCTCATCGCCCTCGACGTCGACGGCACCGTGATCCTCGAGGACGAGACTCCGAGCCCGGGCATCGTCGAGGCGGTCGCGCACGCGCAGCGCGCGGGGCACCGGGTGATGCTCGCGACCGGACGCAGCTGGGAGGCCACCAGCCGCATCCACGAGGTGCTCGAGATCGCGCCCGACTTCGCGGTCTGCTCCAACGGGGCGGTCATCATGAAGCGCGTCGACGACGGGGCGGATCGTGCGCCGCGCTACGAGCGCTTCCACACCGAGACGTTCGACGCGCACGAGGTGCTGGTGCTGCTGCGCGAGCACCTGCCCGACGCGCACTACCTCGTGGAGCTGCCCGACGGACGCCGTGAGTACACGGACTACATGGACGACTGGAACCTCGACCGGGCCGATCGCGTCTCGTTCGAGGAGCTCTCGCGCCGGCCGGTCACCCGCGTGGTCGTGGTCTCGCCCGAGCGCACCGAGAGCGACTTCGTCGAGCTCGTCGAGCGGGTCGGCCTCAACCAGGTCTCGTACGCGGTCGGGTGGACGGCGTGGCTCGACATCGCGCCCAAGGGCGTCGACAAGGGCACCGCCCTGGCGCTCGTGAGCGGCTGGCTGGGCGCCGAGCCATCGCGGGTGCTGGTGATGGGGGACGGCCGCAACGACATCGGCATGTTCGCGTGGACGCTCGAGCACGGCGGTCGCGCGGTCGCGATGGGGCAGGGGCCGCAGGAGGTCCACGCTGCGGCCGGCGAGAGCACCGCATCGGTCACCGAAGGCGGCGCCGCGGCGGTCCTGCGCGCGCTCTGATGCGAGAGTCCTCACGCTTCGTCTCGCTGCGCTCGCTCAGCGACCGGACTTTCGCGCCCCACGGAGCGCCCCGCAGGGGCGCGGAGAAGCTGACCCGAGAGTCTCCGCTCTCGGTCCCTGAGCGAGGAGCGAAGCGACGAGACGAAGGGCAGCGACCCGACCTTTCGCACGCCGAGAGGTGCTGAGCGACTGACGCCTGCCGGACGGACTCTGCTCGCTCGGGCGCGTCGTGCAGCACCCGTCCAGACGCCGTTGCGAGAATGACGCGCAGCGCCGTCGACTAGACTCGGGGCTCGTTCGACGGATACCGGTCACCCGGCCCGTCGGGAGGGTTGTCCGAGCGGCCGATGGAGCTGGTCTTGAAAACCAGTGGGCAGAGATGTCCCGTGGGTTCGAATCCCACACCCTCCGCGGGAATGTCGGCGACCCTTCAGGGTCGGCGGCATACCATCTGGGGGGCGCGGGTTCGTCCCTGTCGTCACTCCACGAGACGCGTCGCGTGGGGGCGTACCGCTTGGGGGCGTGCGCCGCACCGCATCAGCTGCACGAGAGGACACGAGTGAGCCCGACGAACCGACCTGGGCGCCGCGAGACCGTGGCGCGCCATGGCCAGTTGCGCTCGCCGCATCCGGTCACGCAGCTTCTCAAGATCCTCGCCGTCGGCCTCGCCGTCGTGCTGGTGGCCGGCGTGGGCGTCGTGGGCTACAACGTGTGGAGCCTTGCGACGAACTTCACCGACGACGCGGTCGCACTCGAGGGGCAGGAGTCCGTGCCGCCGGACATCGGGGAGATCGAGGGCGGCGTCAACCTGTTCCTCGCCGGCACCGATGCGTGCGAGGAGGAGTACGCCGCGTACTTCGGCGAGCGGTGCACGGGGGCGGATGCGGGTGGCGAGCTCAACGATGTCAACCTGCTCGTGCACATCTCCGACAACCCGCGGCGCGTGACGGTGATCTCGTTCCCGCGGGACCTCATGATCCCGATCCCGTCGTGCGAGCAGGAGGACGGCTCGACGACCTCGGCGATGAGCAAGCAGCCGCTGAACTCGACGTTCACCTACGGCGGACTGTCGTGCACGGTGAAGACCATTTCGCAGCTGACAGGGCAGAGCATCCCCTACGCGGCGAAGGTGACGTGGGGCGGCGTGATCGAGATCACGAATGCCGTCGGCGGCGTCGACGTGTGCATCGCGAACGGCATCCGGGACCGGTACACGGGCATCGACTGGCCGGCCGGCACGCGCAACATCCAGGGACTCGAGGCGCTGCAGTTCCTGCGCACCCGGCACGGTGTCGGCGACGGCGGTGACCTCGGCCGCATCTCGAACCAGCAGCAGTACATGTCTCGGCTCGCCCGCAAGCTCGTGAGCGACGACGTGCTGTCGGATGCGGGCACGCTGTACAAGCTCGCATCGGTCGCGGTCGACAATGTCACGCCCAGTCAGAGCCTCACGAACCCCATCACGCTCGTGCAGATCGCGCTCGCGGTGAAGGACGTCCCTTACGACGACATCGTGTTCCTGCAGTATCCGACGTACACGGATCCCTCCGATTCGAACAAGGTGGTCCCGAACTACGATGCGGCCGATGCGCTGTTCGCGGCGCTCGAGGCGAACCAGCAGCTCGTGCTGACCGGGGAGAGCAGCCAGGGTGACGGCACGATCGTGGTGGAGCCGACCGAGACGCCCGCCGAGGAGTCGACCGAGACCGAGGAGCCGGCGGAGACCGAGACGACGGTCGACCCGTCGACGGTCGCCGAGCTCCCGTCCTCGATCACGGGTCAGACCGCGGCCGAAGAGACCTGTTCGAACGGCAACCTGCGTTAGTGCTGTCCGCGCGGATGCGCGATCGCACCCCGATCGCGCGGCATGGCCGGTTGCGCTCGCCGCATCCGGTGTCGCAGGTCGTCTCGATGGTGGCGGTCGCGGTGCTCGTCGGCATCGCCGCGGTCACCGGTGTGGTCGGCTTCCACGTGTGGGATGCGGCGACGGCTATCCGCGACAATGCGGTAGACATCGGCGGCGACGACGCGGCGCTGCCGCCCGGGATCGGCGAGATCGAGGGCGGGGTGAACCTGCTGCTCGTCGGCACCGATTCGTGCGAAGGCCAGGACCTGGCGCTGTTTCCCCGTTGCGGCATCGACGACGACGGCGGTGAGCGCAACGACGTGACGATGCTCGTGCACATCAGCGACGAGCCGCGCCGGGTGACAGTCGTCTCCATCCCGCGCGACACGTACGTCGAAGTTCCCGAGTGCGAGGACGACGAGGGCCGGACGCGGGGCGGGGGGATCGAGAAGATCAACGCCTCGTACATGCACGGAGGCCTCGCCTGCTCGGTCGCGACCGTCGAGGCGCTGACCGGCGAGGAGATCCAGTTCGCCGCGGCCATCCGGTGGACCGGTGTGATCAACCTCTCCGACGCCGTCGGCGGTGTGGACGTGTGCGTCCAGGGCGACATCTCGGACCGGCACACGGGGCTCGCGCTCTCGGCGGGCACCCACACGCTGCAGGGGGTGCAGGCGCTGCAGTTCCTCCGCATCCGGCACGGCATCGGCGACGGGTCCGACCTCGGCCGCATCTCGAATCAGCAGCAGTTCATGTCGGCGCTCGTGCGTAAGCTGCAGAGCGACGCGGTATTCGGCGACCCGGCCACCCTGCTCGGCTTCGCCTCGACCGCGCTGCAGCAGGTGCGCGACAAGCAGCTCGTGCTCGACACGCGCCTGGCGAACCCGAACCTCATGGTGCAGATCGCGATGGCCCTGAAGGACGTGCCGTTCGAGGACATCGTCTTCGTGCAGTACCCGACGTACTACAGCGGCGATGGTCTACGGCCGATCACGGATGCGGCGGACGCCCTGTTCGCGGCACTCCGAGAGAACCGACCGCTGCAGCTGACCGGCGACGCCAGCGGGGGGTTCGGCGTCGAGGTGACCGGCGAGGCACCGCCCGCGACGCCGCCGACCGAGACTGTGCCGGAGGACGCTGCGCCGGCGGAGGACGCCGTGCCGGAGGAGACCGCGCCGGACGCCGCCGTTCCGTCGGACGAGGCGGTGGCGCTGCCGTCGCAGATCCCGGGCCAGACGGCGGCCCAGGTGACCTGCACGGTGCCAGAGGGGTAGTCGCGGCAGGTCGCGGATCGGGCGGTGTCGCGAGCGGGTCGGTAGGTGCGGCGGTGGGTTCTGCATCCGCGGGACGACCCGGTATGATGGGCGGGTGTGCGCGGCGGCGCGAACCGTGCACCTGGAGACGTCGCATAGTCAGGCCTAGTGCACCACCCTGCTAAGGTGGAGTCCGCGTAAGCGGACCGAGGGTTCAAATCCCTCCGTCTCCGCCATTTTTCCCAGGTCAAGAGCCATTTTTCCGGCTCAACCGTCAGGGTTGGCGATCAGAGTCCGAGGCTCGGACCCTTCGAGGTGACCCCCAGGTGACCCCCGCTGCGGCCGAACTCTTCGGCGGCCGCGAGGCGGCGCACATGGTCGCGGCGTTGTCCTTCGCCGAGGACGTGCGCGTAGACCGCGAGGACAGTGCGGGCATCGTCGCCCAGGTACTCGGCGACCTCGTGGACGGGGGTGCCGAGGCGCAGCCAGGTCGATGCGGCGAAGTGCCGGAGCGCGTGGCGGCGGAAGCCGAGCGGGAACTTGCGGGCGACGCCGACGGAGAGCTGCCCGCCCTGCTGATTGGTGAACAGGTAGTCGTCGGCCGCCTTGCCCGTCGCGTAGTGCCGGAAGATCGCCAGGGCTCGCGGCGACAGCGGCACAGGGCGGGTGCCGCGCCAGGACTTCGGGGCCTTCTCCTCGTAGCGGTCGGAGTGCGACCGTTCGACGTTGAGCTGAGGGAACGGAACTTCGGAGAGCCAGTGGACGCGGATCGCGCGCAGCTCGCCCCAGCGCACGCCGGTCAGCGACATGAACTCGAACACGTCCGCGATGTCACTACGTCGCTGCCGCAGCGTCGCGAGCACGGCGGCGACGCGGCCGGGCGAGGGAATCTCGTTCGGGTTCACCGCGCGCAGCGCGACGGTGCCCAGCTCAGGAATCTTCTTCATGGTCCGCACCGGGTGCGGCTGGTGCAGCAAGCCTTGTTCGTCGGCGTAGGTGAACAGCGCGCTCAGGGTCGTCTTGGCGCGAGCGACGGTCGAGGCGGCCTTGCCGCCGCGCAGCTCCGCGAGCAGGTGCGCGCGGATGTCGTCGGCCTGGATCGACGCGAGTGGCCGGGTGAGCATCTTTGCGGGGATGGTATCGAGGTTGTTGCGGTCGGTGTCCACGGTGTGAGGGTTGCCGCCCTGTCGTGCGGCGAGGAACATCGTCACCAGCTCTTGCAGCGTGAATGACCGCTTGGGGGCCAGGGGCCGCCCCGTTTCGATGAGGTGCTTCTGCTTGCGCTCCCAGACCTCGGCCTCGCGCTTGGTGTCGAACGACTTGGACGCCACGAGCGTCCGGCCGGACTTGACCCGGACGAGGTAGTAGGTCTTGCCCGCCTTGGTCGTGCGTGGCTCGATCACTCGACAACCCCCGCCAAGCGCTCCACGTCGATGCGCCGGTAGACGCGCTTGTGCTGGGTGAGCCGAATCGGCTCCACCGGAGCCTGGCCGGACACGGCGAGGGCGCGCAGGGTCGTGCGGTGGATACCGAGCAGCGCCGCCGTCTCCTCCTCGGAGTAGAACAGCGGCGCCGGCCCGGTCTGCACGACGCCCTCCGTGCTCTCGCCCATCCTGGCCTCCTCTCACTCCTCAGATAGTTGCGGATATTTGAGAATAGACCGTAACGCAGATAACCGCAACTACATGAGATAACTCCCAGGTTCGCTAGACTCGCCTCATGCCCGCATCCCCGCGCCGCCCCGGCGATCAGTCCTATGACGGCCTGATCGTCGCTGCTGACCTGCCCGACGGGTGGCACCTTCCGTCTCGGTTCCCCGGAGAGCGGGACGACGACGCAAGCGAGCAGATCGACGCGATCCTGGGCTACAACGACCAGGCCGCCACCGACGCCGACCGGCAGGCGCAGCTCGACTCCGAGGCGAACGAGACGATCGACGGTCGCTGGCGCTACATCGAGCACACCGCCACCGCGACCCGGGTGCTGATCCGCCTCCAGCGCCAAACCTTCGCCGTTCCCGAGGAGGTGCGGATCACCGGCGTCATCTACCTTCCCTGGCGACCGGGCGATCCGATCACGAGCCAGTTGCTCCGCGAGCTGCCGACGGCGAGGATCGAGGCGTCGATCAACAAGCGGCTATTCGCCATGACGCGCGCCGAGACGATCACCGGCGGCAAGATCGTCCTTCCCTCCGGCCGCAAGGTGTCCGAGCGCGACCTGCTCAAGCCGCTGGGCGATCCGAAGAAGACCCCGGACTTCTACGAGCTGGTCGCGCTCCAGCACGGCCGGCTCGCAGGCCACGGCGATCCGAACCCCTCCGCGACGATGGCCGACATCAGCGGCGTCGCACTGTCCACGGCGCAGGGCTGGGTCACCCGCGCCCGAGCCCGTGGCCTGCTCCCGCCCGGTCGCCAGGGCAGGGCGGGGTAGGAGACTATCGGCCGCCCCCGCGATGGTCGCCGCGTCCGACAGATTTCCGGCCCCGTCATCGGTGGCAAGTTCATCGACCGCGTCCCCAGGTCATCCGGCTCGGCCGACTGATTCGATCGTCTAGAACTCCTCGTTGAGGATGTCGTCAGAAGAACTAACGGGATACGCGTCGAGTTGGTCAGATTCGAGAATCGTGCGGGCCGTGGCTCGGGCGCATCCGACGATGAGGCTGCGCGCATAGATGTCCTGACCGACGAACCAGCGGAGGTCCTTCGGCCACCAGTACATGGGCACGCGTCCGGTCGCGGTGGTCGGCACGATCGGCGACCCCTCCTCGTCGATCAGGGGTCCGGAGTAGAGCACCATCTCGCGTCGATACGGAGAAAACGGAACGTACGGCTCCGATATCTCCATGGCATATCCGGCCCAGGACGCGAAGTGGTGCACGCCGCGATCCGGACGGAGCGCCTCGATGAGATGCCTCGCCAGCGAAGCCGGAGGACTGCCCATGTCGGGCTCCACACCGCCGTCGGGAAGAACGACACCGTCCACGGCCACGAGCTCCGGCCATTGCATCCACGCTCGCGGCTCGACTCCGCTCCGTGTGACGACATCGGTCCAGGAAGCAGTGGAGCCGTCGCGCAGCTCGATCGGATTGAGAATGCGAACGTAAGCCTCGTAGCCGGGAGGGACGACCGACGTAACTCGTTCTCCCGTTGCATCCAGTAGCGCCGCGACGGCCTGAGCCGGACGCAGATCAATCTCGTGACGCAATGGGGTCATGGTCAAAGGTTACTGCGGCCTCCTAGGGATACCGGCCGCGTCCCAGGTGCAACGCACCGGCCTACAATGCCGGCGGGACGGGAGAGGGACCCCGCCAGGTGATGAGGTCCCTCTCCCGTTGCCCTCTCACCGCGACCCTAGGGCTCGGCGGATGAGTTGTACTGGCCGTGGGCCTCAGTTCGCTACGGGAGGAAGCATCTCAGGGCCTGCTATCACGCCGGCGAACAGTTGAGATCTAGCTCGGGCCCGGCGGTTCCACCGTAGGGGTGCCAGAAGTGAATCGGCCTGACTTCTGTTCCGTTCTTCAAGTAAGGATGGAACCTGATGGATCAGAAGTACTCGCCGGAGATGCGTGAGCGCGCGCTGCGGATGCTGGACGAGGCCAAGCCCGAGCATCCGAACCTGATGACCGCGGTCCGGTATGTCGCCGGGTTGCTCGGCATGAGCGCGGAGACGCTGCGTGTGTGGCATCGGCGTCGCGAGGTCGATGCTGGGCAGCGGCCGGGCGTGACCACCCATGCGGCGGCGGAGATCAGACGGCTGCAGAAGGAGAACGCCGAGCTTCGCAAGGCAAACGAGATCCTCAAGGCTGCGAGTGTGTTTTTCACGAAGGAGCTCGACCGCCCCTGACCGAGATGATCCGGTTCGTCAACGAGCACCGGGATCGTTTCGGGGTCGAGCTCATCTGCCGCGTCCTCAGACCGGCAGTGCAGGGGTTCCTCACCTCCCGCGGCTACCGCGCCGCCGTCGGCCGTGCACCCTCGGCGCGGCAGCTGTGTGATGACCTGCTGGTGCCGGAGGTCGCGCGGTTGCATGCGGAGAACTACGGCGTCTACGGGCGCCGGAAGATGCACGCGCTGATGCGCCGCCAGGGATGGCACATCGGCCGAGACCAGACCGAACGCCTCATGCGCCTCGCCGGAGTGCGAGGAGTGCGCAAGTCGAAGCGGGTGTTCACGACCCGCTCCGACAAGACGACCACGCTGCGCCGATCTGGTGAACAGGCGCTTCACGGCGCCCGTGCCGAGGAGGCTGTGGGTCTGTGACGTGACCTACGTCGCGACGCCGTCCGGCGAACACGGGAGGCGGCCTCGGCCGCTGCCGCCGTTTCTTGGCGCCTTCGACGTGCGTCATGTCATCGGCTCACATGCCGAGTATCGCCAGGCTGTGATCCCACAGCTCGCGGGCGAGACCCGCGTCGTTGGCCTGCGGGTTGATGCGTGTCGTGACCTGCCGCTTCTCGTAGTAGGCCCCTTGCTGCCAGTCTGTGCCTGGCGCGGACTGCGCCAGCCAGACGAGTTGGTCGGCACCCTGTTCTGCTGTGCTGAGGAAGCGCCTGCCGATCGGATTCGAGTAGACGAGCTTCATGCCGAAGCTGGTGGTGTCGGCGGCGAAACCTGAGCGAATGAAGCCCGGATGGAAGGCAACGGCGCTGATCCCTTGGGCGCGGTAGCGGCGGTCGAGCTCCTTGGTGAAGAGGATGTTCTCCAGCTTGGAGTCGCCGTAGGCCTTGTTGGCCGAGTAGCGACTGTCGTTCTCCAGGTCGCTGGGGTCGATCTTCCCGTAGAGCCTGGCCGCGACGCTCGCGGTCTGGATCACGGTCGCAGAGCTCGAGACGAGGGTCGGCATCAGCAAGCTCGTCAGCAGGAACGGGGCAAGATGGTTGACCTGGAAGGTCTTCTCGTGGCCGTCCGCCGTCTTGTCCCGGGTGCCGAACACCCCGCCGGCGTTGTTGGCGAGAACGTCGATCCGCGGGTAGCGATCCGTCAGCGTCGCCGCGAGGGCGCGAACGGAGCCGAGGTCACCGAAGTCCGCGGTGAAGCGGTCGGCGGCGATGGCCGAGGCGACGCGGCGCGTCTTTTCCTCGGATCGGCCGACGATCACGATTCGGTGGCCGCAGCGGTGGAGTTGGGTCGCCGCCGCAGCGCCGATCCCGTCGCTTGCGCCGGTGATCACGATGGTCTTGTTCATTTCCTGATTCCTCCTCGGAGTGCGGGATCGGCGGCGGTCAACCGTGGACCGGGTTCTCGACGGTGACGAGGAACTCGCAGCCGGCTAGGTCGATGAACTTCTGCTCGTCGGGACGGATCACCGCGAGGTACTCCGGGTCGCCGAAGACGCGGCCGATGCCATCGAAGTCGTCGAACCACAGCTCAGTCGCCCCGTCGAAGGTCGGCGCGGGCAAGCCCGGCAGTTCCGCGTCGACCGCGTGCTGCTGCACGTAGCGGCGCACGTTGTCACGCACGGCGCCGATCGACATGAACAGCGGCGCGTGCTGCTCGCGGTGGTACGCGATGAACTCCTCGCGCGTGAGGTTCGCCTTGCGGCGCATGAGGATCGTGAGCTTGATCATCGCATCTCCAGTTCGTTGACTAACACATGTAAGTCGACCATAGCACAGTCACCTAACGCGCGTTAGTCGAAGTCTGGTAGCGTGGCCGGATGGGATCAAGTCCGGTTGTGAAGCGCGTGGGCAACAAGCGCGGCTTCGGCGGTGAGTTGCGTTCGGAGATCATCGAGGCGGCCGAGCGCCTGCTCGCAGAGCGGGCCTCGAGTGAGGCGGTGACGCTGCGGGCGATCGCCCGGGAGGCGGGCATCGCAGCACCGTCGATCTACCCACACTTCTCCGACCGGGACGCGATCCTCGACGCAGTGGTCGAGCGTGGATTCGAGCGCCTCGCCGAGATAGGTGCGGCGGCGGTCGGTTCTGCGCAGGCCGGAGTTCAGGCGGTTCGCGCCCTCAGTACGGCCTACGTACGCTTCGCCCGCGATTATCCGGGCCAGTACCGAGTTCTCTTCGAAAGGGCCTCCTCAAACATCGTCTCGCCGCCCCATCCGTACCGGGAAGGCATCAAGGCCTTCGACGTGCTCATTGAGACCATGCGGTATACGCCAGCGGGAAGGGGAAGCTCTGACGAAGATCTCATTCGGGACGCGCAGACGCTCTTCGCGACACTGCATGGGATCGCCGTTCTCAGGCCATCGCTGCCGGGATTCCCGTGGCAAGACGAGGGCGCACTGATCGACAATGCCGTATCACACATCTGCGGTGAGGTTCCCCTGCGGCCTTGATCCACCGGCCGCGGATGGCACACGGATCTCGGTAGGAGCACACCCCGTTCGAGGTGCGGCGGAACATCCTGCCGCCAGTCTCGCCGTTCACCACATCGTTCGGCACGCCGGAGTCTCGCGAGATCCTCCTCGTTCGGGCCATCGGTCAAGTCCCGATCGACCGCTGCTGCCGCGTTCTCGGGGTGGCCCGGCAGCACTACTACCGCGTCAAACGGAAGCCTCTGCCCCAGTCCGAGCTGCGCCGTCAGTGGCTGACTGGGCTGATCCGGGAAGTGCACGTCACCTTAGGAGAACGCCCGGCTGCGTCGCGAGGTCGCCGAGTTGCGACGCGCCAACGAGATCCTGCGGGCGGCGAGCGTGTTTTTCGCGAAGGAACTCGATCGCCCCGCGACGAAATGATCCGCTTCATCGACGAGCATCGGGATCAGTTCGGGGTCGAGGCCATCTGCCGCGTGCTGAGCTCGGCGGTTCGTGGGTTCATCACCTCTCGCGGGTATCGCGCCGCGAAACGGCGCCCGCCGTCAGCCAGGCGCCTGCGAGACGAACTGCTCGTTGCGGAGGTCGCGCGGCTGCATGCGGAGAACTACGGGGTCTACGGGCGTCGGAAGATGCACGCGCTGATGCGCCGCCAGGGGCGGGATGTCGGCCGAGACCAGACCGAACGCCTCATGCGCCTGGCCGGGGTGCGCGGCGTCCGCAAGTCGAGGCGGGTGACGGGAACCGTCGGCGACAGCTTCGACAACGCGATGGCAGACGCGGTGAACAACCTCTACAAGACCGAACTCATCCGCCAACAAGGCCCGTGGAGGACGGTCGAGCAGGTCGAACTCGCGACCCTGGAATGGGTGTGGTGGTGGAACAACTCCCGCCTCCACGGCGAGCTCGACATGCGCACCCCGATCGAAATCGAGAACGCGTACTACGCTGACCACGAATCAGCCAACCTGGCATCTGTCGGACAAGGCTCCCGATAGGAACGAAACCCCGGCCGATTCAGCCGACGAACACGAGTTCACCCTCCCCGGCGCAGCATCAGACGTGATTCGCGACCTTGACCGGCGAGGCGTCGACCGGGCGCATCTGTGTGGGCTGTCGCTGGGGGCGATGATCGCCGTGCAGACCGCGATCGACTATCCCGACCGTGTGGCGTCGCTCACGCTCTCGGGTGGGCAGGTGCATCCGCCGCGCGCGCTCATGACGCTGCAATCCGCGCTCATGCGAATCCTGCCCGCGCACCTCGTCGCACCCGACGGCACGAGCAAGCAACGGGTGCGTGCAGTGCTGGCCGAGGTTGCACGCATCGACTTCCGGCCCCATCTTGCACGCATCGCCGCCCCGACGCTCGTGCTGTGCGGATCAAGAGACCACGCAAACCTCTCCGCCGCACGAGCACTTGCAACCGGCATCCCGAACGCACAGTTGCGCGTCATCGACGGTGGCGGGCACGAACTCAACACGGACACGCCAGAGCAGTTCAACGCTGAGATCGTCGCCTTCTTGCGACAGCTCGCGTGACCTACCGTCGGTGGCCTGCGTCCATAACTGAAAACTGCTCAAAGGATGGATCGACGCCACCGGGCCGCCGCACTCGTCGATCGGAGGGATGGGTTACCCGCGCCCGCACGCCAGAGCCGCGCCGGGTAGTCGCCAGTCATATGTTGGGGGCGCAGAGTCGAGCAGATTGGCATCGGGAATCCGGTGCGAAATCGATGAAGGGGAGCTGGTGCTCCGTGGTCAGCTATTCCGGCTGTTCGGCTTGGCTCGCCAGCTGGGAGTATCCGTGCAGGATGTAGCCGGCGTAGACGCCTGTGGCGAGTGCTCCGCCGATGCCGGTGACCGCGAAGACGACGAGCCAGTCGATTGTGCTCTGTGCGGCGAGCCAGAGCCCGACGAGCGCGAAGGTCAGGGCGATCGGAGCGAGCAGGTAGTCGATCTTCCGGTCGAAGATTCGCACGAAGGGAAAGAAGTGGAGTGCGATAAGAGTGGCGACAGCGGGCAGGATCCAACGGAACTGTCCAGTGAGGGCGAGGGTGAGGATCGCGATCCAGACGAGTCCGTAGGTGATTCCCATGAGCATGCCCATCTGTCGTCCGATGCGGCGTCCATCCTCGGTCGGGATGTTCTCGAACTGGCGCGAGTGGCGGATGTTCCGCACGCTCAGGATGGCCACGACGATGGCATAGATGACAGCGAGGGCGAAGGCGGCGGTGCCCCAGCCGGGCCACGCGAGACTCCACCACACGGCATAGACGAGCATGAAGAAGGCTTGGATGATCGGCAGGGGCGCGAGCGTCCGCAACGCCGAGCCGTGCTCTTCGGACGCGGTCGTCGTTGTCTCAGGCAAGATCACGTCTCCGGGTAAGGGTGAAGCTCACCGCTGCGGCAAGCGCGGTCCACAGCAGCAGTACCCCGGCGGCTGCACCGGGCGTCGTCGTGGCGACGATCGCCGGGACGGTCTGCTGTCCTGCGGGGAGGAAGTCCGCCGCGAGTGATGAGGTCGCTCCGACAGGGAGGAGGCCCTGCAGGGTCTCCAGGGCGGGGATGACGGGAGCGAGCATGCCGATGAGCAGCGACTCCACGCCCAGCACCCACCCGATCGCGATCGCGACAGCAGCGATCATGCTCCGGGTCGCTGTTCCGACCGCGAAGCCGATGGTGATGAATGCAAGGGCGACGAGCCAGATGGCCAGGGCGGTCGCGGCCAGGTCTGTGAGCGGGGGGAACTCCATCTCGCGCTCTGAAGCCATCGCGACCCCGATGCTGGAAAGAATGCTGGTCAGTAGCGTGACGATCGCGGCGATGGCCGAGACGATGGCGAGGTTCGTCAGGCGTGCGGCGATGAACGTTGTGCGGCTCGGAAAGCGCGACATGATCGTGCGAATGGTTCCGCGTGCGTAGTCTGACGATCCGAGTATCGCGCCGAGTATCGCGAACTGCGGCGCCCCGTAGAGGGGCAGCGAAGCGAGGACGTAGTACGAGGTCCCCGAGGGGAGCATGGCGTCCACGAACATGCGCTGCTGCTCGGGCGTGTACCACTCCGCGCCGACTATGGAGACGTAGCTGACGAGGTAGGCGAAGGCTACGATGCAGAGCGCCCATACCGCGAGCGACACCCATACGCTGATTCTGCGACGCGTCAGCAGGAGCTCGCCGCGGAGCGCGCCTGCGAAGCCGGGGCGACCCGGTGACACTGTGGTGTGGACAGCAGCCAGGGTGCTCATCGG
The DNA here is from genome assembly GCF_902706225.1 of Microbacterium sp. 18062. Lineage (GTDB taxonomy): Bacteria > Actinomycetota > Actinomycetes > Actinomycetales > Microbacteriaceae > Microbacterium. The sequence continues at coordinate 24,639 of NZ_CACSKB010000020.1, forward strand.
TGGTTCCTCTCGTCGGACTGAGTGGCATCGGAGATGAGGTCGAAGAACGTCGCCTCTAGCGAGTCGCCGATCTCGGCGATGGCGTTCACCCGGATGCCTGCACCGACCAGCGTCCTGTTGACCTCGTGCGGCTCGATCGCATCGCTCAACTCGAACCGCAACCGTCCACCGGAGCCGTCGGCGACTGCGAGGCCGAGCTTCAGCCCGACGTCCGTCGCCTTGCGGGCGTCGTCCACGTCCACCTCGACCCATCGACGAGAGCGGAGCGTGTGTCGGAGTTCGGCGACGGTGCCCTCTGCGACGAGTCTTCCCGCGGAGAGGACGCCGATCCGATCGGCGACTTGCTCGACCTCGCCCAGCAGATGACTCGACAACAGCACCGCACAGCCCTGGTCGCGGAGGTTTCGCACGATGTCGCGCACTCCCGCGATCGCCTCGGGATCGAGCCCGTTGGTCGGCTCGTCCAGCACGACGATGCCGGGATCGCCCAGTAGCGCTGCGGCGATCCCGAGGCGCTGTTTCATCCCCAGCGAATAGTGACGAAAGGAGCGGCGCCCGTCCCGCGTGGTCAGCCCGACCAGTTCGAGCGCCCGGTCGGCGGCGGCCCCGTGGGCTCCCCAGTAGGCGCACAGCAGCGTCAGGTTCCGGTGGCCGGACATGGACGGGTAGAACGCGGGAGACTCTATGAGCGATCCGATCACCGCGGCCGACTCTGCGGCGCCGGTGCGAATGCTGCCGCTCGTCGGTGCCATGAGCCCCGTCAACGTGCGCAGGAGCGTGGTCTTGCCCGCCCCGTTGGGGCCGACCAGCCCGTATATCTCGCCTGCTGCCACGCGCAGCGTCACGCCGTCGAGCGCACGCACATCGCCTCGGTACGTCTTGCCGACCTCGCGCGCGTCGATCATCGCGGGTGGGTGCGTAGTGTCCATGGCGCCTCCGTCAGAGTTATGGCGGACAGAGCCGCGATGAACTTTCTAGCACAAAGTAGCATCTGTTAGAAAGTGCTGTGTGGTAGAAACGGTAGAGAACTCTGGAATGGGAGGGTGTATGAGCGACGATGAGCGCTACGGCGATCCCTCATCGATCCTGCGGGCGATCGATGAGGACCAGCGAGAGGCGCAACGCGCCCTCGCCCCGAACGCGGTCCTGCTCTATGCGACATGGGGGATCGCGTGGACAGTGGGGTTCCTGGCGTTCTATGCGGCGTTCGTCCCTGCGGAGCGGCCGTTGATCCCGTTCGCGCTCGGAGCGGCGATCGGGGGAGCCGTGCTCGTGGCGGCGATCGTCTTGTCGGCGGTCCATTCCTCTCTCCGCAGCGCCGGGTCGCGCGGACCGTCCATGGTGCAGGGCGCGATCTACGGCAACACCTTCGGCGTCGCGTTCATGCTCATGGGCCTGCTCGGCTGGCGCCTCATGAGCTCGGGATTCGCGCTGGAGCCGATGCTGTCCTACTGGGTCGCCGCCTCATGTCTCATCGTCGGCATCCTTTTCCTCGCCGGTGCCGCGATGTGGAACGACCGATCGCAACTGATCTTTGGTTCCTGGACGTTCGTCGTCGGATTCGTGTCGATCGCTGTAGCTCCTCCGCACAATCTTCTCGCCGGCGCTGCCGGAGGCCTCGGCTTCCTCGCGCTCGCAGTGGTCCAGGCGCTGCGCCCACAGCTGACCTCGGGCAGGATCACTCGGGAAACTGATGGATGAGCTTGATCCAGTCATCCATGTCCAAGCGAGACTGCGCATCGTCACGATCTTGGATACCTTCGGCCCCGGTGACTCCCTCTCCTTCCCCCGCCTCCAGAAGCTCTTGGGCGTGACGTCGGGAAACCTCGCCACCCACCTCCGCAAGCTCGAAGACAGCGGCTACATCCGCGTGCGCAAGGTCCTCGAAGGACGCAGTCCCGTCACCTACATCGGACTGACCGAAGACGGACGCACCGCCTTCCGCGTCTATAAGAAGAACCTCCGATCTCTTCTCGAAGACCCCATCTGACGCTGTTTCTCTGGTTCCCAGTGAACTGGGACTATCGCCGCTTGGTCGTGTTGGGCGGCAGCGTTCTTGAGGGGTTGCTGTCAGACGGTGCCGCCACGGTGGCGGAGCCGTGTGACCTGGAGAAACTTGCTCCGCCGCTGAACCTCGCCCCTGTGTTCTGCACTGTGGTGGCACGGTGGCCCCACCGTGCGATCAGGGAAAAGTTCCTCTGAGTGTGAACCGGCGGTGGTGCCGATTCGGCGCCACCGTGTGATCTGGGGAAATGCTGCGGGCAAGGGAACGGTGCACCAGATTCTGGGGCACCGTCGCCGCCTGCCCGAGCGTGGTGGGCCACGTGCGCGGGGGTGCCGACTCGGCATGCTCGCACCAGGTGCTCTGGTCCCGGCAACTTACCGGAACCGCGCACACCCGAGACGTTGTAAACATCAACATATAGTAGTTATGCATCGACGAAGCCACAATATGTTGGGGTTTGGTCGCACGCCTGTCCTGTATGAGTCAGGTGCGTGCAGAAACACCAGAGACGGTTGCCGCCGCCAGGACGGTATCGCCCTCGGCGTTCGACGTGGTGGCGTGGACGCGTCAGGCGTGCGAGGCGTCGGGGGTGTCGTTCGCGGTGACCGACCCGGTGGTGCTCCGCAAGCTCGACCACCTCATCCGCCACCCCGCGTGACCGTCGATCGCTCTGCGATGCTCGCCCTCGGCTGCGCGGTGACGGGTGGTGCGGCGGGTTCACGCCTTGAAGATGAGCTGCACGCGGTCGGGCCGGAAGTGGTTCGTGCCCTTGGGCACCGGGTAGACCGTGAGGGTGTCGATCAGGGCGGTGAGGATCGCGCGTTTCTGGGGCACCGACCACTCCACGTCCCACGCGTGGCGTAACGCGGCCTCGTCGCCCACGGGGAGCCCGGTGAGCGCGGCACCGCGGTTGACCTTGCCGAGCAGGAGTTCCGCGTCGCGGACGGTGTGCTGCGCGGCGGTGCGTCCGGCGTGGTATTCGCCGCGGGTGAGGAGCCCGGCGCCGTAGTCGCGGGCCATGTCCTCCATCCGTTGCCTCGCGGCGGTGATCCGCCCCATCGCGTCCCCGACCACTCCACCCGCGCTCTCGCCCGTGGCGGGGAGTTCGGTGGCGGCGAGGCGTGCGATGACGGCGTCGCGGACGAGGTCGTTCAGTGCGATCCCGGCGACGGTGAGGCCGCCGCGTTCGGGGTAGGCGGGGATCGCCGCGCACCGGTAGTAGAACCGCTTGTTCGGGCCACTCCCGCCCCGGCCGTCCTTGTGGCGGCCGGCGACCAGGCCCGCCCCGCATCTGCCGCATGTGGCGATCGCGGAGAGCAGGTTGATCGACGATGCCCCGACCCGCCGGTCGGGGCCCGCGAACACCGCCCGGATACGTGCGGTCTCCTCCGGGGTGATGATCGGCTCCCAGTTCCCCGGCCCGAGAATCTCCCGCCCCTGCGGCGGCTCGGTCTCGCCCGGTCTCAACGTTGGCTGGTAGGCGCGTTGCCCGGAGATGCGCGCCGAGGTGAGGATCGATTTCACCGTCGTCGGATACCACACCGACCTCGTGCCCCTCCCCGCCCGAGGCGACGGCATCCCGGACTCCTCGTTCAGCCACTTCGTGATCGACCGCAGCGACTGCCCGGCCAGGAATCTGTCCGCCATCTCCCGCACCACGACGGCCTGTTCGGGGATGAGGACGGGAATGCTGAAGGTTTGGTTGACTCGTTTCCTTATGCCGCCAGGTCGGCGGTGGTGTTCATGATTGCTTCGAACTCGATGGGCGTCAACTTCCCAAGGCGGCGTTGTCGACGAGGTCGGTGGTAGCGGGCTTCGATCCAGTGCACGATCGCGAGTCGCAGTTGCTCGCGGGTGGCCCATTGCTGTTGGTTGAGGACATTCTTCTGGAGCAGGCTGAAGAAGCTCTCCATCGCGGCATTGTCCGCACACGCGCCCACGCGACCCATCGAACCTTGCAGGTGATGTCGACGCAGTGCTCGCCGGAAGCGTCGGCTGCGGAACTGATTGCCTCGGTCCGAATGCACGATCACCCTGGTCGGGTTCCCACGTCGGTTCACGGCGTCCTCGAGGGCGTTCACCGCCAGTCGGGCCTTCATCCGCGAGTCGATGGAATACCCCACGATCCGGTTCGCGAACACGTGGCGGTTTCAAGAAGCCAGCCGACCTCCGTCGAGACGATCGAAGACCTGCAAGTGCTCGAACGCGCCCTGCGCGCCGTGGTGAACGCGGGCGAGGCCGAAGCTCTCGCGGCACCCATCAACGACTGACCCTCGCTACGCCGGGCGACTCACACTCGAAGGGCCCGACTCGGGCGTCACCGCGCCAGACGCGGGCCACTCCCGCAGTGGCCGACGGCTCGGCTCTTGGCGGAGCGGAACCACCGCCATAGCGCGGGGGCGGTGGCGAGTAGGAAGACGGCGAAAAGGGTTTGGTTCACGACGCCGAACAGGGGATTGCCGCCGATGGTGAAGAAGACGGTCCAGTTCACGGCGATGTCGGCGAGGATGACGATGAGGCCCAGGATGATGCCCGCTCGCTTCCGAAGTAGGAGGAGCAGCGCCGTCAGCGGATCGAGGACGGTCAGCGAGAGCCAGAACACACGTAGCGCGGTGGGGAACTCTCCGTAGGTGTCGGCTCCGCCCGCGATCAGGTCGAGGACATGGCTGGCTGTGCCGCTGAGGAAGCCCGCGATCCAGATGACCAGGATCACCAGGTGGACGCGATCAGCGGTCGGGCGGGTCATGCTCACAGACTAGGAGGGTCGTGCGTGCCCATTGACGTGTGCGCGGCGGCGCGACTATTGCTCGCCGATGTCGCCGGTGGCGGGCGCGACGGAACGCACTGACTCGCCGGTCGTCCGCAGGTACAGCAACGCCTTGATCAGCCGGAGCGCCTCCGACTTGTCGACACCGGATGCGCGGCCGAGCAGGATGTCGTCCAGTCGGCGGCTGATATCCGCCCGCCACTCTGGGTCTATCGGTGCGCGGTTCTGCGCGATCCAGTCCTCATCGAGGGTGTGCGCCAGCTCCCACACCAGGTCCGCTCGCTTGGCGAGCGGCAGGGCGGCACCAGCGTCGGCCAACTCCTCATACGTCACCGATCGCGCGGCGGCGTTAGGAGGGTCGCCGGGATCGGCGGTGTCCGACCAGACGCCGTCGATCTCCTCCAGGACGTCGAGCAAGTGCACCGCCGCGATCACTCGCTCGGCCGGGTCGAGCGCCCGGACGAGGCGGACGAGTTCAGCGGGGTTCGAGGTCATGGCCTGACCCTAAGCGCGGCGTCGGACATTGACGACCGTCTCAGTCGTCAGCGACTCCGAGTGACTCGTCGCCTCGGAGGTAAATCTCCACGAGTTCGCTGGTCCAGGTCGCCACGCCCGCGCCGAAGAAGTCCTTGTCCTCGGTCCAGATCGGACAGTCCAGCGCAAGCGCGGCAGCGACGATCGGCCAGTCGTCGGGGTCGCGGCGACCGATCCGCTGCAAGGCCTTCTCCTGTATTGGCTCGGTGACCTCGCTCGGGATCTCCTCCACGAGAAGGCGAACCGCGTCCAGGCCGAGCGACAGTGCCGTGGGTCCGATCCCACGTTTGGCCATGATGCCGGGCAGGTTCGCCTCGGCATCCTCGAAGGCGACGGACGGCGCGCAGAAGTCGATCGACTCCGCGTATTCGGTCAGCAGCTTGCCGACCTTCACGCCGAGCATGGCTCGGATGAGGATGTTGGCGTCGAGAACGATCCGCCGCGAGGTCACGATGCGGCGGCGGCTTCTCGCTGCGCCTTCCGGCGCGCCTTGCGCGCCGCGTCGAACTCGGCAACGACCTCGTCCTCGTCAACGCCCTGCTCGGCCATCAGTGCATGGAGCTTCTGTGTCGCCGCCTGGTATGCGGCGATCGCCTCCGCACGGTCGCCGCGGGTCGGGATGAACACGCCGACGCGGCGGCCGTGCCGCGTCACCGTCACAGGCTCGTCGCCGTCGATGTAGTCGGCGAGGTCCTGGCGGAACTCGCGCACACCTACCGTCACAGCCATGGCCGAGTCCCTCCATTGTGTAATCCTTGCGTACACAATACCGCAGATCGGCAGTCGCGTCGAGCAGCCTCCGAAGGAGTTCACACGGCTCTCAGGTAACTCGCCCGAGTGTCCTAAAAGTGTCCCGAGTGTCCCGAGATTGGCGATTCTCGCACCTTTCCTGAGTGCGACGAGTGCGACGAGTGCGAGGCGTGCGGGAGGGCCGGGGCTCCGACTTCCCAATGAACACAAGGGTTCTCCGCCATCCGCTAGGTTGCTCGGGGACCGAGGGGTCAAATCCCCCCGTCTCCGTCATTTATCCCAGTTCCTCGTCATGGTCGGCTCCGGTGTGCTCCTGTGCTGGATGGCGCAGGCCGCTGCCTCGGGTCGGTTGAAGCGCAATCCGCTCGCGGGCATCCGCATCCCGAGCACGATGGTCAGCGACAAGGCGTGGCTGGCCGCGCATGTCCGTGCGAGGCGGCCGACTCTCTGGGCCGGGATCGTCTCGGCCGCGAGCGGTTTCCTGGCGCTCCTGCCGTTCCCCGTGCCGGTTGTCATCGTTGGCGTCCTGGCGTCCTGGCGCTCCTGCCGTTCCCCGTGCCGGTTGTCATCGTTGGCGTCCTGGTCGCTGCCGTCGTCATTCTGGTGCTGGTTCTCTACGGCGCTCGTGTCGGCGGCAAAGCCGCGAACTCGATATCGCAACGGGATCATGGCTGAGGTGCGGATTCGTCGTCCCTGTCGGCTATAGACCGAGCCCGGGACCGCGTCTACTGCCCGGCCGCATCGCGCCCGACCGGGTGATCGGCGTGCACGTCAACGGCGCGCTCGGCGAGTTCGTCGCGGAGGTCGACGACGACACCCGTGCCCGGCTCACCCCGATCGAGCTGGACCGTCTGCGCCGGGTCGGGGAGTTCATGCAGAACGAGTTCGGCTACATCGCCGTCCAGTCCACCCGCCCCGGGCTGATCGGCGCGATGACCGCCGACAGTCCTGTCGCACAACTCGCGTGGATGCTCGACAAGCTCCATGCCTGGAGCCAACCCGCCGAGATACCCGCCACCGACCTGCTCGGAGAGGAGTTCGTCTTCGCCAATGCCTCCCTCTACTGGTTCACCGCCACTGCGGGGTCGGCCGCGTACGTCGGCTATGCCCAGGACGAGGAGTAGGGGCAGGAGCCCGTGAACTCCGGCGTGCCCACCGCAGCCATCCAGTTCGCTCACGACATCGGACTGCGTCACCTCGCCGAAGCGAGCAGCACCATCGTCCGCTGGACCGACATCGACGACCGAGGCGGACACTTCGCCGCCCTCGAGCAACCCGACATCCTCGCCCACGACCTCCGCGCGTTCATCCGCGCGACCATCGACTGAGATCGGGGCACACGTGAATCCGGTCGCCGCTGATCTTCCATCGTCGTGGTTCCCACCCGCCGTCTGCCGTGGGCGACGTCCATGCCGGCGACGGTGTGAGGGAGCGAGCGTCCCGCTCAGCCGTTCCCCTCGTTCGCCCTCTCCCAGGCGCCCGTCCCCGCCAGACGCGGCAGCAGGGAAGCGCGCATCCTGTCGGAGGCGCGCGTGATGTGCTCCCGCAGCGCGGCGACCGCGCCGGGCATGTCGCGTGCGGCGCAGGCGGTCAGGATCGCCTCGTGCTCGCGATCGCTCGCGTCCCGATGGTGATCCGCTCCGGGGTAGGCGAAGCGATACCGTTCGCTGTTCTCCCACACCGGCTCGATCGCGTGCAGCATCCACGTGGAGCGGGCGCTGCGGTAGAGCGAGAAGTGGAACACCGTGTGCGCGCGTCGCGCGGCGATCGGATCACCGCGCCGCTCGCTCTCCAGGTAGTCGTCGAGGGCCGCGCGGGCACGCGTCGCGTCGTCGGGCGTGAACTTCTGCGCCGCCAACTCGATGGCGATGGTCTCGAGGGCGAGGCGCGTGTGCTGGGTGTCCTCGAAGTCCTCGAGCGAGATGTCGCGCACACGGGCGCCCTTGTGGGCCTCGATGACCACGAGTCCGAGGTTTTCCAACCGCCGCAGGCTCTCCCGCACGGGAGACAGGCTCATCTCCATCTCCTCCGCCAGCTCGACCAGCCGAAGCTGCTCACCCGGTCGGATGTCGCCCGACATGATCCGCTCGTACAGCACCGCGAGCGCCTGCTCGGCGAGTGTGCGCCGTGCGCTCGCCGAGGTCGGGACGAACTGCGCCGCCGCGCTCATTCGGCGTCCTCCGCCCAGGGGAGCAGCGCTTTCTCGACGAGCCCGATGCCGTAGAACAGGACGATGCTGAGCAGTGCGAGCAGGCCGATGGCGGCGAACGCGAGGGCGGTGTTCGCGCTCGCACCCGACTGCACGATGAGGTATCCGAGACCTTGGCTGGCTCCCACGAACTCTCCGATCACCGCACCGATGACCGCGAGCGTGATCGCGACCTTCAATCCGACGAAGATCTGCTGCGTCGCCCAGGGCAGGCGCACCAGGACGAAGGTCTGCAGACCGGTCGCACCGTTGGACTTGCCGAGCTCGACGAGCTCGGAGGGCGCGGAGCGCAGACCGGTGGCGGTGGAGATGACGATGGGGAAGAAGCACATCAGGAAGACCATGACGATCTTGGGGAGGATGCCGAACCCCATCCAGACCACGAGCAGCGGTGCGATGGCGACCTTCGGGATCGCGTTCACCGCGACCAGGAGCGGATACAGCGCGGTCTCGACGTACTTCGACGACGCCACGAGCATGCCGACGGGCACGGCCACGACGATCGCGAGCGCGAACCCGGCCAGCGCCTCGCTCAGCGTGACCCAGGCACCCTCCCACAGATAGCCCTGGAACTCGACGTACACCTCCGTGATCGCGATCGGCGAGGGAAGGATCAGCCTCGGCACGTCGAGCAGGTCCACGCTCACCTGCCAGATGAGCAGCAGCAGCAGGATGGTGGCGACCGGAAGGCCGATCTTGAGCGCGGTGCTCTGGACACCGAGCCGGCCGGGGCGCTTCGTCGTGACGGCGACGGTCATTCGAGCTCCTTCCTCATGAGCAGGTCGTGCAGGATACCGGAGTACCGTCCGATCTCGTCGGCCTGCTCGGCAGACAAGGATCGCGGTCGAGGCGCGTCGATCGGCAGCACGGTGTGGATCCGGCCGGGGCGCGGGGAGAGCACCACCACTCGGTCGGCCAGCAGCACGGCCTCCTCCACCGAGTGCGTCACGAACACCACCGTGGTCCCGGTCTCCATGTGCACGCGCTGCAACTCCTCGCTGAGCTCGGTGCGGGTGAGCGCGTCCAGCGCGGAGAAGGGCTCGTCCATCAGCAGCACCTCGGGCTCCGTGATCAGCGATCTCACCAGGGAGACGCGCTGCTGCATGCCGCCGGACAGCTCGTTCGGGCGGCGCTTCTCGAAACCTGCCAGTCCGACCAGCTCGAGCAGGTCGTGGGCGCGTTCGAGGTAGTCGCGACGTCGCAGCCCGCGCAGCTGGATGGGGAAGAGCACGTTGCCCAGCACGCTGCGCCACGGCAGGAGGGCGGACTTCTGGAACATGAACGAGACATCCCGGCGCGGGCGGGTCACCGGGGTTCCGGCGATGGTGACGGTGCCCTCGGTCGCGTGGTTGAGGCCGGCGACGGTCCTCAGGAGAGTCGACTTCCCGCAGCCCGATCGACCCACGAGAGCGACGAACTCGCCCTCGTGCACGTCGAGATCGATGTGGGAGAGGGCGTGCACCGTCCCCGATCCCGTGCTGAACACCTGCGAGACGTCGCTGACCTCGATCACGTCTACTCCTGGAGGTCGAAGGTCACGAGGTCATCGACGCCGACGCTGCCTTCCGGGATCGCGCCGACATCGACCAGCGTCGCCAGAGTGGCCTCGAGCCGGTCGGCGTCGAGCCTTCCGATGTCGCCGCTCGTGCCCACGTACTCGGACATGATCTCGACCTCCTGGGCCGCCACGTCCGCGTTCTGCGTCGGCTGGAACGTCACGAGGACCTCTCCCGTGAGCGCGGGATCGGCGACGGACGTCTCCAGACCCGCCAGAAGAGCGTCGACGAATGCGGCGGAGGCGTCCGGGTTCTCGGCGAGGAAGTCCTTGTTGACGATGAGCGCATTGCCGTAGAGATCGGGCAGCTCGGCCGCGTACGGGATGAACACCGCCTCGTCGTCGGGAAGAGCCGCCTGGATGAGCGGTTGTCCGACGGCGAGCTGACCGATGGTGTCGACCTGCCCGGACGCCAGCAGCTGTGGCAGAGCGGGCGGTGTCGACGACACGAACTGCACCTCGGTCGGATCGATGCCGGATGCGGTGGCCCAGGCGCGGAAGAGCGTCTCATTGACCGATCCGGGCTGGTCGGCGAACGACCTGCCGACGAGGTCCGCCGCGTCGGTGATCCCCGACGACGCGGTCGTCATCTGACCGGCGAGCGAGCTCTGGTGGATCGCGGCGACCGCGACGACGTCGAGCTCCTCCGACGCGAGCGAGACGGCGAGGGCGTTGATGTCCGCGATGCCGAAGTCGGCCTGCCCGCTGGCGATGAGCTTGATGACGTCGCCCGATCCCGTCCCCGGGGTCACCTCGACGTTCAGGTTCGCCTCGGCGAAGTACCCCTCCTCCTCCGCGACGTAGACGTACGCGTCACGACCGAAGGTGTTGAACGAGGTGAGATACCGGATGTCGGTGGGGTCGCCCGCCGGTGTCGCGCCGGCATCCGTGCCGGTGTCGGACGGGTCGCCGCCCGCGCATCCGGCGAGGAGAGCGAGCGACGCGGCGGCTGCGATGAGAGGGATGGTGCGCTTGTTCATGGGTGATGAACCTCCTTCGCTTCATCAAATACACTTTATAAAACCATCGGCAACTCTCCGCCGCAACGTTTACACGTGATTTACATGGCGGAACCTCCCGGACACGCCGCTGTGCCGACGCGCCCGTCGGCTCCGACGCGCCGGAGCCGGGCGAGTGCCGGTGGTCCCCGCCTCAGGCGAGGCTCTGTCGGAGATGCCCGGCGATGGCGTCGTAGACGGGGAGCACGGTGTCGCGGGGCGCGCCCAGGATGTTGAAGCCGTGCCCGACGTCGGACACGTCGATGTGCTCCCGCAGCGCGCCGGCCGCACGGAGCCGCTCGGCGTAGCGCACGGTCTCCTCCCGGAGGATGTCCTTCTGCGCGGTGACGACGAGTGCCGGGGCGATGCCGGACAGGTCGGCGGTGTCCGCGGGACCGGCGGGGGAGGCGAGCCGGTCCGCGCGTCGGGCGGTGTCGGGGCAGTACACGGTGTCGAAGATCGGTCCCATCCTGACCAGGAACGACTCCTTGCCCTCGGTCTTCTTGACCTTCGCGGGCACCGTCAGGTCCAGGGGCGGGTACATGAGCACCTGCAGCCGGATGGCGGGAGCGCCGCGCTCGAGGGCGAGTCGGGCGGTGCCCGCGGCGAGTGCGCCGCCGGCGGACTGCCCGCCGATGGCGAGCCGGCCACCGTCCCAGGGCCGGTCGGGGGCGGCGGCCCATACGGCGACGTCGTAGACCTGCTCGATCGGGCCGGGGAACCGCGACTGCGGGGCGGGCACGTAGTCGACGTTGACGACGGTGACCTCCGCATGCGCCGCGACGTAGCGGCACAGCGGGTCGTCCTGTTCGGGATGGCGGAGCACGAAGCCGCCGCCGTGCAGGTTGATGTACACCCCCCGGCCCGCCGAGCCGCCCGGGGGCAGGTACAGCACGGCGCGGAGGTCGCCGTGCCGGGTGGGTATCGTGATCTCCTCGGTCGTCGCCGGGATCTCCGCGAACGCGATCTCCGGCGCGAGGCGAGGGGATCCGGGGGCCTTCTGGATGAGCTTGGCCACGCCGTCGGCGAGCCACACAGGAAACGTCACGTCATTCCTTCCGATAGGTCGGTCATCGGGCGGTCCACCCTCGGCACTCGGGCCCGGCGGCCGGGTCGTGCCGGCTCCGCCGGTACGCTGACAGGATGCCTCGGTTGCCGGGTTCGACGAAGGACGCGATCGCGCATGCCGCGGTGAGACTGTTCGCCGAGCACGGGTACGCACGCACCTCGCTGCGGATGATCGCCGCCGAGGTGGGGGTGGACGCCGCGCTGGTGATCCGGCACTTCGGGTCGAAGGAACGGCTGTTCGTCGACTCGATGCGTCTGGATCTCACGTTCCAGGAGGTCCTCGACGGACCCGTCGAGGACCTCGGTCCGCGTCTGGTCGGGTTCCTCCTCGACGCCGACGACCGCGCCCGCGGCATCTTCCTCGCCCTGCTCCGCGCCAGCGACGTCGGGGAGATCGAGTCCGTCCTCCGCACGACCCACGAGAACGAGTTCGTCGCGCCCCTCCGGCGGCGGCTTCCCGGCGTCGACGCAGACCTGCGGGCACGCCTGGCGGCGGCGATGGTCGCGGGGCTCATGTACTCGCTGTGGGTCGTCGGCGATGAGGAGGTCGCCGAGGGGCAGCGGGAGGTGGTCGTTCTCCGGTACGGTGCGATACTGCAGAGCCTTCTCACCTCCTGATGCCGGTCCACGGAGAAAGTCAACATTGTTGACACTCTCTGCGCAACCACGGATAGTGGATGGATGGACATCGGAGTCGTCGACCCGGAACTGCACCGCGCCACGCGGAGGCTTCCCGTCCCCCCGGTGGCGAACCGGCTCGTGCGTTCCGCCGTGCGCTGGGCCGGTCGCCGTCTGCTGCCCGCGTATCGTGTCGACGGCGTGACCGTGCGCGACGTGCGGGACGGCGCGGTGCGCGTCCGCGTCTACGAGCCGGCCGCCAGGGCGAGCGACGCGGGCCTCGTGTGGGTGCACGGGGGCGGCCTCGTGATCGGATCCGCCAAGCAGGACGACCGCCTGTGCGCCGAGACGGCCGCCGCATGCGGCATCACCGTGGTGTCGGCCGAGTATCGTCTCGCGCCCGAAGCCCCGTTCCCCGCTGCGCTCGAGGACGTCGAGCATGCCTGGTCGTGGGTGCAGGCGAACGCCCGGTCGCTCGGGATCGATCCTGCCCGGGTGGTGATCGGCGGCGAGAGCGCGGGTGGCGGGATCGCCGCCTGCCTCGCCCAGCGGCTGTATGACGCCGGCGGGACCAGGCCGATCGCCCAGTGGCTGTTCGGCCCGATGCTCGACGACCGCACCGCGGCCCGGCGCGACCTCGACGCCCTCGACCACTGGGTGTGGAACAACCGGGCCAACCGGTTCGGGTGGGCCTCGTACCTCGGCACCGATCCCGGCGCACGGGACGTGCCTCCGTACGCCGTCGCCGCCCGTCGCGAGGACCTCGGCGGTCTTCCCGCCGCGTGGATCTGCGTCGGCGACATCGAGCTGTTCGCCTACGAGGTCCGCGCATACGCCGGACGGCTCCGCGACGCGGGCGTCGATGTCGTCCTCGATGTGATCCCCGGCGCCCCGCACGGATTCGAGAACTGGGCCGCTGACACAGGCCCGGCCCGGGCGCTCGTCGCGAGAGCCCACGCGTGGCTCGGGGATCATCTCGGGCCCGCGCGCGACGACGCCTCCGCATCGGCCCCGGACCGCCCCGCGACCCGCGGAACCGCACCATCCGACCAGGACCCGTACCCGTGACCGGGGAGAGGAAGCAGAGCATGCAGATCAGGAGCAAGACGTTCGTCGTCACCGGCGGCGGCAACGGGATCGGCCGCGAGGTCGTGCTGGCCCTCCTCACGCGCGGCGCCAGGGTCGCCGCCGTCGATCTGAGCGAGGCCGGCCTCGCCGAGACCGTCGCGCTCGCCCCTCAGGGCGCGCCGGTCACCGCGCACGCGCTCGACATCACCGATCGCGCCGCCGTCGAAAGGCTCCCGGACGAGGTCGTCGCGGCCCACGGTGCGGTGGACGGACTCGTGAACGTCGCGGGCATCGTCCACCGCTTCGCGCGCGTGCAGGATCTCTCCTTCGAGGAGATCGAACGCGTCGTCGGGGTGAACTTCTGGGGCACGGTCAACACCGTCAAGGCCTTCCTGCCCCGCCTCCTCAACCGGCCGGAGGCGAGCCTCGTCAACGTCTCCAGCATGGGCGCTCTCGCCCCGGTGCCCGGCCAGAGCGCCTACGGCGCCAGCAAGGCCGCTGTCAAGCTGCTCACCGAGGGCCTCTACGCGGAGCTTCGGGGGACCTCGGTCGCGGTCACCGTGGTCTTCCCCGGCGGCGTGGGCACCAACATCCTCGGCAACTCCGGCGTGACCCGGAACAGCCCCGCCGCATCCGGCGGCGAGCGCAAGCTCACGACCCCTCCCGATGCGGCCCGGCAGATCGTCGATGCCGTCGAGAAGGGCACCTTCCGGGTTCGGATCGGCGGCGACGCGCGCCTGCTCGACCGGTTGACCCGCCTGATCCCGCAGCGGGCGACCGCGCTGATCGCGGACCGGATGAAGTCCCTGCTGGACTGAGCCGCCCCGATGTCCTCGTCGATCGCCGGGGACCGGCCGCCGCCGGTCCGCGTCGTCATCGCGCCGGACTCGTTCAAAGGGTCGATCACCGCGGCCGCGGCGGCGTCCGCCCTCGCGCACGGCTGGCGTTCCGTCCGTCCCGACGATGAGCTCGTGCTGCGTCCGATGGCCGACGGGGGCGAGGGGACCCTCGACGCGTTCGCGACCGCCGTGCCCGGGGCGAGGCGCATCCCGCTCTCGGTCACGGGTCCGGAGGACACCCCGATCGAGACCGCCTGGCTCCTCCTCCCGCAGACCGACGCGGCGTCGAACGGCACCGGCGTCGTGGAGCTCGCGAGCACCTCGGGCATCGAGCTGCTCGGATCGCCGCCCCGCCTGCGCCCGCTCGACGCGCACACCCTCGGCCTCGGCGAGGCGATCGCCGCCGCGCTCGCCCACGGCGTCTCGCAGCTCGTCGTCGGCATCGGCGGCAGCGCCTCGACCGACGGCGGCGCGGGCCTGCTCACCGCGCTCGGCGCGCGACTGACGGATGCCGCGGATCGGCCCGTGCCGGCGGGCGGTCGAGGACTGGCCGACATCGCGCGCGTCGACCTGTCGGCGCTGCCGACGCCGCCGGCCGGCGGCGTGACGGTGCTCGGCGATGTGACGAACCCGCTGCTCGGGCCGACGGGGGCCGCGGTCGTCTTCGCTCCGCAGAAGGGTGCCGACCCGGCGGCCGTCATCGCGCTGGAGGCCGGCCTCGCACGCCTCGCGCGGTTCGTGGACGTGCCGCCCGGTTCGCCCGGTGCGGGAGCCGCCGGCGGCACCGGATTCGCGCTCCTCGCGTGGGGAGCGAGGATCGTCCCGGGTGCGTCGGCCGTCGCCGACCTCATCGGTCTCGGCGACGCGCTCGCCGGCGCGTCCGTCGTGCTCACCGGCGAGGGCTCGTTCGACGGGCAGTCGGCGGCAGGCAAGGTTCCCTCTCACGTCGCCGGGCTCGCCGCCGCGGCGGGCGTCCCGGCCGCGCTGGTCGCCGGCCGCATCGCGCCGGGCGCGCCGACGGACGGGTTCGCCGCATCCGTCTCGCTGACCGGCCTCGCGGGCTCCTCCGCCGCGGCGATGCGCGATCCCGCGCGCTGGATCGCGGCGGCCGCTGCGCGCCTCGCGGGGAAGGTCGGCGGCTCCCGTTGACGCGGAAGTCTCCGCTCTCGGCCCCTGAGCGAGGAGCGGCGCGACGAGACGAAGGGCAGCGACCGGGCTTCGTGCCGCCCCGTCAGAGGCGGTGAGAAGCTGGCTCGGCGGGACTCGGGCGAGGCCGCGCGGCGGTGCACCCGGCCGGCAGGCGGCGCGCCACTCGGCGTCGGCGACCGGGATGTCGCCGACGGCGGGCGCAGAGGACGCGCGTGACGCGGCGCCACAGGGGACGTACCCCTCGGGAAGCTCGTCCACGAGCAGGCCTGTACGCGGCCCGCCTTCCAGCACGTACATCCCGCGAATGTAACCGAGGCCCTCGCGCGCCCGAGAGGGGTCGCGCGCTCGCGGCCCGGATGCAGCAGGGGTGCCCGCCGGGCGTGCGTCGTCCGGGTGCGACCGCTAACGTGTAGGCCACGACGTGCCCGGTCTTGCGACCCGTGCGATGACGAAGGGATGCGGACATGGCCGATCCGGGAGCGCGCCAGCGCGCATCGAGAGCCGTGGAGCGGCTGAGGCTCGCGGAGGCGAGCCTGTCGCGACGCAGGCAGACGGCCTGCGGGCCGAGCGAGAACGCCCGTGCCGCGATGCGCTTCATCCTGGAACGCGCCGACCTCACCGAGACGGTGACCCCGCGTGCCGTCGCGGCGCACCTGGGGGTGTCGGCGGCGGCGGTGACCGGCATCCTCGACAAGCTGCACGCCGGTGGGATGATCACCTTCCACACCAACCCCGACGACCGGCGCAGCAAGCTGATCGTCCCGTTCGACCGATCGGCGGATGCCGACGACATCGACCCGCTGACCGCGAACATCAGGGACGCGTCGGACGAGCTCCCGCCCGAGGTCGCGGACGCTGTCGCCGAGTTCATCGAGCGCATCACGCGCTCGGTCGACTCCGAATGCCGCTGACCCGAAAGTCCTCACGCTTCGTCTCGCTGCGCTCGCTCAGCGACCGGACTTTCGCGCCCCACAGAGCGTCCCGCAGGGGCGCGGAGAAGCTGATGCGAATGTCTCCCTCTCGGTCCCTGGGCGAGGAGCACGGCTCCGCGACGAAGGGCAGCGATCGGGCTTTCGCCAGCCCACGGAGCGCTTTCGCATCCTTCGTCGGCTGATCAGCGAGCCGGGCCGCTGATCAGCGCTGGTCGCCGTGGGGCTCCGGGCCGACGGTGAGGCCGTTCGGGCCGTTCGCCTCCGACATCAGCGCGTCGATCCACTCCCGGTTCAGAGCGGGATTGCGGCTGCCGTAGAACGTGAAGACGAGGGCCACCGCCGGATGGATCCAGAGGCTGCGCGTGCCCATGCCGTTCGGGTCGGGGACGTGGAACGCGAACGGCTCGCCGCGGCGCAGCTTGTTCATGAAGACGATGCGCAGATGCGCGAGGGTGCGGTCCTCGATGTCGAAAGACTGCGACCCCGCATCGTAAAGCAACTGTCCCACGCGCCCACACTACGCCGGATCCTTTCCTTAACTAAGTCTGGTTAACCCGGTTAACTATTCCTCTCGGCGTTCGCGCCCGCGCGGGCGAAGAGCCGCGGCACGACGACCCAGAGCGCCGCGACCACGACGACCCCCGCGATGGCCGCGGCGACACCCGCCGGACGGCTCACGGCGACATCGAAGACGAGCGTCGTCACGCCGACGCTCAACAGCCCGATGACGATCAGATCGGCGGTGACGATGCGCGCGGCGACGGCCACGAGGCGGGGTTTGCGGCGACGGGCGAAGTAGGTGCGGTGCAGGGCGACGGGCGCAAGAGCGAGAAGCGACGAGAACGCGGCGAGCGCCACGAGGGTGACGTAGAGGCCGACCTGCCACGCATCGAGATCGGCGAAGCGGGGCTGGAACGCGACCGCGAGGAGGAACCCGGTGAGGATCTGCGCGCCGGTCTGCATGACGCGCAGCTCCTGCATGAGCTCGTCCCAGTTGCGGTCCGCCCGCTCGTTGACGCTCTCGCGCCGGCCGTCGCCGGGAAGAGCGTCGTCGGCGGGCGTGGGCGACCGGTCCATCGGGTGCTCCTGTCGAGGTCGCGGGTGAGGGGCACTCGGGGGCGGTCGACGCGCCCCGGGGCGAAATAGATCTAGCAGATCCCGCCACCGGGTGCCAGTCCCCCCGATCGTCGGGTCGCGTTGGCGATGATCGTCTCCAGACCCCGACGATTGGAGCTCGGATGGTGCACGCCGCTCGCTCGACCCGGCCCGACATCGACGCGATGCCGCCCACGGAGCCCCTCACCCTCCCGATCATCGAAGCCGTGCCCGCGCCGTCCCGCGCCGTCTGGATCCAGGTCGAATCGGGGCTGCACGTGGCCAACACGGACGCCGCCTTCGTCGGCACCGTCACCGTCACCGGTGCGGGCTTCGAGACGATGGACGGCGCCGGACGCCGCCGTGGCACCTTCGTCAGCCTCGACGCCGCCAAGGGTGCGCTCGAGGCCTGCGCCGATGCGTTCGTCCCGGCCCGCCGCTCCGGCCTGCGGCTCGCTCGCCCCGGTGGCGTAGGGGCCTCGCCTCGGCGGCGGCCTGAGGATGCGGCATCCGCCGGCCGGTCAGGCGGACGTGGTGAGGAACGCCTCGTAGTCGCGGCGCGAGAGGTCGGCGTAGGCGTACGCCCAGGCGATCAGGGCGTCACCGAGCACGCGTCCGCTGCCGACGTAGCCGGTGATCTCCGCGGCCCGCGCCGACTGGCCGTGTGCGCGTGCGAGAGTGACCGCGCATGCCTGCGCGTAGGTCGAGAACGGGCCGTCCTCGAGCGTCTCCGCATCGATCCCGCCCTTCATGTCGTGGAACTGCCGCACGTGCAGATCGGTGCCCTCGGAGCGGAGGCAGCCGAGCAAGGGATCCGACGTGGCGCTGCAGCATCCGCTGCAGCGCCACGACCCGTCCGCCCTGGCCGTGCGCGGCGACGTGGTCGCCGAGCCCCCGCGGCTGCTCGATCCCGCCGTACTGCTCGAGCACGCTCGCGCCCGCCTCCTTGGACTGCATGACGAGCGCGTTGCCGTCTCCGTCCTGCAGCAGCACGAGCGCGCAGCGGGTGCCGACGCCGCCGACGCCCACGACGCGGCGCGCGACGTCGGCCACCGTGTACGCGCCGATCAGCTGGTGGACGTCGGCCTGCGCGGATGCGGCGTACCGCCCGATGAACTCGTGCACCCGCCGTTCGATCTCCGGCTCGCCGTGCATCATCGTGGGCGGGTTCTCGACGAACACCAGGCGTCCGCCGGGGCCCGCCGTGGTGAGCTTCCGCGCCGCGCGCTCGCCGGTGCGCTTGCGGGCGTCGCGGATCGCGGTCTGCAACACCTTGCGGGAGGCCGCATCCATCCGGCCGATGCCGGTCTCGGCGTCCAGGTGCGAGAAATAGCGTGCGGTCGGCGACAGGGCGATGCTCGCCGACATGGCGCTCGCGTACGCGCGCACGGCGGAGCGGGCCGCATCCGTCGTCGCGCTCTCGTCGCGGGATGTGGCCAGGCCCGCGACCACGATGCTCGCGATCAGGCGCTTCAGATCCCACTCCCACGGGGCCCACGCCGCCTCGTCGAAGTCGTTCGGGTCGAACACGACCGCGCGCTGGGGCGACGCGTAGAACCGAAGTTGGCGACGCCCAGGGGGCCGTGCGAAGAGTCGGTCATGCGCATGCGCTCATTGTGCACCGTCGGGATCCGGTGTCGCCGTCGCGGCGGCGACCGCACCCACCGGCCGCGGCCGGCCGAGGCTCAGCGCACCTGCGCCATGCGCCTGTCGCCGTCCGGCGCGAACACGTGCACGGCGTCGCGCTCGAGCGGCCGCCACGTCGACCCGTCCGCACGGGGTGACAGGTCGACGCCGGTCGTCGCGACCACCCGTGCCCCGGTCGGCCGCAGTGTCGTCCACAGCGCGTTGTATCCGGCATCGTGTCCCGGCGGCAGCTGGGCCCCGCCCCGCGCGGCGAGCGCCGCGAGCGGGGGGCCGACGGTGCCCGGCGCGTGCACCACGACGAGCTCCCCCCGCGCGACGAGCATCGCGTTCAGGCAGGCCTCGGGATAGAGCTCGCGCATCCGGGCGACGCCCGCGGCCACAGACGTCTCGATCGACGCGGTGCGGGGGCCGCGCAGCCCGCGGCGCAGCAGGGCGAAGTACACCTCGCTGTCGGTCGTGCCCCGCAGCGCCCGCCGCTCGGGTGCGCGCAGCCGCTGCTCGGCCCGCTCGCGCGGCACGAGTGCGCCGTTGTGCGCGAACGCCATCCCGTCGCCCGCGAAGGGCTGCAGGTTCTCGGGCGACACCCCGGTGCCGCTGCTCGCGAAGCGCAGGTACGCGAGCGCGGTCGTGGCGGGGGCGCCGGCCGCCCGAGACAGAGACGCGGGCGCGTCGCGGAGCCCCGTGTCGAGCACGGGAGGGGCGCTGGGCCCGGTCGCCCACGCGTATCCCCAGCCGTCGCGGTGCAGCCGCGCGAGCGAGAGGAACGACCGCAGGAGAGGTTCGCCGAGCGCGGTGCTCGCGGGGAGCGCGTGCGGCGAGACGTAGGCGAGCATGCGAGACACGGCGACCTCAGTATTGGATCCATATATGTTACGTTTGGATCCTACCTAGCTCCGGGAAGGCCCATGAACTCGATCCCCACGGCGGACTCCTCGTCGCCGGCGTCCGAAGCCCCGTCGCGGCGGATAGACGTCGCCGGGGAGCGGGCGCAGACCACCGGCTCCCGTAACACCCGGCACTTCAACGCAGCGGGCTCCGCCCTGCCCTCGATCGACGTCGTGGCGACGGTCGTCGAGCACCTGCGGCGCGAGGAGTCGATGGGCGGATACGAGGCCGCGGCGGAGGTGAGGCCGCGCATCGAGGCCGTCTACGACGCGGCGGCGCGTCTCATCGGCGCCGAGAGCCGCGAGATCGCCCTGCTCGACAGCGCCTCCACAGGGCTCCGTGTGATCCTTGACGCGCTCCGCCCTCGGGAGGGGGCGAGGGTCATCGCCTCGCGCAGCACCTATGTCAGCCATGCGCTGCACCTGATGACGCTGGCGCGGGAGGAGAACGTGCGACTCGAGATCGCGTCGGTCGGGGCGGACCGGCGGGTCGATCTCGAGGCGCTCGAGAGGACGCTCGCCGACGGGCCGCCCGCGATCGTCACCGTCGCCCATCTGCCGACCTCGTCGGGGCTCGTCGAGCCCGTCGCCGAGATCGGCGCACTGGTGAGGGCGCACGGCGGGTTCTACGTGCTCGACGCCACGCAGTCGGTCGGCCACCTCGACACCGACGTCGCCGAGATCGGGTGCGACGTGCTCGTGACCACGGGGCGCAAGTTCCTGCGCGCCCCCCGCGGCACCGGCTTCGCGTACATCGCCTCGGACGTGCTCGATCGCCTCCTGCCGACCGCGCCCGACGTGCGGGCGTCGCAGTGGACGGCCGAGGGGGACTGGCAGGTCGACGGATCGGCGCGTCGCTTCGAGACCTGGGAGGCCGCGATCGCCGGGCGCCTCGGGCTCGGCGTCGCCATCGACCAGGCGCTCGGTCGCGGCATGCCCGCGACAGAGGAGTGGCTCAGCGCCGCGGGCCGGTCGCTGCGCGCGGCGCTCGACGAGGTCGACGGCGTGACCGTCACCGAGCCGGTCGACACCGCATCCGCGATCGTCACGTTCGTCGTCGACGGGGTCGAGGCGGGCGAGGTCGTCTCCGAGCTCGCCGCCCGCCGCGTGCGACTGGTGTCGGTGCCGGCGACCCACGGCCAATGGGACCTCGGCGATCGCGGCATCCAGGCGGTCGTGCGGGCATCGATCCACGTCTACAACGACGAGAATGACATGGCGGCGCTCGTCGAATGCGTGACGGACATCGCGCGCGCGCGGCGGGCAGGAGCGGCATGAGCACGGTCGGGACCGGCGAGACGACCTCGACCGACGTGGTCGTGCTCGGCCTCGGCGTGCACGGGAGCGCCGCCGCGGCGAGTCTCGCCCGTCGCGGACACCGGGTCGTCGGGATCGAGCGGTTCGCCGCCGGTCACGCGCGCGGCTCGTCGCACGGACGCACCCGCATGATCCGGCGCGCCTACCCGAACCCGGTGTGGAACCCGTTCGTCGCGCAGGCCTACGCCGCATGGGAGGAGCTGGAGCGCGAGAGCGGGACGACGCTCGTGCACCGCACCGGAGGCGTGTACGCGCACGAGGGCGCGTCGCAGCTGCAGGGGCCCGACTGCATCGCGCTCGTCTCGCCCGAGGAGGTCGCCGAACGGATGCCGGGACTTCGCATCCCCGACGGCTACAGCGCCGTCTACGACCCGAGCGCGGGCGTGCTCGAGGCCGAGGCGGCGCTCGCGGCCCTCCGGTCCAGCGCGGCGGGAAATCGTGCGGACCTGCGGTTCGGCGAGCGCGTCGAGGGATGGGACACGACCGCGCACGGGGTCGTCGTGCGCACCGACCGCGGCGAGATCCGGGCCGAGCGACTGGTCGTGGCCGCCGGACCCTGGGCGGGCAGCATCCTTCCCGCCCTCGCCCCGCTCGTAGAGGTGTGGCGCATCCTCACCCTCACCGTCGCCCCCGGTCAGGCGGTGGCGACGCCGCCGCAGCTCGGCTCGTTCTCGGTCGACCGGGCCGAGGGACTCGTCTTCGGCATCCCCGATGCGGCCGGCAACGGTTTCAAGCTCGGCATCGACGCGGGGGCCGTCTGGGACCCCGAGGTCCCCGTCGCCCCGGCCGCGCCCGACGAGATCGACGGCATGCGGGCGCTGATGTCCCGGTACGTGCCGGGCATCGACACGTCCGCGACCGAGGCCGCCGCGTGCCTCTACACGATGACCGACGACAAGCGCTTCGTGATCGGCGCGCTCTCGGGCACCCCCGAGGTCATCGCGGTCTCGGCCTGCTCGGGCCACGGGTTCAAGTTCGGCGCGGCCGTCGGCGACGCGGTGGCCGACCTGTACGAGGGCGATCCCCGCACCGACCTGGACTTCGTCTCCACGGCGAGAAGGGGCCTCTGACATGGCCGTCGCTCTCGCCGCTCCGCACCGCGAGGCCGTCGCCGCCGGCCAGCGCGCCGTCGCGGACGGGGGCAACGCCCTCGACGCGGCGCTCGCGGCGGCCGTCATGCTCACGGTGGTCTACCCCCATCAGTGCGCGCTCGGAGGCGACCTCATCGCCCTCGTCCGCGACCCCGACGGCGCCACCACGGCCGTGATCGCGGCGGGCACGGCACCGGCGGCGATCGACTCCGTCGCGGGCGGATGGTCGGCGGTGCCCCGACAGGGCGCCCACTCGGTCACCGTGCCGGGGATGGTCGCCGGCTGGCAGGCGATCGCCGCCCGGGGCTCCGTCCGTGGTCTCGCGGGCGCGTTCCGCGGCGCCGCCGACACCGCACGCCGCGGCTCGCCGGTGAGCGCGGGCCTCGCCCGGGCGATCGAGTCCCGGGCGGACGCCGTGGCCGACGACCCGGGGCTGGGCTCCGTGTTCGCCCCCGCCGGCGCACGCCTCGGCGAGGGCGACTCGTTCGTACAGCCCGCGCTCGCCGCGACCATGGATCGACTCGCCGACGACCCCGACGACTTCTACCGGGGTCTCACCGCGTCGCATCTCGTGGCGGCGCTGCAGCGTGCCGGCGGCGTGCACGCGCCGGAGGACTTCGCCTCGTTCGCCGTCGAGGTCGTGCCGGCGCTGTCGGTCGCGGCCGGCGGCCGCACCTGGTCGGTCGCGCCGCCCCCCTCGGCCGGGGCGCTCATCCCCGGCGTCGTCGCCGCGGCTCTCGACGAGTCCGGTGACGCGGATGCGGCGCGCCTGGTCGAAGCGAGCGTCCGGGGCGTCGCCGCGCGCGGCGCCCACCTTGGCGATCCGCGCGGCACCGCCGTCGACGTGTCGGCCCTCCTCGACCTCGCCGCCCCGGACCGCGTCACGACGCGGCTCGAGTCGAGGGCGAGCGGAGACACGGCGGCGGTCGTGGCGACCGACGACGAGGGTTGGGCCGTCACGATCGTGCAGAGCGTGTACTTCACGTTCGGGTCGGGCCTGCTCGACCCCGAGACGGGCGTGCTGTTCCACAACCGCGGCGGCGCGTTCACGGTCGACCCCGGCTCGCCCGCCCGCATCCGCGCCGGCGCCCGCCCGCCCCACACGCTCTGCCCGCTGATCATCGACGGCGCGGCGGCGACGATCGTCGCCGGGTGCCAGGGCGGTCGCGCGCAGCCGTGGATCCTCGCGCAGCTGTTCGCCGACCCGGCCTCGACGCTCGCCCCGCTCGATCGTGTGCTCGCCGCACCCCGGTGGGTCGTCGGCGACGTCGACCTCGGGTTCGATCGCCTGACCCTGGCGGCCGAGCCCGGGCTGCCGTCGGGGGTGATCGCCGCCGCGCATGCCGCGGGAATCGCGACCGCAGACCTTCCCGCGCACGCCGATGTCGCGGGGCACGTGCAGCTCGTCCGTCGCGGCGGCACCGGCCTCGACGCCGCGAGCGATCCCCGAGCCGACGGCGTCGGCATCGTCGTCTGATGCGAGAATCCCGGGGCGGGATCTCCCCATCATCCTTGAACGTCAGCGGCCCCGGGTCGCCGACCCGCCCCCGAGCCTGGAGGAGGACCTCATGACCATCCGCACCTGGAGCGACCCGGTCACACCCGCCGAGATCACCGAGATCGCCGCGCTCGTGCGCTCCGACGAGCGCATCGGCGAGCGTCCGCGGTTCTGGGGGATCGCCGTCGAGGAGAGCCTCGCGCGTGCGCTGAGCCCCGGGCAGGGGCGGCCGGTGCGCCTGGTCGTCATGAACCCCGACGCGCACGCCGCGTGGGAGGTCACCGGGTGGACCTCGGGCAGCGACCGCGAGGCGAGCCTCTCGGGGTGGAGCCCTGTCGACGCAAAGCGCCCCGGCGTCTCGTCCGACGAGGCACGGATGGTGGCGGTCGCGGCGCGCAACAGCCCGATCCTCAAGGAGGCGCTTGCGCGGCGCGGCATCCACGACTCGTCGCTCGTGTGGGTCGACCCCGAGTCGATCACGGGGTTCGAGCCGGAGGACCTCGCCGACCGCCGCCTCTCGTGGGGCACGGTGTGGCATCGCGAGTCCGAGGACGACAACGGGTACGCGCGCCCCGTCGCCGGCCTCGTGCCGATCATCGATCTCGAGACGCTCGAGATCGTGCGCCTCGAGGACCACGGCGTCATCCCGATGGCGAGCGAGACGGGCAACTACCGCTCCGGAACCTGGGGCCCCGACCGCGAGGTCGCGCCCCTGGAGATCATCCAGCCCGAAGGGCCGGGCTTCCACGTCGACGGCCACTCGGTCACCTGGCAGAACTGGTCGTTCCGCATCGGGTTCACCCACCGCGAAGGGCTGGTGCTGCACGACGTCGGCTACCAGGACGGCGAGACGCTCCGCCCGGTCCTGCGCCGGGCCGCGATCAACGAGATGTACGTGCCGTACCTCGACGCGGACCCCACCGCGTACCGCAAGAACTTCTTCGACTGGGGCGAGTACGGCGCGGGGCCGCTGACCGCCTCCCTCGAGCTCGGCTGCGACTGCCTCGGCGAGATCCGGTACTTCGACGCGCACTACATCGACGGCTACGGCGACGCGAAGACGATCGTCAACGGCATCTGCATGCACGAGGAGGACGACTCGATCCTCTGGAAGCACGTGAACACGCGCACCGGCGAGGCAGACGTCCGTCGCCAGCGCCGCCTCGTGATCTCCTTCTTCGCGACGGTCGCCAACTACGACTACGGGTTCTACTGGTCGCTCTACCAGGACGGTGCGATCGAGCTCGAGGTGAAGCTCACCGGCATCCTCTCGGTGTCGGGCATCGAGGACGGCGCCGAGCCCGCCTACGGGCGGATGGTGGCCCCCCACGTGCAGGCGCCGACCCACCAGCACTACTTCGCCATCCGGATGGACACCGCGATCGACGGCCCGAGGAACCGGCTCGTCGAGGTGCACGCCGAGGTCGAGGAGGACGAGACGCTCAACCCCTTCGGCAACGCCGTGCGCATGGTCTCGACGACGATCGGCTCCGAGAGCGAGGCGGCGCGCTCGAACGACGCCTCCCGTGCGGTGCACTGGCGGATCGAGAGCACGGAGCGCACCAACCGCTACGGCGACCCGACCTCGTTCCGGCTGGTGCTGCCGAACACGACGCGTCTGTTCGCCAAGCCGGGCAGTGTCGTGGAGCGCAAGGCGCCGTTCATCGCGAAGCATCTGTGGGCGACGGCGTACGACCCTTCGGAGCGGTTCATCGCCGGCGAGTACCCGAACCAGGCGCCGCTCGGCGAGGAGGGCATCACGGCCTGGCAGCAGGCCGACCGGCCGCTCGACGGGGCGGAGCTCGTGGTGTGGCCGATCGTGGGCGTGCACCACTACGTGCGGCCCGAGGACTGGCCCATCATGCCGCTGCAGCGCATCGGCTTCCGCATGGAGCCGGACGGCTTCTTCGACCGCAACCCGGCGCTCGACGTGCCGCCGTCGGTGTCGAAGGCGCATTGCCACGCACCGACCGCGGACGCCCGGGCCGCGCGGACGGAGCTGCCGATGGCGGGCGGCGGGCACGCCTGCGCCTGCCACTGATCCGTGGGCGAGGTGCTGCACCTGGGCGCGCTCGGGGCCGCGGGCCTCGGGGCGTGCTGCGTCGCGCTCGACGGGCCGCGCCCCCGGGTGCGTGAGCTGCTGCTCTCGCTCGTGATGCTGGCGGCCATGCTCGACATCGTGACCGGAGCCTCGGTGCTGCCGGTCGTGGGGTGGAGCGCGCTCGTCACGGTGCTCGCGATGGCGCTGGGGGCACGCCGGCGCCGGACTCCGGAGCCGGCCGCGCTGACGCGGATGCGGGTGTCCTCCGCGATCGGTGCGGTGCTGATGGCGGCGCTCATGCTCGTGATGCCGGGCGGGCACGGCGGCGGCGCTGCCGCATCCCATCACGGCTCCTCGGCCACGCTCGTGATCGGCGCTCTCGTGGCGGCGAGCGGGGTCTTCGCCGTCTCGTCGCTGCTCGCCGCGCGCCGGGCGCATCGTCTCGACCGGGTGCAGCACCTCGCGATGTCCGCGTCGCTCCTGGCGCTCGCCGCCGCCGCCCTCGTCCAGCCGCACTGATCCGAAAGTCTCCCCGGAGTGGGGAGATTTCGCTTCCTTCGTTGGTCGTCAGCGACCCCGGCTGCTGATCCGGGAGAAGCCGCTGCCTCATCGGCCGTTCACAACTCATGACATTCGGGCCGGAGACGGCGGCGGCGCCCGGAAACGCGGGCGGCGCGCAGCAACCGTCATGAGCTGTGAACAGAACGGGCGGGTGAGGCACCTCGGCTCAGCCGGGCTCAGTCCGCTCGGCCGGGATCGGCCGGGCCTCGCCGGCTCAACCGCCCGGGTCAGCCGGTGAACACCGTGCTGCTGCGACGCTCGTACCACCGGGCGAGCTGCTCGCCCGCGCCGAGCACATGCGCGCGCATCTGGGCGCTCGCGGCCTCGGCGTCGCCGCGCTCGATCGCCTCGAGGATGCGGAGGTGCTCCTGGTAGTTCTCCTCGCGGTGACGGTCGTCGTTCACCAGCAGCTGCGCCGAGACGTTGCGGGGGAAGGTCTCGTTGATCTCCTCGATCGAGCGCGCGAGCCGGGCGTTGGCCGACACGGTCGCGATCGTGTTGTGGAAGATGTCGTTCTCCTGGCGGCTCTCGAGCGCACGCTCGGTGCCGGAGCGGCCGGCGACGGCCGAGCGCTCGTACATGTCCTGGTTGGCGGTGCGGAGCCGCTCGAGATCGGCGCTCGAGATGCGACTCACCGCGCGGGCCGCGGCGAGGGCCTCGAGCTCGGCGCGCACCTCGTACGCCTCGCGCACCTCCCAGGGGGCGGGGACGCGGACGACGGCGCCCCGGTTGGGCACCACGTCGATGAGGCCGCCGGTCTGCAGCTGACGCAGCGCCTCGCGCACCGGGGTACGGCTCACGCCGAAGTCGGTCGCGAGCTCCGCCTGACGCAGCTGGGACCCGATCGGGATGTCGCCGTTCATGATTCGCGCGCGGATCTTCGCGGCGATCTCGTCGACGAGCGCGTGCGCGGACGTTTCGTCAGCACCGGCCATATGCGTTTTCTCCTCCCGCGCACAGACCCCCTGCCGCACGAGGGGAACGGTAGCAGAAGGCGGCGTCGTGGACCCCGATCGCCATCGCGTGGCGTCCCAAGAGGAACATATTGGATCCAGGAAAGCCATGTTAGGATCCATCCATGTCCACTGCCGAGGAGATCGTCGACATCCGCGTCCGGGTGCGTGGGCTCGTCCGCGAGGCCGAGGGCGTGCTCTCGGTGGATCTCGAGCCGCTCTCGGGCGCCCTGCCGGCGTGGGAGCCGGGCGCGCACGTGGATCTGGTCGTGGCGGGCGCGCCGGTGCGCCAGTACTCCCTGTGCGGCGACCCCGCGGCATCCCGCTACCGCATCGCCGTCCTCCGCGAGCCCGACAGCCGCGGCGGCTCGCGCGCCGTGCACGAACGGCTCCGCCCCGGCGACGAGCTCGTGCTGCGAGAGCCGCGCAACCACTTCTCGCTCGAGCCCTCGCCCGAGTACCTCTTCATCGCCGGCGGTATCGGGATCACGCCGATCCTGCCGATGGCGCGCGCTGCCGCGCGGTCGGGAGCGGCATTCCGGCTGCTCTACCTCGGCGCCTCGCGCACCCGCATGCCGTTCCTCGACGAGCTCGCGCCGCTCGGCGACGCCGTGACGGTCATCGCCCGTGACGAGGGCACGAGGGCCGATCTCGTCGCCGAGGTCGCCGCGTCGCCCGGCGCACTCGTCTACGCGTGCGGACCCGAGCGGATGCTGACCGCCCTGGCCGAGGCCGTGCCCGACGCCGAGACGCGTCTTCGCGTCGAGTACTTCTCGGCGCCGGAGATCGAGTACGAGCCCGGCGGGCCCTTCCGCATCCGCCTCGATCGCAGCGGACTCGAGCTCGAGGTGCAGCCCGAGGAGTCGATCCTGGAGGTCATGCGCGGGGCGGGGGTCGACGTGCTCTCCGACTGCGAGTCGGGCATCTGCGGCAGCTGCGAGACGCGCATCGTCGACGGCGAGGCGGAGCACCGCGACTTCGTCCTGACCGCCCAGGAGAAGGCGCACGGCGACTGCATGATGGTCTGCGTCTCGCGCGCCGCCTGTCCGCTCCTCGTCCTCGACGCCTGAGAACGCCACCGAATCCCGACCCCCGAACCGCACTGAAGGAGCGCATCGCATGCTCAAGCAGGAAGATAACGAGAAGATCACCCGGTCGGGTCCGGGGACGCCGCTGGGGAATCTGTTGCGGTCGTATTGGCAGCCGGCGGGGTTGGTGTCGGAGATGCCGGGGGAGCGGCCGGTGAAGCAGGTGCGGATCATGAGCGAGGATCTGGTGCTGTTCAAGAAGCGTGAGGGGTGGGGTCTGATCAGCCGGTATTGCGCGCATCGTGGCGTCGATCTCTCGTACGGGCGGTTGGAGGAGGACGGCATCCGCTGCCTGTATCACGGGTGGCTCTATGACGGTGAGGGGCGGTGTGTGGAGCAGCCGGCGGAGCCGGATCACAGCCAGTTCCTGGGGAAGGTGCGGATCGCGAACTATCCGTGTGTCGAGCGCAACGGGATCATCTTCGCGTATATGGGGGCGGGGGAGGCGCCGCCGTTCCCGGACTACGACTGCTTCGTGGCGCCGGAGGAGTACACGTTCGCGTTCAAGGGCCTGTGGGAGTGCAACTGGCTGCAGGGGCTGGAGGGCGGCATCGACCCGAGCCACGTCTCGTTCCTGCACCGGTTCATCCAGGAGGACCCTCGCGAGATGTACGGGCAGCAGTTCGCCGAGGAGGTCGAGGGGACGGGCAAGAAGCTCTCGATGCTCGTCGGTGAGAGCTATCGCCCCGATATCGAGGTGGAGAGCGCCGAGCACGGCCTGCGGGTGTATGCGCTGCGTCAGCTCACTGAGGACATCAAGCATGTGCGGGTGACGAACCTGATGTTCCCGAACGCGTTCGTGGTGCCGTTCGGGAACACGAAGGTGTTCACGCAGTGGCATGTGCCGATCGATGACGAGAACCACTACTGGTACATGATCTGGTACGACTTCGCGGAGACGACGGACAAGGACACCCTGCTGCAGCAGCGCCTGGACGGGGTGAGCCTTCCGGACTACCGGCCGTTGCGCAACCGGAGCAACAACTGGGGCTTCGATCCGCGGGAGCAGAAGGAGCTCACCTACACCGGGATGGGCCTGGACATCAATGTGCACGACCAGTGGGCGGTGGAGAGCATGGGGGCGATCCAGGACCGCACGGTGGAACGCCTCGGTGTCTCTGACCGCGCGGTGAGCGCGAACCGCCGACTGCTGCTGCGGGCGATGGAGGCGTTCGCGGCGGGCGGGCAGACGCCGTCGCATCCGGTGAGCGGGGCGGAGGCGGCGAAGCTGACCGGTCCGGTCGCGATGGACACGATCGCGGCGAACGACGCGTGGCAGGAGCGGTGGGTGGAGCGGGAACGGGAGCGCCGGGAGGCGTCGCCGTGGGCGGGTCCGCTGATGAGCGCGGAGGTTCCCGTCGATGCGTGAGCGCAACGTCGACGAGCGTCCGGTGTCGGAGAACGGCGGCGGGGTCTCGGCGCGGCCGATGCTCGCCGCCGAGCGCACCGGGTTCGTCGCCCGGCACGACCTATGGAGCGAGGCGCAGTACGCGGCGGCGGGGCAGATGCGCCGGGTGATGGACGAGATCGGCGTCGAGATGGTGCGGTTCTCGTTCGTCGACCAGCACGGCATCCTCCGCGGCAAGACGATCACCCGCGCGGGCGTTCCCGCGGTGCTGCGGTCGGGGCTGACGGTGCCGAGCTCGCTGCTGCTGAAGGACACCTCGGGCCAGTCGGTGTTCTCGGTGTTCAGCGCCGAGACCGGTGTCGGCATCGACGGGTTCAGCGGGGCGGGCGACATCGTGCTGGTGCCCGATCCCGAGACGTTCCGGGTGCTGCCGTGGACCGACCGCACCGCGTGGATCCTGTGCGACCTGCGGTTCCCCGACGGTTCCCCGGTGGCGTTGTGCACCCGGTCGATCCTGCGCACGGAGCTGGCGACCCTCGCCTCCCGCGGCTACGGGATGACGGTCGGGGCGGAGCTGGAGTTCCACGTGTACCGGATGACCGGCGAGGAGCTCACCGCGGCGCACGTCGCCTCTCCGGGTCGTCCCGGCGACGCGGTGACCGCCGCGCCCACGACCCGGGGCGCGCAGCTGCTGCACGAGGAGTCCCTCGATGCGATGCAGCCCCTCGTCGACGCGCTCTACCAGGGCCTGACCCTCCTGGACCTGCCGCTGCGGTCGATCGAGCTCGAGTTCGGGCCCAGCCAGTTCGAGATCACGATGGACGCGGGAGACGCGGCCCGGATCGCGGACGCGATCGTGCTGTGCCGGATGGCGGTGCGCCGCATCGCGCGGGGCCTGGGCTACCACGCGACCTTCATGTCGCGCCCGCAGGGCGCGGAGGGCGCGTCGACCGGATGGCACCTGCACCAGTCGCTGTACGACCTGACCACGGGCGCGGCGGCGTTCGTGCCGGACGCTCCGGGCACGACCCTCAGCCTCACCGGCTCCGCGTACCTCGCGGGCCTGCTCGCGCACGCCCCGGCCGCGGCGGCGTTCACCACCCCGACCGTCAACGGGTACAAGCGGTACCAGCCGTTCTCCCTCGCCCCCGACCGCATCGCGTGGGGCATCGACAACAAGGGCGCCATGATCCGTGCCGTCGGCGGCGCAGGCGACCCCGCCACCCGACTCGAGAACCGTTCCGGGGAACCCGCCGCGAACCCCTACCTGTACATCGCGTCCCAGCTGATCAGCGGCATGGACGGCATGGAACGAGGCCTCGTGCCCCCCGCACCCACCACCGACCCCTACCGCGCCGACGCGCCGCCCCTTCCCGCATCCCTCGGCGACGCCATCGACGCGCTCGTCGCCGACGACGCCTTCCGCACCGCGCTCGGAACCACCGTCGTCGACTGGTACGCGACCATCAAACGCGCCGAGTACGGCCGCTACCTCCGCCACGTCTCAGACTGGGAACAACGCGAATACTTCGACATCTTCTGATGCGACCCCGGAGAGGGATCTCCGCATCATCCTGGAACGCCGGTGTCCCCGGCGCACCGAGCCCCGCCGCAGAGAGAGCCAACGAATGAGCATCAGATCGACCGTCGCCGCGCTGCCGGCCTACGAGCCCTTCTTCCTTGCCGGGGAGTGGGTCGCCGCGGGCGGGCGGGCCCTCCGCCCGGTCGTCGACCCCGCCACGCAGGAGGCGATCACGACGGTCGCCGACGCGACCGCGGCCGATGTGGATGCGGCGGTGTCCGCGGCCGTCGACGCCCACCGGGACCGCCGCTGGCGGGGGATGGCGCCGCTCGACCGCGCGCGCATCCTGAACCGCGTCGCCGACCTGATCGAGGCCGACCTCGAGGAGCTCGCGATCCTGGAGACGCGCGACAACGGCAAGCCGATCGAGCGCTCCCGGGCCGACACTCTGAGCGCCGCGCGCACCTTCCGGCACTTCGCGGGGGCGCCCTCGCGTCTGGGCGGCACGGTCGTCCCCATCGACGGCGGCGCCCACCACGTCTACACCGTGATGGAGCCGGTGGGACCTTCGGCACTCATCCTTCCGTGGAACTTCCCGATCATCACGGCGGCCTTCAAACTCGCCCCCGCTCTCGCCGCGGGCTGCCCGGTCGTCGCCAAGCCCGCCGAGGACACCCCGCTCACCCTGCTGCGGCTCGCGCGCATCCTGCAGGAGGCGGGGGTCCCCGACGGCGTCGTCAGCGTGCTCACCGGCGACGGCGAGGTCGGCGCGGCGCTGACCTCGCACCCCGGCATCGCGAAGATCAGCTTCACCGGATCGACCGAGGTCGGGCGGGCCGTCGCACACGCGGCCGCCGACGACTTCACCCGGGTGACCCTGGAGCTCGGCGGAAAGAGCCCGAACATCGTCTTCGAGGACGCCGACCTCGACGCCGCCGTGCTCACCGCGATGCGTGCCTCCTTCGGACATTCCGGGCAGATGTGCACGGCCGGCAGCCGCCTTCTCGTGCAGCGCTCGGTCCTGCCGGAGATGACCGAGCGGCTCGCCGCGGCCGTGCGGAAGGTGCCGGTCGGCGACGGCCTGGACGGGGGCATCACGGTGGGCCCGCTCGTGTCCGAGGAGCAGCGCCGGCGCGTGCTCGGCTACATCCGTCGCGGCGTCGAGGAGGGCGCCACCCTCGTCGCGGGCGGCGGCGTCCGGGAGCCGGGCTTCTACGTCGAGCCGACGCTGTTCGCCGACGTCACGAACGACATGACGATCGCGCGGGAGGAGATCTTCGGACCTGTGGTCGGGATCATCCCGTTCGACGACGAGGCGGATGCGGTGCGCATCGCCAACGACACGTCCTACGGCCTCGCCGCCGGCGTCTGGACGCGAGATCTCTCGCGGGCGCATCGCATGGCCGCCGCGATCACGGCGGGAACCGTCTGGATCAACACCTACAACGTCTTCGACCCCGCGCTGTCGTTCGGCGGCGTGGGAGAGTCCGGGCTCGGCCGCGATCTCGGCGACGAGGGCCTGCGCGGCTTCTGCGAGGCCAAGAGCGTCGTCATCGCGATCTGATCGCCGCACATCACCCGATCCCCCCTTCACGAGGAGCCCACGTGGTCACCACGGTCAACACGGTCACCGGGCCCATCGGGCCCGCACAGCTCGGCGTCACCCTGCCGCACGAGCACGTCTACATCAACATGACGCGCACGACGCCGCAGGACGGGTACCTGAACGTCGCGGAGGAGATGGCCGCCGAGCTGGCGCTGTTCACGGCGGCCGGTGGCTCGACCCTCATCGACATGACGAACGGCGAGCTCAGCGACTACGCGGCGCCGGTGGGATGGAGCTCCGACCTGCGCGTCATGCAGCAGAACCCCGACACGGGATCGCGCTCGGCCGCGAACGTGCTCGCGACGAAGGAGATGGCCGAGCGCACCGGTGTGCAGGTCGTCCTCGGCACCGGCCACTACTACGAGACCTACCTGAACAAGCTCTGGTTCGACCGCAACTCCACCAACAGGATCGCCGACTTCCTGATTGCCGACCTGCTCGACGAGATCCCCGGCACCGGGGTGCGCGCGGGCATCATCGGCGAGATCGCCTCCGATCTGTCCCACATCACGGCGACCGAGGAGCGCTCCTTCCGCGCCGCCGGCCGCGCGAGCCGAGAGACCGGGGTCATGGTCTCCACGCATGCGGCGAGCTTTCCCACGGGGCTGGCGCAGCTCGAGATCCTCCGCGAGGAGGGCGTCGACCCCTCCCGGGTGGTCATCGGCCACGCCGACACCGTGAAGAGCGTCGACTACTCGCTCGAGCTGCTGCGCCGCGGCGCGTTCGTCGAGTTCGACTGCCTCATGACGTGCCGGATCGGCGGGAACCTCATCCGCCACCAGATCGACCGGCGCATCGAGTACCTGCGTCAGCTGATCGACGCGGGCTACGCCGACCGGGTCCTGCTCTCGCAGGACGTCTGCCAGCGCTCGCACCTGCGCGCCCTGGGCGGCCCGGGCTACACGTTCCTGTTCGAGGAGTTCCGTGCCATCGCCGTCGAGTCCGGCATCGATGTCGAGACCCTGGACGCCATCCACCGCGACAACCCGCGTCGCGCGATCTTCGGGGAGTGACCCGTGCCCATCCACACCGTCCTGGGGCCCATCGAGGCCGCCGACCTCGGGCCGACCTCCATCCACGAGCATGTGCTCAGCGACCTGAGCCTGTGGGCGAAGACCCCCACCGAGCCCGTTCCGGAGGGCGTGCCGATCGGCCCCGAGCTGACCGGATACCTGCGCTGGAACGCACTGTCGGTGCCCGAGAACCTCATCCTCGACGACCCCGAGGCGGCCGGCGCGGAGCTCGCGCACGTGGCCGCCGCCGGCGGATCGGCCGTGGTCGAGCTCACCCTGGAGGGCATGGGGCGCCGGCTCGACCTGCTGCCCGAGGTCTCCCGCGCGGCGGGCGTGCACATCATCGTCGGCGGCGGCTTCTACGTCGAGGAGACCATGCCCGAGCACGTGCGGGCCGCCGACGTCGACGCGCTCACCGAGATCCTGCTCGGGCAGCTGCGCACCGGCATCGGCGACACCGGCATCCTGCCGGCGCTGCTGGGCGAGATCGGCACGAGCTGGCCCATCACCGACGCGGAGTGGCGCTCGGCGCGGGCGGCCGCCCGGGCGGGCGCCGAGACCGGTGCCGCCGTCTACACGCACCAGTCGTTCCGGGGAAAGGGCGGCGTCGACGTGCTCGAGACGCTGCTGGCCGAGGGCATGCCCGTCGACCGGGTCGTCATCGGACACCTCGACGAGCTGTGGGACCCCGGCTACCACCGCGAGATCGCGCAGGCCGGCGCGATGCTCGCCTACGACACGTTCGGCACCGACGCGTTCTACGGGAGCGCCGCCCTGCGCAGCCCCTCGGACGCCGAGCGACTCGCGATGGTCGAGTGGCTGCTGTCGGAGGGTCACGGCGACCAGCTCGTGATCGGCGCCGACATCTGGATGCAGTCGCACCTGCACCGCAACGGCGGTCACGGCTACGACCAGCTCTTCCGCCGGATCGGCCCCGCCATCGCCGCGCTCGGCGGTCAGGACCTGGCCGACCGCATCCTCATCCACAACCCGCGCCGACTCCTGGAGCGCCCATGACCGACTCGACTCCTCCCGCTCCCGCTCCCGCCCTCGACGTCGTCGGCAACGCCGTTCTGGTGGTCGTCGACATCCAGGGCGGCGCCGGCACCGTCGTCCTCGGCGACGGCGGGATCCCGCACATGGGCGGCGCCGCCGAGCGCCGGCCGCGCGTACGGCGCACCGTCGATCTCGCACGGGCCGCCGGCATCCCGGTCGTGTGGATCCAGGAGGTGCACAAACGGTCGCTGATCGACATCGGCCGCGAGCTCGACGGCGCCGAGGGCCCCCACTGCATCGAGGGCGACGACGGCACCGAGATCGCGGCGTGGCTCGACCCGCGGCCGGAGGAGTTCGTGATCCGCAAGCGGCGCTACTCGGCGTTCTTCGGCACCGAGCTGGAGATCGTGCTGAAGGCCTACAAGGCGGAGACACTGCTGCTGGTCGGCGGGCTCACCGACGTCTGCATCCATTACACCGCCGTCGACGCGCATCAGCACGACTACCGCGTGCGCGTGCTCACCGACTGCGTGGGCGGATCGAGCCTGCGCGCCCACGACGCCGCGCTCGAGGCCATCCGCTACCTGCAGCGCGACGCCCTCGTCACCTCCGGGCAGGTGGCCGACTGGCTCGAGCAGACCGCCCGCGAGAAGGAGGACTCATGAGCGCCATGCTGCCCGAGGCGGCCGAGTACATCGTCGTGGGCGGCGGCACCGCCGGCAACGTCGTGGCAGCCCGCCTCGCCGAGGCGGGCAAGGACGTTCTCGTGCTCGAGGCGGGTCCGGACTTCGGTGCGCAGGGCTCGCCCGCCTGGCCCGCCGACATCCTCGACGCCACCCGGCTCGGCCGCTCGCACGACTGGGGCTACGACTCCGGCGACACCTACCCGTGGACCGTCGGCTTCGAGCGCGCCCGCGCGATCGGCGGGTCGAGCGACTTCAACGGCTGCACGCAGACCTGGGGCCACCGGCGCGACTACGACGCCTGGTCCGAGTCCGGGCTCACCGGCTGGGCCGCCGACGACCTGCTCCCGCTGTTCGAGGAGGGCACGCGCCGAATGCGGGTGCGCCGCTACGTCGCGGACGAGCTCACCCCCTGGCAGCACGCCTGGTACGACGCCGCCCCCGCGGTCGGCATGCCGCGGGTCGCGACGCTCAACGACCTCGACGAGGCGGCCGGCTTCGCCCCGGAGGACGTCAACATCCAGGACGGCGTGCGCGTCAACTCCGCCTTCGCCTACCTGGACCCCGTCCGGGAGCTGCCGAACCTCGCGATCGTCGGCGAGGCGCTGGTCGATCGGGTGATCGTGGCGGACGGGCGGGCGACCGGCGTGGTCGTGCAGCACCGTGGCGAGAGCGTCACGGTCCACGCCGGCACGGTCGTGCTCGCCGGCGGCGCCTACAACTCCCCGACGGTGCTGCTGCGCTCGGGCGTCGGCCCCTATGCGCAGCTGGCGCCGCTCGGCATCCCGCTCGTGCAGCACCTGCCGGGTGTGGGGGAGAACCTGCACGATCAGCCGTTCCTGCTCATGAGCTTCGAGGGCTCCGACGCCATGAGCGCGCGGATGGATGCCGCACGCTCGGCGGGATGGGCGCCCGACGAGCAGGCGATGGGCAAGGCGGCGTCCAGCGTCGAGACCGAGGCGTTCGACCTGCACTTCCTGCCGTACAGCCCCACCCACCGCGGTGACCTCACACGGTGGAGCATCGGCACGTCGGCCCTGCTGCCGCGCTCGCGCGGACACGTGCGGCTGCGCAGCGCCGACCCCGAGGCGAAGCCCGTGATCGACCACCGCTTCCTCACCGACCCCGAGGGGATCGATGTGCGGATGCTGATGGACGGGGCCGAGATCCTCCGCGAGCTCGCCGCATCGCCCGCGCTGGCGCCCCTGGTCGGCACGGAGCTGCACCCGGGCCCGGATACCTTCGGCCGAGAGGAGCTGGCGGCGCACCTGTACGCCAACCCCGACAACTACTGGCACCCGGTGGGCACCTGCCGGATGGGCGTCGCCGCCGACCCGCTCGCCGTCGTCGACGCGCGGGCCCAGGTGCTCGGCGTGGAGGGCCTGCGCGTCGCGGACTGCTCGATCATGCCCACCATCCCGCGGGCGACCACCGCGATGCCGGCGATCGTGATGGGGGAGAAGGTCGCCGCCATGCTGCTGGAGGAGGCGTCGGCATGACCGCGCTGACCGGGCTGACCACCCGTGCGCTGGCCGACGGCATCCGCACGGGCCGGTTCAGCTCCGAGGAGGTCGTCGCGGCGCACCTGGCGCGCATCGACGAGATCGACCCCGCCGTGAACGCGATCGTGTCCTACCGCCCGGACGACGCGCTCGCCCAGGCGCGGGTGCGCGATCGGGAGCTCGCCGCCGGCGTCATCCGCGGACCCCTTCACGGCGTCCCCACCGCCGTGAAGGACCTCATGGATGTCGCGGGGCTCCCCACCACCCACGGCTCGCGCATCTACGCGGAGAACGTCGCCACCGCCGACAGCGTCATCGTCGGCCGCATCCGCGACGCCGGCGCCGTGTTCGTCGGCAAGACCAACACCCCCGAGTTCGGGGCCGGATCCCACACCTTCAACGAGGTGTTCGGCGCCACCCGCAACCCCTACGACCTCTCCCGCTCCGCCGGCGGCTCGAGCGGGGGCGCGGCGGCCGCGGTCACCTCGGGCATGCTGCCGTTCGCGGATGCCTCGGACCTCGGCGGCAGCATCCGCAACCCCGCCTCGTTCGGCAATCTGGTGGGCCTGCGTCCCACGGCGGGCCGGGTCGCGTCCGCCCGGCCGGGCAACGCCTGGGACCCGGGATCCGTGCTCGGAGTCCTCACGCGCGACGTGCTCGACACCGCGCTGCTGCTCTCGGTCATCGCGGGCCCGGAGCGGCGTGCGCCGATGTCGATCGACGAGGATCCCTCGCTGTTCCGCTCGCTCTCGCCGCGATCGTTCCGCGGGGCGAGGGTCGCGTACTCGCCCGACCTCGGCGGTCTGCCCCTCGATCCCGAGGTGCGCGCGGCGACGGAGGCCGCGGCGCAGCTCGCGGCGGGGCTGGGAGCCGACGTGGTCGAGGTCGACATCGACCTCGGCGAGGCCGACCTCGTGTTCGAGACGTTCCGCTCGCTCGAGTTCTTCGACGGACACGGCGAGGACGCCCGCCTGCACCCCGAGCTGGTCAAGCAGACCGTGCGCGACGACGTGGCGTGGGCGACGGAGTTCGACGCGGAGCGGATCGTGCGCGCTGCCGCTGCCCGCACCCGCATGTTCCGGCGGTTCCAGGCGCTGTTCGACGACTACGACCTGCTGCTGGCGCCGTGCGTGCAGGTGCTGCCGTTCCCGGTCGAGTGGGAGTACCCGATCGAGGTCGATGGCGTGGCGATGGAGCGGTACTACACGTGGCAGCGCTCGTGCAGCCGGATCACCGCGACCGCCATGCCCGCGCTGTCGATGCCGATGTCGTTCTCGGGCGGCGGCCTGCCGATCGGTGTGCAGTTCGTGGGTCCCTACCGCGGCGACCGGCTGCTGCTGGAGTTCGCCCTCACCTGGGAGAGCGCCGTGGCCGACGTGATGGCCCGTCGCCCCGTGCTCGCTGCCGAGGCGTGATGGGTGCGCCGCGCCCCTTCGTCTCGAAGCTTCCCGCCTCGCCCAGGGGCCGAGGCGGGATGGTTCCGGGGCCGGCTTCTGTGCGCTCCTGCGGGACGGACGAGTCCGGTCAGTCCTCGAACAGCGCGAAGATGCGGATCTCCACGCTCTCGCGCGGCGGCACGTCGGGCGGCGCCGTGGGGTTCACGAACGCGCTGTGCGGCACCGGCTCGTCGTAGGCGGTGTCGAAGGTGCGGAAGAGAAGCGCGTCGTCACGGGTCATGTCCCACGCGGAGAGCCATCTGTGCGCGGGGTTGTGCACGTAGGCCTGGGTCTCCCACTGCCGATCGCCGGTCCGCGTGGTGAGCACGATGTCGCACAGCTGCGTGTCGCCCGGGTCGACCGACTGCGTGTCGCACACTGCCAGCGGCCAGTCCTGCGGCGGCGCCGAGAACGGGCGCCAGACGTTGAAGATGGCCCATCGGCGCTCGCGCCAGTGCTCCGCCTCCTCGGGCAGATACCAGTCGAGATAGGTCTGCGCGCCCTTCGGGCTCACGTCCGCGTGCACGAAGGAGCCGGTCATCATCGACGCCGCGCCGCGCCGGTCGACGGGTGCGCTCGAGCGGAGCCCGGGCTTGCCCGAGAGCCTGGTCGTCGTCGCCCCCGTCGTCTCGCGGACCAGCTCCTTCATCTCCTCGACGTACACGGCGTCGACCTCGTCGAGGTCGTGGAAGTCCCGGACGGCGGAGCGGCTCTCCACGAGCTGGAAGCCCTCGCGATCGAGGGAGGTGCTCCCCCGACGCAGGTCCTCGATCCGGACCGGCCAGCTCTGGAGCGGCAAAGCGTTGAAATCCGGGCGCACATCGGGTTCGACGCGTCGGTCGGGGGTGTAGTACGTGATCTCCGTCTCGATGGCACTCATGCTCTCCTCGTTCCTGTTCGACGCCGCGAGCGCCGCCGGGGGCGTCACACGCCCACCTTCTGCGTGGCGGCGGAGTGCTGCTTGATGACCGGCAGCACCTTCTCCGAGAACAGTCGGACGCTCTCGTGCGCGAGGTCGTACGGCATGCCGCCGAAGGCGGGTGCGAGGACGATGCTGATCCTGCCGACCTGCTCCTGCATCCAGACGATCTTGTCGACGACCTCCTGCGGCGTGCCGGAGAGGGCGCTGTCGGCATACTCCTGCGCAGCCTTCTCGATCCCCAGCGAGTTGATCCGCTCCGACATCTTCGCGTAGTTCTCGTAGCCCTTCGTGGCCGCGAGCTGCGTGCCGGCGAAGTCGTAGTGCTCGACGTTCTTCACGAAGAAGGTGTCGACGTAGGTCTGGAACCGCTCGTGCGCGAGCGTGCCGTCCTCGTGCGTGTAGAGGTTGAGGTTGATGGAGATGGGCGGCGCCTCCTCGCCCCATCTCGCCTCGTACTGGGCCCGGTAGTCCGCCCACTGGTCCACGTACAGGTCGACCGGGCGCGTGACGAAGGACATCAGGCCCGCGCCGTTCGCGATGCCGACCGCAGCCGACTCCGCCGTTCCGGCGCCCGTGTAGAGACGGCCGTTCCAGCTGGCGTAGGGACCCGGTCGCAACTCGGTGCGCACCTGCGGATAGTACGGGCCGTCGCCCTCGATGACCCCCGTGCGGATCGCGTCCACGACGAGCTTCGACGCCTCGTCGAAGCGACCGCGCGAGGTCCCGGGATCGATGCCGAACGGTTCGTACTCCTTGCGGGAGACCCCACGACCCATGCCGAAGATCACGCGGCCCCGGGAGAGGTGGTCGAGCATGAGGAGCTTCTCGGCCACCCGGATCGGCTGGGCGTTCCACGGCAGGATCACCGCTCCGGTGCCCAGCTGGATCCTCGAGGTCCGTGCGGCGATGTGCGCGAGCCAGAGAAGATTGTCCGGGCAGAACGAGTAGTCGGTGAAATGGTGCTCGACCGCCCATACGCTGTCGAAGCCGAGCGACTCCGCCTCAAACGCGAGTGCCGTCTCGCCCGCGTAGACGTCGTGGTCGCTCAACGCGGGATTGCCTTTGCCGAATCCGAGTCCCAGTCCGATGTGCATGAAAAGCTCCTTTGCCCTGATACCGCCGATACCGGTGTCTGCGGCCC
This sequence comes from Microbacterium sp. 18062, assembly GCF_902706225.1. Lineage (GTDB taxonomy): Bacteria > Actinomycetota > Actinomycetes > Actinomycetales > Microbacteriaceae > Microbacterium. The sequence continues at coordinate 65,475 of NZ_CACSKB010000020.1, forward strand.
AGGCTATGAGCGGACCTCGTGGACCGATCGTGTCAATCCGGCACCATCCCGCAGGATCGGCGCCACGCGGAGCGTCTCGGTCAGGTGCGGCTGCTCGGCACCTGGAACGGGAACCGGCGGAGCTTGCGGTACATCGTGGAGCGTGAGATGCCGAGCGCGTCCGCTGCCGCGTCGCGGCGCCAGCCCGCGTTCTTGAGCGCCTCGAAGATGAGCTCGCGCTCCATCCTGTCGATCGCGTTGCCGGAGGTCCTCGGGCGGTCCGAGACGATCTCGTTGGGCAGATGCTCGAGCGTGATCCGTCCGCCGCTCTGTGCGACCAGCGCGTGGAGCACGACTCGGCGCAGCTCGCTCACGTTGCCGGGCCAGTCGCGTGTCGTGAGGACGCTCAGCGCCTCCGCACTGCAGCGCACGTCGGCGTTCCCGGAATCGGACAGCACCGCCGACACGATCGAAGGGATGTCGGCGCGGCGCTGACGCAGGGGCGCGCACGTCACCACCACGGGGAAGGCCTCCGCCCAGGTCCCCGCGGCCGTGCCCGCCGTCGCGACGCACCACGACGCCGACTCGTCCACGATCGTCAGCGCCGCCCGCAGGATGTCGGCGGGCAGCTCGTCGATGTCCCGGATGAGCACGCTCCGGCGCGTCAGCAGGCCGCGCAGCCGGTCGAGCCATCGCCGTGGGTCGTGGCCGGCATCCGCCGCATCGACCTCCGCGAGCGATCCCGAGCGGTGCGCGAGATGTCCTCGACCGCTGCCGCGCTCGCCCTGGACCAGCGCGCGGACGCCATGCGCCCGCGCGCGTTCGAGGATGCGCGCGGGCTGAGCATCCGTGCGCGTGCCCGGCGGCGCACCGGCCGAGGTCGAGGAGTCCGTGACGCGGTGCAGGGTGGCGACCACGCCGTATGGTCCCGATCCGCTCTCCAGCGCGCGGCAACGGACCTGATACGTGTCGCCGCCCAGAGAGAGGGAGAACGAGGCCGACCGCCCTCCTGCGACGGCGTCCCGCGCCTCGTTCCGGACGAGCTCGAACTCGTGCGGCGCGGAGAGCAGCTGTTGCGCGGCGGTGTTCATGCCGCAGAACCGCTCGCTCATGACCACCACCGGCGTCGACGGAGTCGCCGAACGGCGCAGGAACTCGCCGAACAACGCCCTGTCGCCGTGATCGGTCGTCGCGACCAGACGCTCGTTCATCGCGTCGGCGAGGTCGGCCACGTACGGGATCAGCAGAGGCGTCGCCGACTCGACGCGGCTGCACACCACGAGCAGCCCCTGCATCCGGCCCAACGCATCGCGCAACGGCATCCCGATCGTGACCGACGGCGTGGCGTTGGTCGGGAAATGCTCGTTGCCGACCACGACGGACGGCTCCATCCGCACGAGCGAGAGGGTGGCGCCGCTCGTGCCGGAGACGGACTCCTGGAACACCGCGCCCGGGACGGCGCCCATCCGGTCCAGGGAGGTGAAATGGGCGGGGTCTCCGGCCGCGGGAAGCACCTGAACGCCGGCCCGGTCCAAGACGAGTGCCCAGATCCCGGCGCCTTCCCACTGGTGGTTCAGCCGGGCCATGATCGGTCCCATAGCCTCCTCCAGACGCCCGGCGGGACGGAACTCGCCGTCGAACCGGGGGATCAGGGGATCGTCCGGGATCACCCCGCTGTCCTTCGAGCGCTTCCACGACTGGACGAGATCCCGTCGCACGACGTGGGTGGCGTCGTTCCCCGTCCAGGACGCGTCGAGGAAGGCCTCGCGAGCCCGGGCGGTGCGTCTCTGGTAGTCGGCGTCCAGTCGGGCCACGACGTCCGAACCGCGCACGGTGACGGTCATCTCCGATCCTCCAACCCTTGACCACGATGTCGAGTGGACGCCCGACCGCGATATCGAGCGCTGACGTGGGAGTGTAACGGACCTCCCCGCAAGCCGGCCGCACGTCGCGACGGGGCGTCGAAGCGCTGCCGCGACCGGGCCGTCGCATGGTCCCGGATTGACATGTTCGAGGAGCGGGGGCGTCGTCTAGCGTGAATGCCGTACGGCGCCCGATCCCGCGGGATGCGGCGGGCGACGTGCACGCACGAGGCCGCAATGACACGGTGCCCGCAGAGCCGCGGGTTCCGGTGCGGGTGACGCCGGGACGCTGCCGTCCCGGCCGCCGCACATCGGGACATCCATGAGAGGCGATCTGATGACCAGGATTCTGACCCGAGCGGGCGCTGCGGGGGCCGCCGCAGCAATGGGGCTGATGCTCTTCGGCTGCACGACCACCGCATCGGACGCGGATGCGGGAAACACCTCCGAGCCCGGGGCGCTGACGCCGCTCAAGGTGCTCGTCGCCCCGATCAACAACGAGCCGGTCTACTACGCGATCGACAACGGCATCTTCGAGGAGCACGGTCTGGAGGTCGAGGCCATCCCCGGCGGCGCGCTCCCCGCGCAGGTGGTGCCCCAGATCATCTCCGGCGAGGTCGACATCTCCATGATCGGCGGCGCGACTCTCGTCGCCGCCGTGGCCGAGGGACTCCCGGTCAGAGGAGTCTTCCCGAACAGCGGCGCATTCCCGCAGGCCGAGCCGTCCAACGGCTTCTTCGTGGCGGCCGACAGCCCCTATGAGGGCTACGGCGACCTCGATGGCACCACGCTCGCGATGCCGGGACTGAACGAGGTGCCGCACCTGGCGACGATGCTGGCGATCCAGGCGAACGGCGGCGACCCGTCCACGGTGAACTTCCTGGAGATGCCGTTGCCGAACATCAACGAAGCGGTCGGCAACGGACAGATCGACGGCGCGGTCAACGTCGGGAGCTTCTACTCGGCCGCCCTCGACGCGGGGTTCCGCAGCTTCGGCAGCCCGTCGAACGACTACCTGGACGGCACGCCGACGACGCAGTTCTTCACGACGACAGACTGGATCGCCGAGAACGAGGACACGCTCGAGCGCTTCACGGCGGCGCTGACCGAGACGAACGAGTACCTCAACACGGACTCCGAGGCGATCAGGGACATCCAGCGCCAGTACACGGAGCTGCCGGAGGAGGTCATCGCCACGGCTCTGCTGCAGACCTATTGGACGTCCTACAGCGCGGAGGGCCTCCAGCGACTGATCGACGCGATGGCCGAGTTCGACTTCATCTCCACGGTTCCGACCCTGGACGAGCTGCTCTGGAGCGGAGCGCCCATCGAGTGAGCGGCACACAGCTCGCCCACCGGCCGGAGAGGCCGGGGAAGACACCGAGAACACCGTCAATCAAGTGATACATGTGGAAGGGCGCAGAACGATGAGCACGAGCACGTTGCCGCAGGTCCAGACCGTCGTCGGGGAGTTGAACTACCTCGACCCCTATTCCAAGAACAGCGGGCTCTTCGTCGCGCCGGGCGATCACGTCGATGCGGGCGTCTACCGTGGCTACGAGGTCACGATCCGCAACGGCAGGCCGGTGCAGGACCGGTTCACCCTGGAGCGTCACGGGTTCACGCTCCTGAACAGTCCCAGCCCGCTCACGGACTTCACCGACAAGCAGCAGATCGACGAGGTCTACCTGCCGTCGGCGCTCGAGACCGTGCGCGAGGCGCTCGGCGCCGACCTCATCATCCCCGGCAACGTGACGATGCGGATGGGCGAGGCCCCCGGCGACAGCAGCGCTCAGCCGGCTGCGGCGCAGGTGCACTGCGACGTCTCCGCGCCGAGCGGCGTCAGCCGTTTCGCGGAAGCCTACGAGAAGAGCTTCCCGGGCGGCAGGCCGTTCAAACGCGCGATCATGACGAGCTTCTGGCGGGTGATCAACGAGCCGCCGCAGGACTGGCCGCTAACCCTCTGCAACTACGAGTCGGTGGAGCAGCGCGAAGGCGTGCTGAACCCGCTCGTGTGGGTGGACAAGCTCCCGTCGGACCCGCAGAAGGCGATCGAGGAGCTCGACAGGTCCACAGTGCAGAGCGGGTCGGTCTTCTACTACAACCCGGACCACGAGTGGTGGTACTTCCCGGAGATGACCCGCGACGAGGCGTTGCTGTTCACGCTGAACGACAGCGATCAGAGCCACGCCTGGCGCGCTCTCCATTCCGCGTTCCGCGACCCGACGGTCACGGCGGACCACACCCGGCACAGCATCGAGTTCCGCACCATCGGGTTCTTCCTGTGAGCCCGGTCGCGATGCACGTGAGGTGACCGTGATGTCAGCGACGATGCGGCAACGCCGCCGCCTCACGCCGCCCGACACCGGCTTCCGAGACGGGAGGGTCGTGCGATGAGCCGAGTGCTGGCTCAGGGGCGGGCGCAGGCGGCGCCCCGCCC
>NZ_CACSKB010000021.1 GCF_902706225.1 Microbacterium sp. 18062
ACGACCGAGGACCACGTGGACGACCGGGATGCGACGCCCGGAACTCACCCCTGCCCTCGACACATCACCGCCCGTCCATCACACCAGCCGCGCTCAGCCGAGGCTCATCGGTGGATCGGGGCTTAGCGGCGGCTGCAACACGGGCTACGTCATCGAAGAGGAAACGCGCTTCTTTCAAGGAGCGGGGACCGTCTACCGCGTAGACGGCATCTTGCTCACCGAAGTCGCGACGACTCTCGCAGACGATGGCTACCAGCCCTTCCATGACGGCGCCTATGCCATCGAAGACGATGGGGCATCGCTTCGCGTCTGGTATCGGCCCGGTCGTGGTGTCTCCCCCACCGGGCAGGTTTCGACAGACGGCGACCCCGCGTTCACACTCCCGAAGATCGAGAGCGCCATGACGTCCTGCGCGACAGGCGGCTCGGGAGGCATTTGAGGAGACTGGGCTGCACGTCCAGACCGTCCGAGAGCTGTGGGTCGCTACCGTGCCGACCGGCGACGGCCGCCGTTCGAGAATCATGAGCTCCTCGCGGCTGCGACGGACGGCATCCTCGCTCCTGGAGACGACTCCGCCGATGCCCGGTGGTCACGGCCGACGAACTGCGGCAACTACCGTCGACTACCAGACTCGCCGACTATCTGGAGCAGGCCGGACGTATCCCTGCGATTTGACGCGACGGAGGTCCTCGGGACTTTCGGCGAATCGTCTGGGAGAATGAAGACTGAGGGAGGGAAGCTGTCATGGTGTTCCAGGGCGAAGTGCTGTCGATAGGTGCGCTGCTGGATCGCGCCCAGACCGCCCCTGCCGCCGTGCCGGCTGTCGGCGTCGGCGTGCGTCACACGGCGGCCGAAAATGCCGACCGCAGCGCAGCTTTGCTCGCGGCCGGAGACACTCTGGAAGCGTGCTGGCGGTTCGGCATCCTCCAGACCCTCGACGACTACACCTCGACCCTCCGTAGGGGCGGCGTGCAGGTTGCCGCCGAGGTGTTCACGGATGAGCCCGCCCCCACTGGATCGGTGGAGCTCGATGCGGCGTTTGCCGCGCTGGCCGATCACCTGGCAGAGCGCGACGGCTGGCGAGCACAGGCATGGGCGCTCGAACCAGCCCGTCGCGCCGATCGTTGGTTCCCCGCCGTGCCCGCGATCTTCCGCGGCGAGGCGGAGCAGGACAGTCCGCGGGCGTTCCGTCAGCGGGGCATCTTCATCACCGGACGGTCGCTGAACCGCGCATGATCGAGCACGGCGCCGAGTTGGATGCCGAGCGCGTCCTCGCCCTGTTCCAGGAACTCTCCGATCAGCTCGCAGCGGCCGGGATTCACGCGCAGCTGTTCGTCGTGGGCGGGGCGGCAATGGCACTGGCCTACGACCATGGCCGCCTCACCCGCGACGTGGACGCGCTGTTCGTTCCCGCGCCGGAGGTGCGCCAGGCCGCCGAAGCGATCGGCGCCGCGCACGAGCTGGAGCCGGACTGGCTCAACGATGCCGCCAAGGGATTCCTGCCCGGCCAGGACGAGCACCCGACCACTGTGTTCGAGTCGGAGTCGTTGCTGGTGCAGGTCGCTTCGCCCGAGTACCTGCTGGCGATGAAGCTGCACGCCTCCCGCGACGAACGCGACCTGGACGACGCTGCAACCCTGTTCCTCCGCCTCGGCTACACCACCGCCGAGCAGGGCATCGAACTGCTGACGAGCACCTATCCGGTTGGGCGGCTCCTGCCCCGGCACCGCTACATCGTGGAGGACGTCGCCCAGCGGGCTGCGGCACGTCGCGCAGAGCAGAAACACACCTCACAGCGGCCACCGCAGCGGGGCACGGAGCGCCGCGCCAAGCTCCCGCCGCCGGAGGCGTTCGGGCTCGGCTCGAACCGATCGAACGGTCCTCAACCACCCCCACTCGGACGCTGAGCCGCTCACCCCAAAATCACCCCGAGGACGGATTCAGGGGTCTGTGAGCCATCCGGAGGCCCCGGAGAATCAGGGGAACCCGCGACCCGGGCGCCTTCACACGGAAGAGGTCATCGGTTCGAGTCCGGTATCGCCCACTTTGAGAGACCCGACCGCCGTTGTTCAAACTCCCCACGGAGAGCTGGTCAGACAATCGGTTTGACCAGCTCCGCAGTGTCGCAGCCCGCCGGTGCTGATGTCTACGCAACGGCGTCCGAATCAGACGTGCACACGAACCGCCGGTTCGTGTGCGGCTATACCCCACCTCGACGGAACCGGCGAGCGGCGAAGTCGGGGTCTGCCCATCCCACTTCTGCTGCGATCTGCTTGATCGGAAGCTCCGTCGAGCGGAGTTGCGCCATGCGTTCGGTCCGCACCATCGTCAGGTAGGCGATGGGTGCTTCCCGAACGCCTCCACAAACACACGCCTCAACTGCGACGACGACAAGTGCGCAGCCTCCGCCAGTTCCGGGACAGTCCATCGGCGCGCCGGATCATCCCGTATGAGCCGCGCGACGTGGCGGGCTTCGATGCGTAGTGGTTTGAACCGACGATGCCGCGGAGCAGCAGGTACCACAGCGCTGCCGCGACCGATGCTCGGCACGCCTGCGGCCGTCGTTATGAAAGAAGCAACGACGTCGAGCACTGAGAGAGCAGCGCTTGCGCTCGGAGGAACTGTTCAGGCTGTGGCCCATCCAGACGGAGGGAGGCGAGCTCATCCAGCCACGGCATGAGATGGGCGGCGCGGTCTTCGCCGATCCTAACGATCTGCGCGGGTGTCGAGTAGCGGGCCTCGAAGAAGTCGCGTGCGTTGTGACGGTCGCAGAACTGCGCGGCGTACTGCCAGAACACCTGATCGATCAAGTAGTCGCGGTCGAGGTAGATCGTGGTCGTCGTCACGCTGCCCTCTGGCTCCGCGCCGCAGAGCGTCTGAGCGGCGAGAAGAACGACATCACCGACCTGCACGTGCCGGGTACCAAACTCGCTGAATAGTAGGGCGCTCCCAGAACGGACGATGATCAGCTTCACACAATCGAACGCGACAGGATCAACTGGACTGTGATGTGAACGAGTCCGAGCTGCCAAGGGCGAGAAGGCCGCCCCGCCATTCCTCAGCGCCTGCGTGCCAGGTGCGGAGTCCGTTCGGGGCGGCCGCTATAGCCATACTCAGCCATTGGTGTCGCGTTTGCGGAAGGAGAGCCAGGACGCGACCCCGAGCAGTGCGGTCCACGTGGCCATCACGATTCCGCCGGGTATCGGGTCGAGGAGTCCGACTCCCGGATAGCTCGTCAGAAGCTGGATTCCTGCAAGGTCGGGCAGGAACTTCAACGCCGGGATGACTCCGAGCAAGGAGATGGTGAGTCCGAGTACCAGGGGCACGAGCACGACGAGCGTCACGATGAATGTGCGGGCAAGGACGGTGATCGCTGCCGCGATCAGGCCGATCAGCGTGTAGTTCCCGGCGACGCCGACCAGGTTCCACCCCATTCCCGCGGTGAACTCACCGAAAGAGAGCCCCTGTTCACCGAGCGCTGCGTGTTTGAGGAGCACAGCCGCACTCGTGGCAAGGATGCCGACGAGCAGCGCCACCGCCGCGATCACCGTGAACTTCGCGGCAAGCACACGGCCTCGCTGGGGTGTGGCCGTCAGTGTGGTGCGGAGCTGGCCATCGGTATATTCGGTTCCGGCGATGAGCGCGGCGAGCAGAATGATCAACGGCTGCCCGAACCCGGCCGTCTCGAATCCGTGTGACTCGACGGGGAACGACATCGCCGCGGCTGTCGTGCCGTCGAAGGCGAGGCCGGAAGCGAGAGCGAGGGCGGGCGGCACAAGGAGCGCGGCGGCGAGTGTGCCCTCGATGCTGCGCAGGGTAAGCGCCTTGGTCCATTCGGCGCGGAGGGTGTGAATCATCGGTGCCTCACAGGTCTCGGCGCACGAAGGCGGCCGCGGCGGCGGTGAGCAGAACCACTGCCCAAGCGGTTTGGACGATGCCGCCGGTGAGCGGGTCCAGGTGGATGCCGGTCGCGGGATCAGAGTAGAGGGCGGCTCCCGCGGCAACGGGGAGATACTTCGCGCCCACCCAGAATCCCGCGAGGAAGTCGCCTACGCCGATCACCAGCGGCACGACGACGATCAGCGGCAGGAGGGCAGTGCGTGCGAGGACACCGACGGCGAACGCGATCAGCGCAGTGAGCGTCCATGCGATCGTGACGCCGCCGAGATTCGCCCAGATCGCCGGGTTCAACGCCCACGGATCGACGCCGGTCTCACCGGCCGCGTGTGTGATCAACAACGTGCCCCACATCGCCAAGAATGCAATCGCCGCAACCGTGGTCGCGAGGAGCAGCGTCTTCATCAGGAACACGCGAAGTCTTCGCGGGGTGGCCAAAAGCGTGGTGCGGATCTGGGTGCCGCCGCCGTACTCGCTTCCGGCCCACAACGCAGCGAGAGCGACGACGAGGACGTATCCGAAGCCGGCCATGTCGAAGCCCTGGTACTCGATCGGGATCGGCTCGGCAGAGAACAGTCGAGGGTCATCGGGTGCGATGCCCACTGCTGACGCGGCGTTGCTCCATGCCATCGGCCAGGTGCCGAGGATCGTGACCAGCCCGAGTATCCAGGTGGCGCGAGCGGTGACTAGTTTGGTGGACTCCGAACGCGCGAGAGGGAGAGCGTTTCGCAGAAGACCGCTCATGCCGTCGCCCCGTCCGCACCGGTGGCGCGGTACTCCGTGTGCTCGTCGGTGAGTGCGAAGAACGCGTCCTCCAAGGTGTCGTGTGTACCGGTAACCTCTGCCGCGGTGCCCGCCGCAAGCACCCGGCCGCGGGCGATGACCACGAAATCGTCGGCGGTATCCTCCATCTCGCTCATCAGGTGGCTGGACACCAGAACCGCTTTGCCGTCATCGGCGAGGGAGCGCAGGAAGCGCCTGGTCCACCGGATGCCGTCAGGATCGAGCCCGTTCGTCGGTTCGTCCAGCACCAGCACGTCGGGGTTGCCGAGGAGTGCAGCGGCGATCCCGAGACGTTGCCCCATCCCGAGCGAGAACCCGCCGATCCTCGTCTTCGCGGCATCCCGAAGACCGGTGAGCTCCAGTACCTCGTCCACGCGTCGGGTGGGGATCGCGTTGGACTGCGCCACCCATCTCAGATGCGCCCTCGCCGTGCGGCCCTTGTTCGCGCCCGGGCCATCGAGCATCGCCCCGACCTTCCACAGTGGGCGCTCCAAGGAGCGATAGGGGCTCCCGTCGATCAGTGCCGCGCCGCTGGTCGCGCGATCCAGCCCGAGCAGGACGCGCAATGTCGAGCTCTTTCCCGCACCGTTGGGTCCGAGGAAGCCGGTGACCCGGCCCGGAAGTGCGATGAAACTCACGTCGTCTACGACTGCGCGTGAGCCGTGACGTTTGACCAGATGGCTGACTTCGATCATGTCGACAAGCCAACCGACTCGGCCGGCAGATGTCAGTCTGCGAGAGTTGACAGTCGGATGCGCCAGTGGCGGTCACGGGATCATTAAGATGTGGGGGTCACGATGCCGCTCTCGTAGGCGATCACGACGAGCCCCGCGCGGTCGCGGGTCTGGAGTTTAGTCAGGATGCGGCTGACGTAGGTGCGTACCGTCGTCACGGTGACGAACAGCTCAGCCGCGATCTCCGCATTCGATCTGCCTTGCCCGATGAGCGCCAGCGTCTCGCGCTCCCGCTCCGTGAGGTGGTCGAGCCGGTGATCCTCGCGCGGGGGTGCGAAGCGTCCGATCAGTCGCTTCGTCACCTCCGGGGCGAGCAGCGCGTTGCCCTCGTGCGCGACGCGGATCGCGTGCAACACCTCGCTGGGAGGACTGTTCTTCAGCAAGAACCCCGACGCCCCGACCCGTAGTGCCTCGTACACGTACTCGTCCAAGTCGAACATCGTCAGCACGATCACCCGCGGCCCATCCGGTTCCGCGACGAGGGCACGGGTGGCTTCCAACCCAGTCATCCGGGGCATCTGCACGTCCATCAACACGACATCCGGACACAGGCGCGTAGCGCTTTCGACCGCCGCCTCGCCGTCGCCGGCCTCGCCCACGACCTCCATGCCGACATCGCTGTCAACCAGCAGCCGAAGCGACGAGCGGATCGCCGGCTCATCATCGGCTATCAGCACCCTGATCGCAGTCATCCTTGACCTCCCACCGAGCGCCTTTGTAGCGGCACGGCTGCTGACACCGTGGATCCGGAGGTCGAGGAGGTGAAGTCCACCGTGCCGCCCAGCAGCTCGGCTCTCTCGCGCATACCCATCAAGCCGTGTCCGGGTCTGATCTCGCCCCGCGCTCCCTGGCCGTCATCCTCGACACCAACCGTGACCGCCTCGGAGGAAATGCGGAGCGTCACGGCCACGGAAGACGCCGACGCGTGCCGGACGACGTTTGTCACCGCTTCCTGCACGATCCGGAGCACCGTCGTCCGCACATCGGCAGGAAGAACATCGATTGCTTGTTCCGTGTCGAGGTGAACGGCAACACCCGCCTTTTCCGCGGTCAGCGCAACGCCCGCAAGCGCCGCCGAGAGAGGACTCGACGCCATGTCATCCGCCTCGATGTCCGACCGTTCCAGTTGCAGGAGGGTTTTCAGCTCTGACAGCGACAACCGCACGTCGCTCTCGATACCGCGCAGCACTTCACGCAGATCGTCAGCGCCGAGAACGGTGACGTGGGCAGCAACGCCCGCTTGCACCCCGATCGATCCCAAGGAGTGCGACAGCACATCGTGAACATCGCGTGCGAGGCGAAGACGCTCCTCCGCCCGTGACCGAGCTGCAGCCTCGCGTTTGACCTCTCGTGTCCGCACGCCGAGCACCCACGCGACGGACAACACGAGCGCACTCAGCAACATCCCACGGAAGCGATCTTCGGCGCCCTCCGCACCAAAGATCGCAGACGCGACCACCACGACGAACGCACCGGCAAACATCCACCACGGAAACTTGCGTCCTCCACGTGTCTCCGCCAACCCAAACACCGCGAATCCTGTCAGCACGAACGGATCAGCAGTCACGCCGAGGAGCCACGCACAGGCAGTCGCAGCAGCCGTCACGATCACTGCGAGAAGCGGCAGACGCGAACTGACCATCACACCGGTTACAGCGATCGCGCCCAACGCAAGCTGAGCCCAGCGAGCAATGACCCCATCTGGCGTGACGGTCAACCAGAGCCCTACGAATACCGCGAACCCGAGGAGCAGGCTCGTCAGCAGGCGCGACCGAATCCAAAGAACGGAGAACCCACGCGAGCGCGAATCGTGGAGATCACGATCCGCACCCTCCGAGCTGGCTCCCATCCATCAATCGTACGAGGCGGCCATCGACACGCTCTGAGCGGGATGAGAAGCGGGTCGAGACGCCCCACGTGTTTGTCTACCTCGCGGGCGAATCTCTGCCCCAGTGCCGACAACGGCATCGCGAACCGTTATCGAATCAACGGCGAGTCGTTCGGCTACCTCCGCCAACGTCAACCCCGCTTCGTAGAGGTCACCCGCCCTACCGCGACCGTCGTCGTCCAGGCCCAGTAATCGGCGACCAGCTCCGCCCGCTGCTCAGGGGTCAATCGTGTTTGAGACTTCACCGAGTTTCTTGCGACAACGCCCCGCGTATCGCTTCTCACCGAGGTTCGACCGCGCGCTCCGCGCCCTTCGGAGCCCTTGAGAACACGGCGAATCAACGATTTCAGCGCCGGACGCTTGTCTGAGAATCGCTTGGGAAGGTCCACCGATGAAGCCCCGGAGCGCGCTCCGGGGCTTCGCCTCTTCCGACGGGAACCGGACCTCAGGCGCGCCGCCACCCGTACCGCTCGCGCAGGGCATCCGCCACACGCCCGAAGGCCGCCGGCGAGAGCGCGGAGCCCTCGCGCCGGAGCCCGCGGACGTGGACGCTGTAGAGCTGATCGAGATCGACCCACGAGGGCCTGTTCTGCGGATCCCAGGGGCCCGACCCGATCGACACGTACTCGCGCTCCCCGTCGCGGGAGCGGCTCGTGAGCTTCACGGCGTACACCCGTTCCGCCGACTGCCGCGCGATGATCAGCACGGGGCGGTCCTTGCCCCGCCCGTCGCGCTCCGCGAAGGGCACCCAGGTCCAGACGATCTCCCCCGCATCCGCGCGCCCATCGGGACGGGGGTCGTACGTCACGTTCAGGCCACGGATGCCGAGAGGCGACAGCTCCACCGTCTCGGTGTCGGCGGCGACCACGGACGCCGCGCCGGTGCGGCGCGGCGCGAGCGCTCGGAGGACACGGGTGAAGAGCGTGCGCATCGAAGCCATGGAGACGACCCTAGACGCCGGAGGAGGGGCGCCGCGGCCGAACCGCGACGCCCCTCCTGCGGGCTGTGTGACGAGTGACTCAGGCCTGCTCGGTAAGCGAGTAGCCCGCCTCCCCGTGCACGGTGGTGTCGACACCGGCGAGCTCGTCGTCGTTCTTGATGCGGAAGCCGATCGTCTTCTCGATCGCGAAGCCGATGACCCAGGCGAGCACGAAGGAGTAGATCAGCACGCCGAACGCCGCGACGAACTGCAGGACCAGCTGCTCGATGTTGCCGCCGACGAACAGGCCCGTCTCGGTCGCGAAGAACCCGAGGTAGAGGGTGCCGATGAGGCCACCGACGAGGTGCACGCCCACGACGTCGAGCGAGTCGTCGAAGCCGAGCTTCCACTTGAGCTCGACGGCCAGCGCACAGACGGCACCCGTGATGATGCCGAGCAGGAGCGCCCAGCCGGGGGTCAGGTTGGCGCACGCAGGGGTGATGGCGACGAGACCGGCGACCGCACCGGATGCGGCGCCCACCGACGTGGCCTTGCCGTCCTTCAGCTTCTCGATGACGAGCCAGCCGATGATCGACGCGGCGGTCGTGCCGAGGGTGTTGATGATGATGAGCCCGACCGAGGTCTCCCCGGTGCCGAGGAGGCCCGCGGTGCCCTCGGCACCGGCGTTGAAGCCGAACCAGCCGAACCAGAGGATCGACGCACCGAGCATGACCAGCGGAACGTTGTGGGGCTTGGTGATGCCCTTCTGGAACCCGATGCGCTTGCCGAGGACGAGGGCGAGGGCAAGAGCCGCGGCGCCCGCGTTGATGTGCACGGCCGTGCCACCGGCGTAGTCGATGACGCCGGTCGAGAAGCCGAAGGTCTCACCGAGGTTCAGGATCCAGCCGCCGCCCCAGACCCAGGCCGCCACCGGGAAGTACACCACGGTGGCCCAGACGCCCGCGAAGATCAGCCAGGAGCCGAACTTGGCGCGGTCGGCGATCGCTCCGGAGATGAGCGCGACCGTGATGATCGCGAAGGTCGCACCGTAGGTCGCCCCCACGAGGGTGTCGCTGTCGGCGCTGCCCAGACCGAAGTCGGCGAACGGGTTGCCGGCGAATGCCCACGTGCTCTCGACGCCGCTCATGTTGAATCCGTAGAGGACCCACAGCACGCTGACGAGACCGAGCGCACCGAAGCTCATCATCATCATGCTGACGACGCTCTTGGCCTTGACCAGTCCGCCGTAGAAGAACGCCACTCCCGGCGTCATAAAGAGCACTAGTGCCGTCGCAGCGACGGACCAGGCGAGATTTCCGCTGTCCATGAGATTCCTCATCCATGTCGTGTTACTCGGATTTCCCGCGCGTCCGCTTCGTCGGGTCGCAGAGGCATCGGGCTCCGCCAGTCTCCCGACCGGCGGTTCCAGCCGCAGGCGTGCATCGTTACGGGCGTGTTACAGGAACGCCGATGAGGTGAACATCATGTTTCGTCGGCCAGGGAAGCTCCCCGACATCCGCTCTCAGGCGTGTGTGAGCGCGATGAGACGCGAGATCGCGCGCAGGTACTTCTTGCGGTACCCGCCGGCGAGCATCTCCTCGCCGAAGACGCCGTCGAGCGCGACCCCGGTCGAGCGCACCGGGATCTGCGCGTCGTAGGCGCGGTCGACGAACGCGACGAAGCGGAGTGCCGCCGACTGATCGGTGAGCACCGATACATCGCGCACCCCGATCAGTTGAAGTCCCTCGAGCAGACGGATGTACCGGGAGGGGTGGACCGTCGCCAGGTGCGCGACCAGTGCGCCGAACGCATCGTCCGAGACGGTGCCGGTGGCTGCAGCGGCGGCGAGCTCGTTCTCGTATGCGGAATGGGGCAGCACTGCGGCGTGCCCGTCCACGGCACGCTGCCGGAAATCCACGCCGTCGATGCGCAGCGTCTCGAAGCTCGCCGACATCGCGCTGATCTCGCGGAGGAAGTCCTGCGCGGCGAAGCGCCCTTCGCCCAGCGCGTTCGGCGGCGTGTTCGAGGTCGCCGCCAGCTTCGTCCCGGACGAGACGAGCTCGCCGAGCAGCCGGGTCATCACCATGGTGTCGCCCGGGTCGTCGAGCTCGAACTCGTCGATGCAGAGCAGATCCGAGCCGCGGAAGAGCTCCACGGTCTGCTGATAGCCGAGCGCGCCCACGAGCGCCGTGTACTCGATGAACGAGCCGAAGTACTTCCGGCGCGCGGGCATCGCGTGGTAGATGGAGGCCAGCAGGTGGGTCTTGCCGACGCCGAAGCCGCCGTCGAGATAGACGCCGGGCTTGCGGTCGGGGGACTTCGGTGCGCGCCGGAAGAGCCCCCGCTTCGCGTGGGGGGCGACGCCTCCGGCGAACGCGATCAGCGTCTCCTTCGCGTCCTCCTGCGAGGGATAGGCGTCGTCGGTGCGGTACGAGGCGAAGCTCGCGTCGGCGAACTGAGGTGGCGGCACGAGCGCCGCCACCATCTCCGCGCCGGTCACCTGGGGTGTGCGGTCGACGAGGTGGACGATCCCGGTCGGAGTCGCAGTGGAAGTCATGCGGGCAGCCTGTGTCCCCTGTTTACGATTCGGATGCGTCTCCCGCCCGAGAAACCTAGGGTCGATGCAGACGGCTTCCACCCTACGCCGTCCTCCATACCCTGATCGCGAGGAGCACCCGTGACCGTCGAGACCGACACCACGTCCGAGAAGTTCGCCGCCTACGCCCACCCGGAGCGTCTCGTATCGGCCGATTGGCTGCAGGAGCGCCTCGACTCCCCCGGCCTGGTCATCGTCGAGTCCGACGAGGACGTCCTGCTCTACGAGACCGGGCACATCCCCGGCGCGGTCAAGATCGACTGGCACACCGAGCTCAACGACCCCGTCGTGCGCGACTACGTCGACGGCGCCGGCTTCGCCGAGCTGCTCAGCCGGAAGGGCATCTCGCGCGACGACACGGTCGTGATCTACGGCGACAAGAACAACTGGTGGGCCGCATACGCGCTCTGGGTGTTCTCGCTCTTCGGCCACGAGGACGTGCGCCTGCTCGACGGCGGACGCGACCGCTGGATCGCCGAGGATCGCCCGCTCACCACCGATCCCTCGACACCGGCACCCACCGACTACCCGGTCGTCGAGCGCGACGACAGCGTTCTGCGCGCCTACAAGGAGGATGTTCTGGCGCACCTGGGCAATCCGCTCATCGACGTGCGCTCTCCCGAGGAGTACAGCGGTGAGCGCACCACTGCTCCCGCCTACCCCGAGGAAGGCGCCCTCCGCGCCGGGCACATCCCCTCGGCGCAGAGCGTGCCGTGGGCCCGAGCGGTCGCACCGGACGGATCGTTCAAGTCACGCGCCGAGCTCGACGCCATCTACCGGGACGAGGCGGGACTCGCCGATGGCGACTCGGTGGTCGCGTACTGCCGGATCGGTGAGCGCTCGAGCCACACGTGGTTCGTGCTGAAGCACCTCCTCGGCTTCGAGGACGTCCGCAACTACGACGGCTCGTGGACCGAATGGGGCAGCGCCGTGCGTGTGCCGATCGTCGCCGGGTCCGAACCGGGCGCGGTCCCCGGCCGCTGACTCGAGAGTCTCCTCGGAGGGGGAGACTTCGTATCCTTCGTCGGTCGCCAGCGACCCAGGCCGCTGATCCGCCGAACGGAGTGCCCTGCGAGAGGCCGAGACGCTCCGCCCGCGTGGGAGAATGTGCCGGATGAGCGACAGTGCACTCCCCGACTCCCTCGCCGAGATCCGCGAGGACTTCCTCGCGCTGCCGGAGCCGGAGCGACTGCAGCTGCTGCTGGAGTTCTCGCAGGACCTGCCGGCCGTTCCGGCCGAGTTCGAGAACCATCCGGAACTGTGCGAGCGCGTCGTGGAGTGCCAGTCGCCGGTGTACATCGTCGTCG
The DNA here is from genome assembly GCF_902706225.1 of Microbacterium sp. 18062. GTDB lineage: Bacteria > Actinomycetota > Actinomycetes > Actinomycetales > Microbacteriaceae > Microbacterium. The sequence goes on from NZ_CACSKB010000021.1 coordinate 12,125, forward strand.
ACGTGTCGGCGGACGGCATCGTGGCGATGCACGCGACCGCTCCCGCCGAGGCACCCACGACCCGGGGGTTCGCGAGCATCCTGGTCCAGGGGCTCACCGGTCTCACCGTGGACGAGGCGCTCTCGGTCCCCGACGACTACCCGCAGAGCATCGGGCTCACCCGGGCGGTCTCGCCGCTCCGGATCGCGGGCATGACCGGGATGCTGCTGCGCGCGAAGCGGCAGGTCCGGGCGAAGCAGCCGGTCTGACGGTCATCGACCCGGGCCGCTGACCCGAAGTCTCCCCGCCCCGGTTCTGTTGAACAGGCGCATTGCCTGGACTTTCCCCACCCCACGGAGCGCCCCACAGGGGCGCTGAGCAGCTGACCGAGACCGGGCTCAGCCGTCCGCCGGAACGTCCTCGCGGGTGAGTCCACAAGCCCGCAGCCACTCGCGGATACGGGCCGTCCACCGCTGCTCGTCGTAGTTCCAGAGCTTCGTGTGCCGAGCGACCTCGAACACCTCCAGCTCGACCAGATCCGGGCGGGCGACCGCGAGATCGTGCGACGCGTCCGACGGCACGAAGCCGTCGTCGTCGCTGTGCAGGATCAGGATCGGATGGCGCAGCTCGCCGGCACGGGCGACGACGTCGAGCCGATCGAACGGGATCGGCCGGCCGGTGCGCGTGAACGCGGTGCCCCAGTCCGACTCGAGCGCCGAGATCGCGATGTTCGTCACGGACCGCGGCAGGTTCAGGGTCCGCGCCTGGTAGTCGAGCACGACCCGCCAGTCGACGACCGGCGAGTCCAGGACGATGCCCGCGATGATGTCGCGGTGCGCAGAGCTCAGCGCGAGCTGCAGCACGACGGCGCCGCCCATGGACCAGCCCATGAGCACGATCCGGCGGGCGCCGGCGCGACGGGCGAACCCGATCGCGGCGTCCACGTCTCGCCACTCGGTCGCGCCCAGCCCGTAGGTGCCGGTGCGGCTGCGCGGCGCCTCGCCGTCGTTGCGGTACGAGACGACGAGCGTGCTGATCCCGAGGCCGTGCATCAGCGGCACCGCCCGGAGACACTCGGCCCGCGTCGTGCCCCGGCCGTGCACCTGGATGCACCACACGTCGGTCTCGGTCCCCGCCGGGAAGAGCCACGCCGGGCACGGACCCACCGCCGAGCCGATCAGCTGCGAGGAGAAGGGCAGCTGGAGCTGCTCGGGGCGGTCGTAGTACCAGCCGCTGAACGCGGCCTCGGCCGACAGCCGCGCGTCGTGGCCGACGTGGGTGAGCAGCTTGCGCTTGACGCCGCCGTCGTTCTCCGCGAGCACGCTGCCGAGCTTCACGTAGTCCTCGGTGCCGCGGGTGAACAGGCCGTACCGGCCGGGAAGCGTCGTGTCGTCGTTGCGCTCGAGGGTCACCGTCTGCGAGGCCGGATCGAGCGCCAGGATGCGGGTGTCCGCACGCCGCACGGCCGGTGTCACGACCTGGCGGGCCACGCGGATCGCCACAGCGCCGAGGGCCGCCGAGGTGAGCGCGGTCGCTGCGGCGAGGCCGACGAGAGCCCCGCTCAGAGCGCCGCGGAGAACGGGAGAGGCGCCGAGTCGGGCGGCGCGCCTGGAGTTCTTCATCGTGGGTTCAGCCTAGTCTGTCGCCATGGCCCACCACTCTGCCCCGTTCCCGTCGTCGTTCGAGGACGCCGTGGCGGATGTGGCATCGGTCGAGTTCCGCGCCGACCTGGTGGTGCGCGAGATCCCGGCGCCGACCGGGCTCGCGCCCCGCGCGATCGCGCTGGCCGGCGACATCCGCCCCGATGCCGAGAATGGGGAGTCGACGTACGGCACCGGCCGCTTCCTCCTCCTGCACGACCCGGAGGAGCCCGATCCCTGGGGCGGGCCGTGGCGTGTGGTCTGCTTCGCCCAGGCGCCGCTCGACACCGACATCGGGCTCGACCCGCTCGTGGCGGATGTGGCATGGTCCTGGCTCGTCGACGCCCTCGCCACGCACGGCGCGCGCTACCACTCCCCCTCGGGCACCGCGACGAAGACGCTGTCGAAGGGCTTCGGCGGGCTCGCCGACGAGGGCGAAGGCGCGCAGATCGAGCTGCGCGCCTCCTGGTCGCCGACCGACCGCTTCGGCGCGCACGTCGAGGCCTGGGCCGAGTTGCTGTGCATGCTCGCCGGACTCCCTCCGGGGTCGGAGGACATCGACGTGATCAGAACGAGAGGACAGGCACGTGGCTGAGTACCCCGTGATCACCGATGACGCGGCGCTGGATGCGGCGGTGTCGGTCCTCGCCTCGGGCGAGGGGCCGTTGGCGGTGGACGTGGAACGGGCGTCGGGCTTCCGCTACTCGCAGCGCGCCTACCTCGTGCAGATCTTCCGTCGCGAAGCCGGGGTCTTCCTGCTGGATCCGCCCGCGCTCTCCCATTTCCCGGCGCTCCAGGAGGTGTTGGGGACCGAGGAGTGGGTCCTGCACGCGGCGAGCCAGGATCTCCCGTCTCTGCGCGAGCTCGGGCTCGAGCCGCAGCAGATCTTCGACACCGAGCTCGCCGCGCGACTGCTGGGACGCGATCGGGTCGGCCTCGGCGCGGTCGTGGAGGACACCCTCGGCATCACACTGGCGAAGGCGCACTCGGCCGCAGACTGGTCGACCCGCCCTCTTCCGCCGTCCTGGCTCGAGTATGCGGCCCTCGATGTCCTGCACCTCGTCGACGTACGCGACATCCTCGCGGCCGAGCTCGTCGAGCAGCACAAGACGGAGGCCGCCGCTCAGGAGTTCCGCGCCGTGCTGGAGCGCCCGGTGAAAGCGCCCCGCGCCGATCCGTGGCGTCGCCTCAGCGGCCTGCACTCCCTCCGCGGACGACGTTCGCTCGCGATCGCGCGCGAGCTGTGGACGGCCCGCGAGGAGCTGGCGATCGCGCAGGACGTCGCGCCTGGCCGGCTCGTTCCCGATCGCTCGCTCATCGCGGCCATCGCCGCCGACCCGGAGACCAAGCGCGCGCTGAGCGGGCTGAAGGAGTTCAACGGCAGGGCCAGCCGCAGCGAGCTCGACAGATGGTGGGCGGCCTTCGAACGCGGGCGAACGATGACCGAGCTGCCGCCGGACCGCGTGCCGAGCGACACCCTGCCGCCGCCGCGCGCGTGGGCCGACCGCAACCCGGGTGCGGATGCACGGCTGAAGGCCGCGCGTCCTCTCGTCGAGGCACGAGCCGCAGAGCTCAACATGCCGACCGAGAATCTGCTCACCCCCGAGCTCCTGCGCCGTCTGGCGTGGGACCCGCCCGCGTCCGTCGACGCTACGTCGATCGCGCAGGCGCTCGCGGCCGCGGGCGCGCGCCCCTGGCAGGTACACGAAACCGCACAGGTGATCGCCGAAGCCTTTGTGGGTTCCGTGCAAGAGACCGTGAGCCCGCCGGAAACGAGTTCGTAGGTTCGACCCAACCGATTCCAGGCGTCCGGACGCCCCTCCTAGGGTGGACGAAACCCAGATATTGGAGGCAGAGTGGCCGAGATTTCGGACGTCTACTTCGTCGACGGCGTACGCACCCCTTTCGGTCGCGCCGGAGAGAAGGGCATGTACTGGAACACCCGCGCGGACGACCTCGTCGTGAAGACGATCATCGGGGTCATGGAGCGCAACCCCGGTGTTCCCGGTGACCGCATCGACGACGTCGCCATCGCGGCGACGAGTCAGACCGGCGACCAGGGACTCACCCTCGGCCGCTCCGCAGCGATCCTGGCGGGGCTCCCCCTCACGGTTCCCGGCTTCGCGATCGACCGCATGTGCGCGGGCGCGATGACGAGCGTCACCACCATGGCGGGCTCGATCGGGGTGGGCATGTACGACCTCGCCCTCGCCGGCGGCGTCGAGCACATGGGCCACCACCCGATCGGCGCCGACTCCGATCCGAACCCCCGCTTCGTGGCCGAGCGGCTGGTCGATCCCGGCGCGCTCAACATGGGCGTCACCGCCGAGCGCATCTTCGACCGGTTCCCGCATCTCACCAAGGAGCGCAGCGACCGGTTCGGGATGCTGAGCCAGCACAAGGCGCAGGCGGCGTATGACGCGGGCAGGTTCCAGCCCGATCTCGTCGCGGTCGGGGTGAAGGATGCCGCGGGCGCCTGGGGGCTCGCCACCGAGGACGAGGGCCGCCGTCCGCAGACAACGATGGAGGACCTCGCGGCGCTCAAGACCCCGTTCCGCCCACACGGCCGGGTCACGGCGGGCACGTCGTCGCCGCTGACGGACGGCGCCACCATGGGGCTCCTCGCCGGCGGCAGCGCGGTCAAGGAGCTGGGACTGGCGCCGAAGATGCGGCTCGTCTCCTTCGCGTTCGCGGGCGTTCAGCCGGAGATCATGGGCATCGGCCCGATCCCGTCGACCGAGAAGGCCCTCCGCAAGGCCGGTCTGTCGATCCCCGACATCGGGCTCTTCGAGCTGAACGAGGCGTTCGCGATCCAGGTCATCTCGTTGCTCGACCACTTCGGCATCGCCGACGACGATCCGCGCGTCAACCAGTGGGGCGGTGCCATCGCCCTCGGCCATCCGCTGGCCGCATCCGGTGTGCGTCTGATGATCCAGCTCGCCGCGCAGTTCCGCGAGCGCCCCGACGTGCGCTACGGCCTCACCGCCATGTGCGTCGGCCTCGGCCAGGGCGGCTCCGTGATCTGGGAGAACCCCTACTTCGACGGCAAGAAGAAGAAGTGAGAGCGACCACGATGACGAACTACGACTCGATCGATTTCTCCCCCCTCGACGCCTTCACCGACGACGAGGTCGTCACGCACTCACCGGTGCGCGACGTCCGTCTCGCGTCGGGCAAGGTCCTCGCGCTCATCACGCTCGACAACGGACGCGACCACACGCGGCCCAACACCCTCGGGCCCGCGACTCTGAAGGAGCTCGGCGAGACGCTCACGGGTCTTCGTGTCCGAGCCGCGGCCGGCGAGATCCAGGCCGTCGGCGTCACCGGGAAGCAGTACATCCTCGCCGCGGGCGCCGATCTCTCCGACGTGTCCCGCGTGCCCTCCCGCGAGGCGGCCACGTTGATCGCCCAGCGCGGCCACCAGGTGCTCGGCTCACTGTCCGAGCTCGGCGTGCCCTCCTTCGCGTTCGTCAACGGCCTCGCGCTCGGGGGCGGTGTCGAGATCGCGCTGAACTCGACGTATCGCACGGTGGACTCCTCGGCCGCCGCCATCGCCCTGCCCGAGGTGTTCCTCGGCCTCATCCCGGGATGGGGCGGCGCGTACCTGCTCCCGAACCTGATCGGGATCGAGAACGCGCTCGAGGTGGTCATCTCGAACCCGCTGAAGCAGAACCGCACCCTGAAGCCGCAGCAGGCCTTCGACCTCGGGATCTTCGACGCGATCTTCTCCCCCGCGAACTACCTCGAGGACTCCCTCGCCTGGGCCGACGGCGTGCTCTCGGGCGCGGTCAAGGTCGAGCGCAGGAACGAGCCGGGCAAGATCGAACGGCTGACGAAGTGGCCGATCGCGATCAAGGTGGCCCGCGGCATGCTGGAGAGCCGGATCGGAACGGTGCCGCGCGCGCCGTACGTGGCGCTCGACCTGCTCGAGAGGGCACGCAGCGGCACCAAGGAGGACGGCTTCGCCCGTGAGGACGAGGCCCTCGCGGACCTCGTCGTCGGCGACCAGTTCGCGGCGTCGATGTACGCGTTCGATCTCGTCCAGAAGCGGGCCAAGCGCCCCGTCGGCGCCCCCGACAAGGCCCTCGCCAAGAAGGTCACGAAGGTCGGCGTCATCGGCGCCGGGCTCATGGCGAGCCAGTTCGCGCTCCTGTTCGTGCGCCGCCTGAAGGTGCCGGTGCTGATCACCGACCTCGACCAGGCGCGCGTCGACAAGAGCATCGCCCACATCCACGAGGAGATCGGCAAGCTCGAGGCCAAGGGGCGGCTCGACGCCGACACCGCGAACCAGCTGCGCGCGCTCGTGCGCGGGACGACAGACAAGTCGGAGTACGCCGACTGCGACTTCGTCATCGAGGCGGTCTTCGAAGAGGTCGGCGTGAAGCAGCAGGTGTTCGCCGAGATCGAGCCGCTCATCGCCGACGACGCGATCCTCGCGACGAACACGTCGTCGCTGTCCGTCGCGGAGATCGGTGCGAAGCTCGCCCGCCCGGAGCGCCTGGTCGGTTTCCACTTCTTCAACCCGGTCGCGGTCATGCCGCTGATCGAGATCGTGAAGACCCCGGTGACCGACGTCCCGTCCCTCGCCACCGCGTTCGTGGTCGCCAAGGGCCTCGGCAAGAACGCGGTGCTCACCGCGGACGCCCCCGGCTTCGTCGTGAACCGGCTGCTCGCCAAGGTCATGGGCGAGGCGGCGCGCGCCGTCTACGAGGGGACCCCGCTCCTGACCGTGGAGAAGGCGTTCGCCCCGCTCGGCCTGCCGATGACGCCGTTCCAGCTGATCGATCTGGTCGGCTGGAAGGTCGCCGCGCACGTGCAGGACACCATGGCGCACGCCTTCCCCGACCGCTTCTTCGCCTCAGAGAACTTCCACGCCCTCGCCGAGCTTCCGGAGGTCGTAGAGAAGGACAAGCGCGGTGCCGTCAGCGGCTGGACGAAGGCCGCGGAGAAGGTGCTGAAGGGCGCGGTGGGGTCGTCCCCCGCGTCCGAGGCGACCATCCTGCAACGCGTGCAGGACGGCCTCGCGCAGGAGATCCGGCTGATGCTCGACGAGGGCGTCGTGCCCGAGGTCGAGGACGTCGACCTGTGCCTCGTCCTCGGCGCCGGGTGGCCCTTCATCGACGGCGGGGCGTCGCCCTACCTCGACCGGGAAGGCGCATCGGAACGCGTGTTCGGCGACACGTTCCACCATCCGCCGGTCCGTGGCGTGGCCTCGCGCTGACCCGAAAGCCCTCCCGCTGCGTCTCGCTGCGCGCTCGCGGTCCCTGAACGAGGAGCGAAGCGACGAGACGAAGGAGCCCGGTGGGTGCTTCGTCTCGCATTCGTCTTGCCTTCGGCTCGCTCAGCCACCGGGCTCACGCAGCGTCAGACCGACGCCTACGCCGCATTCGCCGTCGTGAGCGGATCAGCGATCGTCGGGGGTGCGTGCCGCATCCGGGATGAAGAGCGCCCCTGTGTCGCCCGAGGGACGCGCGATCGGGATCCGGATGCCGAGCACCTGCGCGACGACGTCCTGGGAGATCTTGGCGGCGGTCAGCCCCGCGTCGTCGAGGATCTGGTCCCGCGAGGCGTGGTCGATGAACTCGTCGGGCACGCCCAGCTCGTCGACGGCGGTGTCGACGCCCGCCTCGCGGAGCACCTGACGGATCCGGGTGCCGATGCCCCCCACGCGGATGCCGTCCTCGATCGTGATCACGAGCCGATGAGCGGCGGCGAGCTCGACGACCGATGCCGGGACGGGCACGACCCAGCGCGGGTCTACGACGGTCGCCCCGATGCCCTGTGCCGCCAGGCGCGCGGCGACGTCCATCGCCACGTGGGCCATCGGGCCGATGCCGACGATCAGGACATCGGCCGCGGCCGGTCGGGCGAGCACGTCGACGCCGTCGGGCAGACGCTCGATCGCCGGAAGATCGGGGCTGACCTCGCCCTTCGGATAGCGCAGGACCGTCGGGGCGTCGTCCACCGCGACCGCCTCCGCCAGCGCCTCGCGCAGCCGCGCCGCGTCGCGCGGTGCGGCGATGCGGATGCGGGGCACGAGCTGCAGGATCGCGAGATCCCAGATGCCGTGATGACTCGGGCCGTCGGGACCGGTGACGCCCGCACGGTCGAGCACGAAGGTCACACCGGCACGGTGGAGCGCCACATCCATCAGGACCTGGTCGAAGGCGCGGTTCACGAACGTCGCGTAGAGCGCGACGACCGGGTGGAGGCCGCCGTACGCCAGGCCCGCCGCGGATGCCGCGGCGTGCTGCTCCGCGATGCCCACGTCGTAGACGCGGTCGGGGTGCTTCTGCGCGAACGGCAGGAGCCCCGTGGGGCGCAGCATCGCGGCGGTGATCGCGATGACGTCGGTGCGCTCGTCGCCGATGCACACCAGCTGCTCGGCGAAGACGTCCGTCCAGGCGGTGCCGCCCCCGCCGCCGAGGGTCTCGCCGGTCACGGGATCGATGCGGCCCACCGCATGGAACTGATCGGCCTCGTCGTCGATCGCCGGCTGGTATCCGCGCCCCTTCTCGGTGATCACGTGGACGATGACGGGCGCTCCGTAGTTCTTCGCGAGCTGCAGCGTCTCCAGCAGGGTGGGGATGTCGTGACCGTCGACCGGGCCCAGGTACTTGATGTCGAGGTTCGAATACAGCGCCTCGTTGTTCGTGAAACGGGAGAGGAAGCCGTGCGTGCCGCCGCGCACGCCTCGATACACGGCGCGAGCGGCCGGCCCCAGCTTGGTGAACAGGTTCCGCGATCCGCGATGCAGGGTCTGGTACGCGTCGCCCGTGCGCACCCGGTTGAGATACCGGGCCATTCCGCCGATCGTCGGGGCGTACGAGCGCCCGTTGTCGTTCACGACGATGACGAGGTTGCGGTCGTTGTCGTCAGAGATGTTGTTCAGCGCCTCCCACGTCATGCCGCCGGTCAAGGCGCCGTCGCCGACCACCGCCACGACGTGCCGGTCCGTGCGTCCGGTGCGGGCGAAAGCGCGGGAGATGCCGTCGGCCCAGCTCAGCGAGCTCGACGCGTGCGAGGACTCGACGATGTCGTGCGGGCTCTCGGCGCGCTGCGGGTATCCGGCGAGTCCCCCGCGTGAGCGCAGTCCCGAGAAGTCGCGACGGCCGGTGAGGAGCTTGTGCACGTAGGACTGATGCCCGGTGTCGAAGATGATGGGGTCGCCCGGCGAGTCGAACACGCGGTGAAGGGCGATCGTCAGCTCCACGACACCGAGGTTCGGGCCGAGGTGACCGCCCGTGCGCGCCACGTTCTCGATCAGGAACGATCGGGTCTCCGCGGCGAGCTGCTCGAGCTGCTCGAGCGTCAACGCGTCGAGATCACGAGGTCCCGAGAGGGAGGTGAGCAGGGACATCCCACTCCTTTCGCCGTCGAGGACCGTTCGGAAGAACGTCGGCCCAGTCTAGTTCGGGCGCGACGCTGAAGCGCGGAACCCGATCGGGACGACGACGGCCCCGACGCGGAACGCCGGGGCCGTCGTGGTCGGGCTCAGACGAGCGAGCGCAGCACGTACTGCAGGATGCCGCCGTTGCGGTAGTAGTCCGCCTCGCCGGGGGTGTCGATACGCACGATCGCGTCGAACTCCACGGTCTCCTTGCCGGCCGCCGAGAACTCGCTCGGGGCGGCGGTGACGCGGACGGTCTTCGGCGTGACACCCTCGTTGAGCTTCTCGAGCCCCGAGATCGAGACGATCTCGGTCCCGTCGAGCCCGAGGGACTCCCAGCTCTCACCCGTGGGGAACTGGAGCGGAACGACGCCCATGCCGATGAGGTTCGACCGGTGGATGCGCTCGAAGCTCTCGGTGATGACGGCCTTGACCCCGAGCAGGCTCGTGCCCTTCGCCGCCCAGTCGCGCGACGAGCCGGAACCGTACTCCTTGCCGCCGAAGATCACGAGCGGCGTGCCCGCATCCTGGTAGTTCCGGCTCGCGTCGTAGATGTACGACTGCGGGCCGCCCTCCAGGGTGAAGTCGCGCGTGTAGCCGCCCTCGACCACCGCACCGTCGTTGACGGCGCTCACGAGCAGGTTCTTCAGACGGATGTTGGCGAACGTGCCGCGGATCATGACCTCATGGTTGCCGCGACGCGAGCCGTAGGAGTTGAAGTCCTTGCGGTCGACGCCGTGCTCGGCGAGATACTGCGCCGCGGGCGTGCCGGGCTTGATATTTCCGGCGGGGCTGATGTGGTCGGTCGTGACCGAGTCGCCGAGCGTCGCGAGCACCCGTGCGCCCGAGATGTCGGAGACGGGGGTCAGCTCCATCGTCATGCCCTCGAAGTACGGCGCCTTCCGGACGTACGTCGAGTCGGTGTCCCATTCGAAGATGGGACCGGTCGGGGTCGGCAGGTTCTTCCAGCGGTCGTCGCCCTCGAAGACGGTGGCGTACTGCTTGATGAACTGCTCACGAGAGATCGACGAGTCGATGACCTCCTGCACCTCCTCCGGGGAGGGCCAGATGTCCTTGAGGAAGACGTCGTCGCCGTTCTGGTCCTTGCCGAGCGCGTCCGTCTCGAAGTCGAAGTTCATCGAACCGGCGAGGGCGTAGGCGACCACCAGCGGCGGCGACGCGAGGTAGTTCATCTTCACGTCGGGGCTGATGCGACCCTCGAAGTTGCGGTTCCCCGACAGGACGGCGGTGACGGCGAGATCGTTGTCGTTGATCGCCGCGGAGACCTCCTCGATGAGCGGACCGGAGTTGCCGATGCAGATCGTGCAGCCGTATCCGACCGTGTAGAAGTCGAGGCCCTCGAGCGCCTTGTCGAGACCGGACTTCTCGTAGTAGTCGGTGACGACCTTCGAGCCCGGGCCGAGCGTCGTCTTGACCCACGGCTTGCGCTTGAGCCCCTTGTCGACGGCGTTGCGCGCCAGCAGTCCCGCGGCGAGCATCACCGAAGGGTTCGACGTGTTGGTGCAGGACGTGATCGCCGCGAGGGTCACCGCGCCGTTGTCGAGGATGTACGACGATCCCTCGGGGGTCGTGACCTTGACGGGCCGCGATGCGGCGGCAGGACCACCGGACGAGATCAGGATCTCGCCGGTGTCGGCGTTCTCCTCGCCCGGAACGGGGCCCGGGTCGGAGGCCGGGAACGATCCCTCCCCCTCGAGGTCGACGATCGAGTCGGACGTCTCGGCCGTCGCATAGTTCAGGATGTCCTTCTCGAACTGCGACTTCGCCTCGGACAGCAGGATGCGGTCCTGAGGGCGCTTCGGGCCGGCGATCGAGGGGACGACGGTCGCGAGGTCCAGCTCCATGTATTCGCTGAACGCGATCTCGCGGGACGCATCGTGCCAGAGCGACTGCGTCTTGGCGTATGCCTCGACGAGCGCGACCGTCTGCTCGCTGCGGCCGGTCAGGCGCAGGTACTCGAGCGTGACGTCGTCGACGGGGAACATGGCGGCCGTCGATCCGAACTCGGGGCTCATGTTGCCGATGGTCGCGCGGTTGGCGAGCGGCACCGACGCGACGCCCTCGCCGTAGAACTCGACGAACTTGCCGACGACGCCGTGCTTGCGCAGCATGTCGGTGATCGTCAGCACGACGTCGGTCGCGGTGACGCCCGGGGGGATCTCGCCCGTGAGCTTGAAGCCGACCACGCGAGGGATGAGCATCGACACCGGCTGACCGAGCATGGCCGCCTCGGCTTCGATGCCGCCGACGCCCCAGCCCAGCACGCCGAGGCCGTTGACCATGGTCGTGTGAGAGTCGGTGCCGACACAGGTGTCGGGGTAGGCGCGCAGCACGCCGCCGACCTCGCGGTCGTACACGACCTTGGCGAGGTGCTCGATGTTGACCTGGTGGACGATGCCGGTGCCCGGGGGCACGACCTTGAAGTCCTGGAACGCGCCCTGGCCCCACCGCAGGAACTGATACCGCTCGCCGTTGCGCTCGTACTCGATCTCGACGTTGCGCTCGAGGGCGTTCTCGGAGCCGAAGAGGTCGGCGATCACCGAGTGGTCGATGACCATCTCGGCCGGCGACAGCGGGTTGATCTTGTTGGCGTCTCCGCCCAGGGCGGTCACCGCCTCGCGCATGGTCGCGAGGTCGACGATGCAGGGCACGCCGGTGAAGTCCTGCATGACCACACGCGCCGGGGTGAACTGGATCTCGGTGTCGGGGTCCGCGTTCGGGTCCCACGAGCCGAGGGCCTGGATCTGCTCCTTCGTGACGTTGGCACCGTCCTCGGTGCGCAGCAGGTTCTCGAGGAGGACCTTCAGGCTGAACGGGAGCTTCTCGTGACCGGCGACGGTGTCGATCCGAAAGATCTCGTAGTCGGTGCTGCCGACCGTCAGGGTGCTCTTGGCACCGAAGCTGTCAACCGTGGACACGTGTGTCTCCTTCGTCGGCGTGGACGGGCGTCGTCGCGGGGCTCGCTGACCCCATCCTCCCCGCGTCCGCGGCGGGGAGCTAGCAAGGCATGCCTTACCGGGAGCCCGCACATTTATCTTGATGTCAAGATAAATATATCACTCGGCCGCCCCGGCACGGCCCCGCCGGTCGTCCGTGGCACGGCGCGGATACAGGGCACGCGCCGTGAGCCACGTCACGGCCACGAGAGGGGCGAACAGCGGCAGTCCCATCGCGATCTTGAGGGTGCCGAGCAGCGCCACCGCGCTCTCGCGGTTCGCCGGGTCGAGCGAGCTCAGGTAGATCGGGAACTGCACCGCCAGGCGCGCGGCGAACAGGCCCGCCCACGCGATGGTCAGCCAGAAGAAGGTGCGGCGCTTGCGGCGGTCGGCGCGCCAGGCGACGCCCTCGCCCATGAGGTAGCCGGCGGCGAGTCCGATGAGCGGCCAGCCGACGAGCGCGGAGATCAGCATCCCCAGTCCGTAGACGAGGTTGGTGAGCAATCCCGGCACGAAGTTGTCCGAGGGGTTGCCGGTGATGAGCGCGAGCGCCGCGGCGATCACGGCCGCGGCGAGTCCGCCGATGGCCGCAGCGGGCGGGGACTTCTGCCCGAAACGCACGATCGTGAACACGACGGCCACGCCCACGGATGCGGCGAGCGAGGGGATCAGCTGCGCCGTGACGGTGAACACCACGACGAAGAGGAGGCTCGGCAGGACCGACTCGACGATGCCCCGCCATCCGCCCATCGCACGCCAGACGACATGCCCGGTCGACGCCTCGTCCGCCGGATCGAGTCCCGCGCGACGGGCCGCCGACCCCAGCGCCTCTCCGATCATCTCCGAGGGGCGCGGCTCGCGCCGCGGCTTCTCCTCGCTCACGCGCTGCCCGGCGTGGCCGGCATCTTCAGCGGGATGAGATCGCGCGGCGGCATCGGCGAGGATCCACGGACGACCACGAGCGAGCGGAAGAGGTCCTCGATCTGCGCCGCAGCCTTGACATCGCCGGTCGCGGCGCCCCCGATGACCCCGCGCAGGAACCACCGCGGCCCGTCGACGCCGACGAACCGGGCGAGCCGTTTCGCGGCCGACCCCGTGTCGCCGCCGACGACGACCGGGACCTCCGCGAGCAGCTCGGGACCGAGAGGGCCTTCGCGCTCCTCGACCCGTCCGCCCTGCTGACGGACCTGCTGACGGATCTGCTCGCGCGTCTCCTCCCACAGGCCCGTCGAACGCGGCGCCGCGAACGGCTGCACCTGCAGGGTCGAGTCGGCGTAGTCGAGCCCGACCGCGACGATGCGTTTGCTCTGCTCCTCGACCTCCAGCCTGAGGTTGAGGCCCTCCCGCGGCAGCACCTTGATCGCGCCCAGATCGATGTAGGGACGGACCGGGTTCACCTCCGACTCGTCGAACGGACCCGCCTCGGCGCGGTCGTCGGGAGCGGACTTGTCGAGCGGTTCCAGCGACGCGTCGCTCATCGGGGACTCCTCTGGGTGTCGTAGCCGGTCGATCCGAACCCGCCGTCGCCGCGCACGCTGGCAGGCAACTCGTCGACGGGAACGAAACGCACCGGGGGGACGTGCATGACGATGAGCTGGGCGATCCGGTCGCCGACGGCCACGTCGTACGCCGCATCGCGGTCCGTGTTCAGCAGGGTGACCTTGATCTCGCCGCGGTATCCGGCGTCCACCGTGCCCGGCGCGTTCAGCACCGTGATGCCGTGCTTGGCCGCCAGGCCGCTGCGCGGAACCACGAACGCCACGTGCTCGTCGGGGAGGGCGATGCGCACACCGGTCGCGATCAGGGCGCGTGCGCCGGCCTCGATCCGTACCGCCTCGGCGGCCACCAGGTCCGCTCCCGCATCGCCGGGGTGCGCATAGGCCGGGACGACCGACGCGATAATGGGGACATCCACGCTTTCGGTCACCCAACGAGGGTAATGCAGATCATGAGCCCAGACGCCCGTTCCGACGCCTTCGTGTACCGCGAGCGCCTCAGCCCGTCCCTACGGGTGCTCGTCGCGTCAGCGCTGTGTGCACCGATGGTGGCACTCGTCCTGACCCCGGTCGACACGACGGTCGCCCTCGCGGCCGGCGCGGTCGCGGCGGTGCTGATCATCGCGGGGCTCGTCGCCGCCTCACCGCGGATACGGGTCGAGGACGGCGTCCTGTACGCCGGGCGCGCCCACATCGACGTCGGCCTGCTCGGCGATCCGGTGGCGCTGGTCAGCGAGGACGCACGGAACGCGCGCGGCAGAGATCTGGATCCGCGCTCTTGGACCGTGGTGCGCGGAGGCATCGACGGCGTGCTCGTCGTACCGATCGCGGATGCAGAAGATCCGGCGCCGAACTGGATCATCTCCAGTCGGACACCGGATCGTCTTGCCGCCGCGCTGCGTCGAGCGCGGGCTAGGCCGAGCACTCCACGCAGATGAACCCGGCGGGCTCCTCGTGGTCGACCTGCGAGCGATGCTTCACGAGGAAACAGCTGACGCAGGTGAACTCGTCTTCCTGGGCGGGCAGCACGACGACATCGAGATCGATGTCGGAGAGGTCTGCACCGGGCAGTTCGAAGCCGGACGGGTTGTCCGCGTCCTCGACATCGACCGATCCGGACATCTTGTCCGGCACGCGCTCCTTGAGCGCCTCGATGGACTCGCTGTCGTCCTCGGTCTTGCGGGGGGCGTCGTAATCCGTAGCCATTCTTCCGTGTCTCTTAGTCAGGGGTGGAGCGTCCGCCGGTGGCGGCGGGCGGCCATAGTTTGCATGACGCCCGCCCATTTGGCAAATGCAGGGCGGGACGCGCCGCTGTGCCATCGTCTGCGGGGGAAACTCGCGCCACGCGAGGGATATTCCCGACCTCGGCCATCCCCTGTGACACCATGGGCGCACACGGCAGACGGGAGGCGTGTGACCTATGGAACAGCTCAGAGTGATCGGCACCGAGGACGGCGTGCTCGTCGTCGCGTCCGAATCCGGCCAGCGGTACTCCCTCGTGGTCGACGACGTGCTGCGCGCCGAGCTCCGGCGTGCTCGCAAGGAGCGCGAGGAGCCCTCGCGCGGACCGCGCCCGAGTCCCCGCGAGATCCAGGCGCAGATCCGGGCAGGACTCTCCGCGCGCGAGGTCGCCGAGGTCCTCGGCGCGACGCTGGAGGACGTCCTCCGCTTCGAGCCGCCCGTGCTCGCCGAGCGTGAGTTCATCGTCGGCCAGGCCCTGTCGGTCCCGGTGCTCCTCGGCTCCGACCTCGGCGACGATGCGCCCACGACGTTCGGGGACGCGGTCCGGTCGAAGCTCGCCGAGGTCGGCGCGACAGCCGAACGCTGGACCAGCTGGAAGGAGGCCTCCGGCTGGATCGTGAAGCTCTCCTTCGTCGCCGGCGATGTGGAGCGCGATGCACGCTGGGGCTTCGACCCCCGGCGCAGCTCGCTCTCCCCGCTCAACGACGACGCGACGCAGCTCTCCCGCCAGGGTTCCCTCCCCGAGGGCCTCATCCCGCGGCTGCGCGCCCTCGACTCGCCCGGGATCAAGGACGAGTCCCGCTTCGACAGCGGCGCGTTCGGCCCGCGCCACGAGACGGAGAGCCCCTCGGCCCCGCCGTCGGCGTCGAGCCCTGCCGTGCAGGACGCCGCGATCAAGCGCGCCCCGGACGCCCCGGTGACCTCCGCCGAGACCGCCGACCTGCTCGAGGCGTTGCGCCGCCGCCGCGGCCAGCGCACATCGGCTCCGACCGCCGAGAGCCCTGAGCCGGCACGGCCGTCTGCGCCGGTGGCGTTGTTCGACGCCCTGGAGCCCGGTTACGAGGATTCGGCGCCCGACGATCCTTCGGAGCGAGCGGAGCCGTCGAACGCGGATGCGCAACGTCGAAAGGGCCGGACGTCGATGCCCTCGTGGGACGAGATCGTTTTCGGCGCCCGCACCGACGAGAACTGACCCGAAAGTCTCCCCGCCCCGGTTCTGGTTGAACAGGCGCATTGCCTGGACTTTCCCCACCCCACAGAGCGCCCCGCAGGGGCGCGGAGAAGCTGAAGCGAAAGAGCACCACGGAGCCGGTGCCTCACGGCCGCCGGTCAGACCGCGAAGCAGCCCAGACGCAGGAGCGGCACGATCCTCTCCTCGGGGGTGAGCGATCCGTGCTGGCCGACCATGTTCTGCGCCGACGTGTCGACGAGCCTGCCGTCGTAGTAGGCGATCTGCGCTCGGGCGGCGACGAGCACGTCTCCGATCCGATCCCGGATCCCCGGGTCGACGAGTGCCCCGAACAGGCCTGCGCCGATCGCCTCGCCCCGACTCATGATCCAGGCCTGTTCCTGCTCGCCGCTCCACGCGGCGCGGACGGCCGACGCAGCACCCGGCTCCGCGTAGAGGTGCAGCATCCTCGGCTCGCCGCCGATCGCCGCCACCCCGTCCAGACGCGCATCGCCCTCATCGAGGATCACGTGGCGGTGGCGCTCGACGTCCACCATCCCGTGGTCGGCGGTCAGCAGAACGCCCACGTCGCGACCGACGGCGGCGTGCAGGCGACGCGTCGCGGCGTCGATCGCCTCCAGCGTCGTGAGCCACGCGTCGGACGCGATGCCGTGCTTGTGACCGGCTGAGTCCAGCTCGGGCGCATAGAGGTAGACGATCGCGCCGTCGTTCGTGCGCGCGAGATGCGCCGCGAGCTCGATGCGGGCCTCGAGCTCGCGCTCGCCGTGGAAGACCGCGTCTCGCATCGTGGCCACGGTGAACCCGCTCGACGCGTACTCGGGCTTCGAGACGACGAAGCGGGACGGGCCGTCCAGCAGCGAAGGAGCCCGCTGCCAGGTCGACGGGTCGAGCGCCCGCGGCCCCCAGTCGGTCAGCTGGTTGAGGACTGCGCCCGTGGCGGGCACCCGCGCGCGATACCCGACGATGCCGTGAGCGCCCACGTCCGCGCCCGTGAGCAGGCTCGTGAGGGCGGCCGCGGTGGTGCTCGGGAACACAGTCGTCGCGACGGCCTTCTTCGTGCTGTGCGACGCGAGGAACCGGGCGTGCCCGGTGTGTGTCGCGAGGGACCGGGCACCGAGCCCGTCGACGACGAACAGGACGGCGCTCCGCACCGCGGGCAACCGCTCCGACCGGCCCTCCACGGCGGCGATCAACTCCGGGACAACGCCGGTGAGGCGCAGGGCGTGCGAGGGGTCCGCCGGTAGGCTGAGGGTCATCGGGGTCAGTCTCGCATACCCGCGCACGACCCTTTCGCTACCCGAGGTCTGAACGTCATGCCCCCCACCCGCTCCGAGTCCATGCCCGCCGACCAGGGGCGTATCGAGGACATCGATGTGTCCACCGAGATGCAGGGCTCGTTCCTGGAGTACGCCTACTCCGTCATCTACTCCCGCGCGCTCCCCGACGCCCGCGACGGACTGAAGCCTGTACAGCGCCGCATCCTGTACCAGATGGCCGACATGGGCTTGCGTCCCGACCGCGGTCATGTGAAGAGCGCGCGCGTCGTGGGCGAGGTCATGGGAAAACTGCACCCCCACGGCGACGCCCCGATCTACGACGCCCTGGTGCGGCTCGCACAGCCCTTCTCGCTGCGTGTCCCGCTCGTCGACGGCCACGGCAACTTCGGGTCCCTCGACGACGGGCCCGCGGCCCCGCGCTACACCGAGGCGCGTCTCGCGCCCGCTGCCCTCGCGCTCACCGAGAACCTCGACGAGGACGTCGTCGACTTCATCCCCAACTACGACGGTCAGTTCCAGCAGCCAGAGGTGCTGCCCGCCGCGTACCCCAACCTGCTCGTCAACGGCGCCGCAGGCATCGCGGTGGGCATGGCGACGAACATGGCCCCGCACAACCTCATCGAAGTGGTCGCGGCGGCGGTGCATCTGCTCGAGAACCCGGAGTCGACGCTCGAGCAGCTGATGGAGTTCGTGCCCGGGCCCGATCTGCCCTCGGGCGGCATCATCGTCGGACTCGACGGGATAAAGGACGCATACACCGCGGGACGGGGCTCGTTCCGCACCCGGGCCAAGGTGAGCATCGAACAGCTCGGTCCGCGCAAGTCCGGGCTCGTGGTCACGGAGCTCCCCTATCTCGTGGGTCCCGAGCGGATCATCGAGAAGATCAAGGACGCCGTCGGCTCGAAGAAGCTCACCGGCATCTCCGACGTCACCGACCTCACCGATCGCCGCAACGGGCTGCGCCTCGTGATCGGGATCAAGACCGGCTTCGACCCGCAGGCGGTACTGGACCAGCTCTACCGGCTCACCCCGCTCGAGGACTCGTTCGGCATCAACAACGTCGCCCTCGTCGACGGCCAGCCGAAGACCCTCGGGCTGCGCGAGCTGCTGCAGGTGTACCTCGATCACCGCCTCCGCGTCGTCACCCGTCGCAGCGAGTACCGTCTCGCCCGCAAGCTCGATCGGCTGCATCTGGTCGAGGGTCTGCTCATCGCGATCCTCGACATCGACGAGGTCATCCAGGTCATCCGGTCGTCCGAGGACGCCGAGCAGGCGCGCACCCGTCTGATCGAGGTCTTCGACCTCTCGCAGGTGCAGTCGGAGTACATCCTCGAGCTGCGTCTGCGCCGGCTCACCAAGTTCTCCCGCATCGAACTCGAGGCCGAGAAGGAGACCCTGGCGGGCGAGATCGCCGCCCTCCGCGAGCTGCTCGGCTCCGACGTGCTGCTGCGTGCGCAGGTCGCGCGCGAGCTCGACGCGGCCGCTGAGACCTATGGCACCCCCCGCCGCACGCTCCTGCTCAACGGCGGCCCGGTCACGGCACGCTCGTCGTCGCGCGCCGCGGCGGCCGACCTGCAGCTGGCCGACGTGCCGTGCCGCATCTTCCTCTCCGCGACCGGACGGATGGTGCGCGCCGAGCTCGTGGCCGATGCCCCGGGCGGCGGCATCACCGCGCCCGCGCGGCGGGCCAAGCACGACGCCGTCCGCTCCTGGGCCGACACGACCGTGCGCGGCGACGTCGGCGCGGTCACGAGCGGCGGGCGCCTCATCCGCTTCTCCCCCGTCGACCTGCCGTCGGTGCCGGCGAACGCGGTGCAGCTGGCCGCGGGCACGCGCGCGGATCAGTACCTCGGGCTCTCCGGCACCGAGCACGTCGTCGCGGTGGTGCCGATCGTCGCCGAGCCGGTGATCGCCCTCGGCACCGCGCAGGGGGTCGTCAAACGTGTCGCGGCGACGGAGCTCGCCGCCAAGCACGATGTCGAGATCATCGCGCTCAAACCCGGCGACCGGGTGGTCGGCGCCGCGCCCGCCGCCGACGGCGCAGAGCTGGTCTTCGTGAGCTCCGACGCGCAGCTGCTGCGCTTCGAGGCCGCGAGCGTGCGACCCCAGGGACGTTCCGCGGGCGGCATGGCCGGCATCCGCCTCGCCGGCACGGCTCAGGTCATCGCGTTCGACGTCGTCCCGGCGAATGCCCCGGACGTGGTCGTGGTGACGATCGCCGGCGCGTCGCAGGCGCTCGTCGGAGCCGACGCCGGATCCGCGAAGGTCTCGCTGTTCGAGGAGTTCCCGCCCAAGGGCCGGGCGACCGGCGGGGTGCGGGCGCAGCGGTTCCTACGCGGGGAGGACCTGCTCACCCTCGCGTGGGTCGGCGCGGTCCCCCGCGCCGTGGGGACCGACGGAGCGGTCCGCGCGCTGCCCGAGGCCGGCGCGAAGCGGGACGCCTCGGGTCAGCCTCTCGACGCCGTCATCGGCGCTCTGGGCACCGCCGTCGCCTGACCGTCGCGCGTCGCGGCGCCGGTTCGCGGACGGAATGGCGGATCGATGTGCGGGCAGAGGGGCTCGTGAGGTCGGACCGCGTCAGGCGTCGATGCGGTCGCGCGCGAGCCGGTCGCTCGAGGTCACGATGAACTCGCGTCGCGGAGCGACCTCGTTGCCCATGAGCAGCTCGAACACGGTCGAGGCCGCCTCCGCATCCGTCACCTGCACCCGGCGGAGCGTACGGCCCGCTCGGTCCATCGTGGTGACGGCGAGCTGGTCGGCGTCCATCTCGCCGAGTCCCTTGTACCGCTGCACAGGCTCCTGCCAGCGCTTGCCGGACTTGGTCAGGCGCGCCAGCAGCTGGTGCAGCTCCGGCTCGCTGTATGTGTAGATCGTCTCGTTCGGCTTGGAGCCCGGGTTGATCACGACGACGCGATGCAGCGGCGGGACGGCGGCGAATACCCGGCCCGCCTCGATCAGCGGCCGCATATAGCGGAAGAACAGCGTGAGCAGGAGCGTGCGGATGTGCGCGCCGTCGACGTCGGCGTCGCTCATCAGGATCACCTTGCCGTACCGAGCCACGTCGAGCTCGAACGATCGTCCGGAGCCCGCGCCGATCACCTGGATGATCGAGGCGCACTCCGCGTTCGAGAGCATGTCGCTGACGGACGCCTTCTGCACGTTCAGGATCTTCCCCCGGATCGGCAGGAGCGCCTGATACTCGCTGTTGCGGGCGAGCTTGGCCGTGCCGAGCGCGGAGTCGCCCTCTACGATGAACAGCTCGGAGTCCGAGACGTCGTTCGAACGGCAGTCGACGAGCTTCGCGGGCAGCGAGGAGGACTCCAGCGCGTTCTTGCGTCGTTGCGTCTCCTTGTGCGTGCGCGCCGAGATGCGCGCCTTCATCTCCGAGACGATCTTGTCCAGCAGCTGCGCGGTCTGCGCCTTGTCATCGCGACGGGACGAGGCGAATCGGGCGGTGAGCTCCTTCGTGACGACGGAGGTGACGATCTGGCGTACCGCGGGGGTGCCGAGCACCTCCTTCGTCTGCCCCTCGAACTGCGGCTCGGGCAGACGCACGGTGAGCACCGCGGTGAGTCCCGCGAGGATGTCGTCCTTCTCGATCTTGTCGTTGCCGACCTTCAGCCGGCGGGCGTTCTGCTCGACCTGGCTGCGCAGCACCTTCATGAGGCCCTGCTCGAAGCCCGCCTGGTGCGTGCCGCCCTTCGGCGTCGCGATGATGTTCACGAACGAGCGCACGGTCGTGTCGTATCCGATGCCCCAGCGCAGCGCCACATCGACGACGCACTCGCGCTGCACCTCGGTCGGCACCATCGCACCGCCCGGCTGCAGGACGGGCACGGTCTCGGCGAAGGTGCCGGTGCCGGTCAGCCGCCAGGTATCGGTGACACCGCTGTCTGCGGCGAGGAACTCGGCGAACTCGGAGATGCCGCCGTCGAAACGGTACACCGACTCCCGGGGCTCGGTCTCGCGCTGATCGCGGATGACGATCTCCAGGCCGGGCACGAGGAACGCGGTCTGCCGCGCACGCTGCTCGAGCTCCTCGGCGTGGAACGCGGCGTCCTTGGTGAAGATCTGCGAATCGGCCCAGTACCGGATGCGGGTGCCGGTCACGCCTTTGGCGGCCTTGCCGACCACGCGCAACACGCTCTTGTCACGAAACGGGGTGAAGTCGGAGTCCGGCCGCGGCTCACCCTTGTCGGCGAAGACGCCCGGCTCGCCGTGACGGAAGGACATCGCCCAGGTCTTGCCGCCACGGTCGACCTCGACGTCGAGCCGTTCGGAGAGAGCGTTGACCACCGATGCGCCGACGCCGTGCAGGCCGCCCGAGGCCGCGTACGAGCCACCGCCGAACTTCCCGCCGGCGTGCAGCTTGGTGAAGACGACCTCGACGCCGGACAGACCGGTGCGGGGCTCGACGTCGACGGGGATGCCGCGCGCGCGATCGCGCACCTCGACGCTTCCGTCGTCGTGGAGCACGATGTCGATCCGCGATCCGAAGCCGCCGAGCGCCTCGTCGACCGAGTTGTCGATGATCTCCCAGAGGCAGTGCATGAGGCCGCGCGAGTCGGTCGAGCCGATGTACATGCCGGGGCGCTTGCGGACCGCCTCGAGTCCCTCGAGGACCTGGAGATGATGTGCGGAATACTCGGCGGTCACAATCCTTGAGCCTAATCGCGGCACCCGATCCGGCCCTGCACAGACACGGCAGCCCGGCATCGGCGTACGCGCTGAGCGAAACACCCCGGCATGCGGGCATCGTCCACAGTGCCCCGTGGTTGTATGTCATGACCCGCACCCGCGCGACGCACCGAGGAGGTCCACGATGAACACCATGTCGACGCCCACCGATCAGACCGCCGTCCTCGAGTACCGCCTCACCGCCGCCGATCGTTGCGACTCGTGCGGCGCACAGGCGTACATCGCCGCCGAGGTCAACGGGAGCGAGTTGCTCTTCTGCGCGCACCACGGTCGCAAGTACGAGGAGAAGCTGCGCACCGTCGCCACCTCGTGGCATGACGAGACCGCGCGCCTCATCGACGCGAACTGATGCGAAGGGGCGCGGTGCCCGGCTCGCCTGTCGCGTCCCGCCGGTCTCGGCGACCGGAAGCGACGGATGAACCAGACTTTCGCCACCCCCCTGGAGTGCGTGCAGGGGCGCGGAAGGGCTGACACCTCCGGGAGCGGCTTCCGCCTCCTCAACCGTTCATCGACCGGGCGTCGCTGGCTCAGCGGTGGCAGCGAGCCACGAGGGGCGAGATCCGGACGGCGATCTCTTCGCCGATCGAGTCGATCTTCTCGGCCAGGTCGGTCTGTGACGGCGCCCCGCCGCCGAAGATCTGCACCCGCTGCCCGATGGCGGCATCCGGCCAGGACTCGACCAGCGCCTCGGTGTCCTCGATGCCCAGCAGCCGGCGATCGCCGCCGGGAGTCCGCACGTGCACGCGGCCAGCCAGAGTCGACGGCAGGCCGTCGCACGAACCGACTCCGAGGCGTGTCGCGCCGTTCTCCAGGGCGATCACATCGGCCTCGAGGGTTGCGACGGGGGCGAGCCCGAGCTGCTGCTCGTCCGGACCCCCCGCCGGACGGATGCCGTAGCAGAAGGCTCCGATCCTGACGATGTCGTAGCGGAACTGCGGCCGCGCGAACGCGGCCGCACTCGCAGAGAGGTGTCGGAGCGGCTCGGCCACGCCCCGGGCCCGCAGCTGCGCGACGGCGACCTCGTAACGGGCGCGGGCCGCGTCGTCCTCGTCGTCCGAGGCCTCGGCGATGTGACTCCAGACACCGACGACGTCGATGGCCCGCCGGGCCGCGAGCTCGACGGCCCGATCCACGAAGACCGCCCAGTCCTCCGGCCGCACCCCGTTGCGGTGAAGGCCCGTGTCGACCTTCAGATGCACGCGTGCGACGGCACCGGCGCGTTGCGCCGCGGCGGCCACCTCCTCGAGGGTCGCGGCGTCGCCGACGCCGATGTCGAGATCGGCGGACACCGCCGCGGTCGTCTGGGCGGCACCGAACACCATCCATGAGAACACCCGTGCGTCCCGGCCGAGCTCTCGCCGCACCTGCACGCCGGTCTCGACGTCGAACGCGCCGAACCAGCGGACGCCGGAGAGCCACGCGCGCGACACGATCGGCGCGAGGCCGTGGCCGTACGCGTCGTCCTTCACCACGAGCATCGTCTCGGCGGGAGCCACCCGGTCCCGCACCGCCCGGAGGTTCTCCTCGAACGCGGTCAGATCGATCCGCAGCGTCGCGCTCATACGTCGTACTCCCGGGCGACTCGCAGGCCGACCCCCGTGACGAGCTCCGCCGCGCCGAGACCGCTGGCCGCCGTCCAATCGGAGAGGGACGGGGCACCCGCAGCCGGATCGCCGAAGTATACGACCTCCGCGCCGCGACGGACGTCCGAGTCCTCGAGGTCGACCACACAGACGTCCATCGCCACGCGTCCGATGATCGGGAGGCGGCGTCCCTCGATCGCGACCGACACGCGGTTGCCGACGATGCGTGGGATCCCCTGGGCGTATCCGCCGGTGACGAGCGCGATGCGGGTGTCCGACGCAGCGCGGTGGGTGTAGCCGTACGACACCCCTTCGCCCGCACGCAGACCCTTGACGCCGAGCACCGTGCCGACGAGGGTCATCGCCGGGCGCCCCGACGGACCGAGGCCGAAGGCAGCTGCCGGCTCGAGGGTCGCCCGTCCCGCCGTCCACAGCCGCGAGGACCGCCCGCCCCATCGTTCAAGGTCGGTCGCGTCCACCAGGAGATCGCTGTCGGTCCCCTCCAGCAGCGCCTCGGCGACCTGTTCGAGTCCGTGTCCCCGCGCGTCGCGACGCAGGTCGACGACATCGCCGTGTCGTCCTGCGGAGAGGACGTTCGCGACGATCGACGGGAGGGACACCCGGGCTCGTGGAGCGGAGTCGGCAGGCACGGCGGTCGGGGTCAGAGCTGGATCGCGGTGAAGCGCTTGCTCGTGGCAAGCCGCTCGATCTCGGCACGCGCGGCGCGAGCGTGGGCGTCGACGCGGTCGTGCTCCGGGCCCGCCGCGTACTCGACGCCGTGACGCGCGAACGCCCGCGAGAGCAGCGCATCGGCCAGCTGCGGGTTCAGCGGCAGCACCGGGCCCTGCACGTTCGTCGCGTAAAGGCCGTCGACCCGGAAGGTCTCGTAGCCGTCGACGATGCTGCCGTTGCCTGCGACGACCGAACCGTATCGGCTCGCCGGATCAGCGCCCGGCTCGGGCGTCCACACGGACGCATGGTCCTCGAACCCGACGAGACGTCCGTCGGGGGTGTCCGCCACGACGTAGCCGACGCGGCGCTGACGGGTGCGGGCGACGCGCGCCGACACGAGCCCGAGCCCCGGCACGCTCGTGCCGTCGAGCAGGTCGACCCCCGCGCTCAGAAGCTCCGCGCCGCCGCCGACGGCGAGCACGACACCGCCGCCCGCCAGGTGCTCGGCCAGCCAGTCGCGGCGAGCGGCGAGATCCTGCTGCACGGTGCGGAGCGCCGAGAGCGGGCCGTTCCCGATCACGACGATGTCGGTCGACGCCGGGTCCGCGTCGCCGATCCCGACGAGCGCGACCTCGGCCGGGTGCCCGGCGAGCGACGCGCGGGCGGCGAGCACCTCGACATTGCCGCGGTCGCCCGTCACCCCGAGGAGGTCGGGGTACAGCTGGACGATGCTGAGAGCCGTCATCGGCGCGCCACCTCCTGATCGCCGTGCCCGAGGATACGGCGGCCGATCATCATGAGCTCGTAGTTGACGAACCAGATCTGACGGCCGGTGCGGGTCGGGGCGAAGCCCCGCATCAGCGCGACCGCCTTCTCCATGTCCGGTTCGACCGCCCCGATGGGGATCCCCGCGTAGGCCAGCCGCGTGGCGATCTGATGGGCCTTCTCCCCCGCGACGACATCGACGTGGTCGAGGCCGGCGAGATCGACGTCGTACAGCCACGACACGTCCGGAGTGCCCTCGTCGATCGCCATCAGAACGCGCTCGGGAGGACCGTCGAGCGCATCCACGTTCAGCTGCAGGCTCGGCCCGTTCTTGAACATCACGAACTCGACCTGCTCGTCGCCCTCGCGGCGGAGCGGGACGAGCTCGCCCCGACCGTAGGCCGGCGCCATGCGGGAGAAGCCCTCGGCCGCGGCATCCGTGCGGAACCGATCGCTGAGCACGTGCCGAGCGACGCTCACCGCCGCCGCGGCGTCGACCGCGTAGTGCAGCCCCCGCGCCGGCAGCGTGATGGGGAATGCCCGCCCCTCGAGCGAGATCTCCACCGCGCGGCCGTCGACGGACACGACCTCGCTCTCGGCGGAGCGGGGCCTCGCCCCGGCGTCGCCGCTGCGGGTGTCGGCGGCGTTGACGAGACCGTGGGCGGAGGCGCCCACGACGTCCGCCGACGCGCCGAAGAACGACACCGGGGCACGAAGCGCGGTCTCGTCGATCTTGCTGAGGTAGGGGTCGTCCCGGTTGATCACCACGCGGACGTCCGCTCGACGGGACGCGTCGAGCATCATGTCGGCGACACGCTCGGTCTCATAGAACCGGTAGAGCTGGTCCACCTGCACGTTGAGCGCCACGATCACGCGCGGCGAGAGGATGTCGGCGAGCTCGGCCGCGAACCCCTCGTCGACCTCGAGCACGGCGACATCCGCCCGCACCCTGCCGGTGAGGGTGGCGTCGGCCAGCAGCGCGCTCGTCACGCCCTGCGGCAGATTCGCCCCGGTGGGATTCGTGAACACGCGCAGACCGTGCGCACGCAGGATCTCGCTCACCATGTGCGTCGTCGTCGTCTTGCCGTTCGAGCCGAGCACGAACACGACCCCGTAGGGGAACTGACCGCCCAGGGTGCTCAGCAGCGTCGGCGCCATCCGGTTCGCGAGGTGCCCGGGGAAGGCCGAGCCTCCCCCGCGCAACCGGGTCGCGAACCGCGCCAGCTTTCCGGCGAGCACCGCCGGGACATAACGGATGCTGCTTCCCGTCACGCCCGGATCACTCCAGGTAGTCGCGCAGCGACTGCGAACGGCTCGGGTGGCGAAGCTTTGCCATGGTCTTCGACTCGATCTGGCGGATCCGCTCACGGGTGACGCCGAACGTGTCGCCGATCTGGTCGAGGGTCTTCGGCTGACCGTCGCCCAGGCCGAACCGCATCCGGATGACGCCCGCTTCGCGCTCGCTGAGCGAGTCGAGCAGGGACTCCAGCTGCCGCTGCAGCATCGTGAAGCCCACGGCGTCGGCGGGGACGACCGCCTCGGTGTCCTCGATCAGGTCGCCGAACTCGCTGTCGCCGTCCTCGCCGAGCGGGGTGTGCAACGAAATCGGCTCACGACCGTACTTCTGCACCTCGATGACCTTCTCGGGGGTCATGTCGAGCTCGCGGCTGAGCTCCTCGGGCGTGGGCTCACGACCGAGGTCCTGCAGCATCTGCCGCTGCACCCGGGCGAGCTTGTTGATGACCTCGACCATGTGCACCGGGATGCGGATGGTGCGCGCCTGATCGGCCATGGCGCGCGTGATCGCCTGCCGGATCCACCACGTCGCGTACGTCGAGAATTTGAAGCCCTTGGTGTAGTCGAACTTCTCGACCGCACGGATGAGGCCGAGGTTGCCCTCCTGGATGAGGTCGAGGAACTGCATTCCACGACCCGTGTAGCGCTTGGCGAGCGACACCACGAGGCGAAGGTTCGCGCCGAGCAGATGGCTCTTCGCGCGCTGTCCGTCGCGCGCCACCCACTGCAGGTCGAGACCGAGCTGCTTGGACTTCTCGGCCGCGGACATCGCCGACAGCTTCTCCTCTGCGAACAGGCCCGCCTCGATGCGCATGGCGAGCTCGACCTCTTCGGCCGCGTTGAGGAGCGGGACCTTTCCGATCTGCTTCAGGTAGTCCTTGACCGGGTCCGCGGTCGCGCCGGTGATCTGGGTCGAGTAGACGGGGACGTCGTCCTCGTCGTTCGAGGAGATGACGATCGCGCCCGTGGGCAGCGGCTCGGTGAACGCGAGCTTCGTGCTCTCTCCGTCGCCGTCGCCGTCGTCGTCGGAGTCCGCGGTCTTGGTCGCCGCCGCGGGCGCGGTCGGCGCCTCCTCGGGCTCGTCATCGCCGGTCACCGCGTCGCCGATCTCGACGTCGTCGTCGAACTCCTCTTCGTCGTCGCCCTTCTTCGCGGACTTCTTCGCCGGAGCCTTCTTCGCGGGCGCCTTCTTCGCGGGCGCCTTCTTGGTCGGAGCCTTCGTGGCCACGGCAGTGTCTTCGGCAGCCACGTCGTCGGTGGCGTCCGCCGTGGAGGCTGCAGTCCGCGAGCGGGTGTCGGTCTTCGTGCCTGGAGTCACGGTTCGCCTTTCACCGAGGATCGTCTCCACGGTCGTTCTCGGACACTAGTAAGACCCTTGTCAAGTCCTGAGGACGCCGAGACGTCCCCCGATTGACAACGGGTCGGTCCTCTATTGTCGCATACCCCGAGCGCCCGTTCGACGCAACACCCGGTCCTGGATCCAACGCCCGGCCGGGCGTTGGTATTCCGTGGAGCAGCGGCCTCGGCTCGCCGATCCGGCAGGACGGACGCGGGATCTCCGCGGCCGGGACCTTCGCCTCAGCCGAACGAAGGACCGCGCGGATCGTCGTCGTGCGGGCCGCTGGCCAGGAACCGCTCGAGCTCGGCGGCGATCTCGTCGGCGCTCGGCAGGTCCGCCTCATGGAGCAGGGGCGACGCCTGCGTGGCCCCTGCCATGTAGGCGTCGTACCGCTCTTCGAGGCCCTGCAGCATCGTCGTCAGCTCGTCGCTCTCCGAGATCTGCTGCGCGACCTTTCCCAGGAACTCCTCGTTGTCGGCGCGCAGCTCGTCCACGGCGAAGACGAGTCCCGTTGCGGCCGTCACGCTGTCGAGCGCCGCGATGGCCGACGCGGGGTACTCGGTGTCGCCGAGGTAGTGCGGAACGAGCAGGACGAATCCGGCGACCGCGGCCCCGGCGGCGGCGAACCGGTACTCCAGGAGATGCCCCGCGGTCGCGGGCACCTGCGTGTGCGGCTTCCAGACCGAATGGGCCTCCGCGAGCTCGGCGCGCGTGCCCGAGACCGTCGCTCCGAGCGGGCGCGTATGCGGCACGGGCATGCCGATCGCGTGCACCCAGGTCACGGTCGACACACCGAACGCGGTGGCCGCGTCGACGACCGAGGCGGCGAAGGCCTCCCAGGCGAAATCGGGCTCGTAGCCGGTGAGCAGCAGGAACGGCTGGCCGATCGCGTCGTGCGCCAGTGCGAGCTCGAGCCGGGGCGGCTGGTAGTCGGCGAGGTGATCCTGATCGAACGCGATCGTCGGCCGACGCGCGCGGTAGTCCAGCAGGACGTCGTTCTCGTACCGGCGCAGGGTCTCGGGCGAGAGCTCCTCGCGCAGATAGGTGATGGCCTGGGCCACAGCGGCACCGGCGTCGGTGAAGCCGGTGAGCATCACGACGAGCGGCAGTCCGCGCGGGACGGACGGCGCGTCGGCTGTGTTCGCGAACAGCGACGGATTCCAGGACATACCCCCATGCTACGAGCAGCGGGGACGAACGGCTCCCGCGCGGCCGCCTCCATAGGATGGAGGCATGCCGCATCCGGATCTCCTCTTCAGCCCGGCTCCCCTCGACGACACCTCCGCAGACGCGGTCCTGCTCGCCCTGCCGCCGCTCGACGACCCGCTGTACGACACGGAGGACTGGCCCGCGGCGCGCACGGCGCTCAGGGCCGTCGGCTTCACCGGCGCGCCCGGCACCTACCAGCGTGTGCTCCTGCCCGGCCACGACGACCGCCCGCTCGCCGTCGTCGGCACCGGAAGCGCACCGGATGCGACGGCGCTGCGGTTCGCCGTGGGCGCCGGCATCCGCTCCCTCGTGGGGTTCGACACCGTCGCGGTCGCCGTTCCCGGCGTGTCGAGCGGGTTCCGGGCGATCGCCGAGGGCGCCGGGCTCGGCGGCTATCGCTTCGAGGGCTACAAGGCCGCGGGGGCGACCAAGCGCGCGGCGCGTGTGGTGATCCACGCGGACGGCACCGACGAGGACGTGCGCGCCGCGACCGTCGCCGCCGACGCCGCCGCGCTCGTGAAGGATCTCGTCTCGATCCCCGCCGAATGGTTCGGACCCGAGGACTTCGCCCGGCGGGCCGCGCAGACCGTCGCCCACCTGCCGGTCGAGGTGCGCGTGCTCGACGAGGAGGAACTGCGCGCCGAGGGTTTCGGGGGGATCCTCGGAGTAGGCCAGGGCTCGGACCGCCCGCCGCGGCTCGTGCGGCTCGACTACTCCCCCGCCGGCGCGACCCGTCACATCGCGTTGGTCGGCAAGGGCATCACGTTCGACACCGGCGGGCTGTCGCTGAAGCCGGCGGCCTCCATGGTCGGGATGAAGTACGACATGTGCGGCGCCGCCACGGCCCTCGCGGTGCTCGCGGCCTCGGCCGAGCTCGCGGCGCCCGTGCACGTCACGGCGTGGCTGTGCATCGCCGACAACATGCCCTCCGGACGAGCCACCCGCCCGGGCGACGTGCTCCGGATGCTCGACGGCACCACGGTCGAAGTCCTGAACACGGACGCCGAGGGCCGGCTCGTCCTCGCGGACGGCCTCGTCGCCGCGAGCCGCGAGAACCCGGATCTCATCGTGGACGTGGCCACCCTCACCGGCGCGATCACCGTGGCGCTCGGAAACCGGCACACCGGCGTCATGGGCTCCGACGACGCGGTCGCCGAGTACCTCGCCGCCGCGGAGCGCGCCGGCGAGCCCGCGTGGCGGCTTCCCCTGCCTACGCACATGGAGGACGACCTCGACTCTCCCATCGCCGACCTCGTGAACGCCAAGATCGGCGATCCGGCGGGCGGGTCCCTCTTCGCCGGCCTCTTCCTGCAGCGGTTCCTCGGGCGCACCGGCGAGGAGAAGGACGCACCTCGCATCCCCTGGGTGCACCTCGACATCGCCGGAGTCGGCATGAACAAGGGCGGCGGATACGGGTTCACCGACAAGGGCCCGACGGCGGCCACCGTGCGAAGCCTGATCGCGCTCGTCACAGGGCAGGCGTGACGTGCACACCGACATCGTCGTCATCGGCGG
This sequence comes from Microbacterium sp. 18062, assembly GCF_902706225.1. Taxonomy (GTDB): domain Bacteria; phylum Actinomycetota; class Actinomycetes; order Actinomycetales; family Microbacteriaceae; genus Microbacterium. The sequence continues at coordinate 42,372 of NZ_CACSKB010000021.1, forward strand.
AGGCAGCGGCGGCTATGCGACGGCGCTGCGCGCCGCGGAGCTCGGCAAGAGGGTGATCGTCGTCGAGCGCGACAAGGTCGGCGGCACATGCCTGCACCGCGGATGCATCCCGACCAAGGCTCTGCTGCACGTCGCCGAGACCGTCGACGCCGTGCGTGAGGCCGCCGGCCTCGGTGTCCTCGCCGAGCTTCAGGGGGTCGACGTGTCCCGCATGCACGCGTTCCGCGAGGGCCTGGTCGCCAAGAAGCACAAGGGGCTGCAGGGGCTGCTGAAAGCGCGCGGCATCGAGGTCGTCGCCGCGGAGGGAACGATCGCCGGCCCCGGCCGGGTCCGCGCGGGCGAGACCGAGATCCTGGCCACGAACATCGTCATCGCGACGGGGGCGTACACCCGCGTGCCGCCGGGCCTCGAGATCGGCGGGCGCGTCCTGTCGAGCGAACAGGCCCTGGAGCTCGGCGAGATCCCCGCGAGCGTCATCGTCCTCGGCGGCGGTGTGATCGGCGTCGAGTTCGCCAGCCTCTGGCGTTCGCTCGGTGCCGAGGTCACGATCGTCGAGGCGCTCGACCACCTCGTGCCGACGGAGGACGAGACCCTCCGGACCCAGCTCGCGCGGGCGTTCCGCAAGCGTGGCATCCAGACCCGGCTGGGGGCGCGGGTCGCGACCGCCGCACAGGACGACTCCGGAGTGTCCGTGCAGCTCGAAGACGGCGCATCGCTCACCGCGGACTATCTGCTCGTCGCCGTCGGGCGCGGACCGGCGACGACGGGGCTCGGCCTCGAGGAGGCCGGTGTCCGCCTCGATCGCGGATTCGTCGTGACGGATGTGGACCTGCGTACGTCGGTCGAGGGCGTCTGGGCCGTCGGCGACGTCGTCGTCGGTCCGCAGCTGGCCCACCGGGGCTTCCAGCACGGGATCCAGGTGGCCGAGCGGATCGCCGGATCGACCCCCGCTCCGGTCGCGGACGAGCTCGTGCCCCGGATCGTCTACACGAGCCCGGAGCTCGCCTCGGTAGGCCTCACCCGCGCGCAGGCCGAGGAGCGTCACGGCGTCGACGCCATCACCGTGCTCGACTACAACCTGGCCGGAAACGCCCGGACGGAGATCCTCGGCGGCAGCGGCAGCGTGCGCGTGATCCGTAAGACCGACGGGCCGGTCCTCGGCGTGCACCTGGCCGGCCCCCGCGTCGGAGAGCTGATCTCCGAGGCCCAGCTCGTCGTGGGCTGGGACGCGCACCCCGAGGACGTGGCACCGCTCGTGCATGCGCATCCGACCCAGAGCGAGGCGCTGGGCGAGGCATTCCTCGCCCTCGCCGGCAAGCCCTTGCACGTCCTGTAGGACGAGGGCATCACTAAGCTAGACACGACATCGCATTCAGAAGGAGCAAATCCCATGAGCACTTCCGTGGTCCTCCCCGCTCTCGGCGAGAGCGTCACCGAGGGAACGGTCACCCGCTGGCTCAAGAACGTCGGGGACACGGTGGAGGCGGACGAGGGTCTGCTGGAGATCTCGACCGACAAGGTCGACACGGAGATCCCCTCGCCGATCAGCGGCGTGATCGAGGAGATCCTCGTGCAGGAGGACGAGACCGTAGAGGTCGGTGCCGTCCTGGCGAAGATCGGTGACGGCTCCGGCGCTTCCGCTCCTTCCGAGCCGGCCGCTGAGCAGCCCATCGCGGAGACCCCCGCCGCCGAGACCGCCGCGCCGCAGGAGCAGGCGCCCGCGGCCGAGGAGCCGGCCGAGACCGCGCCCCAGCCCGCCGCCGCTGCATCCGGTGGACGCGACGTCGTGCTCCCGGAGCTCGGCGAGAGCGTGACCGAGGGCACCGTAACCCGCTGGCTGAAGCAGATCGGCGACGACGTCGCCGTCGACGAGCCGCTGCTCGAGATCTCGACCGACAAGGTCGACACCGAGATCCCGGCCCCGTTCGCCGGGGTCCTGCAGGAGATCCTCGTCCAGGAGGACGAGACGGTCGCCGTCGGCAGCCCGCTCGCCCGCATCGGCGACGGCGCGCCCGCGCAGGAGTCCTCCGCCGCCCCCGAGGCACCCGCCTCCGTGGCCGCGCCCGAGGCGCCGTCCACGGAGAAGCCGGTCGACGTCGAGCAGGCGGAGGCCCCCGCCGCGCAGGCGGAGACGCCGGTGCCCGAGGCCGAGAAGCCCGCGGCACCGGCCGAGGCGCCCTCGCCCGAGAAGCCCGCGCCGGCGACCGACGCCGACGAGGGTGTGTCCTACGTCACCCCGCTCGTGCGGCGTCTCGCGCAGCAGCAGGGCGTCGATCTGAGCTCGATCACCGGCTCCGGCGTGGGGGGGCGCATCCGCAAGGAAGACGTCCTCAAGGCCGCCGAGAAGCCCGCGGCACCGGCTGCGGCGCCCGCCGCCGCGGCAGCACCGGCCCCTGAGGTCTCGCCGCTGCGCGGCACCACGCAGCCGATGTCCCGTCTGCGAAAGGTGATCGCCGAGCGCGCCGTCGCCTCGATGCAGGCGACGGCCCAACTCACCACCGTCGTCGAGGTCGACGTGACCAAGCTCGCGAACTACCGTGACTCGGTCAAGGGCGAGTTCCAGCAGAAGACGGGCGACAAGCTCTCCTTCCTGCCGTTCTTCGCGATCGCGGCCGTCGAGGCGCTGCAGGCGTACCCGATCATCAACGCGACGGTCGACGACGGCAAGATCGTCTACCCGGCCTCGGAGAACGTGTCGATCGCGGTCGACACCGAGCGCGGTCTGCTGACCCCGGTCGTGCGCGATGCCGGCGACAAGAACATCGCGGAGCTCGCGCGCGAGATCGCCGATCTCGCCGCTCGCACGCGCGACAACAAGCTGAAGCCAGATGAGCTGGCCGGCGGCACCTTCACGCTGACCAACACGGGCTCGCGCGGCGCGCTGTTCGACACGCCGATCGTCTTCCTGCCGCAGTCCGCGATCCTGGGTCTCGGCGTCGTCGTGAAGCGCCCGGGTGTCGTGACCGTCGACGGGAAGGACGCGATCTCCGTGCGTTCCTACGTCTACCTCGCCCTCTCGTACGATCACCGGATCATCGACGGGGCGGATGCGGCTCGCTTCCTCTCCGCGGTGAAGTCGCGGCTCGAGGCCGCCGACTTCGCGGGCCGGCTGGGGATCTGACCTCCCCCGCACACTCACCCCGGGTGCTGCGCGACATCGTGGATGTCGCGCAGCACCCATCCGTGTTCGTGGCGGACGATCGCGACGATCTGCGAGGCGCGCGTGCCGGAGGCGTCGTCGGCGCGCAGGAGCGCGAGGCCGCCGACGTCGTCGAGGAGGGTCAGCCGGCGTGAGGACGACTCGGCGAACGCCGCTCCGTCCTGCGGCACGGCGCCCTCCTGATCCCGCAGTTCGCGCAGGCAGTCCGCGTCGCCGCCGCAGCCGCGGAGCGATTCGAGGAGCGCACCGGCCGCCACGACGACATCGCCGTCCTCCGCCGTCTCCTCCAGGTCGACAGCCGGGTCGGTGACGGTACCCGCGTCGGACGCGCTCGGCTCGGAGACGCCCGAGTCGGGACCGGTGCCCGGGCCACCATCGGCGGCGTCGTCCGCCGGCCAGAGCAGTCCCCCCGCGACCACGAGCGCCCCCGCCGCCGCGGCGAGCATCAGGGCCCCGCGGCGGTTCCGGGGACGCGACCGGGGTCGGTTCCGGATGCTCCGCCACAGCGAGGTGAGGGCCTCGGACGCCATCTCCGCGATCCCGGCGTCGGCCGCGTCGGCGAGCCGCCGCCACGCGCGGCGCTCTCCCGGCTCGATCGGGTCTTCGGCCACCGGGCGAGCGATCGCACCCCGCCGCGCCAGCAGCTGGGTGCCGACCGCTGCCGGCGCTGCGCTCGCGAACAGGGCGTCCTCCAGAGCGGGCACGGCGGAATCGAGGCGTTCCGGATCTGCGACGGCCTCCCGCGCCCGCCCGATGACCGGGCCGACGCTCGTGTCCTCCGCCTCGCACGCCGCCTCGATCGCGCGGAGGGCGCGGTCCGCGGCGGTCGTCGGGTCGTCCTGCGCGCCCGGCTCGTGCACGAACAACGGCGTGCCGTCCTCGCTCATCCACCAACGGCCCCGGCACGCCGGATCCGGATGCATCCCGTGCTCCGCGAGGCTTCCGCGGAGGATGCTGACGACCAGGGTGACGACCTCACCCGGCGCGAACGGATGTCCGCCGGCGGCCCGCCGCGCGGCGAGGTCGGCCACCGACTGCCCGCACGGCGGCAGCAGCACTGCGAGGCCGGTCGGAGTGCGCACGAGCTCCCACGGCGCGGCGACGTGCTCGCCGTCCGCCTTCCAGAGCTCCGTCCCGTCGAGGTCGGCGACCGGCACGGCGACCGCGGCACGGCCGTCCCAGCTCACGATCTCGCCCGGGTAGGGGCCGGTGCCCTCCGGGACGATCCGAAGCACCGGCTCCTCGAGGAGCGGAAGCAAGGGTCCGGTGATCGACGACGCGCTCATCCCCCCAGACTGGACGCTCGCATCCTCTCGCGCGGGCCGCCGCGGAGCGTCGGTGGACGCGGAGGGACGGCGTCGCGCTGGGGAGGAGAGGAAGGTCGCGCGAAGGTAGGCTGGAGGCATGGCAGCGCGCAGTTCCGCACCCGAGAAGCGTCCCGGGTTCTTCTCCCAGCTCAAGACCCTCTACCGGTTCACGGTCGAGGCGTACTCCTGGTTGCCCTACCTCCTGATCGGCATCCTGCTGGCGGGCGTCGCCCTCGGGGTGGGGATCGGCTTCCTCGTCCCGCCGGTGGCCGTCTGGAGCGTGATCCTCTGGGGGTTCACCGGACTCCTCTTCGGCGTCCTCGCCGCTCTCATGACGATGACGCGCCTGTCGACGACCGCGATGTACAAGAAGATCGACGGGATGCCGGGCGCCGCCGGGCACGTCCTGTCCACCTCGCTCGGCCGCAAGTGGCAGTCCGGCGACATGCCGGTGGGCGTCAACCCGCGCACGCAGGAGGCTGTGTACCGGGCGATCGGTCGCGGGGGCGTCGTGATCGTCGGCGAGGGCGCCCGCGGCCGCCTGACGCGGCTGGTCGGCGACGAGCGGGCGAAGGTGCAGCGGGTGGCCTCCGGCGTGCCCGTCACCGTCATCTATGTGGGCCACGGCGACGATGAGGTCCCGATCGCGAAGCTCTCATCGACGATCAAGTCGCTGCCCAAGAAGATCGATCGCGCCACCATGGCAGCCGTCATCAAGCGCATCGACTCGGTGTCGCAGTCGCTCGCCTCGATGCCGATCCCCAAGGGCATCGACCCGACGAAGGTGCGCGCCCCCCGTCCCCGCTGATCCCGCTGCGGGGCGCTCCGTGGGGTGCGAAAGTCCGGTCGCTGAGCGAGCGCAGCGAGACGAAGCGTGAGGACTTTCGGATCAGAAGCGCAGGAGCACGGTGCCGGCGGCCTTGTCGTGGAGCCCGCGCTGATCGGCGTCCCAGATCACCGCGGGGATCACGAGGACCAGCAGCAGCGTCCGGACCACGGGTCGCCACAGCCCCACCCATCCCCCGCCGAGCCGGACGACGCGCATTCCCAGGATGCGGTGCCCCGGGCTGCCGCCGACGGTCGGGATGAAGACGATCTGCGCGATGGCGAACACGATCGTCGTCGCCCATGGGTCGTACTGGAAGAACGCGATCGAGATGACGACGGCGCACGCCCAGTCGATGGCGACGGCCGCGAAGCGCCGACCCGCCCGGGCGATCGAGCCGATGCCGGCGTCCGGGAGGTCCAATCGCTCGCCGGGATAGCGGGACTCGACCGGGATCTCGGGCATGTCCCTACCCTAACCGCCCATGCGTAACATCCCGGAAACATATGGGACACTGGCGAGCAACGCCCCGCCGATAGCGTCGAGACAGCCCGTTCTGGCGGGCGGAACTTCCCGAATGCCCTACCTCTGGAGTCTCCATGTTCAGTGATTCATCCGAGGTGCTGAAGTTCATCAAGGACGAGGACGTCAAGTTCCTCGATATCCGTTTCACGGATCTTCCTGGTGTGCAGCAGCACTTCAACATTCCCGCCGAGACCGTCGACGAAGAGTTCTTCACGGTCGGCCAGCTGTTCGACGGCTCCTCGATCCGCGGATTCGCCAACATCCACGAGTCCGATATGCAGCTCATCCCGGATGTGTCGACGGCCTACGTCGACCAGTTCCGCGAGGCGAAGACCCTCGTGATGATCTTCGACATCTACAACCCGCGCAACGGCGAGATCTACGCGAAGGACCCGCGTCAGGTCGCGAAGAAGGCCGAGAAGTACCTGGCCTCGACCGGCATCGCCGACACGGCGTTCTTCGCCCCCGAGGCCGAGTTCTACATCTTCGACGACGTCCGCTTCGAGGTGAAGCAGAACTCGAGCTTCTACTCGGTCGACTCCGAGGAGGGCGCCTGGAACACGGGTCGCGCCGAGGAGGGCGGCAACCTTGCCAACAAGACCGCCTACAAGGGCGGCTACTTCCCCGTCTCCCCCGTGGACAAGACGGCGGACCTCCGCGACGACATCAGCCTGAAGCTGATCGAGTCGGGCCTCCACCTCGAGCGCGCACACCACGAGGTGGGCACCGGCGGACAGCAGGAGATCAACTACCGCTTCGACACCATGGTGCACGCGGCCGACGACATTCTGAAGTTCAAGTACATCGTCAAGAACACCGCCGAGCAGTGGGGCAAGGTCGCGACCTTCATGCCGAAGCCGCTCTTCGGCGACAACGGCTCGGGCATGCACACGCACCAGTCGCTGTGGCTCGAGGGCAAGCCCCTCTTCTACGACGAGAAGGGCTATGGCGGGCTCTCCGACATCGCGCGCTGGTACATCGGCGGCCTCCTCGCCCACGCGCCCGCCGTGCTGGCGTTCACGAACCCGACCCTGAACAGCTACAAGCGACTGGTCAAGGGCTACGAGGCGCCGGTCAACCTCGTCTACTCGGCGGGCAACCGTTCGGCGGCGATCCGCATCCCGATCACCGGATCGAACCCCAAGGCCAAGCGCATCGAGTTCCGCGCTCCGGATGCGTCGGGCAACCCGTACCTCGCGTTCGCGGCGCAGATGATGGCCGGACTCGACGGCATCCTGAACCGCATCGAGCCGCATGAGCCGGTCGACAAGGATCTCTACGAGCTTCCCCCCGAGGAGGCCAAGAACATCCCGCAGGTGCCGAACTCGCTGCTCGACTCGCTCGAGGCGCTGCGCGCCGACAACGAGTTCCTGACCCGCGGCAACGTGTTCACGCCCGAGCTCATCGAGACGTGGATCGAGTACAAGATCGAGAACGAGATCAAGCCGCTCGCGGCTCGTCCGCACCCGTTCGAGTACGAGCTGTACTTCGGCGTCTGACTCCTCGCACGACACGCATCGGCCCGACTCCCGCTCAGATCCGAGGGAGCCGGGCCGGTGCGCTGTCTCCAGAGCCCTATCGACGCGGCGACCCTCATTGCAGAGTCACGGGCCTGAGCCGAGCAGTGGATCGGAAGACGGGGCGGACCGCCGCGGCTCACCGGAACGCACGCGGATGACGTCCGACGACCGCACCGCTGCTCGGGTCGACACGCCGGGCTTCGATCTCCGCCGGTTCCTGCCGTCGCGGCTGGCCGGAGTTCTCGGACTGCCCGGCGCGGCATCGTTCCGGGCAATGTCCGGAATCCTGGCTGCGCGCGCCGGATACGCCGCTGCCCTGCAGCAGCTCACTGAAGCCGAGTTCGCAGAGGATCTCCGAGGGCTGCGCGACTCCCCGGCGGCAGATGGGGCGCTGTCGCCGCGGCTGCTCGCGCTCGTGGCGGAAGCCGCGGCGCGCAGTCTCGGATTCGCGCCGTACGAGGAGCAGCTGCTGGCGGTGGCGGCGCTTCTCGACGGCTATGCCATCGAGATGGACACCGGCGAGGGCAAGACCCTCGTCGGTGCGCTGGCCGCAGCATCCCACGCCCTCGCCGGGCGGCGGGTGCATGTGCTCTCGATCAACGACTACCTCGCCCGGCGGGACGCCGAGTGGATGTCTCCGCTGCTCGCATTGCTCGGGGTGCGCGTCGCGTGGATCGGACAGACGTCCACGACGGCCGCACGTCGTGACGCGTACCGAGCGCAGGTCGTATATGCGCCGGTGTCGGAGGTCGGGTATGACGTGCTCCGCGATCGCCAGGCCACGGTCGATGCGGATCGGGTGGCACCGGTGTTCGACGTCGCGATCGTGGACGAAGCCGATGCGGTCATGATCGACGAGGCGATGGCTCCGCTCGTGCTCGCCGGCTCCGGTCCGGAGGATGCCGAGGACGTCAGTGCCGCGACGGAACTGGTCGGCTCGCTCGATCCGGAGCAGCACTTCACGGTGGACGAGGACGGGGCGACCGTCTCCTTGACCGATGCGGGTCTCGACCTGATCGAGGCGCGCCTGGGTGGGGTGAATCTGTTCGACCTCGACCACAGCGCGACGCTCACCCATGTGAACCTGGCCCTGCACGCGCGTGCTCTGGTCCGCCGCGACGTCGACTATCTGATCGCGGACGGCCGCATCCGGCTCATCAACACCGCACGGGGACGCATCGCCGAGCAGCAGCGCTGGCCGGACGGCTTGCATCGCGCGATCGAGGCGAAGGAGCACCTGCCGGTCACGCCTCCGGGCGTAGTCCTCGACACGATCACCGTCCAGGACCTTCTCCTGCACTATCGCACGCTGTCCGGGATGAGCGGAACGATCCTGGCCGTCGCCGACGAGCTGATGGAGTTCTATGAGCTGCGCTCCGGTCGGATCGAACGGCACCGTCCGCGCATACGCACGGACGAGTCGATGCGCGTACTCGTCTCACAGGAGGAGAAGACCGCACAGATCGTCGCGGAGATCCTCCGCCGCCACGCGACCGGCCAGCCCGTGCTCGTCGGGACGCAGAGCGTCGCGGAATCCGAACAGCTCGCAGCCCGGCTTCCGGCGGAGCTGCGGGCACGGGTCCTCAATGCCCGGAACGACGCGGAAGAGGCCGCCGTCGTCGCCCGGGCGGGCGAGCGCGGGGCGGTGACGATCTCCACACAGATGTCGGGGCGCGGCACCGACATCCGCCTCGGCGGATCGGATGAACGTGACCGAGCGCGGGTCGTCGCAGCAGGCGGACTGGCAGTCGTCGCGACGGCGCTGTACCCGTCCAGACGCCTCGATCAGCAGTTGCGTGGACGATCGGGCAGACAGGGAGACCCCGGCACGACGATCGCCTTCGCCTGCCTGGACGACGATCTCGTGCGGCAGAATGCGACCCGGCGGAGCCTTCGCCGGGCAGAGCGCGGCTCGGGACTCGACCCGCACGCCCGTCGCGCGATCGTGACCGAGGCGCAGAGGATCGCCGAGAGCGTGCGGCTGGGACGGCACCGCGGTACCTGGGAGTACAACCGCGCCATCGCCGCACAGCGGGAGAAGGTGCTCGCCGTGCGGGAGCGAGTCCTGAGCGGCGCCGCCCGGGATGACCGCGTCCACGCCCTCGTGGCGGACGAGCTCGCGCACCTCGCGCGTGCCGCGGGCGGTGAGGCCGTCGACCGTGCCCTCGCAGCCCTGAGGCTCCACCACCTCGACGAGCGATGGCAGCAGCACCTGGAACTGCTCACCGAGATACGCGACGGCATCCACCTACGGGTGCTGGCCGGCCAGAATCCGGTGGAGGAGTTCCACCGCATCGCGCTCCGCGAGTTCCGCGGCTTCTTCGACGCCGTGGATGACGCTGTCGCCGAGGACATCCGGGCGGTTCCGCCAGAACGCATCCAGGACGCGCTCGAGTTCCTCGGGCGGCGGCGGCCGTCGGCCACCTGGACCTACATGATCCGCGACAACCCCCTGGGAACCGCAGGCGGCCGCGCCGCCGAGAGCATCCGCGGTCTCGTGCGCAGAGTCGTCCGCGCGAAGGCCGACTGACCGGACACGGCCTCCGCCCCGGCCGCATCGTGGAGATCACGTCGGGCCACGTCCGGCGCGATGGATGCGCGTAGACGTGGCCCGACGGCGATTCGAGGGACTGCTACGCGGTCGGGACGATCAGGCCGCTGGTCCTCGCGGTAGCCGCGGCGAGGCGGTCGGCGACATTCGCCCAGTCGACGATGTTCCAGAAGGCGGTGACGTAGTCGGCGCGCACGTTCTTGTAGTCGAGGTAGTAGGCGTGCTCCCACACGTCCAGAAGGAGGACCGGGATGGTGCCGGCGGCAAAGTTCGACTGCTGGTCGAAGAACTGCTGCACGATCAGCTGGCTCCCGATCGAGTCCCAGACCAGGGCGGCCCAGCCGGAACCCTGCACGCCGAGCGCGGCGGCAGTGAAATGAGCGCGGAACTTGTCGAACGAGCCGAAGTGGTCGTCGATCGCGGAGGCGAGCTCGCCGGTGGGCTTGTCGCCTCCGTTCGGGGAGAGGTTCGTCCAGAAGACGGAGTGGTTCGTGTGTCCGCCGAGGTTGAACGCCAGGTCCTTCTGGAGCTTGTTGACGTTGCCGAGGCTGCCCGAGTCCCGCGCCTCCGCCAGCTGTTCGAGGGCGGTGTTGGCACCGGTGACGTACGCCTGGTGGTGCTTGGAGTGGTGCAGCTGCATGATGGTGCCGCTGATCGCCGGCTCCAGCGCGGCATAGTCGTAGCCCAGCTCGGGGAGTGTGTACACGGTCATGGGGATTCCTCTCGATGTGATGGAGTGCGCGGAATGCGCGTCAATGAAGTGCGGTGGCCCCGGCTCCCTCCGGCCTGCCGGGGCCGGAGGGGACTGCGGCTGTCGCCGGTGCGGCGGTGAGCGCGTCGAGGACCGGGACGATGTCACGGACGGCGATCTCGATGCGCGCGTAGGTCTCGGGGGCGAGCAGTGTCGTGCGATCGAAGTCGCCTGCGCTGGCGTAGATCCCCACCGGGACGGTCGCTGCTTGGAAGAACCCGAACAACGGGCGCAGCTCGTGCTCGATGACCAGGGCGTGCCGGTCGCTTCCGCCGGTCGCCACGAGCATCACCGGCTTGTTGGCCAGGGCGTACTGGTCGACGAAGTCGAAGAAGTGCTTGAACAGGCCGGTGTACGAGCCGCGGAACACCGGGGTGCCCGCGATCACGAGGTCGGCGTCCTCGACAGCGGCGACCTCTGCGCGGACCTCTGCGGAGAGGTCCTCGCGCGCGAGCGCACTCGTGAGCCCCGGTCCGAGCGTGGACACCTCGATGCGACGGACCTCGATCTCGCGGGTCGATGCGATCTGATCGGTGATCAGCTCGATGAGCGCGCCGGTCTTGCTCGGCGTGCTGTAGCTGCCGTTGACCGTGACGGTCCGAAGCGGCCTGCTCATGCGGCGGCAGCATCGCGGGAGGCCAGCTCGCGCTGCACGACCGGCAGCACCTCGGTGCCGAGCAGCTCGATCGCCTCGAGCGACTCCTTCTGGGGGCTGTTCCCGAATCCGAGCTGCATGATGTACCGCTCGTGACCGTACGCCTCGTGCTGCAGCAGGATCTTGTCGATGATCTGCTGCGGGCTCCCGATGAACAGCGCGCCCATCTCCGAGGCCGACGCCTCGTATGCGCGTCGGGGCATGAGGTGACCCTGGCCGCGTTGGTGGAAGTTCTCCTTCATCCCCGCCGCGAAGTACGGGTAGGAGATGTCGAGTGCGGCCTGGCTCGTCTTCGCCACGAAGCCGGGCCCGTTCACGCTGACCCTCAGGGTGTCGGACGAGAAACCATGTTCCTCGCCCGCCGCGCGATAGGCGTCGACGAAGGGCGTGAACCCGTCGACCCGGCCGCCGAGGATCCCCAATGCCATCGGCAGTCCACGCGTCGCGGCGCGGATCACGGAGGCGGGGGTGCCCCCCACGGCGACCCAGAGCGGGATTCTGCGGCCCTCGTAAGGACGTGGCGCGATGCTCGCCTCGTGCAATGGCGGGCGAAGGTCGCCCGACCAGGTCACCGGGTCACTGTCCTGGATGCGCGCGAGCAGGTCGAGCTTCTCCTCGAACAGGTCGCCGTAGCTAGCCAGGTCATACCCGAACAGGGGGAACGACTCCGTATACGAGCCGCGTCCGACGATCATCTCGGCGCGACCGTCGGAGATGTTGTCGAGCGTGGAGAACTGCTGGAAGACCCGGACCGGGTCGTCGGAGCTCAGCACCGTCACCGCGCTCGAGAGGCGGATACGACTCGTTCGTGCGGCCATCGCCGCGAGCACCACTGCGGGGGCCGACACGGCGAAGTCGGGGCGATGGTGCTCCCCCACCGCGAACACGCTGAGGCCCGCCTCATCGGCCACCTCGGCCTGTTCGATCAGCTGATGCAGACGCTGCGACGGCGACACCGTCTCCCCCGTCACCGGGTCGGGCGTCAGCTCGCCGAAGTGATAGACACCGATCTCGAACACCATCAGAACTCTCTTCTCTCAGTCGTTGCGGAAACACTCAGGATCGGGAGGAACGATGGGCGTCGGCCGGCACCCATCTCTCGCTCCACGCGGTCAGATCGTCGAGGACCGGCAGCAGCGCACGACCCTTCTCGGTCAGCGCGTACACGCCTCGGGTCGAGCCCGTGCCGGGGAGGACGCGTTCGACCAGCCCGCACCGCAGCAGCTCCCCCAAGCGCGTCGTCAGCACCGCGTCGCTGATCCCCGGGACCGTGCTCTTGAGATCGACGAAACGCAGCGCGCCGCCGCGGAGCACCTGGATCAGAGCGCCGTTCCACCGCTTGCCCAGGATGTCCATCGCCGCCAGGAACGAGGGACACAGAGCAGCGTCCGGCGCTGACGCCGTCGCCGCGCCATCCGTCGTCTCTTTACTCATAAAAACAGAGTAACGCATCCGAGGCGGGGCGGCGCGGCCCGTGGGCTTCGCGCGCGTCAGGCCTCGGACGTGCCAGGAAGACACGGCGACGTCCGGCGGCTGTCCGCTCCCCGAGTACGCTCGGAATCATGCCGCAGCCAGTGCGCTTCGTGTCGTTGCTGTTCCCCGCCGTCACTCAGCTCGACCTGACGGGTCCTGCCCAGGTGTTCTCGCGTCTGCCGGACGCGGAGCAGCACCTCGCGTGGCATCGGGTCGAACCCGTGCCGACCGACGCGGGATTCTCGATCCTGCCGACGACGACGCTCGCGGAGGCTCCGCAGGCCGACGTGCTGTTCGTGCCGGGCGGACAGGGGGCGTTCGATCTCTTCGAGGACGAGATCGCCCTCGCGTTCCTCCGCCGACAGGCAGCCGGGGCACGATACATCACGAGTGTGTGCACGGGTTCCTTCGCGCTGGCCGCCGCAGGTCTCCTGGATGGACGACGAGCGACGAGCCACTGGGCATCGCTCCACCTTCTGGAGCGTCTCGGCGTCGTCCCGGTCGCAGAACGTGTCGTCCGTGACGGAGACATCTTCACCGGAGCCGGAGTGTCCAGCGGGATCGACTTCGCGCTGACGCTCGCCTCCGAGCTGTTCGGTGCGGAGACGGCCAAGCAGGCGCAGCTCGCCATCGAGTACGACCCGGCGCCGCCGTTCGACGCGGGATCGCCGCGACGTCCGGATGCGGACCCCGTCCACGTCGCCGACACGATCGCGAGCGTCGATCGGCACCGCGGCCCGCTCGTCGATCGCGCAGCACGCAAACTCGCCGAGGCCCACTGAGAACGGCCCGTCCTCGATGCCCTCCGGAGAGGTCGGAACGATGCCCGCATCGCACGGGGAGAGCCACACGTCAGCCGTAGAAGAGCTTCTCGAAGAGCCGCCGCGCGCGGCGCGCCGTCCCCATCCAGTCCTCTTCGACCTCTGTCGCCGAATGCGGCGGATACTCCAGGAGACGCCCGATGCCGTCGAGACGACGACGATCGCTCGGGAGCACGTCGCTCGTCTGGCCCGACAGCAGGGTGTTCGCCGAGCGGAGACGGCTCGCCAGGCGCCATGCGTCGCGCAGCCGCGGAACGGCGGTGGCCGGGATGACGTTCGCCTCGCCCGCGACATCGAGCGCCGCGATCGTCGAGGTCGTCTGCAGGCCCGCGATGTCGTGCGCGTGCTGAAGCTGCAGCAGCTGCACCAGCCACTCGACGTCGCTGAGTCCGCCGGGACCGAGCTTCAGGTGTCTCGCGGGATCGACGCCCTGAGGGAGCCGTTCGCTCTCGACCCGCGCCTTGATCCGCTTGATCTCGCGCAGTCCCTGCGGGTCGGCGCGTGCCGGATAGCGCACCCGGTCCGCCAGGGCCGTGAACTCCCGGATGAGCTTCAGACTGCCGGCCACCCCGCGAGCACGCAGCAGCGCCTGCGCCTCCCAGGACAGCGACCAGCGCTCGTAGTACTCGACGTACGAGTCCAACGAGCGCACGAGCGGACCGTTGCGCCCCTCCGGGCGGAGGCCGGCGTCGAGGTCGAGCGGCACCCGGTGGTCCTCGGAGTGGGCGCGGAGGCCCGCGACGAGCTTGAGCGACAGCGCGTGCGCCCGCTCGGGGTCCACCCCGTTCGCGCGATACACGTACAGCACGTCGGCATCCGACCCGAACCCGAGCTCGCGCCCGCCGAAGCGCCCCATCGCGATCACCGAGAAGTCGAGCGCGTCGTCCTCCGGCGGCACGACCTCGCGCCGCACCGCACGGAGCGTGGCCTGGATCGTGACCTCGGTGATCGTCGTGAGCGCATCCGCGAGCGCCTCGATCGTGAGCACTCCCAGCACGGCGGCCATCGCGGTGCGCAGGAGCTCGCGGCGGCGCAGTGACCGCACCGAGCGCATGGCGTCCTCGATCGTGTCGTGACGGGTCTGGATGGCGCGTGCCTCCTCCTGGAGAGCACGACCGGTGCGCGGCCGCAGAAGGTCCTCGTCGTCGAGCCAGGCCGCCGACTCCGGGATCCACTCCATGAGCTCGCCGATGTAGCGGGAGCCGGAGAGCACGCGTGTGAGGCTCTCCGCCGCCGCCGACGAATCGCGCAGCAGGCGCAGGAACCACGGCGTGTTCCCGAGACGCTCGCTGATGCGGCGGAACGCGAGGAGGCCATAGTCCGGGTCGACGCCGTCGGCGAACCAGCGGATCATCACCGGCATCAGGTGGCGCTGGATCGTCGCCTTGCGGCTGAGCCCGGTCGTCAGCGCCGCGATGTGCCGCAGCGCTCCCGCCGGGTCCTGGAATCCGATCGCGGCCAGGCGGTCGTGCGCCTGCGCGGTGGACAGACTGCGCTCGCCCTCCGGCAGCGCGGCGACGGCCGACAGCAGCGGGCGGTAGAAGAGTCGGACGTGGATGTCGCGGACCTCGCGCTTGACCGCCTCCCACAGCTCCCAGACCGCCGCCGCGCCGTCCGCCAGCCCGCTCGCCCGCGCGAGCACCCGGAGGTCCTCGGGACGCTCGGGCATGAGGTGCGTACGGCGGAGCCCCCGCAGCTGCACGCGGTGCTCGAGCACCCGGAGGATGCGATAGTCACGGGCGAAGACCGCCGCCTCGGCCCGCCCGATGTAGCCCTCCGCGACCAGCGCGTCGAGGGCGTCGAGCGTACCGCGCTGCCGGATGCGATCGTCGGTCAGCCCGTGCACGAGCTGCAGCAGCTGCACGGTGAACTCGATGTCCCGGATGCCGCCGGGGCCGAGCTTGAGCTGCGAGGCGACCTCCGCCGGCGGGATGTGGTCGGTCACGCGCTCGCGCATGCGCTGGACGCTGTCCACGAAGTTCTCGCGCGCAGCGCTCGTCCAGATCTTCGGCTGGACCGCGGCGACGTACGCCTCCCCCAACGCCGCGTCGCCGGCGAGCGCACGCGCCTTCAGCAGTGCCTGGAACTCCCAGCTCTTCGCCCACCGCGCGTAGTACGACAGGTGCGAGTCGAGGGTGCGCACGAGCGCGCCCTGCTTGCCCTCCGGGCGGAGGTTCGCGTCGACCTCCCAGAGCGGCGGCTCCACCTCGACGCCGGAGATGCCCTGCATCGTCTGCACCGCGAGGCGCGTCGCGATGTCGATGACCCGGCTCTCGCCGAACTCCTCGAAGGCGGCGTCCTCGGCACCGCACACGAAGATGACGTCGACGTCGCTGACGTAGTTGAGCTCGCGAGCACCGGTCTTTCCCATCCCGATGATCGCGAGCTGCGTCGCGGCCACCTGCTCGCGGGGGAAGAGCCCGCCGGGCCGTCCGCGGCTCACCCGGGTGCGTGCGACGCTCAGGGAGGCCTCGAGCGCCGCACCGGCCGCGTCCGCGAGCGCCGCCGACACCGGCGCGAGAACAGCCTCCGCGTCTCCCGCGAGCAGGTCGAACGCCGCGATGCGGGCGAGGATGCGGCGGTAGGCGACGCGGAGGGCCACCCACGCCGACTCGTCCCCGTCCGCGGCGAAGCCGTCCTCGTCCTCGACGGCGGCCAGCAGCTCCGCCCGCATCAGCTCGGACGACGGCAGCCCGCCCCGCGCTCCCGCCAGGTGGACGATCTCGCCGGGATGGCGGAAGTAGAACTCCGCGAATCCCTCGGAGGCCCCGAGGATCGCCCACACCGCCGGGCGCGAGAGATCGTCGAGGATGACCTCGCGCACGACGTCGGCCTCCCGCCGCGCGACACGCGCGAGCGCACGAAGCGCCCCATCCGGGTCCGCCGCACGTCCGAGGTCCGCCGTGAGCATCTCACGGTCGACCGACAACAGCCCGGCGAGCTCGTCGAGCAGCTCGAGCGC
This sequence comes from Microbacterium sp. 18062, assembly GCF_902706225.1. Lineage (GTDB taxonomy): Bacteria > Actinomycetota > Actinomycetes > Actinomycetales > Microbacteriaceae > Microbacterium. The sequence continues at coordinate 58,923 of NZ_CACSKB010000021.1, forward strand.
CGCCCCGATGTCGCCCAGCCCGAGCCGGGCGAGCACGGTACGAGGAGACGACGAGGAGCGATCCGATCCGGCCATGCCGGGCTCAGAGCATCTCGAGGTTGCTCTTCAGCTCGAAGGGCGTGACCTGGGAGCGGTAGCCCGCCCATTCCTTGCGCTTGTTCAGCAGCACGTAGGTGAAGACCTGCTCGCCGAGCGTCTCGGCGACCAGCTCCGACTCCTCCATGTAGCCGAGCGCCTGGTCGAGGCTGGTCGGCAGCGGTGCGTACCCGAGGGCGCGGCGTTCGGCATCGGACAGCGACCACACGTTGTCCTCCGCCTCGGCGGGAAGCTCGTAGCCCTCCTCGATGCCCTTGAGGCCTGCGGCCAGCATGAGCGCGTATGCGAGGTACGGGTTGGCCGCGGAGTCCAGCGCACGGTACTCGACGCGCGACGACTGGCCCTTGTTCGGCTTGTACATCGGCACGCGCACGAGCGCGGACCGGTTGTTGTGACCCCAGCAGATGAAGCTCGGCGCCTCGTCACCGCCCCAGAGCCGCTTGTAGGAGTTGACGAACTGGTTGGTCACCGCCGAGATCTCGTTCGCGTGGCGCAGCAGCCCCGCGATGAACTGCCGGCCGACCTTCGAGAGCTGGTACTGACCGCCCTCCTCGTAGAAGGCGTTGAGGTCGCCCTCGAACAGCGACATGTGCGTGTGCATGCCGCTGCCCGGCTGGCCGCTCAGCGGCTTCGGCATGAAGGTCGCGTAGACCCCCTGCTCGATCGCCACCTCCTTGACGACCGTGCGGAACGTCATGATGTTGTCGGCCGTGGTCAGGGCGTCCGCGTAGCGCAGATCGATCTCGTTCTGGCCGGGACCGCCCTCGTGGTGGCTGAACTCCACCGAGATGCCGAGATCCTCGAGCATCCGCACGGACCGACGACGGAAGTCGTGCGCCGTGCCCCCGGGCACGTTGTCGAAGTACCCCGCCGAATCGACCGGCTCCGGACCCTCTGCGCCATAGGTCGAGGACTTCAGCAGGTAGAACTCGATCTCGGGGTGGGTGTAGAACGTGAACCCGGCATCCGCCGCCTTCGCCAGCGTGCGCTTGAGCACGTGCCGCGGGTCGGCGACCGCGGGCTGCCCGTCGGGCGTCGTGATGTCGCAGAACATGCGCGCCGTCGGGTCGATCTCACCGCGCCACGGCAGGATCTGGAACGTCGTCGGGTCGGGGTGGGCGAGCAGATCCGACTCGAACGTCCGGGTGAGGCCCTCGATCGCGGATCCGTCGAACCCGAGGCCCTCGGCGAACGCGCCCTCGACCTCGGCCGGCGCGATCGCGACCGACTTGAGCGTGCCGATCACGTCCGTGAACCACAGGCGGACGAACTTGACGCCGCGCTCTTCGATCGTGCGCAACACGAAGTCCCGCTGCTTGTCCATCGATTCCCCTCCACCGCCGGCCTCGGCCGGATCAGATCATTCGGCTGCGCGCGTCGACCAGACGCGCGCGGGTCTCACTCGTCTTCTTCGCGCTCGTCGTCCTCGGCCCACTGCCGGGACCGCTCCTTGAGCAGCTCCGGAGCGTTCGCAGCCTCTTCGGCGGTGTCGAACGGACCTGCGCGGTCGATGACCGGAGACGCGAAGCCGCGTTCCACTTCACCGGTCGTCAGGTTGTACCAGTACTTGTCGTTCTCGTCGCTCACCGAAGACTCCTCGCTGTCCCTGTCGATCCTACTGATCCGCGGAGTCGTCCTGGATAGGCTGGACGCATGGCATCTGAGAAGAACCTCGCAGTCGGCATCGACATCGGCGGCACCGGCATCAAGGGCGGCATCGTGGACCTGGGGCGCGGTGAGCTCGTCAGCGATCGGATCAAGGTCTCGACGCCGGCCGGTGCTCAGCCCGACGACATCCTGCTCGCCGTTCGCACCGTCCTCGACACGCTCGGCGTCGCCGACTCCGACTACCCGCTCGGCGTGGCGTTCCCCGCCATCGTCAAGAACGGTCGCACCCGGTCCGCCGCCAACGTCTCGGACCGATGGATCGACTTCCCCGCCGAGGAGTTCTTCGAGAAGGGGCTCGGGCGCGACATCCACTTCGCGAACGACGCGGACGTCGCGGGCGTGGCGGAGCTGCGCTTCGGCGCCGCCAAGGACGCCGTGGGCCTGACGATCCTGACGACGCTCGGGACCGGCATCGGCTCGGCGATGATCTACGACAGCACCCTCATCCCGAACTCCGAGCTCGGCCACCTGCAGCGTGCGAAGCACGGCAAGGACGCCGAGGCCTACGCCGCCTACTCCGCGATGGAGCGCGACAGCCTCGACTGGGAGGAGTGGGCGGCCCGTCTGCAGTGGTACTACCGCCACGTCGAGTTCCTCTTCAGCCCCGACCTGTTCATCGTCGGCGGCGGGGTGTCCAAGCACGCCGACAAGTTCCTCCACCTGCTGGATCTCAAGACGCCGATCGTGCCCGCCGTCCACCGCAACAACGCCGGGATCATCGGGGCGGCGGCGCTCTCGCTCGGCGCCGCGCCTCAGCTCGCCGACACGGTCACCGGAGCCTAGGACGACACGGCGTACAGGGGGCGAATGGGCCGGCCTGTACGCCGGGTTCTGTCCGGGGGCGTGACGCCCCGTGGACGGTCATCTCTCTCGGCGACACGTTGCCGTGCCGCTCCAGCGGCCTACCCGGGGACTCGGCGGGCCGCGTCGTCATCCCCTGTCTGGCCTTGCTCCGGGCGAGGTTTGCCGTGCGGGTCGTGTCACCACGACCCCGGTGGTCTCTTACACCACCCTTTCACCCTTACCGGGACGAGTCCCGGCGGTCTGCTCTCTGTGGCACTGTCTCGCGGATCGCTCCGGGTGGGTGTTACCCACCGCCCTGCCCTGCGGAGCCCGGACGTTCCTCGGCGCGATCTCCCGCGACGCGACCGTCCAGCCGACCCATTCGCGCTCTCGAGTCTATCGGTGCTCGTCCTACGACTCGCCGTCCGCCCGGGCGTCCCCGGTGACGGCGACATCGAGCGGGAAGTCGATCGGGAACGACCCGAACAGCCGACGGCCCGCCGCCTCGGCAGCCTCGGCGAGCGCGGCGCCCACCGCGTCCGCGATGTCTGCCGGCGCGTGAACCATGACCTCGTCGTGCAGGAAGAAGACGAGATGGGGACGGCCGGCGAACACGACGCCCGACCGCTCGGCACGGGCTCCGCTCGTCTCTCCGAGCGCGTCGAGCCGTCGCCGGATCTCCGCCAGCCAGCACAGCGCCCACTCGGCCGCCGTACCCTGGACGACGAAGTTGCGGGTGAACCGTCCGCGGTCACGGGCAGCCCGCCGCGCCCGGTCACGGGCGGCGGCGTCCGCGTTCTCCTCCACGGCATCCGCAGCGAGGGCGAGCCATTCCGCATCCGGCGCGGGCGAGGTGCGGCCCAGCCACGTACGCACCGTGCCGCCGTCCTCGCCGGCGGCGGCCGCGTCGTCCACGAGTCGCATGGCCGCCGGGTAGGCCCGACGCAGCCGGGGGACCAGCCGGCCGCTCTCCCCCGTCGTCGCGCCGTACATCGCCCCCAGCACGGCGTACTTCGCCTCCTCGCGGGTCTCGACCGCGCCGGACTCGACGATGCCGGTGTAGAGGTCCCGCCCGCGAGCGGCCTGGGCCAGCGCCAGATCCCGGGACATGCCGGCGAGCACCCGCGGCTCCAGCTGCGCGACATCCGCATCGACGATCACCCACCCGTCGTCCGCGACGACCGCCGGCCGCAGCAGGCGCGGGATCTGCAGCGCGCCGCCGCCGCTGGACGCCCACCGTCCGGTCACGACGCCGCCGGGGACGTAGACCGGCCGGAACCGTCCGTCCCGCACCCACTCGTCGAGCCAGGCCCAGCCGTTCGCGACCCACAGCCGCGACATGCGCTTGTATGCAAGGAGCGGCGCCACCACCGGATGCGACTGCTCCACGAGCTCCCAGCGGCTCGTGGAGGTCACCTGCATCCCCGCGCGTCGAAGCGCCCGCAGGAGCTTCGGCGGCGAGTCGACGTTCGCCGCGGGGTCCCCCAGCGCGTCGCGCACCCGCTCCGCGAGCTCGGCCATCCGCTCGGGCACGCCCGACGACGGCGACCGCCGCCCCAGGGTCTCGACCAGGATGCGGTCGTGACGTGCCGCACTCCAGGGAAGACCCGCGGCACGCATCTCCTCCGCGATGAGCGCACCCGCTGACTCGCCGTGCAGGAGCAGCCGCAGCCGACGCGGGTCGTCCGCCGCGTCGATCGCGCGCCACTGGAGGAGCAGCTCCGCCGCCGCCTGCTCCGCGTCCACGACGTCACGCTCGGCGAGGTCGAACAGCGCGTCGTGACCGGCGTGCTGTTCCGGCGGCAGGTCCCAGTCCGAGGCCGGCCCCCACGACTCGCGGATGCTGCCGCGCAGTATCCGGTGGCACAGTCGGAGATCCCACGCGCGATCGACCCGGGCACCGGCGCGCAGGAGATCGGGATAGGTGTGCGCGGTGTCTCCCCAGACCCACCTCGTCTCGGCCCGAGCGGCCACGAGCTCCGTGGCCCGCGTCGCGTCCCACCGCGCGCGGGCGAGCACCGTGCCGTCGGCCGCGAGATCGATCAGCTCGTCTTCACTGCCGGGCGCGAGGACGCTCCAGCGCGTCGCGGGGTCAGCGCGCTCGGTGGACACCGTGCTGAGCCGCACGGGAGTGCGATCGAATCGGTCTCACAACCCGGATTCCGAGGTGCGCACGAGGATGCATCCGCACTCGGGGCAGGTCACGACGGCGTCGTCCTCCGCCTGGCGCAGCCTGTTCAGATCCGTGCCCGAGAGCATCATGTGGCATCCGAGGCACGTGCGCCCCTGCACGAGAGCTGCGCCCGCACTGCGCTCGGACAGCTTCTCGTAGAGCGCGAGGAGCGGGCCGGGGACGCCTGCCGCCACGGCGGCGCGGTCGCGGGTCAGCTGATCGTGGAGCGCCGATGCCTCCGCCACGTGGAGCTTGGCCGCGCCGGAGAGCTGCGCACCCTCCTCGTTGGTCGTCGCGATCAGGGCCTCCTGTTCGGCGACCGCGAGCTCGGCGGCCTCCAGGTCCTCCATGAGAACGAGCTGGGCGTCCTCGAGCTCGTTCTGGCGCCGACGGAGCGAGGCGAGCTCGTGCTCGATCCCCACGGCGTCCTTCGCGCTCGTCGTCGTCCGCAGCAGTTCGTCGTCGCGGGCACGACGCGCCGTCACGACGGCGACGTCCGCCTCGATCCTACGCAACTCCGCCTGCAGGTCGTCGACCGCCCCGCGGCGGTTCGACAGCTCGTGCGAGAGCGACTGGCGAAGGGCGACGAGCTCCTGCACCCGGGCTGCCTGCGGAGGGTTGCGGCGCGCCGCATCCGCCTGCGTCCGGCGGGTGTCGAGGGCAGCGAGATCGAGGAGCCGAAGCTGGTCGGCGGGAGCGGCATTCACCCTCCCAACCTACGCCAGTCACCGCCCGGCGAGCGGGGACAGCGGATGAACCACTGTTACCCCCCGTGTCGCGCGATGCGGGCCTCGGCGACGAGAATCGTTAGTTTCATTCCGATCGACTCCGACCTGCGAGAGGATGCACGATGACGACCTCGGTCACGCACGTGCCGGACGGGACGGCGTATGCGGTCCCCGCCGCTCGGCTTCGTTTTCGCAGCCTCTCCCGTTCCTTCGGCTCCCACGCGGTCCTGCAGGACATCGATCTCGTCGTCGAACCCGGAGAGCTCGTGGCGATCCTCGGCGCCTCCGGCTCGGGAAAGTCCACCCTCCTGCGCATCGCCGGCGGACTCGACGTCGCGAGCGGCGGCGATGTGCTCATCGACGACGACCCGATCCGCGGAATCGACCCGCGGATCGCGATCGGCTTCCAGGAGCCGCGCCTGCTGCCCTGGCGTTCCGTCGCCCAGAACATCGCCCTGGGCCTGCCCCGTGGACTGCCCCGCGCCGAGCGGGACGCTCGCATCGACGGGCTCCTCGGCCTCATCGGCCTCACCGACTTCGCGCACCATCGCCCGCGCCAGATATCCGGGGGGATGGCCCAGCGCACCTCCCTCGCCCGCGCGCTCGCCCGCAGACCCGGTGTGCTTCTCCTGGACGAGCCGTTCGGAGCGCTCGACGCATTGACCCGGCTGCGGATGCAAGATCTGCTGCTGTCGGTGCTCGCCGAGGCGCCGACCACGACGCTGCTCGTGACGCACGACGTCGACGAGGCGGTGCAGCTGGCCGATCGCATCATCGTGCTCGGCGCGGACGACGACGCCCCCGGCGCCGGAATCCAACAGCTGCTCACCGTGCCGGGAGACCGCCCTCGCGATCGCGGCTCCGCCGAGCTCGCCGAGATGCGCGCGCGGCTGCTCGGCGCGCTCGGCATCGATCGCCACGCGCACTGACCTGCGGCGCATCCACGCCATGTCCCCTCACCACCGCCCATCGAAAGGCCCATCCATGTCTGTTCGCCGTCGCTCGCTCGGCCTCGCCGCCGGCGCCGTCATCGCCACACTCGCCCTCTCCGGTTGCGTCGCGGGCGAAGACGCCCCCGCCGAGGCCGACGCCACCTCGGGCACCTCGGGCACCTCGACGACCCTCACGCTCGACTGGGCCACGTACAACCCGCTCAGCCTGATCGTGAAGGACCAGGGCTGGCTCGAGGAGGAGGGCTACACGATCGAGTGGGTGCAGTCGCTCAGCTCTTCGAAGGCGAACGAGGCGCTCCGTGCCGGGGCCATCGACTTCGGATCGACGGCGGGCTCGGCGGCGCTGCTCGCCCGCGCCAACGGCTCCCCCCAGCAGATCGTCGACGTCGTCGCGCAGCCGGAATGGGCCGCCCTCGTCGTCCCGGCGGGCTCAGAGATCACCTCGGTCGCCGACCTCGCAGGTAAGCGCGTGGCCGCCGCGCTCGGCACCGACCCCTACTTCTTCCTCGTGCAGGCGCTCGAGGCGAACGGTCTCGGCATCGACGACGTGACGGTCGAGAACGTCCTGCACGCGGACGGCTGGGCCGCGCTCCAGTCGGGCTCCGTCGACGCATGGTCGGGCTTGGACCCGATCATGGCCACGGCCGAGGCGAGCGGGGCGGAGTTGCTCTACCGCAACCTCGACTTCAACTCCTTCAGCGTGCTGAACGCGACGGAGGAGATCATCGAGACGAACCCCGACGCCGTCCAGGCCGTCGTCGACGCCTATGAGCGCGCCCGTGCGTGGGCGCTCGAGAACCCCGATGAGACGGCGCAGATCCTCGCCGACGCCGCGGTGATCGACCTCAGCGTGGCGCAGAAGGTCATCGACGAGCGCGAGGGGCTCGACATCGATCCGGTCCCGGGCGAGGCGCTCGCGTCCGTCCTCGCCCCGATCGGCGCGATCCAGGTGGCGCTGGGCGACGTCACCAGCCAGCAGTCGATCGACGCCGCGCTCGACACGCTGTTCGCGCCCCAGTTCGCCGAGAAGGCCGCCGGCTGACGCCGGGCATGGCGAGGGGACGACGATGAGCACGACCGGGACCAAGCGCACCGTCGCCGATCCGCCGCAGACGGGACCGCTGTCGCGGCGTGGTGTGCGGATCGCGGTGGGCGCGGTCGTCCCGGTCGCGCTCGTCGTCGTCTGGTTCCTCCTCACGATCCCCGGCGATCCGATCGTCCCGCCCTTCAAGTTCCCGAGCCCCGCATCGGTGATCGATGCCGCCGTGACGCTCGCCGAGCGCGGCGAGCTCGGACAGTTCATCGCCATCTCGGTGCAGCGGGTCGTGCTGGGATTCACCGCCGGGGCGCTCCTGGGGATCGCGTTCGGCGGTCTCATCGGCCTCTCCCGCCTCTGGGACGCCACGCTCTCCCCGTCGCTGGGCATCGTGCGCGCGGTGCCCAGCCTCGCCTGGGTGCCGCTTCTGCTCGTCTGGTTCCAGATGGGCGAGCAGTCGAAGATCATCCTCATCGCGATCGGCGCCTTCTTCCCGGTCTTCACCACGGTGTCCCTGGCGCTCAGACATGTCGACCCGCATCTCGTGGAGCTGGGCCGCTCGTTCGGGTTCGGCGGTCTCCGCCTCTTCTTCACCGTGCAGCTGCCCGCCGTGCTGCCGTCGCTGTTCTCCGGGCTGCGGCTCGCTCTCGTCCAGGCATGGCTGTTCCTCGTCGCCGCGGAGCTGCTGGGGGCGTCGATGGGGCTCGGCTTCCTGCTCCTGCGGGGGCAGAACAATGGGCGGGTCGATCAGATCGTGCTCGCCATCATCGTGCTGGCGGTCCTCGGCAAGCTCACCGACTCGTTGCTCGCGCTCCTGCAGAAGTGGGCCGTGCGCCGCTGGGGCTGACCTCCGCCCGCGTCCCATGGCCGCGACCGCGACGGCCGGGAACGAACACCCAGGTGTGATGTCCGGGCAGATTGTTGAGCCTGCTGGTGGGCGCGGCTCCAATGGCGGAGTGGCGCCTGTGGTGATTGTAGAAGTGGATCTATCCGGGCGGGGCATCCCGACGCTCGACCCCTGAACTGCAGAACCGGGCGTAGGCCCAGCCGTCGGCAAGAGTGCAGTGGAAACGCTCGATCTTCCCGTTGGTCCGTGGCCGGTAGGGGCGGGTGCGTTCGGGTCGGATGCTGAGCTCGATGCAGGCGTCACGCCAGGCGAACGAGCGATATGCGGAGCCCTTCGCCCGTCAGCAGATCATCCGCGATTCACGCAACAACCTCCCTGGACATCAGCTGTACCAGTCGATGGCATTCTCAACCTCGGCCCGCGCCCTGGCAGCGACGAGTGCGCAGTGGCGATGGACACGAGTGCCATAGTTCCCGGTGCCGACGACTGCGAACGCGACGCCGAGATACAGCACCGTGACAATCAGATGGTCAGCAGCGTTGCGAGCGGCAGGGTGGGTTTGACGTTGCACCGGACGGCACGCCAAGCGCACTGATTGCGAACGCAAGTCCATGTTCGTGCCCGACCTCGAAGCCGACGTCGAGGACTACTACCGGCGCGTACAGATACCCGAGCAGATCCTGCCCACGTTGCGCGAGCTGGTCACCAGCGAGTTCGACCGGCTCCACGAAGTCGCCGGACAGGAAGCCCATGCCTACAAGATCGAACACGACGCGCTCCGCGATGAACGCCAGAAGCTCCTGCAGGCCCACTACGCCGGCGCTGTGCCCCTCGACCTCCTGGGAAGCGAGCAGGACCGCGTCGCCCGTCGGCTGGCGTTCCTCGACACGCAGATCAACGCCGGCGACATCGAGTACGAACAAGCCAAAGCGCACCTGGATGACTGCCTCGCCCTCGCAGACGACATGCACGCGATCTACATGAGCATCGACGACTCACTGCGCCGGATCGCCAACCAAGCCTTCTTCGACAGACTCATCGTCGTCGACGACGACACCAGCAACCGCGACGCCGGCCTGCCGTTCAACGTCTTCTTCAACCCCGACGTCCAGATTCCGCCGTCCGCCACCAAGGACGGACGGCGGAATCTGGAACTCGAACCGGTGATGTCGCTGGTTTGAACAACGACCTTCTGGTGGGCCACTCGTCACCTTCATCTACGCGCTGAGGTACCGGTCCCGGCCCGACGCCATCAGCCTGTTCGCACCGGAGCTTCCGCTGCGCCCCGGCGTCCAGGAGCCTGCAGACGGGCTGACTATCGCCGGCGTCCTCAGGGACGGAAGTCCCGACAGATGGGGTCGTGGTGTCATCGAACGCCGACGAGGTGTCGCGCCGAATTCCCTCAGCGAGATCGACTACATGCTGAGTTCTAGTTCGAATCGTTTCGGAGCGCTGGACTTTCAAGTCAGCCGTGAGAACTACGTTGCCCGGGACGACTCAGCGACGCTCGATGAGTTGCATGAGGCGGCCATCATTCTCGATGAGGGTGGAGAACTGTCATCGGGTCTTGATGCGGCACTGTTGCATGGCACGACCCTCGGAGGTGCACGACCGAAGGCGACTCTCACCGATAACGATGGGGGCGAGTGGCTCGCGAAGTTCGCGTCATCTGACGACCGCGTGTTCTCAGTGGTGAACGCCGAAGGGGTGATGCTTGAGCTCGCGCGCAGGGCGAGCATAACCGTACCGGAGAGCAAAGTCATCTCTTCCCTCGGCAACGAAGTTCTTCTCGTCAAGCGATTTGATCGAGACGGTACTGGCGGACGACGCCACGTGGTTTCTGGTCTGACGATGGCGCAGACCGACGAAATGTACGCCCGGTATGTGTCCTACCCGCAGATCCTCGATGTGCTTCGTATGTATGCGAAGGACGCAACTCAGCCCGGGCCGGAGCTGTTCCGGCGCATCGCGATGAACATCGCCATCAGCAACAACGACGACCATGCTCGGAACCACGCCGCATTCTGGGACGGGAGGTACCTGGAGTTGACCCCGGCCTACGACCTCGCGCCGGGGCAGAGATCAGGCGACACATTCGAGCAGGCGATGGCTTTCGGACGAGGTGACCGCGGCGCGAAGGTGTCCAACTTCGCGGCTCTGGTGGGCGAGTCGGAGACCTACGGACTCAGTGCGGCAGAAGGGCGGTACATTATCGACCATCTCGTGTCTACCATCCGCGACAACTGGGACGATGCTGCCGAGGTCGCGCGCCTGAGCGCCGCAGACAAGCAGAATCTTCGCGAAAGGCAGGTGCTGCCGAGGGCCGCGTTCTTCGGGGTCAAGTCCCGTGGCGTGGTGTCACTTCGGTTGTTCCTGTGATGGATGGGGTCAGGCGGTGAGGTGGAGCTCGGGACGGGCGGGTTCTGCGTGGTCGTGGAGGGTGTGGATGAGTTTGCGCATGGA
>NZ_CACSKB010000022.1 GCF_902706225.1 Microbacterium sp. 18062
GTCGCCGACGGCACCCGGTGCGTACCCGCCCCCGGCCTATGGAACGCAGCCGCCCTACGGCTCGGCGCCGGCATACGCCGCGCCCTCGTACACGCCGTACCCGGCGCCGCCGAAGACGAACGCGCTGGCGATCGTCTCGCTCGTGTCGTCCCTGGTCGCCTTCGTGTTCCTCCCGCTCATCGGCTCGCTCGCCGGCATCATCACCGGGCACATCTCCCTCCGGCAACTCAAGACGAGCGGCGAGAACGGCCGCGGCTTGGCCCTCGCCGGCACCATCGTCGGCTGGGCTGGCCTCGCGCTCGCGATCATCGGAGGCGTCCTGCTGGTCGTGTGGTTCGTCTGGATCTTCAGCCTGGCCGACGGCGCCGGCTACTACGAGTACTCGTCCTGATGCGAGAGTCTCCCCGGAGGGGGAGATTTGGCATCCTTCGTCGGTCGTCAGCGACCCAGGCAGCTGATGCGAAAGATCCAAGGGAGGATTCTCCGCGTCATCCGGAGGGATCATCGAGCGGGGGCCGCCGGCCAGATCTTCACGGTGCTCCGGCGTAGGCTGGGAGCACCGTGAAGAAGTCCGTTCCTCCGCAGTCAGCCACATCGCTGCCGCGCGCCCCGCGCGACGACGCCGGCGCGCGGTTCGCCAAGTACATGACCATGATGGGTATCCGCATCGGATGCTTCGTCGCCATGGTTCTGGTCACCCCGTACGGCTGGTACACGTGGCTGTTCGGAGTGGGTGCGGTCTTCCTCCCCTACGTGGCGGTGATCGTCGCCAACGTCGGCCAGGACACCCGCGGGACCGACGCCGTGAGCCCCGAGCGCATGATCGAGCGGCCCGCACCGCCCCCGAGCGCGCCCGTGGCCGACGCCACGCCCGGTCCGTTCGTCATCCGTGTGGACGAGACGCCCCCGCGGGAACCGGACGCATGAGCAGCGCGACCTGTTCGCGAGCCGGATGCCACGATGCCGCACGCTGGCGGATCGATTGGCGCAACCCCCGGATCCACGGCGTGGACCGTCGGAAGACCTGGGTCGCGTGCGACGCGCACGTCGACTACCTGCGCGGCTTCCTCGCGTCCCGCGCCTTCCCGGTCCAGGTCGCAGAGCTGACGGATGCGGAGCCCACCGCATGAACCTCAAGACCGCCTCGCCCGCGGTGCGCTGGACCGTCTACGTGCTCGTCGCCGTGGCCTTCGCGATCGCCTGCGTCTTCCTCTCGCAGTGGCAGTTCTCGAGGAACGACGCCCGCACCGCCCAGCTCGAGCTGGTCGAGCGCAACTTCGACGCCGCTCCGATCGCGCTCGACGAGGTCGTCGATCCGACCGGCGGATTCGATCCCGCGCTCGAGTGGCACCCGGTCGTCGTCACGGGCGCGTACCTGACCGACGCCCAGTTGGTCGTGCGCAACAGACCGCACGGGGGCACCTCCGCGTTCGAGGTGCTCGTGCCCTTCCGCGCCGACGACGGCCGCATCCTCGTCGTCGACCGGGGGTGGATCCCTCCCGCGGAGTCGGGCGAGGGTACCGCCGCCATCCCCGCTCCTCCCGACGGCGAGGTCACGATCGTGGTGCGCCTGCGCCCCAGCGAGGCCCTGCCGACGTCGGGACGGAGCGCGCCGGCGGGCCAGGTCCCCACCATCCATCTGCCGCTCATCGCGGAGACGACCGGGGCGGAGACCATCACCGACGCCTACGGGGTGCTGGCGTCGGAGGATCCCGCGGCCGCCGAGACACCCTTCCCGCTCGACGCGCCCTCCGAGGACCCCGGTCCCCACCTGTCGTACGCGATCCAGTGGATCCTGTTCGCGATCATGGGTTTCGTCTTCATCGGATACATCATCCGCACGGAGCTGCGCTATCGCAGAGAGGACGCCGAGGAGCACGAAGGCTCCGCGGAGCAGGGGCCTCCGTCCGCCGGCGTCGCGCCGTCCCCCGCCCCGCCGGCCGGACCGGTGCGCCGACGCCCGCTGTTCGAACGCCGCCCCGACCGCGACATGGCCGACGAGGACGCCCTTCTCGATCACGCCGAACGCTGAACGGTCGGTTGGGACCGCGCGTCAGCGGCCTGGGTCGCTGACGACCGACGAAGGAAGCGAAGTCTCCCCGCACCGGGGAGACTTTCGGGTCAGGCGAGAGTGATCAGGTCCGCGTAGTCGCGACCCCAGATGTCCTCGACGCCGTCGGGCAGGATCAGAACCCGTTCCGGGTTGAGCGCCTCCACAGCCCCCTCGTCGTGCGAGACGAGCACGACGGCGCCCTCGTAGTGCGCGAGCGCGCCGAGGATCTCCTCGCGGGACGCCGGGTCGAGGTTGTTCGTCGGCTCGTCGAGGAGCAACATGTTGGCGCTCGAGACGACGAGCGTCGCCAGCGACAGACGCGTCTTCTCCCCGCCGGAGAGCACGCCCGCCGGCTTCAGCACGTCGTCGCCGGTGAACAGGAACGACCCCAGCACCTTCCGCGCCTCCGTGGCGTTGATGTCCGGCGCCGCCGACATCATGTTCTCGAGCACCGAGCGGCTCACATCCAGATTCTCGTGCTCCTGGGCGTAGTAGCCGATCTTGAGCCCGTGTCCGGGCTCGATGACGCCGGTGTCCGCCTTGTCGACGCCGGCGAGCATGCGTAGCAGCGTCGTCTTCCCGGCACCGTTGAGCCCGAGCACGACCACCCGTGACCCGCGGTCGATCGCGAGGTCCACATCCGTGAAGATCTCGAGGGAGCCGTAGGACTTCGACAGTCCGCGGGCCATGAGCGGTGTCTTGCCGCACGGTGCGGGCTTCGGGAACCGGAGCTTCGCGACCCGGTCCTCCTGTCGCACGTCGTCGAGTCCGGACAGCATCTTCTCGGCGCGCGCGACCATCTGGTGCGCGGCGGCGGCCTTGGACGCTTTCGCTCCGAACCGCGCGGCCTGCATCTGCAGCGCCGTCGCCTTCTTCTCGACGTTGGCCCGCTCCTTCTTACGACGCTCCTCGTCCGCCACCCGCTGCCGCTGGTAGTTCTTCCAGTTCATGTTGTAGATGTCGATGACCTGACGCGTCGCATCGAGGTAGAACACGCGGTTCACGGTCTCGCCGACGAGCTCGACGTCATGGCTGATGACGATGAGGCCGCCCTTGTAGTTCTTCAAGAACTCCCGCAGCCAGATCACGCTGTCGGCGTCGAGGTGGTTGGTCGGTTCGTCGAGGATCATGGTGTCGGCGTCCGAGAACAGGATGCGGGCGAGCTCGATGCGGCGACGCTGACCACCCGACAACGTCTTGAGCGGCTGATCCAGGATGCGGTCGGGCAGCGACAGGTTGTGCGCGATCGATGCCGCCTCCGCCTCTGCCGAGTAACCGCCGAGCGCTTCGAACCGTTCGGTCAGCGCCCCGTACCGGCGCATCGCCTTCTCCGCGACCGCGGCGTCCTCATCCGCCATCGCGTGCGAGGCCTCGTGCATGCCGAGGGCCAGCGTTCCGAGACCGCGGGCATCGAGGACGCGGGTGCGCGCGAGCATCTCGGGATCCCCGGCGCGGGGGTCCTGGGGCAGATAGCCGAGCTCGCCGCTGCGATCCACCGATCCCCCGGCCGGCAGTATGTCCCCCGCCAGCACCTTCGTCAGCGTGGTCTTGCCCGCCCCGTTGCGACCGACGAGCCCGATCTTGTCGCCGCGGCTGACGCGGAAGTCGACGCCGGACATGAGCACACGGGCGCCCACGCGGATCTCGAGATCGTGCACGGCGAGCACAGGGGACGTCCGTTCCTTCGGGGTGGATGGTGGCCGAGGGGCCAGAACGATTCTACGGGCACGGCCGGGCCGCGCTCCCCCGGCGGCAGGGCTGCCCGCAGCGACTCGGCGGGAGATCAGTCGAAGTAGAGGTCGTGATGCAGCCGGCAGCCCGGATTGAACGCGGCCTCGCAGCGCGGGCACGCCTCCACCGCGAGGTACTCCGCAACGGTCAGCTCGTGTGCGCACACGCCGCACAGCACGGCATGCGCGTCGCGTTCGTGAGCGGGCCACCGCCGGGGCGCATGGTCTGCGATGGCCTCGTGGCAGGCGAAACAGGGGACGTAGCGGTGGCAGCAGATGAACCGGATCGCGATCACATCCCGGTCTCCGTGGTAGTGGACGCAACGGGTCTGCTCGTCCACGAGCAGGCCGTGCACGCGCACGGCGCCGACGACGATGTCGCTCCCCGCCTGCTGCTGTGCGTCGGTCATCTCAGTCGATCCCCCGGGCGGACAGCGCGTCGGCGACCTCGTCCGCGTGGCGGAGAGACATCACCAGCAGGGGCACCACGAAACGCAAGCCGAGGCGTGCCCCCCGGGCGTGCTGCGCCTCGCGCACCCGGCGCGCGAAATCGGTGACGACCGGGACCATGCTGATCGTCATTGAGACCGTCAACGCCACCCGCTCCGGGTCGACGCCCAAGCGACGAAACGGCCCGAGCGCGCGCACGAGCACGTCCAGCAGGTCCGCCGACCGCGTGGTCAGCGTCATGAGCGCCGCCAACAGGACGATCGCGAGCACGCGAACCGTGTTCACGAGCGCCTCCGTGGGGGTGAGGAACAGCACCTGACTCACCGCGAGGAACAGGATGATCCAGCGCGCCATCCACACTTGACCCACCAGTACCCGTGGGAACAGCCCGGCCACCGCGTACCCGGCCACGACCGTCAGCAGCACGGCGCCGGCGCTCACCACGTCGTGCGGGTAGAGCGAGACGGCGAGGACCAGCACGACCATCGCGGCCAGCTTCACCCCGGCGGGCAGCCGATGCAGGATGCTCCGTCCCGGCACGTAGAGCGCGATCACGCCTGCTGCCGCCGATAGCGTTCTACGACCGCTCCCGGCTCGTCGACGGCGGTGAGTCGGCCCGCGTCGAACAGCAGGGCGATCTCGCACCGACGTGCCAGGTCGAGGTCGTGCGTCACGATGATCGTCTGCGCGGCGAGCCTGTCCACCAGCAGATCCGAGATGCGCCGCGCGTTGCCGAGGTCGAGCAGGGTCGTCGGCTCGTCGGCCACGACCAGCTGCGGCTCGCGCACGAGCACCGCCGCCAGCGCCAGCAACTGCTTCTGCCCACCGGAGAGGCTGTACGCCGGCGCATCGGCGTGCCCCGACAGGCCGTACTCGCCCAGCACGGCCGAGACTCGTTCGGCGATCGCGGCACGGGAGAGACCGAGTCCACGCAGCGACAGGGAGACGTCCTCCACCACGGTGGGCATGAGGATCTGCGCGTCCGGGTGGGTGAAGACGAATCCCACGCGATCGCGCACCGCCCGGCGGTCCCGGGCGACGTCGATCCCGTGCACGACGACGCGCCCACGGCTGGGAGCCACGAGGCCGTTCAGCAGCCGCGCGAACGTCGACTTCCCCGAGCCGTTCGCGCCGATCACGGCGATCCGACGTTGGTCCAGCCGCACCGACACGTCGTGGAGCACGCGGCGTCCGTTCAGCTGGACCTCGACGTCGTCGATCTCGATCGAGGTCGAGAGTCCGGATCCCGCCCCGCGTCCTGCACCGCTCTCCCGCTCAGTCCGTCCGGTCACTCGCGGCCTCGCGATCGGGGTGCGGCTCCACGGCGGGAGCGGGTGAGTCCTCCAGCGCGAACGCCGGCGGGTAGGCGCGCCACAGCGTCACGGTCAGCACGGTGGCGACCGCCACCTTGATCAGGTCCCCCGGCAGGAAGGCGAGGCTCGTGAACAGGGACTCGGGGATCGACAGCCCGGTGACGGCGGACTGCACCGGGATGCCGAAGAAGTAGATCGCCAGGATCCCGCCGACGAGCCCGCCCACGGCGACCCGCCACCACACGATCCGGCGCGCACCGCGGTGGACGATCAGCCCGACGACGTACGCGCCCGCGATCCACCCGATGAGGTAGCCGCCGGTCGCCCCGGCGAAGACGCCGGCGCCGCCATGCCCGCCCGACAGCAGCGGAAGGCCGATGAAGACGAGCAGCAGCAGCACTCCCACCGCCGCGGCTCCTCGCTTGGGCCCGAGCACCGCTCCGGCGAGGACCACCCCGAGCGTCTGGGCCGTGATCGGCACCAGCCCCGGCACCGGGATCGGCCCGATCAGCCCTAGGGCGGCGATGATCGCCGCGAACACCGCGATGCGGGCGATGTCACGGGTGTCGAAACGGTCGCTGGCCACCATGGCTGCCTCTCCTCGCCGCCGCCTGGGGAACACGGCACATGAACATCGTTCAGGTGAACGGCGTTCAGTATAGTGGCGGAGTGACGACCGCACGCAACCCGCGTCCCGCCCGACACGACCGGGACAGCGTCGTCGACGCTGCGATGACGATCCTCGACGAGCACGGGCTCGCCGATCTGACCATGCGGCGGCTCGCCACTGAGCTGGAGGTGCAGCCCAGCGCCCTCTACTGGCATTTCGAGAACAAGCAGTCGCTGCTCGCCGCCGTCGCCGACCGGATCGTCGGCGCGGCGCTGACTCCTCCGCCGTCCGAGGGCGATTGGCGCCTCGCCGCGTCCCAGGCGGCGAGCCGGATCCACGACGCCCTCCTGACCTACCGCGACGGGGCGGAGGTCGTGCTCAGCACGCACGCGCTCGGACTGGGCTCCGACGCTGCGCGTCGGCTTCTGGCCGACGCGCTCGCCCGTGGCCACGAGCCCGCGGTCGCCGCGACCGCCGCGACCGCCGTGCTCCACTTCGTGCTCGGCCATACCTCGCTCGTGCAGCAGCGGATGCAGGCCGACAGCGTCGGGGCGGCGGCGCCCGGTGTCGGCCTCGACGAGCAGCTCGCCGGTCCCGACCGGGTGTTCGACGTCGGGATCGAGCTTCTGCTCGGCGGTCTCGCCGAACTGCAGCGGAGCCGTCCGGCCTCACCCGCGAGACTGCAACGGAGCGCCGAGACAGCGGGGTAACACCACAGCCTCGGCGCCCACGTGCAGTCTCGCGGTCCGAAAGGGCAGGGTCAGCCCTGCGCGGCCGCGGTCGCGTCGGCGAGCTGAGCGACGAGGGTCGGCAGGATCCACGGCAGCGCCAGCGGCGTCGGCGTGAGCGCAGACGTCTCCTCAGCGCCGACGATCGATGCCACGGCTCCCGCCTTGACGGCCGGGATCAGCTGCCCGGTATCCGAGGACACGAAGCTGTCCACGACGTCCTGCGACTCGGCCTGCGTGAGGATCACGTCGGCGTCGATCGCGTCGAGGTTCTCGGCGCTCAGGGTGACGTAGAACGACCCGTCGCCCGGATCCAGCGCGGTGATCGAGTCGGGGGTCACGAAGCCGAGGCCCTCGAGGATCTGCACCCGCGGGTCGGCCGCCGTGTACGCGTAGTAGCTGCCGTCGGTCGAGGGTCCGAGGAACGCGATCGAGGTTCCCGCGAACTCCGGGTGCGCCTCGGCGGCCTCGGCGATCTCCGCCTTCATGCCCGTGACGAGATCCGCCGCCTCCTCGGTCTGGCCCAGTGCCTCGCCGACGAGCGCGATCGTCTCCTCCCAGGTGGTGTCCCAGGCGACGCGCGGATAGGCGACCACCGGCACGCCTGCCGCGGTCACCGTGTCGAACTCCTCCTGCGTGAGCCCGGAGTACGGGGCCAGCAGCACGTCCGGCTCGGTCTCCAGCAGCTCCTCGACGGACAGCTCGTACGTCGACTGGTCGAGGATGGTGGGGGCCTCGCCGCCGAGCTCCTCGATCTTGTCCGCGTTCCACGGGTTCACGAGGTCGTCGCCGCCGGAGTAATCGTCGGAGCCGATCGCGATGGGCACGATGCCGAGCGCGAGCACGGCGTCGGTCGCGCCCCAGCCCCAGGTGGCGACACGGGTCGGTTCCGACTCGATGACCGCGTCCCCCAGCGCACTGGTGATGGTGACGGGGAACGCACCGGAACCGGAGCCGCCGGTGGCCTCTCCCGTGCTGTCTGCACCGCCGGCGCAGCCGGCGAGCAAGCCCGCGAGAGCGAGTGCGCCGACGACTGCGGGGACGGGCCTGTTCTTTCGGATCATGTGATCTTCCTTTCTCGATGGACGAGTGATTCGACCCCGGCCTCCGCGCCGACGGCGCGAGGGACGGGGACGACGAGGGGCGTGGCGGTGAGCGGATCCGGGATGACCAGCGCTTCCAGCCCGAACGCCTCGGCCACGATCCGGCTCGTGAGCACATCGGTGGGCAGGCCATGGGCGACCACCCGACCCTCGCTCATCACGATGAGGTCGTCGGCGTAGCGGGCTGCCAGGTTGAGATCGTGGAGCACCGCCACGACCGTCGTGCCCGAGCGACGGTTGAGGTCGCGGAGCAGATCGAGCACCTCGATCTGATGGCTGAGATCCAGGAAGGTCGTCGGCTCGTCGAGCAGCAGGATGCGGGGATCCTGGGCGAGCGCCATCGCGATCCAGACCCGCTGCCGCTGACCACCGGACAGATCGCCCATCGGGCGTTCCGCCAGCGAGGCGACGTCGGCGCGGGCCATGGCGTCATCGACCCGCGCGCTGTCCTCGGCGCTCCAGCGCTGGAACACCCCCCGGTGGGGGTGCCGCCCGCGGGCGACGAGCTCCGCGACCGGCGTCCCCTCCGGGGCGAGCGGATGCTGCGGCAGGAGGCCGACGGTGCGCGCGAACCGCCGGCGGGGCACGGAGTGGATGTCGACGCCGTCGAGCTCGACACGGCCGCCGAGCGGCTTGTGCAGACGAGCGAGGGTGCCCAGCAGCGTCGACTTTCCGCAGGCGTTCGCGCCGATGACGATCGTGATGCGTTCCGGCGCGATCTCGAGATCGAGCGACTCGATGACGCGACGGCCGGGATACCCGGCGGCGAGGCCGTGGACGGTCAGGCGCGGAGTGGTGACGGTCACAGTCGATCCCGTCCTTTCGAGGTCGCGAGCAGCCAGAGGAGGAAGACGGCGCCGATGCCGCCCGTGACGATGCCGGCGGGAACCCGCACGGGGAAGGCGAACTGTGCGGTCAGGTCGGCCGCGATCATCAGCGCCGCGCCGACCGCCGCGCTCGTGCCGACCGCCGCGGAGCCACGACCCTGCAACGAGCGGGCGATGGCGGGGGCGCAGAGGGCGACGAACGAGATCGGGCCGACGAACGCGCAGGTCGTCGCGGTCAGCAGCACCGCCACGAGCACGGCCGCCCAGCGCACACGGGACCCCTCGACGCCGAGGCCCGTCGCCGTGGGCGAGCCCAGCTGCGTGATCGGCAGCTGACGGACCACACCCAGCAGGGCCGGCAGCAGCAGCACGGCGACCGCAGCCACCGTCGCGACCTGCCACCAGGGTGTCGCGGAGAAGCTGCCGGTCAGCCACACCAGCGCGGACTGCGCCTTGTTCAGGTCGGTGCGCACCATGACGAACGACGTGAGCGAGGTCGTCAGGAAGGCGACGCCGATGCCCGCCAGGATCAGCCGGTAGCGGCCTCCGCTGCGCGCCCCCGCCGTCAGCAGGAGCGCTGCCACCAGCATGCCGCCCACGAAGGCACCGACGGCCAGCAGCGGCCCGGTCACCCCGAGCACGAGGATGAGCACGACGGCGACGAAGCTGGCGCCCCCGCTGATCCCCAGCAGATCGGGGCTGGCGAGCGGGTTTCGCAGGATCGATTGCAACAGGGCGCCCGCCACCGCGAGGGCGGCGCCGACCAGCACCGTCATCACCACGCGCGGCAGTCGCACCTGGTAGATCACGTAGTCCTCGCGCGTGCTGCCGCCCCCGGTGAGCGTACGGACGATATCGGAGGGCGACAGGGGATACTCGCCCAGGGCGAGCCCGAGCAGCACGAGCGCCACGAGCACCACCAGCACGCTCGACACGACGATCGCGCGGCGGCGGCGGGATCGCGCGCGCACCCGCTCGACCCCGGATGCGATCGGGGCGACGGTCGCCGTGCCCTGGACGCCCGTCACAGCGTCACCTGCCGCTGTCGGAGCACGAGCGCCACGAGCACGGGCGCCCCGATCATCGCCACCACGACACCCGCCTGCACCTCGCCGGGAGGCGCGATGAGACGCCCGACCACGTCGGCGACCAGCAGCACGGCGGCGCCGACGAAGACGCCGACCGTCAGCAGTCGCGGGTACGCGTCGCCGATCAGAGCGCGCAGTGCATGCGGGATCATCAGCCCGAGGAAGACGATCGGTCCGGCGATCGCCGTGGCCCCGCCGCACAGCAGGACCGCGGCGACGATGCCGACGATCCGGGTGCGTTCGACGTTGTGCCCGAGACCCCGGGCGGTGTCCTCGCCGAGCGCGATCAGGTCGAGGCCGCGGCCTCCGGCCAGGGCCAGCACCCCGCCGACCGCGATGGGCGCGATCACCATCCACACGGTGTCCAGGTCTCGCCCGGTGAGCGAGCCGACGGACCAGTAGCGGTAGGCGTCCAGCGCGGCGTCGTCGGTGACGAGCACGAACCAGGTCACCGCCGTGAGTCCCGCGGTGACCGCTGCGCCCGTGAGCGCGAGCTTCGCCGGATTGGCGCCGTCGGCACCGGCCGAGCCGATGAGGGCCACCAGCACGGCCGCAAGGGCGGCCCCGACGAACGCGAACCAGACGAACGAGGAGCTCTGCGTCAGCCCCAGCACGGACACCGCGAGCATGACGCCGAGAGCTGCGCCCGCGTTCACGCCCAGCAGGCCCGGGTCGGCGAACGGGTTGCGGGTCAGTCCCTGCATGACCGTGCCCGCCAGCGCCAATGCCGCCCCCGCCACCAGGCCGATGATCGTGCGGGGCACGCGCTGGGTCAGCACGACCACGTGATCGTTGTCGGTCGGATCCGGACGCAGGAGCGCGTCCAGCACCACGGAGGGATCGACGGCGCGCGCGCCGACGGTCAGGCTCAGCGCGACGGCGAGCAGCAGGAGGAGGATCGCTCCCCCCACGGCCAACGGGAAGACGGCACGACGGCGAACCCCGCGGCGGACGACAGCGCTCACTCCGTGCGCTCGGACTGGCCCGCGCGCCAATAGCCCATGAACGCGACCCGCTTGCGGTCCACTCCGTGGCCCTGGACGAGCAGACGGCGCAGCGTCTTCACGGTCTGCGACTCCCCCGCGATCCACGCGTAGAACTCGCCCTCCGTGTCGAGGGGGCTGTCCCACAGAAGGTCCACGTCGACGTCGATCTCGTCCAGTTGCTGCGGCCGGGCTGCCGCGGCACGCGCCAGGACATCGGCCGAGCCCGCGGCCCAGTCCGTCACCGCGGCGATCAGCGTCTCGCCGTGCGACCGGTCGTCGCGTGCGAGCCATGTCACGCGCGCATCGGAGAGGACGGGCAACGCGTCGGTGCCCGTGGGCACCTCTACGAACGCGTCGACGGTGAACCCGGGCCCGAGCGACTCGACGATGGCGCAGATGGCGGGAGCGGCGGTCTCGTCGCCGGCGAGGAGAAGACGCCGGGCGGTGCCCGGGTGCCAGTCGATGCCGGCACGGGAGTCCGCGCTGCGCTGATCCGGGCCCACGATGACCACCTCTTCGCCCTCGGCGGCCGCCGCGGCCCACGCTCCGGCGGGCCCCGGCTCGTGGTGCAGGACGAAGTCGATGTCGAGCTCGAGCAGCTCGGGGGCCGCCCGGCGCACGGTGTAGGTGCGAAACGGCGTCCGCGCGTCGACGGGCAGCTCCCGCCACCGCGTGTACCAGTTCGCCTCGGCGATCGCTTCCGGGTCGGTCTGTCCCACATCGCAGACGGTCCCGTCGGCACCGGGGAAGATCACCTTCAGACGCTGATCGAGCCCGGCCGTTCCGAGGAAGGCGAAATCGGGGCAGGTGAAGGTGATGCGCGCGAAATGCGGGCTCAATCGCTCGACGCGCCGCACCGCCGCGACGTACGGACGGTAGGAGGGACGGGTGGCAAGGGGGGATGTCACTGCATAAGGGTAGCCTTACCATGTCCCGGAGGCAAAGCGGGAGTCGGGCGCGTCGTGGACGCACCGCTCACCCCGGAGCGCCCGCAGCTCACATCGCGAAGCCGAGGGCGCGCATCATGTCGCGCCCGTCGTCGGTGATCCGCTCGGGACCCCACGGCGGCATCCAGACCCAGTTGATCCGAAACCGCTCGACGACGGTGTCGAGCGCCTGCGCCGTCTGCTCCTCAAGCACGTCGGTGAGCGGGCAGCCGGCCGAGGTCAGGGTCATGTGGATCACGAGAGCATCGTTCTCGTCGTCCCAGGCGAGGTCGTAGATGAGACCGAGGTCGACGACGTTGATCCCGAGTTCCGGGTCCATGACGTCCTTCAGGGCCTCGGTGACCTCGTCGTACTTCTCGTTCGTGAGCGTCGCGGTCATGACGGGAGTCTACGCGTCGGCGTCGGCGACGGGCTCGAGGAAGCGATCGTAGCCTTCGCGTTCGAGGCGATCCGCGAGCTCGGGGCCACCCTCCTCCGCGACGCGACCCCGGACGAGCACGTGCACGAAGTCGGGCTTGATGTAGTTGAGGATGCGCGTGTAGTGCGTGATGAGGAGCACGCCGAGATCGGTCGCCTCCTTGGCGCGGTTCACGCCCTCGGAGACGATCTTCAGTGCGTCGACGTCGAGCCCGGAGTCGGTCTCGTCGAGCACCGCGATGCGCGGGCGGAG
This sequence comes from Microbacterium sp. 18062, assembly GCF_902706225.1. Lineage (GTDB taxonomy): Bacteria > Actinomycetota > Actinomycetes > Actinomycetales > Microbacteriaceae > Microbacterium. Next base: position 12,506 of record NZ_CACSKB010000022.1, read on the forward strand.
GAGCTCCAGCTGCAGGATCTCGTGCCGCTTCTTCTCGCCCCCGGAGAAGCCCTCGTTGACGTTGCGCTGGGCGAACTTGCCGTCCATGCGGAGGTTCTTCATCGCGGACGTGACGTCCTTGGTCCACGTGCGGATCGAGGGTGCCTCGCCGTCGATCGCCGTCTTGGCGGTGCGCAGGAAGTTGGTGACAGTGACACCGGGGATCTCCACCGGGTACTGCATGGCCAGGAACAAGCCCGCCCGAGCGCGCTCGTCGACCGTCATCTCCAGGACGTCCTCGCCGTCGAGCGTGATGGAACCCCCCGTCACCGTGTACTTGGGATGCCCGGCGATCGTGTAGGCCAGGGTCGACTTGCCCGACCCGTTCGGGCCCATGATGGCGTGCGTCTCACCGGTGCGGATGGTGAGGGTGACGCCGTTGAGGATGGGGGTGGTTCCCTCATCCGTCTCGACCGTCACGTGCAGGTCGCGGATCTCGAGAACAGACATGCGGACTTCCTTCTTCAGTTGACGACTTTGGTCACGGCGGGGTCGATGAGGATGTCGTCCCCGTCGATCGTGACCTCGAATACGGGCACCGGCTCGTAGGCCGGCAGGTTCAGCGGGTGGCCGGTGCGCAGCGAGAACGCCGATCCGTGCGCCCAGCACTCGAGCGTGTCGCCCTCGACGAACCCGTCGGACAGCGAGATGTCGCCGTGCGTGCAGACGTCGCCGATCGCATGCACCTCGCCGTCGCCGTCGAGCACGACCGCGATCGCGACACCGTCGATCTCGACGCGTCGCGCCGTGTCCTGCTCGAGCTCGCTGAGCGCACACACTCGGGTCGCCGTCATCGGGCGTCGCCCTGCTGCGCGAGCTCCGCCTCGATGCGGGCCATCAGAGGCTCCTCGAGGTCGGGGATGCCGATCTTCTGGACGATCTCCATCAGGAAGCCGAGCACGACCAGGCGCCTCGCCTCGTCCTCGGCGATGCCCCGAGCCTGCAGATAGAACAGCTGCTCGTCGTCGAAGCGTCCCGTTGCGCTGGCGTGACCGGCGCCGCGGATGTCTCCCGTCTCGATCTCGAGGTTCGGGATGGAGTCGGCGCGCGCGCCGTCGGTGAGCACGAGGTTGCGGTTCGCCTCGTAGGAGTCGGTGCCGGTCGCGTCCCTGCCGATCAGCACGTCCCCGACCCAGACCGAGTGCGCCGTGTCGCCCTGCAACGCGCCCTTGTAGAGCACGTCACCGCTGGTCTGCGGCCCCTTGTGGAAGAGGTACACCTGGCTCTCGAGGTGCTGGCCGGCATCCGCGAAGGAAAGGCCGTAGAGCTCCCCGTGGGAGCCCGCCCCGTCGAGCTCCACGCTCGGGTTCACCCGCACGACGCCGCCGCCGAAGCTGATGACGACGTGGCGGAGGCTCGCATCGCGAGCCACCCGCGCCTGGTGCGCGGCGAGGTGGACGGCGTCGTCGTCCCATTCCTGCAGGGTGACGACGGTCAGCGACGCGCCGTCGCGGACGACGATCTCCACGTCCTGCGCAAGCGAGGCGGAGCCCGCGTGACGCAGGATCACCGTGGCGCGCGAGTTCGGCTGCGCCTCGATCACCAGGTGGGAGTGCGCGCGCCCTCCGGAGCCGCGCACGTCCACGAACGACGGATCGTCGAGCTCGACGCCCGCGGGAACCGACAGATAGAGGGCCTCCACGCTACGCGACCAGGCGATCGCGGCGGGCAGGTCCTCGGGCACGAAGACCTCGCCTCGGGGCGCCTCGCCCGCGCGGAGCCCTGAGGCGGCGAGCGGGCCGCTGACGGCGATGCTGACCGCGCCCTCGTCGCCGGCGACGTCTTCGAAGAGCGTACGCACGCGCTCGAGCGGTGTGTACTTCCAGTTGACCTCGCGGCCGGTCGGCACACCGAATGCGGTGGGGTCGGTCGACCGGAAGCGCTCCGATCGGGTCTGCACGGGGACGAACGCCGCGGCAGGGTCGATGTGGCCCTCCGCGGTCGGGTCCGCGGGGGCCTGGGCGAGTGAGCTCATCAGGCGACAGGTCCGTTCGCCGAGAGATGACGGTTCATCCGACACTGCCTTCCATGCCCATCTCGATGAGCTTGTTGAGTTCGAGCGCGTATTCCATGGGCAGCTCACGAGCGATCGGCTCGATGAAGCCGCGCACGATCATCGCCATCGCCTCGTCCTCGGCCATGCCGCGGCTCATCAGGTAGAACAGCTGCTCCTCGCTGACCTTCGACACCGTCGCCTCGTGACCGAGCTGCACGTCGTCGACGCGGATGTCGATCGCGGGGTACGTGTCGGAGCGCGAGATCGTGTCGACCAGCAGCGCGTCGCAGCGCACCGTGTTGGCCGAGTGGTGCGCGTTCGCGTCGACGCGCACCTCGCCGCGGTAGCCCGCCCGTCCGCCACCGCGCGCGATCGACTTCGAGACGATCGAGGACTGCGTGTACGGCGCCATGTGGATCATCTTCGCGCCGGCGTCCTGGTGCTGTCCGGGCCCCGCGAAGGCTACCGACAGGGTCTCGCCCTTGGCGTGCTCGCCCACCAGGTAGATCGACGGGTACTTCATCGTCACCTTCGAGCCGATGTTGCCGTCGACCCATTCCATCGTGGCGCCCTCGTGCGCGACCGCACGCTTGGTCACGAGGTTGTAGACGTTGTTCGACCAGTTCTGGATCGTCGTGTAGCGCACCCGCGCGTTCTTCTTCACGATGATCTCCACGACGGCCGAGTGCAGCGAATCGCTCTTGTAGATCGGCGCGGTACAGCCCTCGATGTAGTGGACGTAGGAGCCCTCGTCCGCGATGATCAGCGTCCGCTCGAACTGTCCCATGTTCTCGGTGTTGATCCGGAAGTACGCCTGGAGCGGGATCTCGACGTGCACGCCCTTCGGGACGTAGACGAACGAGCCGCCCGACCACACGGCGGTGTTCAGCGCGGCGAATTTGTTGTCGCCCGCCGGGATGACGGTGCCGAAGTACTCCTGGAAGAACTCTGGATGCTCGCGCAGCGCCGTGTCGGTGTCCATGAAGATGACGCCCTGGGCCTCCAGGTCCTCCTGGATCTGGTGGTAGACGACCTCCGACTCGTACTGGGCGGCCACGCCGGAGACCAGACGGGAGCGCTCCGCCTCGGGGATGCCGAGCTTCTCGTACGTGTTGCGGATGTCCTCCGGGAGGTCCTCCCAGGACTGCGCCTGCTTCTCGGTCGAGCGCACGAAGTACTTGATGTTCTCGAAGTCGATGTCGCTGAGGTCCGCGCCCCACGTCGGCATCGGCTTGCGGCCGAAGAGCTGGTAGCCCTTCAGGCGCGTCTTCAGCATCCATTCGGGTTCGGCCTTGAGCGCCGAGATGTCGCGCACCACGGCCTCCGTGAGTCCGCGTCTCGCGCTCGCCCCGGCGGCGTCCGGGTCGTGCCACCCGAACTCGTAGACGCCGAGCCCTTCGAGCTCTGGTCGATCGATCAGCACATCCGACATGGTGTGTCACTCTCCTCGTTGGGCCCAACGGTGTCATCCGTGCCGGCATTCCGTATCCCTCGTCGGAGTTCGCGAGGGGGATTGCCGTTTCCGGCCCGATCAAAGGCGCAGGCATGCACCTAAACTGTCAGTGATGCGGAACGCGCAGGCGCCGCATCCCGGACCCTTCCGATTCTACAGGTTCCGCCTCCCCGCCGGGCGGCGTGAGCCGCGTCGCGCCCCGGATCGCGGCCATTCCCAGGAGGCGCGCAGCATGGCTGCCGAGACCCAGACCACCAGCACCCCCGGCGTCGCCGCGCGCTTCGCCGCGTGGCTCCCCGATCGCGTCGACCGCCGTGTCCGCATCTTCGCGTGGCTCTCGTTCGTCGCGGAGGTGCTGATCATCGCCACCGGCGGAGCAGTGCGGCTCACCGGCTCCGGGCTGGGCTGCCCGACCTGGCCCACCTGCACCGCGGACTCGCTCGTCAACACTCCCGAGATGGGCATCCACGGCGTCATCGAGTTCGGCAACCGCACGCTGACCGGTCTCGTCGGCATCCTCGCGGTGATCGTGGTCGTCCTCGTCTGGCGGATGCGGCGCGAACGCCGCGACCTGTTCGCGTTCGCCCTGGTCGTGCTGCTGGGCGTGGCCGCGCAGGCCGTCGTCGGCGGGATCACCGTGCTGACCGGGCTCAACCCCTTCATCGTGGGCTTCCACTACGTGGCCTCGCTCACGCTCGTCTGCGTCTGCGCGGCGTTCCTCGTGCGGATGGACGCGACGCCCGGCCCGCGCGTGCTCGCCGCGCCGCGCTGGTACGCGGCCACGACGCACACGACGACCCTCGTGCTCGCGCTGACGATCGTGGTCGGCGTGCTGACGACGGGCGCCGGCCCGCACTCGGGCGACGCGGACGCCGGACGCAACGGGTTCGATGCGGAGGTCCTCGAGCACCTGCACGCGTGGCCCGGGTACGCTCTGCTCGCCCTCACCCTGATGCTGACGACCGTCGCGTGGGCGCGCCGCCTGCCGGTGCGCGCGTGGATCACCGCGCTCCTCGGCGTCGAGATCGTGCAGATCCTCGTCGGTCTCTACCAGGCGCGCAACGGCCTGCCGGAGCTCGCGGTCGGCGTGCACATGGTGCTCGCCGCGCTCACCGCCGCGACCATGACGGTCGTCGTCCTGCGACTCAAGCGCACATCCACAGCGGACGCATAGGCCGCACATCGGTTCCGCTCCGACCGGACGGGCAGGGTGTCGGATGTCGCGGCAACCGTTGTCGTGCACCCGAGGAGTGACCGCACATGAACACACGTCCCCGCCTGACCCGCAGCATCCCGTACTGGGGCCTGGTCGTCGGATCGGCCGCGAGCGTCGGCTTCGGCGTCTGGCTGACGGTCGACACGCTGGGAACCATGACGGCCGGGCTGGACGACGGGACCGCGACGACCGCCCAGGTCTACGGCGGACAGTCGTGGATCGTCTTCGGCGCCGCCTTCGTCGCGGCGGGGCTCGTCGGGCTCGTCGCCGCCCTCGCTCTGGCCGCCGCCCGCTCGCTGGTCTCCCGCCCCGTCGAGGTGGTCGAGGCGATCTCCTGGCAGGAGGAGGAGCCGGACATCGAGGCCCTGGCCGACGAGCCGGCGGCCGCCGAGACCGCGACCGCGACCTCCGAGCCGGCGGACCTGCCCGAGGCAGAGGTCGAGCCCGCTCCCGCGACGCGCTGACTCGTCGCGTCCATCACGCGAGAAACCACGTCCGAACCGAGACTCCACGCATCGCGTGGCGTGTCGACGCGGATGTGGTTTCTCGTGGTGCCGGGACGGATCAGCGGGCCGGGTCGCTGACGACCGACGAAGGATGCGAGTCCCCCTCCGGGGAGGCTTGCTTCAGAACGGCAGCAGCGGATCGACCGCGATCGCGACGAACAGGAGCGTCAGGTAGGTGATGGATGCGTGGAACACGCGCATCGGACGCGGCTCGGTGCCACGCACCGCGCGGTTGTAGAGGCGGTGGGACTCGTAGACGAACCATCCGCCGAAGACGATCGCGGACGCCGAGTAGACCAGTCCCATCGAGGCGACCGGGATGAGCAGGAGAGAGCAGGCGACGGTCGCCCACGCGTACAGGATGACCTGGAGCCCGACCTGCGAGCCCGACCGGGTGGCGCCGAGCATCGGCACGTCGACCTCGTCGTACTGCGCCTTGTACTTCATCGACAGCGGCCAGTAGTGCGGCGGCGTCCACAGGAACACCAGGACGAACAGGATGGCGGCCGCCCACGAGAGCGAGCCCGTCACCGCAGACCAGCCGATCACGACCGGGAAGCAGCCGGCGATGCCGCCCCACACGATGTTCTGCTCGGTGCGGCGCTTGAGGATGATCGTGTAGATCACCACGTAGAAGAAGATCGCCGCCGCCGAGAGCGCCGCCGCGAGCCAGTTGGTCGTCAGCAGCAGCCACCCCGTCGAGGCGACGGCGAGAGTCCACGCGAAGATCAGCGCGCCGCGGGGCGACACCTCGCCCGTGACGAGCGGCCGGTTCTCGGTGCGCTGCATGTGCGCGTCGATGTCGCGATCGAGGTACATGTTGAAGGCCGCCGCCGAGCCAGCGCTCAGCGATCCGCCGATCACGGTCGCGAGGACGAGCCACAGATCGGGCAGACCACCGTGGGCGAGGATCATCACCGGGACCGTCGTCACCAGCAGCAGCTCGAGCACCCGGGGCTTGGTCAGCATGATGTAGGCGCGCACGGTGCGGCCGAGGGTCGGACGTACGGCCGATGCTCCGAGTGCCGCACTCGTCGTGATGTCCATCTGCCCCGCAATCGCCCCGCCGGAAGGTCCCTCCAGTCTATGCTGAAACCACACGCGCGCCTGGCGCCGGCTCCCTCCCCCGCACCGCGGTGGACCTCGGGCCGGAGCATGCCGGCGCACCCCCTCTTTCTGGAAAGGCGGTCCTGTGGCCGATTTGCGTTGGGATGAGATCGACGAGCGCGCCGTGGACACGGCCCGGATCCTCGCGGCTGACGCCGTGGAGAAGGTGGGCAATGGTCACCCCGGCACCGCGATGAGCCTGGCGCCGGCCGCGTACCTGCTGTATCAGCACGTGCTGCGCCACGACCCGGCGGACCCGCACTGGCTGGGTCGCGACCGCTTCATCCTGTCGGCCGGGCATTCGTCGCTGACGCAGTACGTGCAGCTCTACCTCGGCGGCTTCGGCCTGGAGCTCTCCGACCTCCAGGCGCTGCGCACCTGGGGCTCGCTGACCCCCGGCCACCCGGAGTACGGGCACACCAAGGGCGTCGAGATCACGACCGGCCCGCTCGGCCAGGGCCTCGCGTCCTCGGTCGGCTTCGCCTACGCCGCCCGCTACGAGCGCGGCCTCTTCGATCCCGAGGCGCCCGCGGGCACGTCCCCGTTCGACCACTTCGTCTACGTGATCGCCTCCGACGGCGATCTCGAGGAGGGGGTGACCAGCGAGGCGTCCTCGCTGGCCGGGCACCAGCAGCTGGGCAACCTCGTCGTCATCTACGATGCCAACCAGATCTCGATCGAGGACGACACGAACGTCGCCTTCACCGAGGACGTCGCGAAGCGCTACGACGCGTACGGCTGGCACGTGCAGACGGTCGACTGGAAGAAGACCGGCCAGTACGTCGAGGACGTCGCCGAGCTCCACGCGGCGATCGAGGCGGCCAAGGGCGAGACCGACAAGCCGTCGATCATCATCCTGAAGACGATCATCGGCTGGCCCTCCCCGGGAAAGCAGAACAGCGGGAAGATCCACGGCTCGGCGCTCGGCGCCGAGGAGCTCGCCGCGACCAAGAAGGTGCTCGGCTTCGACCCGGAGAAGCACTTCGACGTGGCGGAGGACGTGATCGCGCACACGCGCACGCTCGTCGAGCGCGGCGAGGCTGAGAAGGCCGCATGGCAGACCCGGTTCGAGGCGTGGGCCGCGGCCAACCCCGAACGCAGGGCCCTGCTCGACCGGCTTCTGGCGGGCGATCTCCCCGCCGACATCGGCGAGGCGCTGCCCGTCTTCGCCGCGGGGAAGGACGTCTCCACCCGCGCCGCGTCCGGCCAGGTGATCAACGCGCTGGCCGCGGAGCTCCCCGAGCTCTGGGGCGGGTCGGCCGACCTGGCCGAGTCGAACCTCACCACGATCAAGGACGCGAAGTCCTTCATCCCCGCCGAGTGGTCCACCCACGAGTGGAGTGGCTCGCCGTACGGTCGCGTGCTGCACTTCGGCATCCGCGAGCACGCGATGGGCTCGATCCTCAACGGCATCAAGCTGCACGGACCGACCCGTCCGTTCGGCGGCACGTTCCTGATCTTCAGCGACTACATGCGTCCGCCGGTGCGACTGGCCGCGCTGATGAACATCCCGACGATCTTCGTCTGGACGCACGACTCCGTCGCCCTCGGCGAGGACGGCCCGACGCACCAGCCGATCGAGCAGATCGCCACGTTGCGCGCCATCCCGGGCTTCACGCTGGCCCGTCCGGCCGACGCGAATGAGACCGCCGCCGTCTGGCTCGAGATCCTGCGCCGTCAGGACGGCCCGACGGGCATCGCGCTGACGCGCCAGAACATCCCGGTGTTCGAGCGCGGCACGGGCGCCGCATCCGGTGACGAGTTCGCCTCGGCCGACCTCGCCGCCAAGGGCGCCTACGTCCTCGCCGAGGCGCCGGGCGGCACACCGGACGTCATCCTCATCGGCACCGGCTCCGAGGTGCAGCTGGCGGTCGCCGCCCGCGAGACGCTCGCCGCCGAGGGCGTGAACGCCCGCGTCGTGTCGGCGCCGTCGCTCGAGTGGTTCGCCGAGCAGGACGAGGCGTACCGCGAGAGCGTCCTCCCCGCCGCCGTCACCGCGCGAGTGTCGGTCGAGGCCGGCATCGCGCTGCCGTGGCGAGGCATCGTCGGCGACCGCGGGCGTTCCGTGTCGATCGAGCACTTCGGCGCGTCGGCCGATTACAAGACCCTCTTCCAGAAGTTCGGCATCACCGCCGAGGCCGTCGTCGCCGCGGCGCGCGAGACGATCAAGGAGAACAACGCATGAGCACCCCCACCGAACAGCTGTCCGCCGCCGGCGTCAGCATCTGGCTCGACGATCTGTCCCGCGAGCGCATCACGACCGGCAACCTGGCGGCGCTGATCACCGACCGCAACATCTCCGGCGTGACCACCAACCCGACGATCTTCGCCGGCGCCCTCGCCAAGGGCGAGGCGTACGCCGAGCAGGTCGCGACCCTCGCCGCCGCCGGCGCGAGCGTCGACACCGCGATCTTCGAGATCACGACCGACGACGTGCAGGCGGCATCCGACATCTTCCGCCCCGTCTACGACGCCACCGGCGGAGTGGACGGCCGCGTGTCGATCGAGGTCTCCCCCGACCTCGCCCACGACACGGCGGCGACGGTCGCGCAGGCGAAGGAGCTGTGGGCGAAGGTCGATCGCCCCAACGCGCTCATCAAGATCCCGGCGACGAAGGCGGGGCTGCCCGCCATCACCGAGGTGGTCGGCGCAGGCATCTCGGTCAACGTCACCCTGATCTTCAGCCTCGAACGCTATGCGGCCGTCATCGACGCGTACCTCGCCGGCGTCGAGAAGGCGCGCGACGCCGGTCACGACGTCTCGACGATCCAGTCGGTGGCCTCGTTCTTCGTCTCGCGCGTGGACACCGAGGTCGACAACCGTCTGAAGGCCATCGGCACGGACGCCGCCACCGCGCTGCTCGCGCAGGCCGGTGTCGCGAACGCGCGTCTGGCCTACGAGCTGTTCGAGCGCGAGTTCGCCACCGACCGCGCCAAGGCCCTCATCGAGGGCGGCGCGACCGTGCAGCGACCGCTGTGGGCCTCGACCGGAGTGAAGGACCCGGCGCTGCCCGACACGCTCTACGTCACGGAGCTCGTCGCGGCGGGCACCGTCAACACGATGCCAGAGAAGACGCTCGAGGCGACCTTCGACCATGGCGAGATCGCCGGTGACACCATCACGGGCAACTACGACGCGGCGCACGAGGTGTTCGACCGCCTCGCCGCGGTCGGCGTCGACGTCGACGACGTGACCCAGGTGCTCGAGGACGAGGGCGTCGAGAAGTTCATCGTGTCCTGGCACGAGCTGCAGGGCACCGTCGCGGAGGCCCTGAAGGCAGCCCGATGAGCGCGCGCAAATGCGCAGATCGCCCGAAGGGGGCGATCCGATGAGCACGCGGTACGCGTCCCGCGCGCATCAGCGCGCAGATCGCCCGAAGGGGGCGATCCGATGAGCTTCGACATCCGTGTGAGCGGGCACGTCCGCGACGTGGTCGACGAGACGCTTCCCGGACTGGTCGAGAGCCTCGTGGCCTCCGGCATCACGGCGGGCGACGGCGACCTCTGGGGTCCCGCGGCCGCCGCCGATGCCGCCGTGCGTCTCGGGTGGGTGCAGGCCGTCTCGGTCTCGCGCCCCCTGGTGAGTGAGATCGAGACGTTGCGCGACGTGCTGCGCGCGGACGGGGTCACCCGGATCGTGCTGGCCGGCATGGGCGGATCGTCGCTGGCCCCCGAGGTCATCGCCCGGACCGCCGGCGTGCCGCTGGTGATCCTCGACTCCACGGCTCCCGAGCAGGTGCTCGCAGCGATCGACGGCGACGCCGAGTCGGGTGGTCTCGCCCAGACCGCGCTCGTCGTGTCATCGAAGTCCGGGTCGACCGTCGAGACCGACTCGGCCAAGCGCGCGTTCGAGGCGGCATATCACGACATCGGGATCGACCCGGCGTCACGCATCGTCGTCGTCACCGACCCCGGCTCGCCGCTCGAGGCGTCCGCGCACGCCGACGGCTACGCGGTCTTCACCGCGGACCCCACGGTCGGCGGACGCTATTCCGCCCTGACCGCGTTCGGCCTCGTGCCGACCGGGCTCGCCGGTGTCGATCTGACCGAGCTGCTGGACGAGGCCGAGGCCACCCTGCTCGAGGTGGCGATCGACGATCCGCGCAACCCCGCCCTCGTGCTCGCCGCGGCCATCGTCGGGGGCTCGCCCCGACGCGACAAGCTCGGCCTCATCACCGACGGCACGCACATCGTCGGTCTGCCGGACTGGATCGAGCAGCTCGTCGCGGAGTCGACCGGCAAGAACGGCACCGGCATCCTTCCGGTCGTGCTGCTGCCGGTCTCGCCGGAGGTCGAGCGCGTCCCCGCCGACCTCCAGCTCGTGCGGCTCGTCGACGACGTCCATCACGCCCACCTGTTCGAGCGCCACCGCGACGAGGTGCTGATCAGCGGATCGCTCGGCGCGCAGTTCGTCGTCTGGGAGTACGCCACCGCGATCGCGGGCCGCCTCCTCGGGATCAACCCGTTCGATCAGCCCGATGTCGAGTCCGCGAAGACCGCGACGCGCGGCCTGCTGGAGGCCCGGCCCGAGGCGCCCTCCGCCGCCTTCGCCCGCGACGGCATAGAGGTGCGCGTCTCCGACCCCGAGCTGGCCGCATCCGGCACCCTGCGGGGCGTCCTCGACGCGCTGTGGGCACGCCTGCCCGCGCAGGGATACGTGTCGATCCAGGCCTACGTGGACCGGCACGGACTTGCGCCGCTGCAGGGGATCCGCGAGCTGGTGGCCGCCGACTCGAGTCGGCCGACCACATTCGGATGGGGACCGCGGTTCCTGCACTCGACCGGCCAATACCACAAGGGAGGCCCCGCCCACGGCGTGTACCTGCAGATCCTGCAGCGCGGCGACGTCGACGTGGAGATCCCCGGTCGTCCCTTCACCTTCGGTGAGCTTCTCGAGGCACAGGCAGCGGGCGACGCCGCGGTCCTGGCCGGCCTCGGCCGCCCGGTCGTGACCCTCACGCTCACCGATCCGCAGGCCGACGTCCTCGCGCTCTTCGAAGCCGCTCAATAGGAGACACTCACCCGATGACTGCCGAGATCTCGCGCACGCACAATCCGCTGCGCGATCCCGACGACCGGCGCCTGAACCGCATCGCGGGTCCGAGCGCGCTGGTCATCTTCGGCGTGACAGGGGACCTGTCGCGCAAGAAGCTCATGCCCGCCGTCTACGACCTCGCCAACCGCGGTCTGCTCCCCCCCGGCTTCGGCCTGGTGGGCTTCGCGCGCCGGGACTGGGCGGACGAGGACTTCGCGCAGGTCGTCTACGAGGCGGTGAAGCAGCACGCGCGCACCGAGTTCCGCGAGGAGACGTGGGCACAGCTGCTCCAGGGCATCCGCTTCGTGCAGGGAGAGTTCGACGATCTGGACGCCTTCCGACGGCTCCGGGAGACGGTCGAGAAGCTGGACGTGGAACGCGGGACGATGGGCAATCACGCCTACTACCTCTCGATCCCGCCGAAGGACTTCCCGATCGTCGCGCAGCAGCTGAAGGCGTCGGGCCTCGTCGACGACACCGCCGACGCCCCGGACCGCTGGCGCCGCGTCGTCATCGAGAAGCCCTTCGGCCACGACCTCGAGTCGGCGCGAGCGCTCAACGACGCCCTGCGCACCGCGTTCCCGACCGACTCGATCTTCCGGATCGATCACTACCTCGGCAAGGAGACGGTCCAGAACATCCTGGCGCTGCGCTTCGCGAACGAGCTGTACGAGCCGATCTGGAACCGAAACTACGTGGACCACGTGCAGATCACGATGGCCGAGGACATCGGCGTCGGCGGTCGCGCCGGATACTACGACGGGATCGGCGCGGCCCGCGACGTCATCCAGAACCACCTGCTGCAGCTGCTGGCGCTCACCGCGATGGAAGAGCCCATCAGCTTCGACGCGACGCAGCTGCGCGCGGAGAAGGAGAAGGTGCTCGCCGCGGTGACGCTTCCCGAGGACCTGCACCATGCCACCGCCCGTGGTCAGTACGCGGGGGGATGGCAGGGCGGCGAGAAGGTGCTCGGCTTCCTCGAGGAGGACGGCATGGACCCGGACTCGACCACCGAGACCTACGCCGCCGTGAAGCTCGAGATCAACACGCGCCGCTGGTCGGAGGTGCCGTTCTATCTGCGCACCGGAAAGCGCCTCGGGCGTCGGGTGACCGAGATCGCGGTCGTCTTCAAGCGCTCGCCGGAGCTGCTGTTCGGTCGGAGCGCGACCTCCGGCCTCGGCCAGAACGCGCTCGTGATCCGCGTGCAGCCGGACGAGGGCGTGACCATCCGCTTCGGCTCCAAGGTGCCCGGCGCCGACACGCAGGTGCGCGATGTGACGATGGACTTCGGCTACGGGCACGCTTTCACCGAGGCGAGCCCTGAGGCCTACGAGCGCCTCATCCTCGATGTGCTCCTGGGCGACCCGCCCCTCTTCCCGCGCCACGAGGAGGTCGAGCTCAGTTGGAAGATCCTCGATCCGATCGAGAAGTTCTGGGAGGAGCAGGGCGGACCGCTCGAACAGTACTCCCCCGGTTCGTGGGGTCCGCGCTCGGCAGACGAGCTGCTGGCCCGCGATGGACGCACCTGGAGGCGCCCGTGATCGTCGACCTGCCCGACACCACCGTCAGCAAGATCTCGCGGGCACTCATCGACGTGCGCGAAGAGGGCGGCGCGGTCGCCCTCGGCCGCGTGCTGACCCTCATCATCGTGAGCCACCAAGGGGTGGACGAAGAGGCGATCGAGGCCGCGAACGACGCCTCGCGCGAGCATCCCATGCGTGTGATCGTGCTCATGGAGAAGGACCCGGACAGTGATCCACGCCTCGACGCGCAGATCCGCGTCGGCGGCGACGCCGGGGCGAGCGAGGTCGTGCTGCTGCACGCTTACGGCGCCGCCGGATCGAACTCGGAGAGCCTCGTGACGGGTCTTCTCCTGCCGGACGCGCCGGTGGTCGCCTGGTGGCCCGCCGACACCCCACCCGTGCCGTCGCAGTCCGCGATCGGCAGGATCGCGCAGCGCCGGATCACGGATGCGGGCACGCAGACCGACCCGCACGCCTGGGTGCGCGCGCTCGGAAGCCACTACTCCCCCGGCGACACCGACCTCGCGTGGACACGTCTGACACGATGGCGCGAGCAGCTCGCCGCTGTGCTCGATCAGCCGCCGTACGAGCAGGTCACCGCCGCCGAGGTCCTGGGTGCGTCCGACTCCCCGTCGACGCCGCTGCTGGCCGCATGGCTCTCCCTGCAGCTGAAGATCGACGTGTCCTGGCGCTACCTCGACGCCGTCGAGTGGGAGCACGGCATCAAGTCCGTGCGTCTCGTCCGCGCCGGCGGCGACATCCTTCTGGAGCGTCCCTCGGCGGCGATCGCGGTGCTCACCCAGTCCGGTCAGCCGAGCCACGAGCTCGCCTTCCCGCGACGTTCTCTGCGGGAGTGCCTGGCGGAGGAGCTGCGCCGTCTCGATCCCGACGTGCTGTACGGTCGGGTCGTGACCGATGGGTGCGACCTGATCGAACCCGCCACCTCCGAGGAGTGAGCATGAGCGACAGCGCAGGCGAGAAGCAGGTCGTCATCCGAGCCGACCCCGACCGGCTCGCACAGGCGGTCGCCACCCGGCTGCTCAGTCGCCTCGCCAAGCGCGTCGTGGAGGGAAAGCTCGCCCACGTGTCGCTCACCGGCGGCTCGATGGGCGGCCGGGTGCTGTCGGCCGTCGCCCGCCATCCGCGCTGCGCGGAGATCGACTGGTCGCTCGTGCACTTCTGGTGGAGCGACGAGCGCTTCGTGCCCCGCGGATCCGCCGACCGCAACGACGTCGACGCCTACGCAGCGCTGTTCGACCTCATCGACATCCCGGACGAGAACGTCCACTCCATCGCCGGCAGCGAGGACGGCGTCGACCTCGAGGCCGCCGCGGATGCGTACTCGGCCGAGCTCGCCCGCTTCGCCGATCCGTCCGTCGGCGAATGGCCGTCGTTCGACGTCTGCTTCCTCGGCGTCGGGCCCGACGCGCACATCGCGTCGCTGTTCCCCGACCGGCCCGAGATCACGGTCACCGACCGCGCGACCCTGCCGGTGCGGGACTCCCCGAAGCCCCCGCCCGAGCGCATCACGGTGACGCGTCCGGTGATCAACTCGTCGAAGCGGGTCTGGATGGTGCTCGCCGGCGCGGACAAGGCCTCGGCACTCGGGCTCGCGTTGGCAGGGGCCAGCTATCAGAGCGTCCCGGCTGCCGGAGCGAAGGGCCGCAAGCGCACGGTCTTCTTCGTGGACGAGGCGGCGGCGGGCAAGGTTCCGCCGGAACTCATCGACAGCGACTACTGATCTCGGCGGTTCACCTGTCGCGTCCTGCAGGTCTCAGCGACCGGATGCGACAGGTGAGCCGCGCTCTCCCGCGTCGGTCAGCGGCGGCCGCCGCCCTGACCGGGTGCGCCCCCGCCCATGCCGCCCTGACCCGCGCTCGCCGTGCCCTCGACGACCTCCGCCGCCGCCGTGCCGTCGACGACGACACGGTAGGTCGCCCCGTCGGTCAGTGCCGCCGAGGAGTACACGACCGACGCGGCGCTCTTGGGCAGCGTCGTCTCCGCCAGCACGGTGCCGGAGGAGTCGACGATCTGAACCGTGGAGCCCGCCGCGATGCTCGCGGTCGCCGAGATCCACGACTGCGTCGACGACGACCCGGGGGCGACGGCCATGCCGGAGCTGCCGACCGCGAGGAGGGTGCCGCCGCTCACGATGAACTCGCCGTTCGCGTCCAGAGCACCGTTCCCGTCGTTCGTGGGGCCGTAGACCACCGTGTCGCCGCCGGTGATCGTCAGCGAGCCGTTCGAGTCCAGCCCGTCTCCGCCGGCATCGATCAGCACGGTGCCGCCGCTGATGAGGAGGGTCTCCCCCGAGTCGCCCATCCCGCCGCCGGACGACGTGGACGACCCGGCCGCGTTGATCCCGTCGTCGTCGGCGGTGATGTCGACCGCACCGCCGCTGATCACGATGTCGACGCCCTCGAGTCCCTCGGTGGAGGCGGTCACCGTCACCTCCCCGTCGTGCACGTCGAGCGTCGCGTCGGCGTGCACGCCGTCGTCGCCCGCGGCGATCGTCACGGTGGCCGCGCCGATGCCGATCGAGCCGTTGGAGTGGAGCCCGTCGTCGGCCGCGTCGATCGTGAGTGCACCGCCGTCTACGACGGCGACCGCCCCGGCCGCGACTCCCTTCGACGAGGACTCCTCACCGGCGCTCGCCCCCGCCCCGCCGCCGGCGGTGATCTCGATCGTGCCGCCGGTGACCACCACATCGGTCGCCGCGTCGATGCCGTCGTCGGCGGCGTCCACCTCGATCGTGCCGCCCGAGACCCACACGTACCCCCGGGTCTCGTCGTCGTCCTTGTCGCTCTTCAGCCCGTCGCCGCCCGCGGTGATCGCGAGGGAGCCGCCCTCGACGAGCAGCGAGTCCTTGCCCTGGAGCGCATCGTCTGCGGCGTCGATCGTGATGTCGCCGGACAGCACCACGAGGTCGTCCTGGGAGAAGATGCCGTCGGATCCACGGCCGTCGACCGTCAACGTCCCGGATCCGGTGATCGTGAGGTCCGCAGTGCTGTGGATGGCGGCGTTCGCCTCCGCATCCTCCGCGTACGACTCCGCGTCCGCGACGCTGTTGACGCTGCCGCTCGCGAGCGAGATCGCCACGTCGTCCGCGGAGACGACCTGGATCGCGGGCCCCGCGGTGGTGTCCATGTCGACGCCGTCGAGGATCAGCACGACCAGGGCGTCCTCGGGCGCGTCGACCACGACCGATCCCGAGTAGTCGCCGCTCAGACGGTAGACGCCGGCCGTGGTGATCGTCACCGTGGCGTCGGCGACCTCCACACCATCGGCGTCGGTCGTCGCCGTGTCGCGGGACAGGGCGATGTCGACCGCATCCGCCGCGGACCACTCGTCGTCCTGGACGACCGTGGCGTCCTCGTTCGCGGCGAGCACCGCGTCGGCGGTGAGCTCGCCCTCGTATGTCGACACGACCGACGTCGTGGTGCTCTCCTGGGAGGCGCCGGACACCGCGGTCGTCGTGCATCCCGCCAGGGTCACGGCGAGCACGATCGGTAGGGCGGTGAAGGTCAAGCGGCGACGGGACATGTCGGCTCCTCAGCTCGGTCGGTGTCGGTCGGTGGGATCGCGGGATCGAAGGCGTCGCGCAGGACGCGCGACCAGCGGTTGCGGGGAAGCTCGGGATTCATCGCGGCGAGCCCGGTGGCGTACTTGCTGACCGTCGCGGGCCGGAAGCCCCACCGCCAGAGCGTGCGGTCGAGCTCCGACGCACGTGTCGCCGACTTCGTCTCGACGATCGCGAGCTCAGGCAGCAGCATGCGCCGTCGAGGATTCTGCTCCCACTCCAGCCCGACGTCGATCGTGGCCCGTCCCACCCCGTCGGGCTGCAGCAGGGTCGCGCGCCGATACCGTGTGGTGAGCACCGGCTCGAGATCCTCCGCCCGCCCGCGCGGGACCCCGATCCCCTCGAACGCGAGCGCCGCGTACTCGCGCCCCTCCGCGGTCAGCCGACGGGTGTGCGCGGGGTCGTACGAGATCCGCTCCTTCACGGTGGTCGCGCGTGCGCCTCGTGTCTTCATCTCGAGGTAGGCGGTGCAGGTGTCGAGATAGGCGCGGGTGCGCAGCTTGAAGCGGCGTCGCCGCGGCTGCGCCGCCATCCGGAAGCTCAGCAGATCGGGGGTGTCGAAGTACACCGACTCGTACGAGAAGGCACGCTCACCGTCGATCTCGAGCACCTGCATGCCCTGCGGGAGCGAGGAGAGGATGTCGCCGAGCGCCGAGCGCGGCACCGTGTACTTGCGATCGACGCGGGTCAGCAGCGCCGCCTCGGCGACCAGCGTGTCGAGCGCGATGGGGGCGAACCGGTCGAGGGCGACGGATGTGCTCATGCGCCGGCTCCGATGCGCTGCCGAGCCCGTGTGCCGGCCTCGGCGCGGTGGCCGCCGGCGGCGGTACGGAACCGCACGTCGACGACCGTGATGTCGTTGACGAGGTCGAGCTCCTGCACGGTGAACGCGGTGACCTCGGCCCGCAGGCGCCCCTCGAGCTCGGCGCGGAGCGCGGCCTCGTCGGGGATGGCCCGGTCGAGCCGCACGACCTGGTGCCGGCTGCGGCTGAGCAGTCGGGGGTGGTCGGCCGCCCACATCACCGCGACGACGAGGGCGATCAGACCGATGGCGACCCACGGCGACGCCTCGCCGAGACCGGCGATGAGTCCGGTCGCCAGCGCCGAGAAGTAGTAGGAGACCTCGCGCTGCGAGATCTCCGAGGAGCGCAGTCGGATGATCGACAGCACGCCGAACAAGCCGAGCCCGAGCCCCAGTGCGACCTCCGCCGAGCCCAGCATCGTCGCCACCGCCAGGACGCCGACGTTCACGCCGAGATACGCCACGACGAGGTCGCGGCGACGGTGACGCACGTAGTACAGGGTGCTGAGCGCGATCGCGGCGATGAGGTCGACGGCGATGATCAGCAGGGCGATTGCGGTCATGGGGCTCTCCTGAACTCGGATGCGGATGAGACCATGTCACCGGGGCTCGCTATGCGTCGTCTCTGCGCGGGCTCTGCGACGGGTTCGAATTTGCGCTCGCGGAACACCGCGCCGCGCTGCACCCGGTAGCTCAGCACGAACAGCACCAGCTCGGTGACGACCTTCGCGAGCAGCAGCGGCACTCCGAGAGACGTCAGCCCCGCCATCCACACGATGTTGGACGCGAGCAGCGCCGTGGCGAGGACGGTGTACCCGGCGGCCTCCCGCGCCCGGCCGGCCGTGCCGCGACGCCCGAAGACGATCCGGCGGTTGACCGCGAAGTTCATTGCGGCGCTCAGCAGCCGCGCGGCGACGATCGAGGGCACGAGCCACCCGGTCACCGCGGTGAACAGGAGGAGGGCGACGGTGTCGACGGCGAAGCCCAGGAGCGACGAGCCGGCGAACGCCACGACCGGGCGGAGCACCCGGAGCGAGTCCACGACGGGTCGGAAGTGGCTCGATCGGTTGTCGTCCAGATAGACGGTGTCGATCGGGATCTCGCGCGTCGCGTATCCCGCGGCGTGCACGCGCAGCAGCACCGTCTGCTCGTACTCGAAGCGGTCGCCCGGCACCGTCAGCATCCACGGCAGGACGCCCGCAGGAAGGCCCCGCAGCCCCGTCTGCGTATCGCTCAGGGGCCACCCCGCGACAGCCCGGAAGAGCAGGCGCGAGAGCGCGTTGCCGGCCCGGCTGCGCCACGGCACGTCGCCGTCGAAACCGCGGCAGCCGAGGATGAGTCTCGGATCCCCCGCGGCCGCGTCCACACGCATCCCCTCGGCGATCCGCAGGATGTCGTGAACGGTGTGCTGCCCGTCGGCGTCGGCCGTGACGACATCCTCGCCGGGGTGCTCCGCGACGATGTACGCGAATCCGGTGCGGAGCGCGGCGCCCTTCCCCCGGTTCGCCGGATGCCGCAGCAACACGGCGCCCGCCTCGACCGCCTCGGCGAACACGGCGACGGAGGAGCCGCCGCTGCCGTCGTCCACGATCACCACCGACACGTCGGGATCGGCCGCCATCAGCTCGCGGGTGAGTCGCACGAGGCTCACGGACGGCGTGTACGCCGGGACGAGGACGATCACGACCGGGCGTCCTCGATGTAGAGGATGTCGCTCGTGCCCCGCTCCCCGCCGTTCGAGGGCTGGTTCACGACCTCTCCGTCGAAGTACATCGTGGAGGATCCGCCGCCGTCGAGGTTGTACGCGGTCGTCGCTCCCAGCCCCGTCATGATCTCGGCGAGCTCGGTCAGGGTGACGCCCGCCGAGTACCCTTCATCGCGCCCGTCGACGACGACGAACACCAGGTGGTTCTCGTCGATCACCCCGACTGCGGTGCGGGGCTGGTCCCCCTGGATCGAGTGGTTGCCGATGTTGGTGTCGATCTCCACGTCCTCGATGCCGTCGACCACCGCGCCGTCCTCGACGATCGCCGGACCGAAGCTCAGGGTGTTCCAGACGCCTGCAGCGAGCAGCTCGGCGGCGCTCGTCGTCGTCTCGTCGTAGACGGTGACCGTACCGTCGGTGTAGAAGGCCAGCCCGGTCCGGGCCGGCTCGTCGCGGTACACGACGCCGTTCCGGATGACGATCCCGTTGTCGCGGAACCCGTAGTAGTCGCCGTTGATCGCGAAGATCGCTCCGTTGTCGGCGGCGATCTCGCTGGTCGGCTCGATGATGTTCTCGCCGAACTGATCCTTCGCAAACGCGGAGCGCAGCTCCGTCGCGTCGCCCAGGACGACATCGGCGACGTAGTACGTGACCGTCTCGTCCCCGGTGCCCGTCGTGACGGTCGAGACGGTGACGGAGGTCTCGCCGTCCGTATACGATGAGCCCGTGAGGGTCGCCGTCGCGCCATCGGTGTCGTCGCTCGTGATCGTGCTGTTCTCCGCCTCGTAGGCGGAGACGTCGGAGATCTGCACGTGCTCCACGAGGAAGCGGTCCGCGGCCCAGGCGGCCGTCCCGCCGCAGGCGAGGACCACCACGACGGTGGCGGACACGACGGTGTTACGGAGACGGTGCCGACGACGGCGGGGCGGTTCGTGCGGTTCCATGCGTCATGGATACGCACCGCACCTGTCCACCCGATCTCCCCCGGCTATGTCCGAGCGATGACCGTGGACGTGTCGTCAGCTCTGGCCGCGCCGCTCGCGCAGCTTCTGCAGCGCCTCGTCGAGCAGTTGCTCGGCCTCGTCGTCGGTGCGACGCTCTTTCACGTACGCGAGATGGGTCTTGTAGGGCTCGCTCTTCGCGACGGCCGGCGGGTTCGCCTTGTCGCGGCCGGCCGGAAGACCGGAATGCGGGGAGTCGATCGTCTCCGGTATCTCCTCGTCGGGGATGCCGGCGGCGAAGTAGCGGACGGTCTCGTTGCCGAGGGCGTCCCAGTAGGACACAGCGACGCGGTCGGCGTGGTAGCCGTGGTCCTGCTCGCCCATGGGTCCGGCACCGACACGGGTGCCGCGGATCGCGTTTCCTCCGGTCGCCATCGTCACACCAGCCCGGAGAACTTGGTCACGAGCCCGAGGGCGACGATCGAGAGGAACCAGAGAAGCGCCAGCACGACGGTGAAGCGGTTGAGATTCCGCTCGGCGAGACCCGAGGAGCCCATCGTGGAGCTCATGCCGCCGCCGAACATGTCGGACAGCCCGCCGCCGCGACCCTTGTGCAGCAGGATGAGGAGGGTCAGCAGAAGGCTCGTGATGCCGAGGAGCACCTGGAGCACGAACTCGAGGATCTGCACTGTGGTCGTCGCCCTTTCCGTGCGCTCCGAGGGAGCACACGAGGATCAAGTATAGCCAGCCGCGCGGCGGCGTCCGGGAGGCCGGGCGAACCCGGCCTCCCGGCGCGTCACACGCCGACGTGCTTCTGGTAGCGGATGATGGCGGCGAACTCGTCCGCGACGAGACTGGCTCCGCCCACGAGCGCGCCGTCGACGTCGGGCTCGCGCAGGAAGCTCGCGATGTTGCTCGACTTCACGGAGCCGCCGTACAGCACACGGGTGCGGGCCGCCGCATCCTCGCCGAGCCTCTCGGCGACGACCTGACGCAGCTTGGCCGCGACCTCCTGCGCCTGCTCCGGCGTCGCCGCCTGGCCGGACCCGATGGCCCAGACCGGCTCGTAGGCGACGACGATGTCGGCGTCGGACGCCACACCCTCGAGCGCCGTCTGCAGCTGCCCCACGGGAACAGCGCTCGCGCCGAACTCCTCGAGGTCCGCCGCCGTCTCCCCGACGCAGATGACGGGGCGCAACCCGTGCCTCAGCGCCGCCGCGACCTTCGCCGCCACGACCTCGTCGGTCTCCGTGTGGTACTCGCGGCGTTCCGAGTGACCGATGATCACGTACGCCGCGTCGAGCTTCGCGAGGAACGCGCCGGAGATCTCACCCGTGTACGCACCCGAGTCGTGCACCGACACGTCCTGCGCACCGAGGGCGAAAGGGATCTTGTCGGCGTCGATGAGCGTCTGCACCGTGCGCAGGTCGGTGAACGGCGGGAAGATCCCGACCTCGACGCTGTCGAACTCGTGCTTCGCGTCCCTCAGGGTCCAGTGCAGCTTCTGCACCAGCGCGACCGCTTGCAGATGGTCGAGGTTCATCTTCCAGTTGCCGGCGATGAACGGGGTTCTGGTCACTGCGACCATCCGAGGACCTCCAGTCCGGGGAGCTTCTTGCCTTCGAGGAACTCCAGGCTGGCTCCGCCGCCGGTGGAGATGTGACCGAACTGGTCGTCGCGGAAGCCGAGCTGGCGCACGGCCGCCGCGGAGTCGCCGCCGCCGACGACCGAGAGACCGTCGACGGCGGTGAGCGCCTGGGCGACGGTGCGGGTGCCGTTCGCGAACGCGGGGAACTCGAACACGCCCATCGGACCGTTCCAGAACACCGTCGTCGACTCCCGGATCAGCTCGGCGAAGCGCGCTGCCGTCTCGGGACCGATGTCGAGGCCGATGCCGGAGGCGCCGGCAGCGGTGCGCTCGATCCCGTCGACCGGGGATATCTCGTTCGCCGCGTCCGCCGCGAACGACGCGGCGACGACGACGTCCGTGGGCAGGACTATCTCGACGCCCCGCTCCTCCGCGTCGGCCAGGTACCCGCGCACCGTCTCGAGCTGGTCCTCTTCGAGAAGGCTCGAGCCGACGGCGTGCCCCTGCGCCTTGAGGAACGTGAACAGCATCCCTCCGCCGATGAGAATCCGGTCGACGCGGGGCAGCAGGTGCTCGATGACGCCGAGCTTGTCGCTGACCTTCGACCCGCCGAGCACGACCGCATACGGGCGCTGCGGGCTCTCGGTGAGCCGGTCGAGCACGTCGACCTCGGTCTCGATCAGGAGTCCCGCGGCGGACGGCAGGATCTCCGCCAGCTCGTAGACGCTCGCCTGCTTGCGGTGGACGACGCCGAAGCCGTCGGAGACGAGCGCGTCGCCGAGTGCCGCGAGCTGCTGCGCGAACGCGTGACGCTCGTCGGCGTCCTTCGAGGTCTCGCCCGCGTTGAAGCGCAGGTTCTCGATGACCGTGACGTCACCGTCGGCGAGGGATGCGGCCGCCTCACGGGCCGACTCCCCCACCGTGTCGCGTGCGAACGCGACCGGCTTGCCGAGCAGCTCGGACAGACGCTGCGCGACCGGCTCGAGACTGTACGTCGGGTCTGGGGCGCCGCCGGGCCGGCCCAGGTGCGAGGCGACGACGAGGCGAGCGCCTTGATTGATCAGGGCGTTGAGGGTGGGAAGCGTCGCCCGTACGCGACCATCGTCCGTGATGACCCCGTCCCGCAGGGGTACGTTGAGGTCGGCACGGACGATGATGCGCCTGCCGGCGAGCGAACCCAGCGAATCGAGGGTGCGCAGAGACATGACGATCGCTCAGAGCCGCTCGGCGACGTACTCGGTGAGGTCGACGAGGCGGTTCGAGTAGCCCCACTCGTTGTCGTACCAGCTGGAGAGCTTGACCTGGGTGCCGATGACCCGGAGCAGGCCCGCGTCGAAGATCGACGAGTGCGGGTCGGTGACGATGTCGCTCGAGACGATCTCGTCCTCGGTGTACTTGAGGATGCCCTTCAGGGGGCCGGACTCGGCGGCGGCCTTGTAGGCGGCCTTGATCTCGTCGATGGTGACCTCGCGCGACGCCTCGACGGTCAGGTCGGTGATGGAGCCGGTGGGGATCGGAACGCGCAGCGCGAAGCCGTCGAGCTTGCCCTTGAGCTCCGGCAGGACCAGGCCGATGGCCTTGGCCGCGCCCGTGGAGGTGGGGACGATGTTGATCGCGGCGGCGCGGGCACGACGCAGGTCGCTGTGCGGGCCGTCCTGCAGGTTCTGGTCGGCCGTGTACGCGTGAACCGTCGTCATGAGGCCCGTGACGATGCCGAAGTTGTCGTTGAAGACCTTCGCGAGCGGCGCGAGGCAGTTCGTGGTGCACGACGCGTTCGAGATGATGGCGTCGGTCTCGGGGTTGTAGTCGCCCTCGTTGACGCCCATGACGATCGTCACGTCGTCGCCCGTGGCGGGAGCCGAGATGAGCACCTTCTTTGCGCCCGCGGCGATGTGCTTCTTGGCGTCCTCGGCCTTGGTGAAACGGCCGGTGGACTCGATGACGATGTCGACGCCGAGCTCGCCCCAGGGCAGGTTCGCGGGGTCGCGCTCCTCGAACACCTTGATGGTCTTGCCGCCGACCGTGATCGAGTCGGCGTCGTAGGTGACCTCCTCGTCCAGGCGACCGGTGACCGAGTCGTACTTGAGCAGATGGGCGAGGGTCTTGTTGTCGGTGAGGTCGTTCACCGCCACGATGTCGAGGTCCGCACCCTGCGCGAGAGCCGCGCGAAGGTAGTTGCGTCCGATACGGCCGAAGCCGTTGATGCCGATCTTGACAGACACGGTGTCTCCCGTTTTCTCGTCGCGCCGCAGCGCCGTTCCCGTCCCGAGACATGCCCCCGGGCAGAGCCGCGCACGTCGGTACGTCGGCTCGGAAGAAGAGGATGCCGGAGCCCCCGAAAGCGAGGGCTCCGCGGCATCCTCACCTGATCATGACCCTACCAGCAGGCCCGCCGTCTTCTCCCGGGCCGTGACAAAGCGCTCCTGGACGTTGGCCCAGTTGGCGATGTTCCAGAACGCCTTGACGTAGTCGGCGCGCACGTTCTTGTAGTCGAGGTAGTACGCGTGCTCCCAGACGTCGAGCAGCAGCAGCGGCACCGTGCCGGCGGCGAACTGCGACTGCTGGTCGAAGAACTGCTGGACGATGAGGTTCTCGCCGATCGAGTCCCAGAACAGGCCCGCCCAGCCGGAGCCCTGCACGCCGAGGGCGGCGGCGGTGAACTGCGCCTGGAACTTGTCGAACGAGCCGAAGTTGTCGTCGATCGCGGACTCGAGGTCTCCGGTGGGCTTGTCGCCACCGTTCGGCGAGAGGTTCGTCCAGAAGATCGAGTGGTTCGTGTGCCCGCCCAGGTTGAAGGCGAGATCCTTTTCGAGCTTGTTGATGTTCGCGAAGTTGCCCGTGTCACGGGCCTCCGCGAGCTGCTCGAGCGCGGTGTTCGCACCCGTGACGTACGCCTGGTGATGCTTGTCGTGGTGCAACTCGGTGATCGTCGCACTGATGTGCGGCTCGAGCGCGGCGACGTCGTAGGGCAGGTCGGGCAGGGTGTACTTCGCCATGTTCTCTTCTTCCTGTCGGCGCCGCGCAGAATTCCCCGACGCGGCGAGGGGAGGATCTCATCCTAGTGAGGGGCAACTGCGCACCCGAAGGCTTGATTCCCGTGTATGACGCCGCTAGACGCTCGCGCGTGTCGCGCCCTGCATCCGCCCCCGCAGGTCTCAGTCCTCGGCGCCGACGGGGACGGCGGACTCGGTGCCCGGCAGACCTTCGGCCTCGGCCTTCTTGTCGGCCATGGCGAGCAGACGACGGATGCGGCCCGCCACCGCATCCTTCGTCATCGGCGGGTCGGCGTGGTGGCCGAGCTCGTCCAGGCTCGCATCGCGGTGTGCGAGACGCAGGTCGCCGGCCGCACGGAGGTGATCGGGGACCGTGTCGCCGAGGATCTCGAGCGCCCGTTCGACGCGGGCGCACGCGGCCACCGCGGCCTGCGCCGAGCGGCGGAGGTTCGCGTCGTCGAAGTTCACCAGCCGGTTGACGCCCGCACGCACCTCGCGCCGCTGGCGCAACTGCTCCCAGTCCTGAGCGGCCTTACGCGCGCCCATCTCATGCAGCGCGGACCGGATGGCCTCGCCCTCGCGGACGACGACCCGGGGTACTCCTCGCACCTCGCGGGCCTTCGCCGGGATCCCGAGGCGGTGCGCGGCGCCGACGAGCGCCATCGCGGCCTCGCCCGAGGGGCAGGATATCTCGAGCGCGGCCGAGCGGCCCGGGTCGCTCAGCGAGCCGGCGGCGAGGAACGCGCCGCGCCAGATGGCCGCGAGATCGTGTCTGGCGCCGGTCGTCAGCTTGTTCGGCAGACCCCGCACCTGACGGCGACGCTGGTCGAGCAGGCCGGTCTGACGGGCGAGGGTCTCTCCCCCGTCGATCACACGCACCGCGTAGGATCCCCCGGTGCGACCCGCCGTGCCCTGCACATGCGCGAGCTCGGGGCGCACGCCGTACAGCTCGACCAGCTCGCGGGCGACGCGGCGCGCAAGGGACTCGGAGTCGACCTCGGCCTCCACCGCCACCCGACCCGCGATCGAGTGCAGGCCACCGGCGAAGCGCAGGATCGCCGTCAACTCTGCCACTCTGGCGGTGGGACGCGGATCACGTCCGGCGATCAATTCGGCCTTGACGTCGGCGGTCAGGGGCACGGCACTCCTCGGGGGGGATCAGGGCGGGGGAACGACGTTCCAGCCTACTCGCGCCCGAGGTCTCGATGTGTGACGCTGACGGCCACGCCCGGTGTCCGGTCGAGTCGAGCGGCGATCTCCCGAGCCATGACGACCGAGCGGTGCTTGCCACCGGTGCACCCCACGGCGATGATCGAGTGCCGCTTGTTCTCCCGCTGATAGCCGGCGAGCACCGGCTCGAGCGCGGCGGTGTACGCCTCCAGGAAGGGCAGCGCCCCCTCCTGCCCGAGCACGAAGTCGCGCACCGCGTCGTCCTCGCCGGTGAGCGAGCGCAGTTCGTCGGTCCAGTAGGGATTCGGCAGGAACCGCATGTCGGCGACGAGGTCGGCGTCCGGCGGCAACCCGTACTTGAAGCCGAAGCTCATGACCGTCACGGTGTGCGGCGCCGTGCCCTCGGCCGAGAAGAGCTCCGCCACCCTGCTGGTCAGCTGATGGATGTTGTACGACGAGGTGTCGATGATGAGGTCGGCGCTCTCGCGCACGGGCGCCAGGCGTGCGCGTTCGCGGCGGATGCCGTCGACGATGGTTCCCGTGGCCTGCAGCGGATGCGGACGCCGCACCGCCTCGAACCGCCGCACCAGCACGTCGTCGCTCGCGTCGAGGAACACGATCCGCAGCTGGCGACCGTCGCGCAGCGACCGGGTCACCTCGGGCAGACTGCCGAACAGCTCGCGACCGCGCACGTCGACGACCACTGCGACCCGCGGGACGGCACCGCCGGCGAGGTCGGAGAGCTCGAGCAGGGGCCGCAGCATCGTCGGCGGCAGGTTGTCGACCACGTACCAGTCGAGGTCCTCGAGCGCGTTCGCGACGGTTGAGCGCCCTGCGCCCGACATGCCGGTGACGATCAGCACCTCACCGGTGGTCGTCACCGCGGGATCCGGCATGTCCACCCCTGTCGTCGTGGCCTCCACCCTATCGACTCGTCAACGGGTCCGTGCCGCCGACTCCGCCGGATGAGGCGACGATCCCCCGCCGGGCGTGCGGAACGGGCCGGTGGGCTGGTCTCGGGACGCGACCCGATATCGGGGTCGCGGGGCGTTCAGAAGGGTGGCGTGTCGTTGTGTGGGGTGAATCGTATGGTGGGGTGGTTTGTCGGTTCGAGATCCCCAGATCCACGTACACCTGCTTCTGCGACATCCCCTGCACGAGCACGAACGCGACCGCGTCGCGCGTGAACTCCTCCGAATACTTCGCCGGCATGACTACATCCTTCCCGCCCCGATCGATCAGATCACAGCAGTCCCGGAGTCAACCGAAGCTTCAGCATTCCGGGACCCTGCAAACAAGTCACCCCCGGGTCAGATGCTCGTGCACCGACGCCGCGAGCTTCGGACCTATGCCGGGCAGCTCCGCGATCTGCTCGGGCGCGGCCTGTCGCAGCGCCGCCACCGAGCCGAAATGCCGCAGCAGCGCCTTGATACGCGCATCGCCCAGGCCCGGCACCTCGGACAGGACACTCGTGATGTCGCGTCCACGGCGCTTGCGCTGGTGGGTGATCGCGAAGCGGTGGGCCTCGTCGCGCAGCCGCTGCAGCAGGTACAGGGCTTCAGAGGTGCGCGGCAGGATCACCGGGTAGTCCTCCCCCGGAAGCCAGACCTCCTCGAGCCTCTTGGCGATGCCGCACAGGGCGATCTCGGTGTGTCCGGAGTCCTCCAGCGCCCGTGCCGCCGCGGCGACCTGCGGCTGACCGCCGTCGACCACGAGCAGCTGCGGCGGGTACGCGAACCGCGGGCGTTTGCGCACGGTCGCCACGACCTCCTCGCCGTCCGCCGCGATCGCGGCATCGACCGATGCCGAGGCTATCTCCGCATCCGTACGGTCCTCCGGTCGGTCGAGATGGGCCAGGCGCCGCGTCAGCACCTGATGGATCGAGTCGGTGTCGTCGGTGGTCTCGGGGATGCCGAACGTGCGGTACTGGTCCTTGCGGGGAAGACCGTCCTCGAACACGACCATCGATGCGACGACGTTCGTCCCGGACAGGTGCGACACGTCGTAGCACTCGATGCGCAAGGGCGCCTCGGTGAGCCCCAGTGCCTCCTGCAGATCGGTGAGCGCCTGCGTCCGGGCGACGTAGTCGCTCGTGCGGCGGGTCTTGTGCAGCATGAGCGCCTGCTGCGCATTGATCGTCGCGGTGCGCATGAGGTCGGCCTTGCCGCCGCGCTGGGCCACCTGCAGGGTGACGTTCTTGCCCCGCTTGTCGCGGAGCCACTGCTCCAGCTCCGCCGCATCCTCGGGCAGCACCGGGACGAGCACCTGCTTGGGGATGTCGGCGGGCGCCGCATCGCCGTACGTGCGCTGCACCACCTGATCGACCAGGTCGGCCCCCGAGATGTCGAGCTCCTTCTCGATCGTGGTCGCCCGCACCCCCCGCACACGTCCGCCCCGCACGACGAAGTGCTGGACCGCGGCGGCGAGCTCGTCCTCGGCGATCCCGAAGAGATCCGCGTCGGTGTCGTCGGGCAGCACGAGCGCGCTCTTGCCCAGCACGGCCTCGATCGCCTGCAGTTTGTCGCGGTAGCCCGCTGCGGACTCGTAGTCCATCGCGGCGGCGGACTCCCGCATCCGTGCCGTCAGTGCGCGGGCGAACCGCTGATCGCCCCCGGACATGAAGGCGACGAAGTCGTCGACCATGGCACGGTGCTCATCGATCGTCACCTTCATCGAGCAGGGACCGCCGCACCGCCCGATCTGCCCGGGGAAGCAGGGACGCCCGGTCGCCATCGCCTTCTTGTAAGAGGAGTCCGAGCACGTGCGGATGGGGAAGACCTTGATCATCAGGTCGATCACGTCGTGCACGGCCCAGATCTTCGGGTACGGGCCGAAGTACTTCGCGCCCCGGATCCGGCGGTTGCGCGTCACGATCACGCGCGGCGCCTCATCGGCGAGGGTGATCGCCATGTACGGGTAGGACTTGTCGTCCTTGTACCGGACGTTGAAGGGCGGCGTGAACTCCTGGATCCACATGTACTCGAGCTGGAGAGCCTCGACGTCGCTGCCGACCACAGTCCACTCGACGGATGCGGCGGTCGTCACCATCCGCCGGGTGCGTTCGTGGAGGGTGTGCAGCGGTGCGAAGTAGTTCGACAGCCGGGCACGCAGGTTCTTCGCCTTGCCGACGTACAGGATGCGGCCCTCGGCGTCGCGGAACCGGTAGACGCCGGGACTGGTCGGGATCTCCCCCTGCTTCGGCCGATACGGCAGAACGGAGGGCACGGTCAGCCGGCCTTGCGCCGCTCGCCGAGGTCGAGCACCTCCGCGAGGAACGACCCGGTGTAGCTGCCCTCGGTCCGTGCCACCCGTTCGGGCGTGCCGGTCGCGATGATCGTACCGCCGCCCGAGCCGCCTTCGGGACCGAGATCGATCACCCAGTCGGCCGACTTGATCACATCGAGGTTGTGCTCGATGACGATGACGGTGTTCCCCTTGTCGACGAGGCTGTTCAGCACCTCGAGGAGCCGCGCGACGTCTTCGAAGTGGAGTCCCGTCGTCGGCTCGTCCAGCACGTAGACGCTGCGTCCGTTCGAGCGGCGCTGCAGCTCGGTGGCGAGCTTCACGCGCTGCGCCTCACCGCCGGAGAGCGTGGTGGCGGACTGGCCGAGGCGCACGTACCCGAGTCCCACGTCGACGAGGGTGCGCAGGTACCGATGGATCGCCTGGATCGGCTCGAAGAAGTCGGCCGCCTCCGAGATCGGCATCTCGAGCACCTCCGCGACGTTCTTGCCCTTGTAGTGCACCGACAGGGTGTCGCGGTTGTACCGCTTGCCGTGGCACACCTCGCAATCGACGTACACGTCGGGCAGGAAGTTCATCTCGATCTTGATCGTGCCGTCTCCCGAGCACGCCTCGCAGCGGCCGCCCTTGACGTTGAAGCTGAACCGACCGGCCTGGTACCCACGCGCCTTGGCCTCGGGGGTCTCGGCGAAGAGGGTGCGGATGCGGTCGAAGACGCCGGTGTAGGTGGCCGGGTTCGAGCGCGGGGTGCGGCCGATGGGCGCCTGGTCGACGTGCACGACCTTGTCGAGATTGTCGAGACCGGTGACCCGGGTGTGCTTGCCGGGCACCCGGCGCGCGCCGTTGAGCCGGGACGCGAGCACCTCGTAGAGGATGCCGTTCACGAGCGACGACTTGCCGGAGCCGCTCACACCGGTGACGGCGGTGAGCACGCCCAGCGGGAAGGTCGCGGTGACGTTCTTCAGGTTGTTCTCGCGCGCCCCCACGACCGAGATCTGCCGCTTCTTGTCGATCGGGCGGCGCGTGGCCGGCACCGGGATGCTGCGACGCCCGGAGAGATATGCGGCCGTGAGCGAGTCGGGGTCGGCGAGCAGCCGCTCATAGGGCCCGGAGTGCACGACGTTGCCGCCGTCGACGCCCGCCCGCGGTCCGATGTCGACGATCCAGTCGGCCGCCTGGATGGTCTCCTCGTCGTGCTCGACCACGATGAGCGTGTTGCCGAGGTTCTTCAGCGCCACCAGCGTCTCGATCAGCCGTCGGTTGTCGCGCTGGTGCAGGCCGATCGAGGGCTCGTCGAGCACGTAGAGCACACCGGTCAGGCCCGACCCGATCTGGGTCGCGAGCCGGATGCGCTGCGCCTCGCCGCCGGAGAGGGAGCCGGCCGCACGGGACAGGCTGAGGTAGGTGAGCCCCACCTGGATGAGGAAGTCGAGGCGCACGCGGATCTCGCGGAGCACCGCCGCCGCGATCTTCGCCTCGCGCTCGGTGAGGTCGAGCTTCGCGAAGAACTGCTGGGCGTCCGCGAGGCTCAGGCGCGAGGCGTCCGCGATCGAGGTGCCGTGGACGAGCACGGCGAGGACCTCGGGCTTCAGGCGAGCGCCGTCGCAGACCGGGCAGGGCACCTCGCGCAGGTACTCGCCCCAGCGCTGACGGGCACTGTCGGACTCGGCCTGCTGGTACTGCCTCTCGATGTAGGGCACCACGCCCTCGAAGCCGGAGGTGTAACGCATCTCACGGCCGTAGCGGTTCTTCCACTTCACCGAGACCTTGAAGTTATCGCCGTGCAGCACGGCATCCTTCACATGCTGCGGCAGCCTCACCCACGGCTTGTCCAAGGAGAATCCGAGATCGTCGGACAGCCCCTCGAGCAGCCGCTCGTAGTACTGGAAGAGTCCCTTGCCCTGCGTCGTCCACGGGATGATGACGCCCTCGCGGATGGAGAGATCCTCGTCGCCGAGCATCAGCTCCACATCGACCGACATCCGGGTTCCCAGTCCCGAGCACGCGGGGCAGGCCCCGAACGGCGCGTTGAACGAGAACGTGCGCGGCTCGATCTCGGTCAGCTGCAGCGGGTGCCCGTTCGGGCACGCCAGCTTCTCGCTGAAGTTCTGCCAGGCGTCGTCGCCCTCCTCGTCGACGAAGTTCACCTGCATGACGCCACCGGCCAGGCCCAGTGCGGTCTCGACCGAGTCGGTCACGCGCGACAGGATGTCGGGGCTCGCGACCAGACGGTCGACGACGACCGCGATGTCGTGCTTGTAGCTCTTCTTGAGCGTCGGCGGCTCGGCGAGCTGGACCAGGTCGCCGTCGACCACGGCACGCGCATAGCCCTTCGCACTCAGCTCTTTGAAGAGGTCGACGAACTCGCCCTTCTTCTGCGTGACGACCGGCGCCACGATCTGATACCGCGTGCGGTCGGGCAGTTCCATGAGCTGGTCGGCGATCTGCTGCACGGTCTGACGCTGGATCACCTCGCCGCACTCGGGACAGTGCGGCACGCCGATGCGCGCCCAGAGAAGGCGCATGTAGTCGTGGATCTCGGTGATCGTGCCCACGGTCGAGCGCGGGTTGCGGTTCGTCGACTTCTGGTCGATCGACACGGCAGGGCTCAGGCCCTCGATGAAGTCGACGTCGGGGCGGTCGACCTGGCCGAGGAACTGGCGGGCGTAGGAGCTCAGCGACTCGACGTAGCGGCGCTGCCCCTCGGCGAAGATGGTGTCGAACGCGAGACTCGACTTTCCCGACCCGGACAGGCCGGTGAAGACGACCATGGAGTCGCGCGGGATGTCGAGATCCACGTTCTTGAGATTGTGGACGCGAGCGCCGCGAACGCTGAGAGTTCCGGCGTTGTGGGCGAGTTCGGACACGGGAAGAATGGGCACCCGTCAAGTGTAGGCAGCACCGCCGACACCGGCTCCGGGCTTGCCCTTCTCGTGCTCCGCGTGCGCCGTTCGCACGCCTCCGAGGGAGGAGGTGCTCA
The DNA here is from genome assembly GCF_902706225.1 of Microbacterium sp. 18062. Classification (GTDB taxonomy): domain Bacteria; phylum Actinomycetota; class Actinomycetes; order Actinomycetales; family Microbacteriaceae; genus Microbacterium. Next base: position 44,382 of record NZ_CACSKB010000022.1, read on the forward strand.
GCGGGAGGAGGCTCAGGCGTCGAGGCGTCCGGCGAAGGGGGCCAGGCCGTCTCGGAGCGCCGCGAGCGCGGCAGCATCCAGACCGACCCGCGCCATGATCTGCTCCGGAACCGAGACTGCCCTCGCACGCAGCCGCCGACCCTCGTCGGTGAGACCGATCTCGAGGACGCGTTCGTCGCTCGCCCGCCGCGCACGGGTCACCCGCCCCTGCGCCTCGAGGCGCTTGGCCAGCGGCGACAGGGTGGCCGGCTCCATCGCGAGCTCGCCGGCGAGCTCGCCCAGCGCCCGGGGCGAGCGCTCCCACAACGCGAGCATGACGAGGTATTGCGGGTGCGTGAGCCCCAGTGGCTCGAGCACGGGGCGATAGATCGACACGACGTTGCGCGCCGCCGTCACGAGCGCGAAGCACACCTGGTTCTCGAGACGGAGCAGATCGTCGGACACGGGTCGATTCTATCAGATTTCATTAGTACACTAATATTCATGGCGCGAACCGACTCGAACTCCTCCCGGCCTCCTCTGCGGGAGCGCGTGCGGACGGCGGGCGGATGGTACGCCTGGATCAACGCATCGCTCATCCGTGCGGCGGGCCCGGCCTCGGTCGGGCCGTACGAGACGACGCCCGAACCCGTACGCACCGAGCAGCCCTGTCCGCTGTGCAGCGCGCCGATGTCGGCGCACACGTTCGACCGCTCCGGCCCGAAGCCCCTCATGCACTGCCCGTGACGTCAGGCGTGCCCCGCACGCTCCATGGCGCGCAGCTCCTTCTTCAGGTCCTGCACCTCGTCCCGCAGCCGTCCGGCGAGCTCGAACTTCAGCTCGGACGCCGCGGCCAGCATCTGGTCCGACAGATCCGCGATCGTCGACTCGAGCTGCGCGGCACCCTCGGCCGCGATCCCCTCCCGGCGGAGATTCGGCGTCGGGGCCTTGCCCTTGCGGCCGGGGTCCCGCGCGAGCATGGCCTTCGTGTCGGCACCCTCGCGGATGAGCGCGTCTGTGATGTCGGCGATCCTCTTGCGCAGCGGCTGCGGATCGATGCCGTGCTCGGTGTTGTACGCGACCTGCTTCTCGCGGCGGCGATCGGTCTCGTCGATCGCCGCACGCATCGAGTCGGTGATCCTGTCGGCGTACATGTGAACCTGGCCCGACACGTTCCGCGCGGCGCGGCCGATGGTCTGGATGAGCGATGTGCCGCTGCGGAGGAAGCCCTCCTTGTCGGCGTCGAGGATCGACACGAGCGAGACCTCGGGCAGGTCAAGGCCTTCGCGCAGCAGGTTGATGCCGACCAGGACGTCGTACACACCGGCGCGCAGCTCGGACAGCAGCTCGACGCGGCGCAGGGTGTCGACGTCGGAGTGCAGGTACCTCACCCGCACGCCGTGCTCGCCGAGGAAGTCGGTGAGCTCCTCGGCCATCTTCTTCGTGAGCGTCGTGACGAGCACCCGCTCGTCGCGCTCGACCCGGATGCGGATCTCCTCCAGCAGATCGTCGATCTGCCCCTTGGACGGCTTCACGACGATCTCGGGGTCGACGAGACCCGTCGGACGGATGATCTGCTCGACGATGCCGTCGGCGATACCCATCTCATAGCGTCCCGGCGTCGCCGAGAGGTAGACGGTCTGGCCGATCCGGTTCTTGAACTCATCCCAGCGCAGCGGCCGGTTGTCCATCGCCGACGGCAGGCGGAAACCATGCTCGACCAGGGTGCGCTTGCGCGAGGCGTCGCCCTCGTACATCGCCCCGATCTGCGGCACCGTGGCGTGCGACTCGTCGATGACCAGCAGGAAATCGTCGGGGAAGAAGTCGAGCAGGGTATGCGGCGGCTCGCCCGGTTCGCGCCCGTCGAGATGGCGGGAGTAGTTCTCGATGCCCGAACAGAACCCGAGCTGCTGCAGCATCTCGAGGTCGAAGGTCGTGCGCATGCGCAGCCGCTGCGCCTCGAGCAGCTTGCCCTGGCGTTCGAACTCGGCCAGGCGTTCCGCGAGCTCGGCCTCGATCGTGCCGATCGCACGCTGCACGACATCGGTTCCCGCGACGTAGTGCGAGGCGGGGAAGATCGGCACGGCCTCCATCTTCTGCACGATGTCGCCGGTGAGCGGATGCAGCATGTACAGCGCCTCGATCTCGTCTCCGAACAGCTCGATCCGGATGGCGTACTCCTCGTAGACCGGGATGATCTCGATCGTGTCGCCCCGCACGCGGAAATTGCCGCGGGAGAAGTCGACGTCGTTGCGGTTGTACTGCATCGCGATGAACTGACGGATGAGGGCATCGCGGTCGTAGCGCTCGCCCACCTGCAGAGCGACCATCGCCCGCAGATACTCCTCGGGCGCGCCGAGCCCGTAGATGCAGGACACGGTCGAGACGACGACGACGTCGCGCCGGCTCAGCAGCGAGTTCGTCGTCGAGTGGCGCAGGCGCTCGACCTCGGCGTTGATGGAGGAGTCCTTCTCGATGAAGGTGTCGGTCTGCGGCACGTACGCCTCTGGCTGGTAGTAGTCGTAGTACGAGACGAAGTACTCGATCGCGTTGTGCGGCATGAGATCACGGAACTCGTTCGCGAGCTGCGCGGCCAGCGTCTTGTTGTGCGCCATCACGAGAGTGGGGCGCTGCACCTGCTCGATCAGCCAGGCGGTCGTGGCCGACTTGCCCGTGCCGGTCGCGCCGAGCAGCACCACGTCGGTCTCGCCGGCGTTGATGCGGGCGGCGAGGTCGGCGATCGCCTGCGGCTGGTCCCCGGAGGGCATGTACTCGCTGACGACTTCGAAGGGTCGGACGGATCGTGTGGTCTGCACCCGTCCAGCGTAGGCGGCCCCTCCGACATCGGGGCCGTGCCGCGTGCGCCCGGGTCAGACGCTCAGACGCTCCCACAGGGCGTCGGCCTGTGCCAGGGTGTGCTCCAGCGTTCCCGCGGTGTCGATCACCACGTCGGCCACCGCGAGGCGGGCGTCGTCTCCGGCCTGCGCGGCGATCCGGGCGTCCGCATCCGATGCCGACATGCCGCGGGAATCCACGAGGCGACCGCTGCGCACCGAAGCGGGGGCGTGCGCGACGACGATGAGCTCCCACGGGTCGTCGACGCGCGTCTCCACGAGCAGCGGCACGTCGTACACGACCACGGCATCCGGATCCGCGCAGAACGCCGCCTCGAACCGCTCGGCCGACGCGGCGCGGACGGCGGGGTGCACGATCGCGTTGAGACGGCGGCGCTCGCCCTCGTCCGCGAAGACGATCGCGCCGAGCGCGGCGCGATCGAGCGATCCGTCCGCGCGGAGGACGCCCTCGCCGAACGCCGCCACGATCTCGTCCAGCACGGCCGACCCGGGCTCCTGCACGTCGCGAACCAGCTGATCCGCGTCGACGACGACGGCTCCGTGCTCGGCGAGACGACGGGCGATGGTGGACTTGCCGGAGGCGATGCCTCCGGTGAGCGCGATGAGTGGCATGCTCCGAGCATGCCACGCCGCGGCAGGCGGACCGGCTCAGGCCAGATCGTCGATGACGGCCCCGGTGCCGCCGAACAGCACGGACGATTCGATGCTCGTCGCCGCCTTCGCCGAGGCCTCCCGGGCGGCGAGCAGCAGGGTCTGCGGGTCGTACCCGACGGTCTCGGTCAGAGCGACGCCGACGCCCACCGCCGGGATCACGGCACTGGTGACCGCCGCGAACGACTCGAAGAGCCCGCGGTAGACGGCAGCCGCCTGGCGCCGGGCGTCCGCCGCGGTCGCCGAGCGCGTGACGACGAGGAGGCCGTCGTCGCCGTCCTCGCCCACGAGGCCGGTGGACGGCGCGAACCGCCGCACGCCCTGACGCCACGCGTGGATGACGTCGCCGACGATGTCGGCGCCGAAGGCGGTGCGGATCTGCACGAGATCCTCGACACGCACCGACAGCACCGCCACGATCTCGCTCCGCCAGCTCGCGCGTTCGACGACGTCGTTCAGGGCGCTCCGGAAGGTGGGGGCGAGCATGATGCCGTCCGTCGTGACGCCGACCTGGCTCATCCAGGCGTAGCCGCGGAGGTCCGCGCGCGCAGCGCGGAGCACCGACAGCACCACGACCGCGACGATCGTGAGGACGACGGTGACGTAGTTGGCCACCGTCGACCCGAACCACGTGAGGAAGTACTCGCTCTCCGCGCCTGCGACGACGAAGACGACGGACCGGACGAGATAGAACCCGGCCTCCACGACGAAGACGGCGGACAGCACCCACGCCGTGCCGATGCGTCCCATCGGCCGGCGCAGCGTCTCGGCCGCCGCGCACACCGAGAACGCCACCAGGGACAACCCCATGGTGAGCCATCCCGCCCAATCCCCGCCCTCCGCGCCCTCGACCAGGACGGCCGCGGCCACGAGGAGGTCGACGAAAACGACGAACGGCGCGGCGATCACGAGCCGACGCTGGTTGAACGCACGCGATCCCAGCCACATGCAGCCGGTCGTGTTCACGAACAACGCGTTGCCGACCGCGATCGCGATCGGGCCGCCGAGTCCGGCCGCCCACATGGAATAGGCGATCGTCGTCGCCATCCCGCTGAGGAAGGCGACCGCCCAGATCCGCCCCGCCCCGTCGTCACGGCGCAGCACGGTGTCGATCACGAACACGGCACCGGCCACGTTGGCCACCAGCGCGGTCATGAGCGACACGGTCGCGAGATCCACGTTCATGCGGACTCCTCGTCGGCGTCGAGCTGCGGATCCCCGATCCCGTCCCGGGGCTCGGGGGCTCCGCTCGACAGGCCGTCGGCGGTGGCCGGCAGCTGCACCATGAACGTCGAGCCCACCCCGCGGTCGCTGCGGACCGTGATGTCGCCGCCGTGCGCGCGCGCGATGTCACGACTGATCGACAGTCCGAGCCCCGTGCCCCCGACATCGGTGCGCGCACGGAAATAGCGCTCGAACAGGCGCTCCTGGTCCGCGGCCGGAATGCCCGATCCGGTGTCGCGCACGAGGATCCACGTCTCGACTCCGTCGGTCGTGCACCCGAGCGACACCTCGCCGCCGTCGCGGTTGTACTTGACCGCATTGCTGACGAGGTTGTCGATGACCTGACGCAGGCGCAGCGGATCGGCGAACGCTCGCGCCGGCTCGACGCCGGCGGTGACGATCGTCACGGTCCGCTCGGCGGCGCGCGGGCGCCAGGCCTCCGCCGATGCGCGCACGATCTCGGCGACATCGACGTTCTCGGGCGAGATCGTCATATCGACCGACAGTCGCGACGAGCTCGACGCGGCGAGGATGTCGGAGACGATCTCCAGCAGGCGCTCGCTGTTGCGGCCGGCGATCTCGAGGTCCTTGCGCGCGAGATCGGGGCGATCGAGATTGTCCATGGCCAGATCGATGTAGCCGAGCACGGAGGTCAGAGGCGTCCGGAGCTCGTGCGACACCGAGGCCACGAGCCGGTCCCGCGCGCGAAGGGCGGTGAGCTCGGCGGTGATGTCCCGGGCGATCAGCACCGCACCGGCGTCCACGCCGAAGGCGTCCCGCATCCGTCGTACCGTCATGCTCATCGCCGTACGGCGCTCGTCCGGGTGGCCGAACCAGACGACCTGGTTGTCGAACACCTCCCCGCGGATCGCGCGAGCGAGCGGGCGCTCCGCCTGCGTCAAGGGCGTCGTGCCATCGGCGCGGTAGGCGTTGCGCAGCTCCCGGTCGCTCACGCCGAATCCGGGGATCGACTGCTGGAAGCGGCCGAGTGCCTCGTTGACGACGGCCACCGTGCCCTCCGGAGAGACACGGAGCACACCGAAGTCGACGGCGTCGAGCACCTCGGTGACGAGCTCCTCCTGGCGCTGCGTGCGCTGCAGCGCCCCGGACAGGAGCACCGCCTGCTTGTCGAGGAGGGACTGCTGCGCCTGGTAGCGACGGGTGCTGACGAAGATCGTCGTGGCGATCGCGAGGATGACGATCGGCAGGAGGAAGGTCGCATACACGACGCCCTGGTTCGGGCCGATCGCCACGACCGTCCAGTACAGGGAGGTGATCACGAGGAACTGGGCGACGAACGCGAGGGTCCCGAGCGCGGCGAGCCAGATCGCGGGGAACGCCCAGAGCAGACCGAGGCCGCCGTCGGGCTCCGCGTGGCGGAGCGCGGCGATGGCGACGATGTCGGCGAGTGGCACGAGCAGGATCCACCCGCGCGGGATGAGTGCCCACGGGATGAGCAGGGTCGCGGCCCCGCCGAGGAACACGCCGAGGACGCCGACGAGGAACAGGGGGCGATCCATCCTCTCGCCGATGAACAGCGAGAGGACGGAGACCAGCAGCACGATCGCGCACAGCAGGAGTTGATTGAGCACGGCGGTACGACCGCGTGCGGCTGCGAGGCGGGTCTCGGGCGTTCCGACGAACGTCTCGCGCAGGAGCCCGCGGGTGCGGGATAGCATCGTCGCCTCGCCACTCCCCCCGTTGTGCATACCGTGCACGTTAGCGTGATCCGGCGGGGCCGAGGGCCACGAGCGCTCCGGTCACTCCGTCTCGGCGGGGAACGGGCTCACCGGAAAGCTACGCGCGGTGGCGAAGACCACCGACGTCTCGTCGCTCCCGCCCGCGTCCACAGCCGCGATCGTCGCACCCTCGACCAGGGTCTCCGGGGAGTAGCCGAGCGTCTGGCTGAGGGCCACGCCCACGCCCACCCCGGGGACGACGATCCCGCGCGCGCTGACGAAACGCTGCACGACCCCGCGATAGAGCAGACCCGCCTGACGTCGTGCATCGGCAGGGCTCGAGGCGGTCGTCGCGACCAGGACGATCGTGCTGTCCGCGCTCTCGCCCACCACGGCCACCGGCGAGGCGTACTCGCGCGCCGCGGAACGGAGCACCCGGGTCGTCGCATCGGCGACCTCGTGTCCGAACGAGGCCGTGATCGTGCCCACGTCCTCCACCAGAACCGCGACCACGACCACGAGCTCGGTGCGCGAGCTCGCTCGTCGCAGGACGCCGCGCAGCGTGCTGAGGAAGGCATCCGCGTCGAGCACCGCATCGGGATCGGGGGACGCAGCGCCCGCGGCCGACTCGCCGGCGAGGACGCTGCGCAGGACGAAGATCGCGATGGTCGCGACGAGGCCGATGCTGACGAGCATGAGGTAACCGGGGACGGCACCGAACCAGGTGACGAACGCCGTGCTCTCCGTGCCCTCCCACACGGACACGACGGCGCGGCCGAGATAGAACAGCGCCTGCGCGGTCATGCATCCGGCCAGCACCCACGCCATCACGTAGCGGCGGGTACGCCCGATGGCGGCGTGGAGCGCCGCGCCCACCGACACGAGCACGAGCGACAGGTACGTCACGATCGTGCCGCCCGCCCCGCCCGGGCGCGGAGCGTCCACCACGGTCGCGGCGACGGTGAGGAACGCGAGTGCCACGACCATGAGCGCGGGACCCTGCACCGGGCTGCCGTTGTACGCGCGGAGTCCGAGCAGCAGACAGCCGATCGCCGCGACGCCGGCGCCGTTGCCGAGCGCGATCGCCCAGCCCGTCCCCCACACCGACGAGACGGCGAGGTACGACACGATGTTGCAGAGCACCGCGACCATGCCCAGCAGATATGTCAGGCCCCACAGGCGCGCTCCGGCCGAGCCGTACCGCGAGGACAGGGACGTCGCGATGAACGTCAGGCTGACGGAGACCGTGACGATGACGGCCATGACGGCCGCGGTCTGCTCGTCGAACGTCACGCGTCCCTCCCCCGTGCCGGATCGGCGCTTCCGTCGAAAGCGGCGCCCGAGGCGCGTTGGTCTCCGCCATCGCGGTCGTCGAGGCTGTCGGCGGATGCCGGCAGGTGCACGCTGAACGAGGTCCCGACCCCGGGCGTGCTGGTGACGGCGATGTCGCCGCCGTGGGCGCGCACGAGCTCGCGGCTGATCGAGAGGCCGAGCCCCGTGCCTGCGAAGGTGTCGTCGGCGCGGAAGAACCGCTCGAACACCCGCGACAGCTCGTCGCGCGACAGCCCGATCCCGGTGTCACGGACCGTGATGACGGTCGAGAGACCGTCGGACTGGGTGGTGAGCACGACCTGCCCGCCATCGCGGTTGTACTTGACCGCGTTGCTCACGAGGTTGTCGATGACCTGCCGGATCCGGAGCGGGTCGGCGTAGGCGTGAGCGGGCCGGATGCCGGACATCTCGATCTCGATCGCGCGCTCGGACGCGGTCGGCTCCCAGGACTCACCGCTCGCGCGGACGACGTCGGCGATGTCGATGTCCTGCTGGGAGATCGTGAGGTCGGCCGACATCTCCGAACGGCTCGACGCGGTGAGGATGTCGGAGACGATCCCGAGCAGCCGCGCCGCGTTGCGCTCGGCGACCTCGAGATTCTTCCGGGCCCGCTCCGGAACGGCGGGATCGTCGACCGCCAGCTCGAGGTATCCGATGATCGAGGTCAGCGGGGTGCGCAGCTCGTGCGAGACCGAGGAGACGAGCGAGTCACGGGCGCGCAGCGCGGTCAGCTCGCTCGTGACGTCGCGCGAGACGATCACGGCACCGCTGTCGGCGCCGTCCACGGCGCGCGTGCGGCGGGCGGTGACGCTGAGCGCCCGCCGTCGTGCGCCCTCGCCCCCGAACCACACGATCTGGTTGTCGAAGACCTCGCCTCGTGCCGCACGCGCGAAGGGGATGTCCGCGCGTGCCAAGGGCGTCACGCCGTCGGAGGCGAACGAGGCACCGCGCTCGCTCCCGGTCGTGTCGGCCGTGCGCGCGGCACGCTGCAGTCGCGCGTGGGCCTCGTTGGCGACCGTCGTGGACCCGTCGGCGGCGATGCGGATGACTCCGAAGTCGATCGTGTCGAGCACCTCCGCGAGCAGCTCCTCCTGCTTCTGAGCGCGGCGCAGCGTGCGCGCCATCGTGCGAGTCTGACGGGTGAACAGCACCCGTTGCGCGGTCATCTGCCGGGCGAGGACGACGCTGATCGAGGCGACGACGATCACCATGAGCGGGAGGGCGATCGTGAAATAGCTGATGCTCTGACGATCGTCGAGCAGTGTCGTCGAGAGCATGATCGCGGGGATCAGCAGGATTCCGAGCAGATACCCGCCCAGGCCGTAGAAGATCGCCAGCCAGATCACCGGGAGGAAGAAGAGCGTGCCGAATCCCGCGGTCGGACTCGCCTGACGCAGCAGCGTGATGCCGACGATGTCGATCAGCGGGATGGTGATGACCCACCATGCCGAGACGCTCGCCCACGGCACGAGGATCGCCGCGCCGCCCGCGCCCAGCACGATGATGGCGCCGATCCAGAAGATGCCCAGGTCTCCTGTGAACGAGAAGACCCCCGAGGCCACCACGAACACGAGCACCACCGCGCACAGCGAGAGCTGGAGGATGGCCGTCGTGCGAGCCCGCCCGCTCTCGAGGAACGGCGGCAGCGCGAAGAATCGCCCGAGATCGCGGATGCGCGTGCGCAGCCCCCGTGAGTCGACAACGCGGTCCGCGACGGGGACCTCCGTCGTGTCCTGGTGGCTCATACGCTGACGCTACCGTCCCGCGCGCGGACGAGGTCATTCGTACGCGCGCTCGTCCCCCGAAAAGGGGACACTCAGAATCCGAAATCGCCGCCGTCCGGGTCTGCTCCGAGTCTCTGAGGCACGGGGCGGTCGCCGGGTCGCGGGTCGAGCGACCCCGTCATGCGTGGGGTGCTCGCTTCGACACGTTACCTCGCGCAGCCCGCGACGGCGCGAAGGCGGACTGCTCCCGTGCGAGCGCGACCCGGTCCCGTACACGTCCACGCTCGTCGCACGCGCGGGCCGATCTCCTCCGCCACGGCGCCCGATGAGGTCGTCTGCACCGCCTCGTCGCGCCGTACCCTCCTGGACGTGCCGGCCGGATCGAATGCATGCCCGTGCTGCCCCCGCGCCGGATCCCACGAACGCGGCGCCACCGGACGAGGGCCGCTGACGCGGCGTTCGCGAGGTCTCGTCCCGCTGTCGACGGATCCGCCCGGGGCGGAACGGGGCGAGGGCGCAGGCGAGGCGGGACGAGGCTGGGGGCATGACCGACGACCACGAGACCTCCCGCTTCGGACCCGACGCACGCCGCGAGCTCTACGGCCGCCGCGTGCTGGTGCTCGACGGCCCGCTCGACGACGACAACGGCATCCTGCTCGCGACGCAGCTGCTGTCGCTGTCGGCGGAGGACGCCGCATCCGACATCGCCCTCTGGATCCACTCCCCGGGCGGCTCGGTGCCGAGCATGCTCGCGATCCGCGACGTCATGCGGCTGATCCCGAACGACATCGCCGCCGTCGCTCTCGGCCTCGCCTGCAGCGCGGGGCAGTTCCTGCTCTCGGCCGGCACGCCCGGCAAGCGCCATGCCCTCCCCCACGCCCGCGTCCTCCTGCATCAGGGATCGGCGGGCATCGGCGGCTCCGCGATCGAGGTCGCCGCGCAGGCCGACGACCTGCGGCACATGCGCGACACGGTGCTGGGCCTGATCGCCGACGACACCGGACAGCCGACCACGCGGGTCTTCGAGGACTCACTGCACGACCGGGTGGTACACGGCGCAGGAGGCCGTCGACTACGTCTTCATCGACGGCATCGTGACCGATGTCGGCGTGCTGACCCCACGCAGACGCCGGCCCGCCGGCCTCGGCGAGGACGAGGGGGCGGCGGATGCAGCATCCCGAACGTCGTCGCGCAGCATACGTGCGGCGATCGCATCATGGACGTCTACTCGCAGCTGTTGACCGAGCGGGTCGTCTATCTCGGCACGGGCATCGACGCCGGCGTCGCGAACGCGCTGATCGCGCAGCTCCTGCACCTGGACGCCGACGGCCCCGACCGCGACATCCAGCTCTACATCAACTGCGAGGGCGGTGATCCATCGGCGATGCTCGCGGTGTACGACACGCTGCAGCACGTACGACCGGATGTGGCGACGACCTGCGTCGGACAGGCGATCGGCGTCGGTGCGGTCATGCTCGCCGCGGGCGCGCCCGGCAAACGCGCCGTGCTGCCTCATGCGAGGGTCGTGCTGCATCAGCCGGCGGCACAGGCACGCGGTGCCATCCCCGATCTCATCCTCCGGGTCGACGAGCTCGTGCGCGTCCGCGGCGACGTCGAGGGCATCCTGGCGCGGCACACGGGACGCTCGGTGGAGCAGTCCGTCGTGCCGGCGACCGGACGCGGCAGGTGAACCGCATTTCCCCGCCCGACGGAGCGCCCCGAGACCGCCGGTCCGCCGCTTCCACGCAGAACAACGGCGAGAGGGCCGGGACCCGCAGGTCCCGGCCCTCTCGTGAAGAGGTGCTAACGCCTGACGATCAGCGTCCCGACAGCTTCTCGCGGAGCGCCGCGAGAGCCTCGTCGTCGGCGAGGGTGCCGCCCGAGCTCGAGTCGCTCGAGAACGAGGACGAGCCGGTGCCGGCGTCGACCGTGCTGGGGTTCGCGGCCTCGGCCTCGGCTGCCTTGATGACGGCGGCCTTGTGCGCCTCCCAGCGACCCTGAGCAGCGGCGTACTCCTGCTCCCAGGCCTCGCGCTGAGCGTCGAAGCCTTCCTTCCAGGCGTTGGTCTCCGGGTCGAAGCCCTCGGGGTACTTGTACTCGCCGTTCTCGTCGTACTCCGTGACCATGCCGTACAGGGCCGGGTCGAACTCGGTGCCGTACGGGTCGACCGACTCGTTCGCCTGCTTGAGCGAGAGCGAGATGCGGCGACGCTCGAGGTCGATGTCGATGACCTTGACGAAGACCTCCTCGCCGACCGACACGACCTGCTCGGCGAGCTCCACGTGCTTGCCCGAGAGCTCCGAGATGTGCACGAGTCCCTCGATGCCGTCGGCGACGCGGACGAACGCGCCGAACGGGACGAGCTTCGTGACCTTGCCCGGGGTGACCTGGCCGATGGCGTGGGTACGGGCGAAGACCTGCCACGGGTCCTCCTGGGTCGCCTTGAGCGAGAGCGACACGCGCTCGCGGTCGAGGTCGACCTCGAGGATCTCGACGGTGACCTCCTGGCCGACCTCGACGACCTCGGAGGCGTGCTCGATGTGCTTCCACGACAGCTCGGACACGTGCACGAGGCCGTCCACGCCGCCGAGGTCCACGAACGCGCCGAAGTTGACGATCGACGACACCGTGCCCTTGCGGACCTGACCCTTGTGGAGGTTGTTGAGGAAGTTGGAACGGGACTCCGACTGCGTCTGCTCGAGCAGGGCACGGCGCGACAGGACCACGTTGTTGCGGTTCTTGTCGAGCTCGAGGATCTTCGCCTCGAGCTCCTGGCCGAGGTACGGGGTGAGGTCGCGGACGCGGCGCAGCTCGATGAGCGAGGCGGGGAGGAACCCGCGCAGACCGATGTCGACGATCAGACCGCCCTTGACGACCTCGATCACGGAGCCGGTGACGACACCGTCGTTCTCCTTGATCTTCTCCACGTCGCCCCAGGCGCGCTCGTACTGCGCACGCTTCTTCGACAGGATGAGGCGGCCTTCCTTGTCCTCCTTCTGGAGAACGAGGGCCTCGACCGGGTCGCCGACCTTGACGACCTCGTTGGGGTCGACGTCGTGCTTGATCGAGAGCTCGCGGGAGGGGATGACGCCCTCGGTCTTGTAGCCGACGTCGAGGAGCACCTCGTCGCGGTCGATCTTCACGACGGTTCCTTCGATGAGGTCGCCGTCGTTGAAGAACTTGAGGGTCAGTTCGACCGCGGCCAGGAAGTCCTCAGCAGATCCGATGTCGTTGATGGCGACCTGCTTGGTGGCCGGGGCGGTCGTTGCGGTAGTCATGTAGTGGGTTGTCCTTGTTGGGTTGGGTGTCAGGCCTCGGCACGTGCGTTCGCACGTTTCGCGGTGTCGTGTCCGCCGGAGCGGACAGATGCTTCGAGCCGAGGCGAAGCGGATTGTTCTTGCGTTGTCACGCACGCACACCGAAGAACGGATGCAGACGAGTGACACCCAAGGCTAGCAGACCACGCTTCCGCGCGGGGGCGCGTTCACCCCTGGAAGTCCTCCGGGTCGACGTCGTCGAGGAACCGTCGGAACTCCTCGACCTCCTCCTCGGCATCGCCCTCCCTCTCCGCATCCGCATCGTCGTCGCCGAGCACATCGCGGTCCGAGATCGTGTCGAGGATGCCGGCGCGCTCGAGCACGTCGTCGGCGACCCAGATGGTCGATCCCGTGCGCGACGCGAGGGCGATCGCGTCGGAGGGCCGCGCGTCGATCGTGCGCACGCCGCGCGGCGTGACCAGCGTGATCTCCGCGTAATAGGTGCCGTCCTCGATCCGCGTCACCTCGACGCGTGTCACGGTCCCCTCGAGCGACTGCAACAGCGACACCATGAGGTCGTGCGCGAGCGGGCGCGGCGGCTCGGCCCCTTCGACGGCCACGAGGATGGAGGTCGCCTCCTGCGCACCGATCCACACGGGCAGGATGCGGCCGGAGCCCTCGGGCTCGCCCAGCGGCTTCAGCAGGATCACGTGCTGCTCGGCCGCGTCGAGCGCGACGCCCAGGATCCTGACCCGAACCACGGATGCCGTCCTCTCTCGATGGCGACGCGCCGAGGGGGACGCCGTTCCGCCATGCTACGTGGGCTGCCCGCCGCGGACACGGCGCGTCGGCGGCCCGCATCCGGGACCGAGCGGATCCGCCGGGCTTATCCATTCAAGGGAATACGTCACACCGACCCCCCGTTGCATCGGGCATGGAACGCTTCGGAACCCTCTCCTTCGGTCACTACGGGCCCCTCGGCGGCGGCCGCATCCTGACCGCGAAGGACTCGATGCTGCAGGCGATCGACCTCGGTGTGGGCCTGGACGAGCTGGGGGTCGACGGCATCGCCTTCCGCGTGCACCACTTCGCCCGGCAGCAGGCATCGCCGATGCCGCTGCTCGCCGCGATCGCCGCGCGCACGAACCGCATCGAGGTCGGCACGGGCGTCATCGACATGCGCTACGAGAACCCGCTCTACCTCGCGGAGGAGGCGGCGGCGGTCGATCTCATCAGCGACGGACGGCTCGCCCTCGGTGTGAGTCGTGGGTCACCGGAGACCGTCGTGCGCGGCTACGAGGCCTTCGGCTACACGGGTTCGACCGACCCGCGCGGTGCGGACATCGCCCGCGCGCACTTCGACATGTTCCTGCGGGCGATCTCCGGCGAGGGTCTCGCCGAGCGCGACCCGGACAGCCCGTTCGGCGGCGGAACCGGTCGGCAGCAGATCGAGCCGCAGTCCCCCGGTCTCCGCTCCCGCGTGTGGTGGGGTGCGGGCAGCCGCGACTCCGCCGAGTGGGCGGGGCGGACGGGAGTGAACCTGATGTCGTCGACGCTCCTCACCGAGGCGGACGGCACGCCGTTCGACCTGTTGCAGGCGCAGCAGATCGACGCGTTCCGCGCGGCGTGGAAGGAGGCAGGCCATGCCGGCACGCCGCGCGTCTCGGTCAGCCGCAGCATCTTCCCGATCACGACCCGCGAGGACGCGCTGTACTTCGGCGGGTCGCAGAGCGGCGATCAGATCGGAGTGATCGACGGCATGCGTTCGACCTTCGGCAAGACCTACGCCGCAGAGCCCGACGTTCTGGTCGAGCAGCTGCTCGCCGACGAGGCGATCCGCTCCGCCGACACCCTCACGCTGACCATCCCCAGTCAGCTCGGGGTCGAGTTCAACCTGCGGGTCATCGAGTCGTTCGCGACGCACGTCGCCCCGGCGCTCGGCTGGAGACCGTCCACGGCGAGGTGAGGCGGTGACACCCGTCCGTCGCGTCAACCGCCGAGCGCTCCGTACCCGAGCAGGTACAGGGGTACGTACACGAGTCCGATGAGCAGCGCGTGCGTGAACACGAACCCACCCGCCTCCAGCGCCTTGCCGCGCGTGCGCAGGTGCGCGCCCAGCTTGCGCAGCATCCCCCGCGGATGCCGCACGTCCCAGCTGTTGAACCGCAGGTAGCGGCCCAGATACACGCCCACCGCGCCGAGCACGATCACGGTCCCCGCGAACGCCCAGCTCGCCGCCGGCGGCGACGCCGCGGGCGTCGGATCGAGCAGGATCGCGATGAACCCCGTCTGCACGACGGCCAGGCTCAGCACGGCGTTCGCGATGCCCGAGAGCGTCAGCGTGAGCGTCTGCACGATGTCGTACCAGAGCGGCACCGGGTCGCCCTCGTGCCGATGGCTGAGATTGAGCTCGGTGATCAGGTAGATCGAGTTGGGGAAGAACAGCAGCCACAACACCGTGCCGACCAGGAGGTACGCCCACAGGATGCCGGCCGACAACGACGTCGACAGGCCCGCCGCCTCGCTCAGCACGGGAGCCAGGAACACCAGTCCCGAGACCGCGACGACCGCCGCCAGCACGGGGACGAACGACAGTGCGATGTTCACGAGCATCGGCCGATAGAGCCGGGTCCCGTACACGACCGAGCGCGACGCGACCAGTACCGCAGCGTAGACGTTCAGTAGGACGACGCAGACGAAGGCGGCGACGATGGGCATGATCCCGGTCTACCGCATCCGCTCTCGTGCGCGCCTCACCGCATCCGCCCGCCTCACCCTGCGACCGGCCCTCACCGGACGTGCAGCGCGCCGGCGTCGATGCGCGCGGTGAAGCCCTGCACCTCGCCGATCTCTTCGCCGTCGATCTCGAACGCGAGCGGATGCGGAAGCCGGACCCGCACGCGCGCGGCCTGCCGGTGCTGCACGGTGTCGGTGCTCGTGGCCTGCTTGTCGCGGTCGAACATGCGCATGATGCCGTTGTCCCACACCACCGACTTGAGCGTGTCGAGCCACTGCAGCGCGCCGTCGGCGTTCACCACCAGGATGTCGAGGGAGCCGTCATCGGGCGCCGCGTCGGGCAGCAGCGTCACACCGCCCTGGATCGTGCCGCAGTTGCCGATCAGCACGGTGTGCGCCGCCACGTCCTTCGGCTTCTCGTCGTCGACGGCGATCGACGCCTCCACGACCTCCGACGACGACACCGCGCGACCCAGCGCCTCGACATAGGCGAGCCACCCGGCCTTGTCCTTGAGGTCGTCGTCCGTCTCGGCCAGCATCTGCGCATCGAGACCGAACCCGACCATCACCACGAACCCGTGCGTCTCGGGTCCGCCGTCACGCTCAAGGTCGACCCATCCGATGTCGATCGAGCGCGGGGTCACGTCGGCCACGCGCGCCAGCGCCGCCTTCACGTCGCCGAGCGGCACGCCGAGATTCCGGGCGAGCAGGTTCCCCGTGCCCTGCGGCACGATCCCGAGGTGCGCATCGGTGCCGGCGAGAACCTCGGCCACCGCCCGCACCGTGCCGTCGCCTCCGGCGGCGATCACGATGCCGCATCCGGCATCGAGCGCCTCGCGCGCAGGACCCTGCCCCGGATCCTCCGGGGTCGTCTCGAACCAT
This sequence comes from Microbacterium sp. 18062, assembly GCF_902706225.1. Taxonomy (GTDB): domain Bacteria; phylum Actinomycetota; class Actinomycetes; order Actinomycetales; family Microbacteriaceae; genus Microbacterium. The sequence goes on from NZ_CACSKB010000022.1 coordinate 60,701, forward strand.
GCGACGTCGGCGTCGGGCAGGACGTCGTCGATCGCGGCGCTCAGCTCCGCCTTCGCGATCTTGCTCGGGTTGAAGACGATGCCGATCCGGGATGATGTCATACCCCCACCCCACCGCATCCGAGCGCGACAAGCAAGAACGACGGACACGCCGCCCGCGACTCAGCTCCCCGGAGCGGGAAAGACCTGTCCGAGCGCCGTGAAGATCGACGGCACACAGATCGCCAACAGGATGAGGCCGAGGCTGATCACCACGCCGCCGGTAGGACGAAGGGCCGCAAGAAGGGTCAGCGACGCGTGGACCGGAGAGCCCCGGCCCGGTCCGCGCTCTGCTCGATGAGCGCCGCGACAGCCGGGTCGTCTTCGTCTCGTCGCTTCGCTCCTCGCTCAGGGACCGAGAAGACGAGACTCTCGGGTCAGCGGCCTGGGTCGCTGACGACCAACGAAGGAGGAGAGATCTCCCCCTCCGGGGAGGCTTTCAGTCGAGGAACAGCGCCGGATCGAACTCCTCGATCGGGATGACGCGCAGGCGCGGCAGCGGGGCGTCGAACGCCCCGGCGTCGTACTCCAGATCGAAGAACGTGATTCCCGGCAGCGCCGCGTACGCGGTGTTGCGGAACTCGGCGAAGGCGAGCACCCCGACGCGGCGCTCGCCGTCGAGGAGCGGCTCCACGTCCTCGATGAAGTCGCCGTCATGGCTGACGAGCACGACGTCGCCCGCGCGGTCCTTGAGCGCTCGGAGGGTGCGCTGGATGGCGATGTCGACGACCTTGGCGTCGGCGGGGCCCGACAGCAGCACCGGCTCGTAGTCGAGCGCCTTCAGAGCCTGCACGAAGGTCATCGGCAGGTTCGTCGTGGCGTTGAGGAAGAACAGCCCCCGCGCCGGGCGCGCCCAGGTACGCTCGACGAAGCTGAGGATGCGGTCCCAGCGGGGGCGCTCGTCAGGCTGCGGACGGCGGCCGAGGATCTGTCCGCCCAGGGTGGCGTCGATGTTCTCGCCGTCGACGAGGACCCAGGTGTTCCGGCTGCCAGTGTGCATGTCGACGACCTTCCCGCGCGACGCGCGTCTCCCTTGAATTCTATGGGCGCCGTCGTCGGCTCGCCGGACATGCGGAACGGGAGCCCCCGCAGGGCCCCCGTTCCGTGGCTCGACTCTCAGTAGCCCCCTCCGGCGACGCCGTCCTCGACGATCGTGCGGGTGCTGGAGAGGCCGAGACGCGTCGCACCGGCGGCGATCATGGCCTCCGCGTCCGCGCGGGTCCGGATGCCGCCGGATGCCTTCACCTCGAGGCGGTCGCCGACCGTCCGCTTCATGAGCTCGACCGCGTGCACCGACGCGCCGCCGGCCGGGTGGAAGCCGGTGGAGGTCTTCACGAAATCGGCGCCGGCGGACTCGGCGGCGCGGGAGACGGCGACGATCGCCTCGTCCGACAGCGCGGCGGACTCGATGATCACCTTGAGCACGACCGGAGTCGGCGCCGCCTCGCGCACCGCACGGATGTCGGCCTCGACCGCGTCGTAGCGTCCCTCGATCGCGGCGCCCACGTCGATCACCATGTCGATCTCGTCGACGCCCTGCGAGACCGCGAGACGTGCCTCGGCCGCTTTGATCTCCGAGTGGTGCTTCCCGCTCGGGAATCCGACGACGACCGCGAGCTTGAGACCCTCCGGAACATCGACGGGCAGCACCGAGGGCGACAGGCAGACGCTGTACGCCCCGAGCTCGGCGGCTTCGGCGATGGTCGCCGCGACATCCGCCGTGGTGGCCTCGGGCTTGAGCAGCGTGTGGTCGACGTAACGCGCGATGTTGTCGGTCATGGGTTCTCCTTTTGGACGAGGGATGAGGGGTCGGCGGGCCGCGGCGAGGGCACGACTGTCGAGCACCTTGTTGAGGATGAGGGCCAGTACAAGGATCACACCCGTGGTGATCATCTGCACGAACGACCCGATGCCCATCAGTGCGATGCCCATCGGCGCCGCACGGGCGTACCCTGGATCACGTGAGTGACACGGATCGGCCCGTCGGGTGTGCGGAGGTCGTCGGCGCTTTCTGCGTCGGCATGAGGTAGAGCTGCCGCTCCCTCCCGGATCTCGTCTTCTCCCGACCCCGACGGGTCGCACTCCCCCGCCGACCCCGACGGGTCGTTCTCCGTAGCGCCGCTGCGCGACGTCCTCTGCAAAGGCACACCCATGCTTCCTCTCACGGAAACCCTCATCCGCGCGTCGTTCATCAACGCCACGCGCAGCGAACGCGGCAACGTGCTGCTCCCCGCGGACCTCGACCGGATCCCCTGGGATCGGCTGGACTTCCTTGGGTGGCGCGACCGGAAGCTGACGCGGGTCGGCTATGTCGTGACCGAGCTCGATGGCGCCCTCGTCGGGCTGATCATGCGCGAGTCCGACACGAGGGCGCGCTCACGGCCGCAGTGCGTGTGGTGCAACGACGTCGAGCTGCCGAACGACGTCGTGATGTTCAGCACGAAGCGCGCGGGCGACGCCGGCCGGAGGGGCGACACGGTGGGCACGCTCGTGTGCGCGAACTTCGAATGCTCGCGGAACGTGCGCAGGCTCCCGCCGCTCGCCTACGTCGGATTCGACCGGGACGCGGCGCGCGACCGCCGCATCGAGACGCTCCGCGAGAACGTCCGGGGGTTCGCCCGCGCCATCCGCGACGGGGTGTAGCCCCGTCTCAACGGAGGACCACGAGACGCTCGGTCGCGCGCGTCATCGCGACGTAGCGGTCCACCACACCCTCGATGCCGGCGCCGAGGGCGTCGGGGTCCACGAGCGCGACCAGGTCGAACTCGAGCCCCTTCGCGGTCACCGGGGTCAGCGATCGGACGCGCGGACGCTCCACGAAGGTCTCGTCGCCGATGACGCACGCGACGCCGTCGGGATGCGTCTCGAGCCACTCGTCGAGCACCCGGGCGAGGTCCGCGATCGCCGCGTGCATCACCGGGATCCCGCTCGACCGGATCGAGGTCGGCACGTTCGCGTCCGGGATGGCCGCACGGATGACGGGGGCCGCCGCATCCATGACCTCGTGCGGTGTGCGGTAGTTGGCGGTGAGCGGCATCACCCGGATGTCGCGGAGCCCGACCCGGCGAAGGCGTTCCCCCCAGGTCTCGGAGAAGCCGTGCCGCGCCTGCGCGCGGTCCCCGACGATCGTGACGCTGCGCGACGGGCAGCGCCGCAGGAGCATCTGCCACTCGGCGTCGGTCAGCTCCTGCGCCTCGTCGACGATGATGTGCGCGAACGGGCCGGCGAGGGCGTCCTCATCCGCGGTCGACAGTCCGCTCTGGTCGATGAGGCTGTGCCGGGCGTCCTCGACGCGCAGCATCGACATGAGCTGCAGCTCGCTGTCGTCGCCCGCGACGAGATCGTCGATCACGAGCGCCATCTGCTCGCGCTGGGCGGCGAGGGCGGCCTCCTGCCGCCGACGCACGCCGGCTGCGGCGGGGTCGCCGACGAGGCTCCGCGCGGCGTCGAGCAGCGGAAGGTCGGATGCGGTCCACGCACGCGGATCGTCGCGCTGCAGCATCCGCACGTCGTCGTCGCCCAGCCACGGCGCGCAGCGGGCGAGGAACCCGGGCGCCGACCACAGCGAGGCGACGAGGCCGGCCGGGTCGAGGAGCGGCCACGCGCGGGCGAACGTGCGGGCGGGTTCGGTGCTCTGCGCGAGCGCGTGGCGGACGGACTCGGCCGGGATCTCGTCGTCGTGCCGGTCGACGAGGATCTCGAGGAGCGTCTCCCATACCTGGTCGCGCGCCTCGTTGTGGGTGGCACCGGGCTCCGCCGAGGCGAAGGCCTCGTCCCAGTCCTCGGGACCGAGGCGGCAGTCGGCCCAGGGCGTCTCGACGAGGAGTGTCGTGGTGGGCGGCTCCTCGTACAAGCGCACGGCGCGCCGGAGGGCGGAGGCCCACTGAGCCGACGACTTGAGCGTCGCGACGCGCAGATCGCGCTCGACGCCGACAGCCGCGCCCTCGGGCAGCAGATCGCGGAGGGTGCAGATCTGCACGGTGTCCTCGCCCAGGCTCGGCAGCACGTCGTCGACGTACGAGAGGTATGCGTCGTGCGGACCGACGAGGAGCACACCGCCGCATCCGGGCGCAAGACGCGGGTCGGCGTAGAGCAGGTAGGCGGCACGGTGCAGCGCGACGACGGTCTTGCCGGTGCCCGGGCCGCCGTCGACGACGAGCGCACCGTCCGAGCCCGCGCGGATGATGGCGTCCTGATCGGCCTGGATCGTCGTGAGCACGTCGCGCATGCGCGGCGACCGGCTCGCCCCGAGGCTCGCGATGAACGCCGACTGGTCGTCGAGCGCGGCGCTGTGATCGACGCCGTCCGGCGCGAAGACCTCGTCCCAGTAGTCGACCACGCGGCCGCCGACCCAGCGATAGCGGCGGCGACTGGCGAGCCCCTCCGGATGCGCGTGGGTCGCCGCGAAGAACGGCTCGGCCGCCGGCGCGCGCCAGTCGACGAGCAGGCGTCGGCCGTCGGCATCCGTGAGTCCGAGGCGACCGATGTACTGACGCTCTGCACCCCGCACGGTCCGGCCCAGGGTGAGGTCGAGGCGGAACCGCTGCAGCGTGCGCAGCCGCGCGGAGAGACGGCGCACCTCCTGGTCGCGGTCCATGGCCTCCTGCCCGGAACCTCCCGGGAGCCTCCGGGTCGCGTCCAGCCGCACGGTGAGGTCGGCGATGGCGCCCTCGAGCGTGTCGGCGATGGCGGCGAACCGTCGATCGTCGTCGGCGATGAGGGCGGGGTCGGCTTTGGCGGCGAGGGCGTCGGGAAGAGCGAAGGCGCTCGGGCGCGCTGAGGTCATACGGGCGGCTCCAATGGCGACGGGATCCGATGGCACGCGGACGGGCGGTCATCGAGACGAGGGACGAGGAGAGGTCAGACGAGGAGAGGGTCGATTCTTCCCCCTCACCGGCCCCTTGCCGCAAGCCCCCACC
>NZ_CACSKB010000023.1 GCF_902706225.1 Microbacterium sp. 18062
CCCTCTCCCCCCGCCGTCGGCGGGGGGCTGACGGCGCCCGAGCCCACACCGACGGCCACGGCGGCTGCGGCGGGTCCCGACGCGATCGAAGGGTTCGCCGTCGGAGAACCGTGGGATCAGGTGACCCTCGGCATCCCCGGCTTCCAAGTCGTCGAAGGGTGCGAGTGGTGGGGGTCGACCCCCGACGGCGGCTACGACCTCGCGGTCATGCGCGAGCAGGGCACCGACGAGACGGCTCCGACCGTCCTCGTCGGCGTCTCGACGGCGCCGGGGGACGCCCAGCCGATCGGACCGGAGACCGCGGCCGGCATCCGCCTGGGTTCGACGCTCACGGAGGCGCAGTCGGCGTATCCGGATGCCGAGACCATCGCCGCGCCCGGGGATCTTCGTCACCTCCGTGTCGAGAGCGGTGAGGTCGGATCGCTCTTCCTCACCTATGACGAAGGCTCGGACGTGATCCGGCAGATCACCGCCACCACGCTGGAGCAGCCGCCGTACGAGCCCTGCGCCTGATTCCCCTCTCCCGCGATGGCGCCAGTTTCCCGGGATGGCGGCACTATCCTGCGGTGGCGTCAGACAATGCCGCCGCCTTCGCAGGAATGAGGCGCCATCGGCGCGGGAGTGGCTCGGGAGAGGCGACACATGACCGATGTGGAATGACCGCTTGCCTAAGATGGTGCGTTGGGCGCAGCATCCGAGCGTTCCGAATCTCATCGCGCCGCGCAGGCGCATCCCCGGGAGTCCCACAGTGGCGTTGATCGTGCAGAAGTACGGCGGATCGTCGGTCGCCGACGCCGAGAGCATCAAGCGCGTCGCCAAGCGCATCGTCGACACCCGGCGTGCCGGGCACGACGTCGTCGTCGCCGTCAGCGCGATGGGCGACACGACCGACGAACTCCTCGACCTCGCCGGTCAGGTCGCGCCGATTCCCGCACCGCGCGAGCTCGACATGCTGCTGTCGTCGGGGGAGCGCATCTCGATGGCGCTGCTCGCGATGGCGATCCACTCCATGGGCTTCGAGGCGCGCTCGTTCACCGGCAGCCAGGCCGGGATGATCACGGATGCGACGCACGGCGCCGCCCGCATCGTCGACGTCACCCCGGTGCGGCTCCGCGAGGCGCTCGACGAGGGCGCGATCGTCATCGTCGCCGGGTTCCAAGGCTTCAACCGCGACACCCGCGACATCACGACGCTCGGACGCGGCGGCTCCGACACGACGGCGGTGGCGCTCGCCGCAGCGCTCGCCGCCGACGTCTGCGAGATCTACAGCGACGTCGACGGCATCTTCACCGCCGATCCCCGCGTCGTGCCCAAGGCACGCAAGCTCAGCGTCGTCTCGACGGAGGAGATGCTCGAGCTCGCCGCGAACGGCGCGAAGGTTCTCTACATCCGCGCCGTCGAGTACGCACGGCGTCACGGCGTCATGATTCACGCGCGCTCGACCTTCAGCTCGAGCGAGGGCACCTACGTGCTCGACCACGACAAGCGTTCCGCGCAGACCCCCGAGGGAGACCCCATGGAAGAGCCGATCGTCGCCGGCGTCGCCACCGACCTCAGCCAGGCCAAGATCACCGTGATCGGCGTTCCGGACGTGCCCGGCAAGGCCGCCGAGATCTTCAAGATCGTCGCACGGTCCGGCGCGAACGTCGACATGATCGTGCAGAACGTGTCCGCGGCGACGACCGGCCGCACCGACATCTCGTTCACGCTGCCGAAATCGGATTCGGCGACCGCTCTCAAGGCCCTCGCCGGCGAGCAGGGCGAGGTGGGCTTCGCGAGCCTCGTGCACGACGACCAGATCGGCAAGCTGTCGGTCGTGGGCGCGGGGATGCGCACGCACTCGGGCGTCTCGGCGACGCTCTTCGAGGCGCTGAGCACCGCCGGCATCAACATCGAGATGATCTCGACGTCGGAGATCCGCATCTCGGTCGTGCTGCGCGCGGACGACATCGCCGAGGCCGCGCGCATCGTGCACACCGCCTACGGCCTCGACGGCGACGCGGACGCCGTCGTGCACGCCGGCACCGGGCGCTGAGCTCCGCACACAGGCCGCCCGCGCGCCCCGCGCGGCGAGAGCGACGAGCAGGCGCGCGGCTCCTACGCCGTGACAGCGCCCGCGGCGGTGGCGGCGGGGACCTCGATCAGACGCCCGGAGCGCACGTCGTAGACGTAGCCGTAGACCGGGATGCGGCCGGGCACGAGCGGATGCCGGCGGATCCGGGCGACGTCGTCGACCACCGCCTGTGACCGATCCGCGATCGTGAGCCAGTCGACGTACGCGCCTTCGGCGGAGCCGGGACCTTCGCCGACGTCCGTGAAGCCGTCGGGCCCGAGTGCGGCCGTGTCGAGACTGTTCGCCAGCAAGCCGCGGATCACCTCGTCCGTGAAGAACTCCATGCCGCAGTCGGAGTGGTGGATGACGAACCACTCCTTCGTGCCGAGCAGCTTGTACGAGATCACGAGTGAGCGGATGGCGTCGTCCGATGCCCGCCCGCCGGCATTCCTGATGACGTGGGCGTCTCCTTCGCTCAGTCCCGCGTACTTCGCCGGATCGAGACGCGCATCCATGCACGTGAGGATCGCGAACTGGCGTGCGGGTGGGAGCGCCAGGTCGCCCTTCTCCCCGAATCCTTCGACATAGTGGCGGTTGGCGGTCAGGACCTCTTCGAGCACAGACATGTCTCCTCCGTCGCATCGTCGCTTCCGCGGTATCGCGTCCTGCTGGCGATGCTAGGGAGCTGTCCGCATCCGCGAGTCAGTGTGAACCGCTGTGACGCGGCGACCGGCGGCGGGAGCGCGGTAGAATCGGGCGACCCCGCGCGCGTCCGCATCCGGATGCCGCGCGCACCCGAGCCCCGAGGAACACGCATGACCCACATCTCCGATTCCGGACTCTCCGTCGCCGTCGTCGGCGCCACCGGCCAGGTCGGTGCCGTCATGCGCGAGATCCTCGTCGAGCGCGCCTTCCCGATCCGCGAGCTGCGGCTGTTCTCCACGGCGCGCTCCGCGGGCCGGGCGATCGAGTTCGCCGGCGCCACGGTGATCGTCGAGGACGTCGCGACCGCGGATCCGGCGGGGATCGACATCGCCCTGTTCTCCGCCGGCGCGACCGGTTCGCGCGCGCACGCCCCCCGCTTCGCGGAGGCCGGGGCGGTCGTCATCGACAACTCGAGCGCCTGGCGCAACGACCCCGATGTGCCGCTTGTGGTCAGCGAGGTCAACCCGCACGCGATCGTCGACCCACCCAAGGGCATCATCGCGAACCCCAACTGCACGACCATGGCCGCCATGCCGGTGCTGAAGGCGCTCGACACCGAGGCTGGGCTCGAGCGACTGATCGTCAGCACCTACCAGGCGGTCTCCGGATCGGGCCTCGCCGGCGCGCAGGAGCTGCTCGGACAGGTCGAGGGCGTGCTCGCCCAGGGCGACACCCTGCGGCTCGTGCGCGACGGCTCGGCGATCGACTTTCCCGAGCCGGAGAAGTACGTCGCGCCCATCGCGTTCGACGTCATCCCGTTCGCCGGCAACCTCGTCGACGACGGCGACAACGAGACGGATGAGGAGAAGAAGCTCCGCAACGAGAGCCGCAAGATCCTCGAGCTGCCGGCTCTCCGCGTCGCCGGCACCTGCGTGCGCGTGCCGGTCTTCACCGGGCACTCGCTGAGCATCAACGTCGAGTTCGCCCGTCCGATCTCGCCCGAGCGTGCACGCGAGGTGCTCGCGCAGGCGCCCGGTGTCGCGCTCGACGAGGTGCCGACCCCCCTCCAGGCCGCCGGCAAGGACCCGAGCTTCGTGGGCCGCATCCGTGCCGACCAGTCCGCTCCGGAGGGTCGCGGGCTCGTGCTGTTCATCAGCAACGACAACCTGCGCAAGGGCGCGGCCCTGAATGCCGTGCAGATCGCCGAGCTCGTCGCGGCGAGCCTCGGCGCCCGGGTCTGACCACCCCTCTTTCTCCGCCGTCTCTCTCGCCCCCTTCCGCGAACCCACATGTTCGCGCCGAACCCACAGGCTCTGGTTGCCTTAGACGTGTGGGTTCGGCGCGAACGTGTGGGCTCGGCGAAGAAGACAGGGGATGAAGGATGGGGGATGGGAGAGAACTAGACTTGCCGGGTGACAGGAACCGTCGACGTCCTCCTGATCGGTGGTGGCATCATGAGCGCCACCCTCGGGACTTTTCTGCAGCAGCTCCAGCCCGACTGGAAGATCGCCGTCTTCGAGCGCCTCGGCGAGGTCGCCGAGGAGAGCTCGAACGCGTGGAACAACGCCGGCACGGGGCATGCCGCCCTGTGCGAGCTGAACTACATGCCCGCCGGCCCCGACGGCTCGGTCGACCCGGCCAAGGCGATCGCGATCAACGAGCAGTTCCAGCAGAGCCGGCAGTTCTGGACGACCCTCGTCGAGCGCGGCGTGCTGGACGAGCCGAAGACCTTCATCAACGCGACCCCGCACATGACCTTCGTGCGTGGTGAGAAGGATGTCGCCTACCTGAAGAAGCGTTACGAGGCGCTGCGCACCCAGCCCCTGTTCGAGGGCATCGAGTACAGCGAGGACTCCCGCGTCATCAACCAGTGGGCGCCGCTGCTCATGCAGAAGCGCCGCAAGGGCGAGCCGTTCGCGGCGACCCGTGTGCCCAGCGGGACCGACGTCGACTTCGGCGCGCTCACCCGTCAGCTGATCGACAAGCTGAAGGAGAACGGGGCGGATGTCGTCACGGGCCGCGAGGTGAAGAACCTGAGGCGGCAGAAGGACGGCACCTGGCAGGTGTCGTACCGCGACGCGATCGGCCGTACCCCGGGGCGCGTGAACGCCCGGTTCGTCTTCATCGGCGCCGGCGGATGGGCGATCAAGCTGCTGCAGCGCTCCGGCATCCCCGAGATCAAGGGCTACGGCGTCTTCCCGATCGGCGGGCAGTGGCTGAAGACGAGCGACCCCGCGATCGTCGCCCAACACAAGGCGAAGGTGTACTCGCAGGCTTCCGTCGGCGCGCCACCGATGTCGGTGCCGCACCTTGACACCCGTGTGGTCGACGGCGAGAGCTCGCTGCTGTTCGGACCGTTCGCGACCTTCAGCCCGAAGTTCCTGAAGACCGGTCGCTGGACCGATATCGTCTCGCAGGTGCGGTTCTCGAACATCGGCAGCATGCTGAAGGTCGGCGCGACGAACCTCGACCTCGTGAAGTACCTCGTCAGCGAGCTGGTGAAGACACACGCCAAGAAGGTCGAGAGCCTTCAGGCCTTCATGCCCACCGCGAACGGCGACGACTGGGAACTGCTCGACGCGGGGCAGCGCGCGCAGGTGATGAAGGGCGGCAAGCTGCAGTTCGGCACCGAGGTCGTCTCCGGCGCCGACGGCACGATCGCGGGCCTGCTCGGCGCGTCTCCGGGCGCGTCGACCGCCGTGTCGATCATGCTGGGCGTGCTGAAGAGCTGCTTCCCCGATCGGATCGCCGGATGGGAGCCGGCTCTGACCGAGCTGATCCCGAGCTACGGCACGACGTTGAACCCGGATGCGGCGACCGCCGAGGAATCCACGCGCCGCACCGCTGCGGCCCTCGGCATCAACGCCTGATGCAATAGTCCTCGCGCTTCGGCCCCTGAGCGAGGAGCGCGCATCTCGAGCGGGGGAGTCGGCCGGGACAAGGGCTTTCGCCGCGCAAAGATCCTCGTCCCGGCCGAACACCCTCATCTCGGACGGGCGGCGCTCGGACGAGGGATGCGGCGGCGGCCGATCGTCCCGAACGCGCGGACCGGGATGGCGCGACCCGTAGAATCTGCGAGTGGCCAAGCTGTACTTCCGTTATGGAGCGATGAACTCCGGCAAGTCGACGGCGCTGCTGCAGGCCGCCTACAACTACGAGGAGCGTGGCCAGCATGTGCTGCTGGCGAAGCCCGAGATCGACACGAAGGATGCCGATCGCATCTCGAGCCGGTTGGGTGTGACGCGCGAGGTCGACTTTCTGATCGGTCCGGATGCGGACGTGCGGACGCTGTTCGCGGAGCACCGGGATCGAGCGCGGGCGGCTGCATCCGAAGCCCTGCTGCCGGAGGCGGACGACCCGGCGGACGTGGCGTGCCTGCTGATCGACGAGGCGCAGTTCCTCACCCGGGAGCAGGTCGACGATCTCCTCCGGATCGTGGTGCTCGACGGCGTGCCGGTGCTCGCCTATGGCATCCGCACCGACTTCCAGACCGGCGCCTTTCCGGGATCCCGGCGGCTCATGGAGCTCGCGCACAGCCTCGAGGAGCTGAAGACGATCTGCCGGTGCGGTCGGAAGGCGCTGTTCAACGCCCGGCTCGTCGGCGGACGTTTCGTGTTCGACGGAGACCAGGTCGCGATCGACGAGCTGACCGCCGCACGGGTGACCTACGAGTCGATGTGCGCCGAGTGCTATCTGACGGAGTCCGGCGGGCGGCTGGGCTGACTCCGGTCGCCTGGGACCGGAGCGGGGCGGGTTCAGGCGTGGGCGCGCGCCGGAGCGGGATGGCGCGGTGGCAGCGGCACCAGCATCGACGTCGTACGGCGGTACTCCGCATAGGCCGGATACTTGCCCGCCGTGATCGACTCGGTGAAGATCGTCGATCCGATGAACAGCACCGTGAGGAGCGCCGCGCCCACGATGGTCGGGTTGAGGGCCCCGCCCCAGAACCCCAGCCCCGAGGCCACAGCGGCGCTCGCGCCGAGCAGGTAGAACGCCCACCACTGGGCCTGCTCGAAGAAGAAGTTCGGATGCCGGCTGTAGCGGAAGAGACCCGTCGTCGCGAAGCCGGGCTCGAGGTGTCCGCCGGCCCGTCTCTTCGCACGGTGGAACGCCCACTGCTGCTGGTCGGCGATGAACTCCCCGAGAAGGAAGGCGACGAACAGCGCGGCGAAGACGACATCCCACGCGCCGAGCGGTGCAGGGTGCTGAAGCGCCGTGAGGGCCGGAAGGGTGATGAGCGCGAGCAGCGCGTTCTGGTAGAGCACGATGAAGAACAGGTTGAACAGCTGGAACTGCCACGGCCGCATCCGCCCGCGCAGGATCGCCCAGCGGTAGTCCTCCATGCCGGTGTACCCGCCCTTGCGGGCGAAGTTGAAGGTGAGCCGTGCGCCCCAGGCGGTCACGAGCACGGCCATGAGCACGAGTCGAGCGGCCTCCTCACCCGACGCGATGGCGGAGGCGGCGAAGATCCACGCGTACGCGATCGGCACGATCGACCAGATGCGGTCGACCCACGACGTGTCTTTCGTGACGAGCGAGAGCAGCCAGCATCCTGCGCTGGTGATGGCGGCGACGATCAGCACGACCCCGAGTGCGTCCATGTCCACAGGCTAGCCCTGGACGTCCCGCCGTGGACAGCTCGTGATGCTCCGGGATGCGCGACGGGGCCGGGGTGCGCTGTGAGCTGTCAGCGGGTGGGGAGGAGGGGGAGGAGCGCTTCGAGGTACTCGGCGGTGTCTTCCCAGCCCTCGACCGCGTGGCAGTCGACGCCCATGGCGAGCACGGGGTAGTCGTTGCCGTCGGGGTCGAGTCGGTCGCCGACGAACAGCATGTCGTCGAGGTCGATGCCCGTCTGCTCGGACAGCTGTTGCATCCCGTAGGCCTTGTCGATGCCGCGGTGGGTGATGTCGACCGAGGTCGATCCACCCGAGCGGACCTCGAGATCGGGGATGCGGGCGGCCACCGCCTCGCGCAGGGAGTTCTTCTTCGAGCCGGTCGGGTCCCAGGCGGTCTTCGCGTCGAGCGGTGCGCGCTGTCCGAGGGCGGAGAAGGTGATCTGGGAGCCGCGGTCCTCGAGGATGTCGCCCCAGGTGTTCTCTTCCCAGAGGCCCAGGCGGCGGGCTTCGCCCTCGACCGCCGCGAGTGCGCGTGTCTTCTCGTCGTCGGTGAGCGCGTGGGCGTAGATCGTCTCGATCCCGCCTTCGCCGATGCGGTAGTACTGGGTGCCGCAGGTCGGCAGCAGGTGCAGGTGCGACAGCACGGCGGGGGAGGCTTCGGGGAGGCGTTCGACGACCTGCGCGCGGAACTGTGCGAGTTGGCCGCCGGAGATGATCGCCACCTCGACGCGCTCGGCGAGGTCGAGCAGAAGGCGGGCGATCCGCGGGTCGACGGCGCTCTTGGAGGGCGCGAGCGTGTCGTCCAGGTCGAACGCGATCAGCTTCGGGGACTCGGGCATGGGCGGGGCTCCCGGGGTAGGTCCGGCGGGGCCGGTTCAGGTCCGATGATGGTCAGGTCCGATGAGGCGAACGGCTCCGGCGTGGGGCACCCGGACGCATCGACTGATTCTATCCGGACCCGCCGCGGGGTCCTGATCGGGATGCGCCCTGCGCGGAGCTCGCGGGAACGAGCCCGCGGGAATGAGAAAGAGGCCCGCTTCTGCGGCGGACCTCTTCTCGTTCCGGTCGGGGTGACAGGATTTGAACCTGCGGCCTCTTCGTCCCGAACGAAGCGCGCTACCAAGCTGCGCCACACCCCGTGGCAACCCTCCGAGTCTACCCCAGGAGCGGCCCGTGCTCCGAATCGAGGAGCCCCGTCCCGGGACTCCGGAGACGGTACTTCGGAGAGCGGGCCAGCCCGGACGCGACATCGGCCGGTCATGCCGTGCGCCGTCGCGACCGGATGACGAGGAGCGCGGCGAGGCCGAGCCCCAGTCCGATAGCCGCGGTGCCGAGGCCGGCGATGGTCCGCAGCGGCATGCCGCCGGTCGCGGCGAGCACGTCGACGTAGGTCGTCTCGCCCTCCTCTCCGCACTCTCCGCGGTACAGGACGACGGGCTCGGCGTCCGGGGCGGGCCGGGCGCGGAGCTCGGCGATCCAGTGCCTCACACCTGCCGTGGGAGAGCTGACGGCGGGCGACGCGTACTCCCCGCTCCCGGTGACCGGGACGGCCTCCGTCGTGGTCTCGAGGGTCTCCGGCGTGCAGACGGAGTCCTGGCCGTCCGGGTTGTGGAAGACGAAGAAGACGAGCTCTGCATCCACCCCGTCACCGAGGCCCGCGACGGTCGCGGTGTCGGTGTAGGGCTCGCCGATCGCCGCGCGCTCGACGGCGCGGGTGGACACCGCCGGCTGCTCGACGACGGTCGTCTCGTTCGGCAGGCCGCAGGCGCCGCGCGCGACGAGCACGGGCTCGCCGCCGTCGGGCGTGTGCCAGAGGCTCTCGATCCAGTAGTGGGTGCCCGGCTCGTGCAGCCGCACGGCGGGGGAGGAGAACTCGCCCTCCGCGGTGACCGGCACGGGCATCGCGGTCGTGTCGGCGACGAGGGTCTCCGGCGTGCACGCCTCTTCGGGCGCGACGTCCTCCGGGGCTCGATACACCTCGAACGTCAGGGTCGTCGAGCCCGAGACCGGGACGGGGCCGGTGACCGTCGCGACATCCGTCACCTCGCCGCCCCACCCTGAGGCCGGGGTCGCGAGGGTCGTGACGGTCGGCCGAGGCGCGCGCGTGGTCTCGCTCTCGACCCCGCAGGCGCCTTCGTGCACGAGGCGTCCCTGAGTGTCGACCGCGCGCTCGCGCCAGACATAGGTGCCGAAGTCCGGCACGAGCGGGCCCGGGATGCGGACGCCGCCGGGTTCGCCGATACGCACCGGGGCGTCGGAGCTCGCCCACAGCAGGTTCTCCGGCGTGCAGGCGTCGGCCGGCTCGACGCCGTCCGGAACGCGGAACACGGATGCGGAGAGGTCCAGGCCGTCGGCGGGCAGAACGCCCGCGACGATCACCTCGTCGGACATCGTAGCCCCCACCGCGACGACTGGATCGGCGCGGGACGAGACCGCCGCCACCATCGTGATCTGGCTCTCCACGCCGAACTGCTCCCGCCACGCATAGCCCTCCTCGAGAGTCGCGAGGGTGTCCGCGTGCTGGCCCTCGGCCTCGATCTCCCACACCGCGGTGTAGAAACCGGGTCCGGGCAGGGCCTCGGCTGACTCGACGCGGTACGGCGCCGTCGGACCGATCGCGGTGTCGGTCGTGACCTCGAGGGCGCCGACGGCCTCGGCATCCGCGGGGATCTCGGGCGAGAGCACGGGCTCGGTCGCGGTCCGGTAGAGGGTGGCGGTCGCGCGGACGGGCACATACCCGCCGTCCGTCGTGCGGGCCCAGGAGCCTCGTGCGGTCGCGAAGGTGACGTCGTCGACGTACGCACCTCCCGGCACGTAGCGCGAGGCGACCTGGGTCGTCACGATCGGGGCGAACGTGGTCGCGCGCGGCGCGGCATCCTCCCCCTCGACCGGGAACTCCAGCCGGCCCGCAGGTCCGGCCGTGTCCTGTCCGCCCGGGGTCGTGAAGTGGCGGACGGCGGGGAGGAATCCCGCGCGGAACGTGCCGCTGCCGCGAACGATGAAGGTCGGCTCGCCCGATGGCGCGGTCGCGGTGATCGGATATGTTGCCCCGGGGGTCGCCCCGTCGAGCGTGGGCTGTCCGGTCTCGGCGAACACCGCGTTCTCCAGCGTCAGCGAGCCGCGCGCGTCGGCGATGTCCGCGTGCACCGTCACCGAGCCGCGCAGGGGATCGTCCGGATCGGTGGCGAACTCCAGCGATCCGGATGCGGCGATGGTTCCCGAGCCGTACGCCATGGCCTCCGCGTAGTACGCCGCCGCGAGGTTCTGCACCGCCACGTTGTGCTCGGGGGCGATGGTGCGGAAGACCCAGTCGATCGCCCCCTGCAGGGAGTCGCCGGGATAGCCGAAGTGGTGCAGGGTCTCGTCCCAGTTCGCGATGGCCTTGACCGCCCAGCCGACGCTCGCGGCCTGCACCGGATCGTCGGTCTGGCCGTAGGTGGTCACGAGCATGTTGACGGCCGTGAGGCTCTTCAGATCGAGCCCCGCCGCGTTGGTGCTGATGCCATGATCCTCGCTGTCACCGGTGGGGAGCGGCTTGCCGGGGAAGATGCAGTACGTGTGGATGCCGTTGACGATCATCGACCCGTGCCAGCCGTATCTCGTCGACGGCGCCCACTCCCCGAAACCCGTTCCCGGGGAGGCGGCGTTCGCGGGCAAGGTGGCGACGATTCCCGCGACGAGGAGCGCGGCGACGACGAGGAGGGTTGCGAGCACACGTTTCATGTCTCGAGCGTGCGGCGGAGGCCGCATCCGTGGTGCGCTTTTCCGGCTCGATGTGCAGAAAGTCCCCCGCTCGGGATGCGGGGGAGGACAGGTCGCCGAGCGGCGTCAGCGACCTCGGCTTCTCGGGGCGGAGAAGGGTGGACTGTCGCGTCAGCTAGCCGATGGGCAGCAGCGTCAGCAGTGTCGCCTCGGGGCGGCATCCGAAGCGCACGGGTGCGAAGATCGAGTGCCCGATGCCCGCGCTCACGTTCAGCGGTACTCGTCGTCCGGCATGCTGCCAGCTGCTCAGCCCGCGCGCCTGGTCGAGCGGGAGGTCGCAGTTCGCGACGAGCGCCCTCGACGAGAAGGGGATGCGGACCTGCCCGCCGTGCGTGTGCCCGGCCAGGAGCAGGTCGGCGCCGAGGTCGGTGAACGAGTCGAGCACTCTCCGGTAGGGCGCGTGGGTGACACCGAGCACGAGGTCGGCGGTGCCCGAATCGCGCTGTGCCTGCCGGAGCGGGGGAAGAGCGGCGAGATCGTCCCAGTGCCGGTGCGCGTCGTTCACGCCGAACGTGTCGATACGGAGCCCCGCCACGTCGAGGGCGGCTGCGGTGTTGTCGATCGCGTGCCAGCCGAGCTCGTCGCTCAGGTAGCGATCGAGGGCGTCGATGTCGAGCGCGTCCGCATCCTGCTTCGTCTTCGACGGACCGGTGAAGTAGCGCAGCGGATTGCGCGGAGAGGGGGCGTACAGGTCGTTCGAGCCGTGCACGTAGACACCCGGGATGCCGCGGAGTCCGTCGAGCGCGCGGCGGAGGCCCGCGAGTCCCTCGGCGTGGCCGAGATTGTCGCCGGTGTTGACGACGAGATCGGGCTCGAGCGCCGCAAGCGTGCGCATCCACTCCTGTTTGCGGTGCTGCCACGGCGCCATGTGGGCGTCGGAGAGGTGCAGCACCCGGAGCGGCCGGGAACCTGCGGGGAGGATCTCGAGCGTGTGCTCGCGCACGGTGAACAGGTAGCGCTCGACGCCGATGCCCCAGATCGCGGCGCCGACACCGACCGCCCCCACCGCTGCAGCAGCGGTGAGGGCGGTCTGAGAGACGGGACGTCCCACTAGCAGGCCTTGCGTTGGTAGTCGATCGTCACCTGGGTACCCTTGTTCGCGGCCGTTCCTGCCGCGGGACTGGTGCCCGTCGCTCTCGTATCGTTGTCGGACAGCTGGTCGTTCGCGGTGCAGGACCCCAGCGCGACGTTGGTGAAGCCCGCCGCCGCAAGCTGCTGCTGGGCGTTCTGCACCGTGCCGCTGACGCTCGGGACCGTTCCGCCCTGCCCGTTGCTGGGGTTGATCGTGATGGTCGACCCGCCCGCGGCCTGGCCGGACGGGTTCTGCGCGGCGACGACGTCGGTCGCGGCGTCCGAGTCCACCGCGTCGCCGACAGTCACCGAGAAGCCCGCGTCCTCGAGCGTGCTCTGGGCTTGTGCGATCGTCATGCCGACGACGTTCGGCACCGCCGTCATCACGGTCTTGGTGAGGTTGGCCGCCGGGTCGGGGAAGGTGCCGCCCGGGTACAGCTCGTTGGCGGTCCGCTGGATCGTCCGGGCCAGGGTGTACCGGATGCTGGCCAGGCCCTGGGCCTGGATGTTCGCCTCACCCTCGACGGTGCCGGCCCACGCGGCGGTCGTCACGGTCGTGCTCGACTCGATCATCCAGGTCTGCTTCTGCTCGTGCGTGCCGGTCTTGCCGATCAGCTGCGTGCCGTCGTTCGTGTTCGCCGCACCGCCGGTGCCGCCGTTCATCACGCCGCGCAGCGCGTACGCCGCGGTCGCGGCGACCTCCGGCGAGATCACCGGCGAGCACGTGCGCTCGGGCTTGGGCAGCTCGTTCCCATCGGCGTCCGTCACGCGGTCGATGGCCTGCGGCTGGCAGTAGACCCCGTTGTTGGCGATGGTGGCGTAGGCGCCCGCCATCGCGAGCGGTGACACGGCTTCGGAGCCGATCACCTCGCCGGCCGAGGTCATGGGCACCGGATCGCCGGTGCCCAGGGTGACGCCCATCTTCGTGGCGACGTTGCCGATGTCGCACAGGTCGAGCTTCTCGGCCATCGCCAGGAACCCGGAGTTGAGCGATGCAGCGGTGAACTGCATCGGAGTGCCGGTGTAGCCGCCCGCGCCGCCGAAGTTGCCGATCCGGTCGTTCGCGTAGTTCACCCAGTCGCCGGCGCAGGAGTTCGTCATCCTCTGGAAGATGCGGTTGCGCCCGTTGAGCACCTCGTTGACCGAGTGCCCCTGCTCGAGCCAGTCCACGAGGGTGAACAGCTTGAAGGTCGAGCCCGCGTTGAAGCCGTCCGAGCTGCCGAACTGCCGGTTTCCCGCATACACCAGCGAGCTGTAGCCCTCGCCGGCGTCGGCGGACTCGCTGAACTGGGTGTTCTGCGTGATCGAGAGGATGCGTCCGGTGCTGGTCTCCACGTTCACGGTGGCCGCGCCGAACTTCATGCCCTCCACCGAGGCGGGCGCCAGCTCGGCCATCACGGTCGCGGCGGTGTTCTGCAGGTCGATGTTGAGGGTCGTGTAGATCGTCAGTCCGCCGCGGCGCAGAGCCGCCTGGCGCTCGTCGCGCGTCTCGCCGAAGGCGGGATCGTTGCGCACCACCGACACGACGTACTGGCAGAAGTACGGCGCGACGCTCGCCCCGCATCCCTGCGTGGGATTGGTGATGTTGGGCGTGATCGGCTCGACGACGGCCGCGTCGTGCTGCTCCTGCGTGATCTTGCCGTCGTCCAGCAGCCGGTCGAGCACGTAGATCTGACGGCCCTTCGTCGACGTGTAGCCATCGCCGGCCGCGATGTACTGTTCCTCGGTGATCGTCCCCTCGGCGAGCAGTCGGTCGAGCGTCGGCAGGCGCCCTTCCTCCAGTACGCCGTCGGCCTCGCCGTTCGCCTCGCTGCCAGGCTGGTCGATGCGGTACGTGTTCGGGTTCTGCACCACGCCCGCGAGGATGGCCGCCTGCGAGAGGTTCAGCTCGGCCGCCGACACGCCGAAGTAATAGCGCGCCGCGGCGTCGATGCCATAGGTGACGCCGCCGAAGTTCGCGATGTTCAGGTAGCCGAGCAGGATCTCGTTCTTGGAATACTCCTGCTCGAGCTGGATGGCGTAGCGCATCTCCTGCAGCTTGCGCTCGATGCCCTCGGTGCCGTCGGAGTTCGTGGCTGCGACGAAGCAGGCCTGCTTCTCCTCGTCGGAGGTCGCGTCCCATTCGCACTGCTGAATGAGGATGTTCTTCACGTACTGCTGGCTGATCGACGAGCCGCCCTGCGTGCTGCTGCTGCCCTCGAGGTTCGACAGCAGCGCGCGCACGGTGCCGATGAGGTCGACGCCGCCGTGCTCGTAGTAACGGGGGTCCTCGCTGGAGAGGATCGCGTCGTACATGACGGTCGCGACCTGGTCATAGGTCACGGGTGACCGATTCTGCTCGTAGAACGTCGCCAGCTCCTGCTGCTGCCCGGCGCCGTCCGTGTAGACGATCGTCGACGGCTGCATGCCCTCGGTGATCTCGAGGTAGTTCGGCATGTTGTCGAACAACTCGATCGCGCTGGACGCTGCGGTACTGGTCACGGCGATCGCCGGGGTCACGGTCGCGGTGATGAGAACACCGGCCACAGCGCTCAGACCGACGAGTCCGGCCAGGCCGCCGAGCACACCGGTGGCCGTGCGTTTGGTATCGGGCATAGGGTGATCGTAAGCCAGGATGCTGGGGGAACACCCGATGACGCCCGGTAAGCCTGGTGTCCGACCGGGCGGGAATCCGCCCTCTATGCGCACGTTCCGGGAGTCGCGATGACGACGTGGGAGTACCTCACCACACCACTTCTTATCCACAACACCGCTGCGATCCTCAACAACTGGGGCAAGCAGGGCTGGGAGCTCGTGCAGGTGGTGACCGGTCCCGAAGGCGGCCTCGTGGCGTACCTCAAGCGCCCGGTCGGCGGCGATTCGTCCGCCAACGCGGGCCTTGCGGCCGCCGAGGCCGCGGCGAAGCAGTTCGAGGGGGGAGCAGCATGACGAACGTGCGAGAGCGCCTGCGCGAGCTCGGCATCGAGCTTCCCGGGGTGGTGCCGCCGGTCGCGGCGTACGTGCCCGCGAAGGTGCACGCCGACCTCGTGTACACGGCCGGTCAGCTGCCCTTCGTCGCGGGAGCGCTACCCGCGACGGGCAAGGTCGGCGAGGACGAGGGGCTCGTCCCGGCGACCGATGCGTACGGGTACGCCCGGCAGAGCGCGCTGAACGCGATCGCCGCCGCCGCATCCGCCGTCGGGGACGTCGACCGTCTCACCGGCGTCCTCAAGGTCACCGGGTTCGTGGCGTCGGTCCCCGCCTTCACCGGCCAGCCCGGCGTCATCAACGGTGCGAGCGAGCTGCTCGCCGAGATCTTCGGCGACAGCGGCCGTCACGCCCGGTCGGCGGTAGGCGTGCCCGTGCTGCCGCTCGACAGCCCGGTCGAGGTCGAGGTCGTCTTCAGCTTCGTCTGACCCACCGCATCCCGTCGTCCGCTTCGCCCGCGCGCGCCTTCCGGAGACAGAAGGAATCACCGGAACAGGACGACTCCGCTCGATTCGTCCTGTCCTGGCGATATTTCCTGCGGGGCGGATGCGGCGCTCCGGGTGATTCGGCTACCTCACCTGGGCGGAGATCACCGACATCACCGCCGTGTCGGCGAGGGTGGTCGTGTCGCCGACCTCTCGGCCCTCGGCGACGTCGCGCAGCAGTCGGCGCATGATCTTGCCCGAGCGGGTCTTCGGCAGCTCGCCTACGATGTAGACGTCGCGCGGACGGGCGATGGGGCCGATCTGCTCGCCCACCCAGCCGCGCAGCGTCTGGGCGAGTCCCTCCGGCGCGTGCGCCTTCAGATAGCTCTCCTTGATGATGACGAACGCGACCACCGCCTGGCCAGTCATCTCGTCCGAGGCGCCGACGACCGCGGCCTCGGCGACCGCCTCGTTGCCGACCAGCGCGGACTCGATCTCGGTGGTCGACAGCCGATGCCCGGAGACGTTCATGACGTCGTCGACGCGGCCGAGCAGCCAGATGTCGCCGTCGTCGTCGAGGCGTGCGCCGTCGCCGGCGAAGTAGTAGCCCTGGTCCGAGAACTTGTCCCAGTAGGTCTCGACGAACCGTTCCGGATCGCCCCAGATGCCGCGCAGCATGCTCGGCCACGGCTCCGTGACCACCAGCAGCCCGCCGTTCCCGTTGCCGACGTGCTCGCCGTTCTCGTCGACGACGTCGATCGACACGCCGGGGATCGCCACCTGGGCCGAGCCCGGCTTGGTCTCGGTCACGCCCGGGAGCGCCGAGATCATGGTCGCGCCGGTCTCGGTCTGCCACCACGTGTCGATGATCGGCGCGCGCTTGCCGCCGATGACCTTGCGGTACCACATCCATGCCTCGGGGTTGATGGGCTCGCCCACCGAGCCGAGCAGCCGGATCGACGAGAGGTCGAACTGCTTCGGCACCTGCCGGCCGATCTTCATGAATGAGCGGATGGCGGTGGGCGCGGTGTAGAAGATCGTCACGCCGTACCGCTCGATGATCTCCCACCAGCGGCCCGGATGCGGGGTGTCGGGCGTGCCCTCGTAGAGCACCTGCGTCGCGCCGTTCGCCAGCGGTCCGTACGCCACGTAGGTGTGGCCGGTTATCCAGCCGATGTCGGCCGTGCACCAGAACACGTCGGTCTCGGGGTGGATGTCGTGCACGACCTTGTTGGTGAACGCCGCCTGGGTGAGGTAGCCGCCGGAGGTGTGCAGGATGCCCTTGGGCTTTCCCGTCGTCCCCGAGGTGTAGAGGATGAACAGCGGGTTCTCCGAGGGGAACGCCCGAGGGTCGTGTTCTGCGGAGGCGGCGGGCACGACGTCGTGCCACCACAGGTCGCGCCCGGGCGTCCAGTCCACCTCGTTCTCGCCGCGCCGGACGACCAGCACGTGCTCGACGGTCTCCTGACCGCCGGCGCCGCGGTCGGCGAGGGCGAGGTCCACGGCCGGCTTCAGCGGGGAGACCTTTCCCTTGCGGTAGCCGCCATCGGCCGTGATCACCAGTTTCGCGCCCGCGTCGTCGATGCGGGCCCGCAGGCTGTCTGCCGAGAATCCGCCGAAGACGACCGAGTGGATGGCGCCGACCCTGGCGACGGCGAGCATCGCGGCGATGGCCTCGGGGATCATCGGCAGGTAGATGGCGACCCGATCGCCCTGTCCGACGCCCAGATCGGTCAGGACGTTGGCGAGCCGTTTGACCTCGTCGGTGAGCTCCGCGTAGGTGATGCGGCGTCGGTCGCCGGGCTCGCCCTCCCAGAGCAGCGCGACGCGGTCGCCGTGACCTGCCTCGACATGCCGGTCGAGGCAGTTGTAGGCGACGTTCAACTCGCCGTCGCCGAACCAGGTCGCGAACGGCGGGTTCGACCAGTCGAGCACCTCTGTGAACGGACGGTGCCAGTGCACGAGCTCACGGGCGCGGTCCCCCCAGAACCCCTCGCGATCGGCGGCCGCCTGTGCGTAGAGCTCCGCGGTGCCCACCGCATCCGCCGAGAACTCCGGGCTGGGCGCGAACCGACGCTCCTCGTTCAACAGGTGATCGATCTGGCTGCTACTCATCTCTGCTCGCTCCTTTGCGGGCCTCGCCGACGCGGCGTGGGTGATGGTGACGCGACGAACGCGCTGGGTCCATCCTGCGGCCCGTTCCGCATGCGTCACTACCTCCGTTAGTTGGTGTCCCCGCGGTCGCGGGGCCCGGCGCTCGTCGCGACACCTCCGATATATCGGTGCGCGATCGGAGTGTGCGTTTGATGCGCGCCGGCGTGTTGCGTAGGCTCAGTGGCGCCCGATCCTCGTGACGGGTGTGCGGCCCTCATCACCCCCAATTTGCGGGGCCTTGCACGGCGGCATCCCAACCCCCCATTGGGATGCCGCCTTCTCTGCTCTCCGGGCCTTCCACGCGCCCGCGGCCCGCACCGGTTCTCCACAGCCGGCGGGACGCAGGAGCCCTCCACCGTCACCCGCCTCGCGCCCACCCGGCCGGCGCCGTCGTCCTAGCGTCGGGGCATGCCGCAGCCGTTCATCGTGAGCCCGCGCGAGGGACGTGCGTCCGTCGCCGTGCCGAGCGGGCCGCGAGCGCGCGTGCTCGGTGCCGAGCGCACGGCCGTGACGCTGCCGGAGCCCCTGCGCGCGCACATCGCGGACGGCGAGGTCACCGACATCTTCGTCAACGGTGCGCGCGGGCTCTTCGTCGACCGGGGCGCCGGCGCCGAGCACGTGTCGCACTGGCGCGCCGGTGAGGAGGAGGTGCGCGAGCTCGCGGTGTCTCTCATCGCGCTGGGCGGCCGGCACATCGACGATGCGACGCCCTGCGTCGATGTGCGGCTGGCCGGCGGCATCCGCGTGCACGCCGTGCTGCCGCCGGTGTGCGCGGACGGCACCACCATCTCGGTCCGTGTGCCGCGGCTCGGCGTCGCCGACCTCGACGAGCTCGAACGGCGTGGGATGTTCTCCGCCGCTGGGCGCAGGGCACTCGCCGATCTCGTCCCGGCGCGCGAGAACCTGCTGATCACGGGAGCGGCGGGCAGCGGCAAGACCACGCTGCTGTCCGCACTCCTGGCGACCGTGCGGCCCGAGGAACGGATCGTGACGATCGAGGATGTGGCGGAGCTGAGCATTGACCACCCGCACCATGTGCGCCTGGAGTCCCGGCAGCCCAACCTCGAAGGCGCCGGCGGCATCGGTCTCGCGCAACTCGTGCGTGAGGCGCTGCGGATGCGGCCCGACCGGCTCGTCGTCGGCGAGTGCCGCGGCGCCGAGGTGCGCGAGCTGCTGTCGGCGCTGAACACCGGTCACGACGGGGGAGCGGGCACTCTGCACGCGAACGGGCTCGCTGACGTGCCCGCTCGCCTCGAGGCGCTCGGCGCGCTGGCGGGGCTCGACGACCGCGCGCTCGCCCGCCAGGTGGCGAGTGCGATCGGATGCGTCGTGCACCTCGAGCGGGCGCTCGACGGCCGGCGCCGGGTCGCCGGCCTCGGCCGGCCTCGCATCCGGGACGACCGCCTGGTCCTGGAGGAGTCGCCATGGCCCGGCTGACCCTCCGGCGGCGTCACCCGAGGCCCGATCGCACGCCCGAGGTCGCGCTGCGGCTCGCGGTGCTGCTGCAGGCCGGTGTGGCGCCGGACGCGGCGTGGCGCTTCCTCGCCGAGTCCGGCGAGGACGACGCGGCGGCCGTCGTCGCCTCTCACGCAGCGGGCACGGACCTCGGTGCCGCGATCGCCCTGTGCGGCGACCGCTGGGCGCCGATCGGCGCCGCGTGGCGGGTGGCGGCGGACGTCGGCGCCCCGCTCGCGCACGGACTGCGCGCGGTGGCCACGGCCCTACGCGACGCCGACGAGTGCCGGGACGAGGTGCGGGTCGCGCTGGCGGAGCCCGCATCGACGGCGCGGCTGATGAGCTGGCTGCCCCTGGTCGCCGTGCTGCTCGGAATCGCGCTCGGGTTCGACACGATCGGCGTGCTGACGACCACACCGGCGGGCATCGCGTGCCTCGCCGTCGGGGTGCTGCTGATGGTGTGCGCCCGCAGGTGGACCGCGCGGCTCGTCCGTGGCGCCGGACCCGCCCCCGAGGTCGCGGGGCTCACCGCCGAGCTCATCGCGATCGCGCTGAGCGGCGGGGTGTCGGTCGAGCGCGCTCGCCGGCTCGCCGCGGAGGCGCTGCCCTTGCCCTCACCCTCAGAGCGTGTCGCGGACGACGAGAGCCCGCCGGGCTCGGGTGCCGAGGAGGAGGTCGACCGCATCCTCCAGCTGTCCCGATCCGCCGGAGTCCCCGCCGCGGAGCTCCTGCGCGCGGCCGCGGCGATGGCCCGCCAACGCGCGCGCACGGACGGCCGGATGCGGGCGTCGAGGCTGTCGGCGTCGCTCCTGCTGCCGCTCGGCGCGTGCGTGCTGCCCGCGTTCATCGTGCTCGGGGTCGCCCCGATGCTCATGAGCATCCTCTCGTCGGGGTCGTTCGGCCTGTGATCGCCCCCGTCCCGTTCCGCCCCGGACCGTGCCCACCAGACCGTGCCCACCGATCGTGCCCCGAACCGAGAAGGAGCAAGACCATGACCCTCATCCCGATCCGGCGCGTCCGCACGCCCGCCTCCCGCGCGCCGCTGTCACCCCTGCCGTCGTTGACGTCGCACCGGGCGGCGAGCCTGTTCGCGGACGAGAGCGGTGCGGCGACCGCCGAGTACGCCATCGCCACGATGGCCGCGGTCGCGTTCGCCGGACTGCTGGTCGTCATCATGCGATCGGACGAGGTCCGCGGGATCCTGGAGGATCTCGTGCGCCGCGCCCTGACGGTCGAATGAGATCCCGGCTCGGCGACCGCGGCTCGGTGAGCGCCGAGTTCGCGGTCGCCCTGCCGGCGATCGTCCTGCTGCTCGCGCTCTGCGTCGGCGCGTTGTCGTCGGCATCCCGGCAGGTGCGGCTGCAGGACGCGACGGCGGATGCGGCGCGCCTGATCGCCCGGGGCGACGACGAGGGCCGCGGGCTGAGCCTCGTGCGGCAGTCCGTGCCCGACGCGCAGGCCACGGTGATCAGAGACGGCGACCTGGTGTGCGTCGCCGCATCGGCGCCGGTCGGCCTGCCGCTGCCGGAGATCCGGCTCGACGCACGGTCCTGCGCCCTCGACGGGGGACGCTGATGGCCGGCACGGCGAGCTCCGTCGGCGTCGTCGCCGTCGTGGCGACCCTCACCCTCGGGCTCGCCGCGGCGGGCGCGGCCGCCGTCTACGGGCAGCGCCTCGCGGGCGCCGCGGACGCGGCGGCGCTCGCCGCGGCGGATGCCGCATCCGGCGCGGTTTCCGGCATCCCGTGCGACCGTGCCGGCGAGATCGCGTCCCGGGCCGCCGTGGAGGTCGTATCCTGCGAAGTGGAGGGCCTCATCGCGACGGTCCGGGTCGGCGGTTCGTTCGGCCCGTTCCCGGCATCCGCCATCGCTCGCGCCGGTCCTCCGCCCGGCCGGACGAGCGTCGTCGGCCGCTGATGCCTCCCAGCCGCCTGCGTCTCGCAGGTGTGTAGGGTGTGCATCGAACGAAAGGACCGCTGTTGGCACAGGGCGCGAAGACCAAGACCGGTCAGGGCAAGAAGCTCGTGATCGTCGAGTCGCCGACGAAGATGACCTCGATCCAGGGCTATCTGGGTGACGACTACGAGGTGCTCAGCTCCGTCGGTCACATCCGCGACCTCGCGAGCAAGAAGGACATCCCCGCCGACAAGAAGGCGGCGTACGGCAAGTACTCCATCGACGTCGACAACGGCTTCGACCCCTTCTACGTGGTCAACGACCGCAAGGTGAAGACGGTCAGCGAGTTGAAGCGCGCGCTGAAGGAGGCCGACGAGGTCCTGCTCGCCACCGATGAGGACCGCGAGGGCGAGGCCATCGCGTGGCACCTTCTCGAGGTGCTCAAGCCCAAGGTGCCGGTCAAGCGCATGGTCTTCCACGAGATCACGAAGGACGCCATCCGCGCGGCCGCCGAGAACACCCGCGAGCTCGACCTCGCCCTCGTCGACGCACAGGAGACGCGCCGTGTGCTCGACCGCCTCTACGGCTGGGACGTCTCGCCGGTGCTGTGGCGCAAAGTCGGCAGCGGCCGCGAGGGAACGGCGCTGAGCGCCGGGCGCGTGCAGTCCGCCGCGACCCGGATGGTGGTCGAGCGCGAACGGGAGCGCATCGCCTTCGTCTCCGCGAGCTACTGGGACATCGAGACCCTCGCCGCGAAGGGCGACACGAGCTTCACCGCCCGCCTCGCCCGCATCGACGGCGCGCCTCTGGCCCGCGGCACCGACTTCGACGACCGTGGCGCGCTCAAGAAGGCCGTCGTCGTGCTCTCCGAGCAGGACGCTCGGGAGCTCGCCGTCGCCATCGAGAAGGTCGGCGAGATCACCGTCGCGAACCTCGAGTCCAAGCCCGGCACACGCAGCCCCAAGGCGCCGTTCACGACCTCGACCCTGCAGCAGGAGGCCGGCCGCAAGCTCTCGATGAGCGCGAAGCACACCATGAGTGTCGCTCAGCGTCTCTACGAGAAGGGGTACATCACCTATATGCGCACCGACTCGACGTCGCTGTCGGCGCAGGCGATCACCGCGGCCCGCGAGCAGGCCGTCTCGCTCTACGGCGACCGGGCCGTCCCCCCGAACCCGCGCGTCTACGCGAGCAAGAGCAAGAACGCGCAGGAGGCCCACGAGGCGATCCGACCGTCCGGCGAGAACTTCCGCACCCCCGCATCGGTCGCGTCCGGCCTCGATCGCGACGAGCAGCGTGTCTACGACCTGATCTGGAAGCGCACGGTCGCCAGCCAGATGTCCGACGCGAAGTACGAGACGACCACGGTCACGCTCTCGCTCACCGCCGCGGGCAAGGCCGTAGAGTTCACCGCATCCGGCACCGTGTACACCTTCAAGGGATTCCTCGAGGCGTACGAAGAGGGTCGTGACGAGAAGCGCGCTGATGCCGACAAGGCCGACGACCAGTCGCTTCCGGCGCTCGCCGTCGGCGACGTGCTCGCCGCCCGCGACGTGGGGCCGAAGGGGCACAGCACCTCGCCGAAGCCGCGCTACACCGAGGCCAGCCTCGTGAAGGCGCTCGAGGAGCGCGGGATCGGTCGCCCGTCGACGTTCGCGAGCATCATCGACGTGATCCTCGATCGCGGCTACGTGAGCAAGCGCGGCCAGGCGCTCGTGCCGAGCTGGCTCGCGTTCAGCGTGGTGCGTCTGCTCGAGGAGCACTTCGCCGACCTCGTCGACTACGACTTCACGGCGGCGCTCGAAGACGACCTCGACGCGATCGCCCGGGGGGAGCAGCGGCGCGAGCAGTGGCTGCGCGACTTCTACTTCGGCTCGGAGAGCCACGTCGGCCTCCGGCACATCGTCGACAACCTCGGCGACATCGACGCCCGCGAGTTGAACTCGACCCGTATCACCGACACGGCGACGCTCCGATTCGGCAAGTACGGGCCGTATCTGGAGGTCACCGAGTCGCCGGACCCCGAGGCGAAGCCCCGCATCGTCAACGTGCCCGAGGATCTCGCGCCCGATGAGCTGACCGCCGAGAAGGCGCAGGAGCTCATCGACGCCCCGGTCGCCGGCGATCGCGTGCTCGGCGAGAACCCGAGCAACGGCAAGCTCGTCGTCGTCAAGGACGGCCGGTTCGGACCCTACGTGCAGGAGGTCGAGCCGACCGAGCCCGAGACGGTCGACGAGAGCACTGGCGAGGTCGTCGATGCACCCGCGAAGCCCGCCGCCAAGAAGACGGCGGCGAAGAAGGATGCGGCGCCGAAGCCTCGCACGGCGTCGCTGTTCAAGAGCATGTCGGTCGACACGGTCGACCTCGAGACGGCGCTGCGCCTGCTCGATCTGCCGCGCATCGTCGGCGTCGACCCGGCGACCGAGGAGCAGATCACCGCGCAGAACGGTCGGTACGGCCCGTACCTGAAGAAGGGCGCGGACTCCCGCTCGCTCGACGACGAGCAGCAGATCTTCGACGTCACGCTCGAAGAGGCCCTCGAGCGCTACGCGCAGCCGAAGTACGGCGCACGCCGCGCGTCGAGCGCGCTGAAGGAGTTCGATGCGGACCCGGTGAGCGGCAAGCCCATCAAGG
The DNA here is from genome assembly GCF_902706225.1 of Microbacterium sp. 18062. Taxonomy (GTDB): domain Bacteria; phylum Actinomycetota; class Actinomycetes; order Actinomycetales; family Microbacteriaceae; genus Microbacterium. Next base: position 23,678 of record NZ_CACSKB010000023.1, read on the forward strand.
TGCGCGACGGCCGATTCGGCCCGTACGTCACCGACGGCGAGACGAACGCGACGATCCCGCGCGGCGAGACCGTCGAGGACGTCGACTTCGAGCGGGCCACGCAGCTGCTCGCCGACAAGCGTGCGAAGGGCCCGGCGCCCAAGAAGACCGCGCGCAAGACGACCACCCGCAAGCCGGCCGCGAAGAAGTGAGCGCCGCGGACGCACCCGGTCTGTGGGTGACCTTCGAGGGCGGTGACGGTTCGGGCAAGACCACCCAGGCGGCTCTCCTCGAGGAGTGGCTGGCCGGCCGGGGCAGGACGGTCCTGCGCACGCGCGAGCCCGGCGGCACCGAGGTCGGGATGCTGGTGCGCGACATCGTGCTGCACCATCGCGGCGAGGTCGTCTCCCGCGCCGAGGCGCTGTTGTACGCGGCCGACCGGGCGCAGCACATCGAGACGCTCGTGCGACCCGCGCTGGCCCGCGGCGAAGCGGTGATCCAGGACCGCTACCTCGATTCGTCGGTGGCGTATCAGGGTGCCGGCCGGGTGATCGACGCGGACGAGATCCGTCGGCTGTCGCTCTGGGCCACGGGCGGAGCGCTGCCCGACCTGACGGTGCTGCTCGATCTCGATCCCGCGGACGCACGGCGACGGCTGGATGCGGCGGACAAGCCCTTCGACCGTCTCGAAGCCGAGCGCGAGGACTTCCACGAGCGGGTGCGCGCCGCGTTCCTCCGGCTCGCCGACGCCGAACCCGACCGCTTCCTCGTCGTGGACGCCGCGCTCCCCGCGGCTCGGGCGGCCGAGGCCATCCGGAAGCGGGTCGAGCAGCTCCTGTGACCGCGGGGACGGTCGGGGGTCGCGGATAGGCTGGTCGACATGGACACCGCCACCACGACGATCCCCTGGGGAGACGTGTGGGGGCAGGACGACGCGGTGCGGATGCTGCGCGCCGCCGCTGACGATCCCGCCCAGCTCACGCACGCCTGGCTGCTGACGGGCCCCCCGGGATCGGGGCGCTCCACGCTCGCCTACGCGTTCGCCGCGGCCCTCATCGCCGAGCCCGGCGATGAGCCGGCCATGCGGCAGGTGCTGTCGGGGACGCACCCCGACCTCACGGCGCTGCGCACCGAGCAGGTCATCATCCGTATCGAAGAGGCCCGCAAGCTCGTCGAACGCGCCTACTTCTCCCCGTCCCTCGGCAGATACCGGGTGATCGTCGTCGAGGACGCCGATCGGATGGCGGAGCGCACCTCGAACGTGCTGCTGAAGGCGCTGGAGGAACCGCCCGAGCGCACGGTCTGGGTGCTCTGCGCGCCGAGCGACGCGGATCTCCTGCCGACGATCCGTTCGCGCGTGCGCACGGTGCGACTGCACGAGCCCGAGATCGACGACGTCGCCCGCCTCATCGTGCAGCGGACGGGGGTCGATGCGGCCGTCGCCGAGCAGTCCGCGCGGCACGCGCAACGACACATCGGCATGGCGCAGCGCCTCGCCACCGATGCCGACGCCCGTCTGCGCCGCGACGAGACCTTGCGCGCCGTCCTCGCCGTCCGTGGCGTGGGCGACGCGGTCGATGCCGCGGCCCGGATCGTGCAGGCGGCGACCGAGGACGCGAAGACCCTCACACTCGAGCGGGACGAGGCCGAACGCGCCGACCTGCTGCGCACGGTCGGCGTCGCTCAGGGCACCGCGGTTCCGCCCGCGGTGCGTGCCCAGCTGAACGCGCTGGCCGACGATCAGAAGCGTCGGGCGACGCGCAGTCTTCGCGACGGCATCGATCGGGTCCTGACCGACCTGCAGTCCCTGTTCCGCGACGTGGTGATGCTGCAGTACGACCGCGTCGACGGACTCATCAACACCGAGCTCGACTCCGATCTGCGGGCGCTGGCCGACGCCTGGACTGCGACGCGCACGCTGCTCGTCCTCGATGAGATCGCCCTCACCCGTCGCAACGTCGAACGCAATGCCGCGCCCGCCCTCGCCCTGGAGAGCCTGCTCGTCGCGGTCGCCACCGGAAGGACCTCTTCATGAGAAGCACCCGACGATCGATCCGCGGTCTCGTGATCGCGGCGGTGGCCGCCGCATCCGTCGCCCTCTCCGGGTGCTCGTTCATCACCGACGAGCCGACGCTGCCCTCCTCGAGTGCGACGCCGGATGTCTCGGGCGTCGATGAGGAGCTGGTTCCCTTCTACGGGCAGGAGCTCGCCTGGTCCTCGTGCGGCACGGACTTCGACTGCGCGACCGTGCGCGCCCCTCTCGACTGGGACGACCCCACGGCGGGCGACATCGAGCTCTCGGTGATCCGTCAGCGGGCGACCGACGGCGAGGCCGAGGGGTCGTTGCTCACGAACCCGGGTGGGCCCGGCGCGAGCGGCGTGGATCTCATCCGCAGCTCGATCGACTTCGCCGTCGGCACGTCGCTGCAGGAGAACTACGACGTGATCGGGTTCGACCCGCGCGGTGTCGGCGAGTCCACGGCGGTGCGCTGCTTCGATGCGGCCGACATGGACGCCTACCTGTTCGACATCCCCGCCGCGGAGCGCGGCAGCCAGGAGTGGAACGACGAGCTGACCGCGCGGAGCGTCGAGTTCGCGGAGGCCTGCGACGCGAACAGCGAGGGGATCCTGCCGTACATCACGACCGTGCAGGCGGCCCGCGACATGGATCTGCTTCGGGCCGTGCTCGGCGATGAGAAGCTCAACTACCTGGGCTACTCGTACGGCACGTTCCTCGGCGCGACGTACGCGGACCTCTACCCCGAGCGGGTGGGCCGGCTCGTGCTGGACGGGGCGATCGATCCGCAGACCTCCGAGCTCGAGGTGTCCACGACCCAGGGGATCGGATTCGAATCGGCGCTGCGGGCCTACATGACCGACTGCCTGCGATCGAGCGACTGTCCCTTCGCCGGCACGGTGGACGACGCGATGGCCGATCTCGGGACGCTGCTCGCCAGCGTCGACCGCAGTCCGCTGCCGAACACGGACGGGCGCCAGCTGGGCGCGGACTCCCTGCTGACCGGCATCATCGCCGCGCTCTACTCCGAGAGCAGCTGGTCGTATCTCACGACCGCCCTCGGCAACGCGCTGCAGGGGAACCCCGCGACGGCCTTCCAGCTCGCCGACTTCTACTACGCGCGCACCGGCGGCCAGTACGACGACAACTCGACGGAGGCGTTCTCCGCGTACAACTGCATGGACTACCCCGACGATTCGACGCCCGAGCAGGAGGCGGCTGCGGCCGTGCTGCTCGCCGAGAAGGCACCGACCGTGGCCCCGTACTGGATGTCGGATGTCGACGGCTGCGCCGCGTGGCCCACCGCGCCCACCGGCACCCGTGGGGCGCTGACCGCGACGGGGGCGGACCCCATCCTGGTGATCGGCACGACGGGTGATCCCGCGACCCCGTACGAATGGTCGGTCGCGCTCGCGGATCAGCTCGCCTCGGGTGTGCTGATCACCCGCGTGGGCGAGGGGCACACCGGCTACAACAAGGGCAATACGTGCGTCGACGAGGCCGTGGAGGCGTATTTCGTCGACGGCACCGTGCCGCAGGACGGACTGCGCTGCGAGTGATCCGAGCGACCCCGGTCGCTGCTCTTCGCCTCGTCGCTTGCGCTCCTCGCTCAGGGACCGCGAGCGCAGCGAGACGAAGCGTGAGGGCTTTCGCTTCAGCTGCTCCGCGCCCCTGGCGGGGCACTCCGCCCCCCGGAACCACCCACACCCTCGACCCCGTGTCTCACTTGTACAGCCGGAAACCCCGACCGACCTGCACAAGCGAGACACGGATCCGGGACGACCGCCGTCGGGAGACTTTCGGGTCAGCGGCGGAGTACGCGGCGGGCGAGGGCGTTGCCGAAGAACTGCACGCCCTGCACGATGACGATGATGATGAGCACGGCCGCCCACGTCACGACCGGGTTGAACTGACGGAAGCCGTACACGATGGCGAACTGGCCGAGGCCGCCCGCGGCGACCGCGCCGGCCATCGCGGTCATGTCGACCAGCGCGACGACGATGAAGGTGTAGCCGAGGATCAGCGGCCCGAGCGCCTCGCGCGGCACGAGTCGGAAGAGGATGCGGGACCGGCTCGCGCCCGCCGCTCGAGCGGCCTCGATGACACCGGGGCGCACGGTCAGCAGGTTCTGCTCGACGATGCGGCTGATGGCGAACAGTGAGGCGATCGACACCGCGAACACCGCGAACTCGAGTCCGATGCCGCGGATGCCGAACGATCGCGCGATGGGCTGCACGGCCACCAGCAGGATGATGAACGGGATCGGGCGGAAGGTGTTCACGATGACGTTGAGCACGCCGAACACCGCCCGATTGGGGAAGAGGCTGCCAGCCCGGGTCGCGTAGAGCGCGAGTCCGAGGACGAGGCCGCACAGCCCGCCGATGGCGAGAGCGAAGGTCGTGATGACGATCGTCTCGTACGTCGCCGTGAGCAGCTGGGGGAGGAGCTCGATGAGCCTATCCACGGTGGTCCTCCTTCTTCTCGACGAGTGTCTCTTCCTTCTTCTCGACGAGTGTCTCTTCGACGAGGGGCGCGTGGGCCGCGGCTTCGATGATGGCTTGGGAGACGGCATCCGGTTCGCCCGTCAGAGCGAGGGTGAGATGGCCGAACACGCGGCCGCGGATGTCGTTGATCCCGCCGTGGATGAGCTCGAAGCGCACGCCGTGACGCGACAGGGTTGCGAACACGTCGGCCTGCGTGACGTCGCCGTCGCGGATGGTGAACGTCACGATGCGCCCCGGATGCCGCGTCTGCAGGGCCGCGAGCTGATCGCCCTGTGGCACGTCCTCGATGATGCTCGAGACGAAGCGGCGCGTCGCCGCATGCCGGGGCGCCGACAGCACGTCGAACACGGTGCCCTGTTCGATGATGCGGCCGGCCTCCATGACGACGACGCGATCGGCGAGGGTGCGGATGACGTCCATCTCGTGCGTGATGACGACGATCGTGACGCCGAGCTCCTGGTTGACGCGACCGAGGAGCGCGAGCACCTCCTGCGTGGTGTCGGGGTCGAGCGCGCTCGTGGCCTCGTCGGCGAGGAGGATGCGGGGGCTCGTGGCCAGGGCGCGAGCGATGCCGACGCGCTGCTTCTGGCCGCCCGACAGCTGCTCGGGGTGGTTCTTGGCCTTGTCGGAGAGCCCGACGAAGCTCAGCAGCTCTTTCACGCGGGACGCGATCTCGGCCTTGGGTCGCCCCGCGATCTCGAGCGGATAGGCGACGTTCTTCTCGACGGTGCGGGACTCGAAGAGATTGAACTGCTGGAAGATCATGCCGATGTCGCCGCGGAGTGTGCGCAGGTCGCGTTCTCGCAGACTTGTGATGTCGCGGCCGTCGATCTCGACGGATCCCGACGAGGGGGTCTCGAGCGCGTTGAGGAGGCGCAGCACCGTGCTCTTGCCGGCGCCGGAGTATCCGACGATCCCGACGACCTCGCCCGCCGCGATGTCGAGATCGACGTCGTCCACTGCGACGACCGGCCGATCGTTCTTCGTCGCGGGCGGGAACGTCTTCGAGACGCCGGACAGACGGATGAGGGTCATGGCTTCGCTCCTCGGGGAAGACACACGTGTGCGGCCCACTCTAGGAGCGGGCCGCACACGTCGTTCATGCTTACTGGTTCGCGCGGATGTCCGCCTCGACGTCGGCCAGCGACGCGACGAGCTCGTCGACCGGGGTCTTGACGAGTTCCGCGGTGCCGCCCGAGGCATCCTGGAGGCCGTCGGTGACGGCCGTGGTGTTCTGGAAGATCTCGACGAGCTTGAGGTACGTCGGGTTGTCGGCGTCAGCGGCGCGCGCTGCGAAGATGTTGATGTACGGCTGCGCGCTCGGGTCGGTCGGGTCGTCCGTCGCGATCGCGTCGTCGAAGTCCAGGCCTGCATCCTCGACGAAGTCGTTGTTGATGATGGCGGCCGCGACGTCGGGGAGCGACGTCGCGGTCAGCGCGGCGTCGATCGCCTCGACGGTGACCTTCGAGCCCGGCTCGATGTCGGCGAGGGTCGAGAAGACGGAGCCGCCGTCCTTCAGCTCGACCAGGCCCTGGGCCTGGAGGATGAGCAGGCCCCGTGCCTGGTTGCTGTCGTCGTCGGGGACGATCACCGTGGAGCCCTCGGGGATGTCGTCGACCGACTCGTACTGCGTCGAGTAGAGGCCGAGCGGGTAGATCGCCGTCGAGCCGATCGGCTGCAGGTCGTCGTCCGACGCGACGTTGTACGTCGCCAGGTAGATGATGTGCTGGAACTGGTTGAGGTCGATCTCGCCCGCGGACAGCGCGGGGTTGGGCTGCGGGTACTCGGTGAAGTCGACCAGCTCGACCTCGATCCCCTCTTCGGCCGCGGCGTCGACGTAGGTCTCCCAGTAGGGATCGCCGGCGCCGACGACACCGATGCGCACGACCTCGTCGGATCCGCCGTCGGTGCTGCCTGCGTCGGATCCGCCGGATGCGCAGCCTCCGAGCAGAAGGGCGAGGGGCAGGGCCAGCGCGGCCGCGGACAGGAACTTCTTGGACATGTGGTGCTCCCAGGGTGGTGTCTGTGGCACCGGTCCGGCGGTCGTGACCGCCTCGCATGCTCTCGGAGAGCACACTCTGCCTCGTCGCGGTGCCGGTAGCGACGCTACGTGACGCGGTTCCGTGGCGGCGAATCACCCGTCACACGCGTTCACAGCGCCGCGGATGTCGCGGCCCCGACCGGTTCGCGGGTCCCTGCCGGAGCATGTAAGATCGTGGATCGTGCAACGCGAAAGCGGAGCGCGCCACCTTAGCTCAGACGGCAGAGCGATTCACTCGTAATGAATAGGTCAAGGGTTCGATTCCCTTAGGTGGCTCCGAGGTGAAGCGGGGTCCGGGCGGACCCCGCTTTCTTATACCGGGGCGGAGCGCAGATGGACGGCACTCTCGACATCCTGCTGGAGACGTTCACCTGGGTGGGCTTCGGTGCCGGTATGGTCCTCGCCGGGATCGCTCTCGTCGCCGCGCTTGCCGACGGCACGTGGCTGCCCGCATCCGCCGTCGTCGAGCCCGGGCCCGACGGTCGGGTCGCCCGATGGTTCACCCATGACGGGGGAGTGGGCGAGGCCCTGCTGTCGGCGAGTGACGAGCTGCACCTCGGGGCGGCCGACTCCGTACACCTCTTCTACCGGCCCGGCTCGAACCGCATCCGGTTCACACCTCGTTCGCCGCTCGTACGGGTGACAGGATGGCTCGCGGTGGGGTTGCTCGCCATCGGCGCGCTGTCGCTGATCGCGTCGCTCATCATCATGTTCGCCTCCGCCTGACTCTTCGCCATCGGGCACTGAGCGAGGAGCGAAGCTCCGAGACGAAGGGGCGCGGAGCTCGTGCCCTCGATCGCGACGATTTAGCTAGATAAGCTAGATACATGCCGAAGAAGCCCCGCGCCGGATCGCTGCCCTCCCGCTGGCTGCGCATCGGCATCCCGGTGCTGCTCGTGCTGATCTGGATCGTGGGCGGATCGGTCGGCGGGCCCTACTTCGGCAAGGTCGACGAGGTGGCGACGAACGACCGGTCCTCGTTCCTGCCGCAGAGCGCCGCAGCCACGCAGGTCGACGAGCGGCTCTCCGACTTCCTGGGCGACGACAGCATCCCCGCGGTCGTGGTCGTCGCCGGCGACGCGACACTCACCGACGAGCAGCTCGCCGAGCTGCAGGCCGTCGTCGACGACGTCGCGGCACTCGACGGCGTGCTCGAGCGCGTCTCGCCGCCGATCGTCTCCGACGACGGCGACGCCGCGCAGATCTTCGTGCCGATCGACAGCACGGGTGAGGTGCGGGAGATCGTCCAGGAGATCCGTGCCCTTCTCGGCGACGACCTGCCCGCGGGCCTCGAAGCATGGGTGACGGGACCGGCAGGGTTCACGTCGGATCTCGTCGAGGGCTTTCTCGGAATCGACGGGTTGCTCCTGATCGTGGCGCTGGCGGCGGTGTTCCTCATCCTGATCGTCGTCTACCGGTCGCCGTTGCTGCCGGTCCTCGTGCTCATGACCTCGATGTTCGCCCTGTGCGTGGCGCTGCTCACCGTCTGGTGGCTCGCGAAGGCCGGGATCTTCGTGCTGAACGGGCAGGTGCAGGGCATCCTGTTCATCCTCGTGATCGGCGCCGCGACGGACTATGCGCTGCTCTACGTCGCACGGTACCGTGAGGCGGTCGCCGACGGAGCGGACCGCGGGGATGCGACGATGCGGGCGTGGCGCGGGGCGTTCGAACCGATCCTCGCCTCCGGCGGCACGGTCATCGCGGGGCTGCTCTGCTTGCTGCTCTCCGACCTCGCGAGCAATCGCGCGCTCGGGCCGATCGCCTCGATCGGCATCGCCTTCGCCATGCTGTCGGCGCTCACCTTCCTGCCGGCGCTCCTGGCGCTCGTCGGCCGAGCCGCGTTCTGGCCGTTCATCCCGACGCAGCCTGCGACCGAGATCTCCGCCGACCTCTCCCGGCCGGTGCGGGGCGTCTGGCCGCGGGTGGCGCGGTTCGTCGCCCGCCGGGCGAGGCCGGTCTGGATCATCAGCACGATCGTGCTGCTGGTGGGCGCCGCGGGCGTCACCCAGCTGAAGGCGGACGGCGTGCCGGCGAGCGACCTCGTGCTCGGCTACTCGGAGGCCCGCGACGGCCAGGACGTGCTGGCCGAGCACTTCGCCGCCGGCTCCGGGAGCCCCGTCTACGTGCTCGTCGGCGAGGACGCCGCGGCCGATGCCGTCGGGGTGCTCGAGAGCACCGCGGGGATCGACAGCGTGTCGATCGCGTCCGAGGACTCGCCCACCGGCCAGGCATCGGTGGCGGTCGAGGACGGGGAGCTCGCCCTCACCGCGGTCGGGCCACCCGGAACCGCCGGGCCCGCGCCCACGGTGTCGTCGAACGAGGTGCTGCTGGTCGCGACCCTCGCCGAGGCCGCCGACTCGCTCGCGGCGGAGGACACCATCCGGGACCTGCGCACGGGTCTCGACGACGGGCTCGGTGACGGAGCGGCGCTCGTCGGCGGACAGACCGCGATCGACGTCGACACGAACGACACGTCGATCCGGGATCGCACGGTGATCATCCCGGTGATCCTGGCGGTCGTGCTGGCGATCCTGATGCTGCTGCTGCGCTCGGTGCTCGCGCCGGTGCTGCTGGTGGTGAGCACGGTGATCTCGTTCGGCACGGCGATGGGGGTGAGCGCGCTCGTGTTCGACCACCTACTCGGCTTCCCGGGTGCGGACCCCGCGGTGCCGCTCTACGGGTTCGTGTTCCTCGTCGCCCTCGGCATCGACTACAACATCTTCCTGATGTCGCGGGTGCGCGAGGAGTCGCTCCGGCGCGGCACCCGGCTCGGGATACGGCGGGGACTCGTCTCGACCGGCGGGGTGATCACGTCAGCGGGTCTCGTGCTGGCGGCGACCTTCGCCGCGCTGGGCGTCATCCCGATCCTCTTTCTCGCGCAGCTGGCGTTCATCGTCGCGTTCGGGGTCCTCCTCGACACGTTCGTCGTGCGGTCGCTGCTGGTGCCCGCGCTCGGCTACGACATCGGTCGTGCGATCTGGTGGCCGTCGAAGCTCTGGCGTGCGGGTCCCGAGACGCGTGCGGCGGACGGGACGCGTGCGGAGGACGCGGCGGATGCAGAGGGCGGGGCGGATGCGGCGCCGCATCCGGTCGATTCATCGGGTTCGCATCCGAGGGAGCAGATGACCCGGGCGGAGTACCGGCGTACGCTCGAGACATGAGCACGGCACTGTTCATCGTCGACGTCCAGAACGACTTCACCGAGCGCGGCGCCCTAGGGGTGGCCGGGGGCGACGAGGTCGCCGAACGCATCTCCCGCTACCTCGACGCGCACGCGGACGACTACGAGATCGTGGTCGCCTCGCGCGACTGGCACGACGGGGACAACGACAACGGCGGGCACTTCGCCGCCGAGCCCGACTTCGTCGACACGTGGCCGGTGCACTGCGTCGGCGGCACGTACGGCGCCGAGTACGACGAGGTGTTCGACACCTCGCGGGTGACGCACCATCTCAAGAAGGGGCAGGGCAAGCCCGCCTACTCGCTGTTCGAGGGCGTCGCCGACGACGGCCGCACGGCGACCGAGCTGCTGGCGGAGCACGGCATCCTCGACATCGACGTCGTCGGCCTCGCCACGGACTACTGCGTGCGGGCATCGGCCCTCGACGCGATCGCGGCCGGACGCCACGTGCGGATCTTCACCGACCTGATCGCGGGTGTGCACCCGGAATCCAGCGACGCGGCACTCGCCGAGATCGCCCACGCGGGCGCGGAGCTCCGGTCCTCGTCCGACATCTAGGGTCGGCTGGCGGCCGTCGTCCGGTCGTTCGGCCGGCGTCGTCGCCGTAGCTCCTCCCACGACGTGCCTCATCGCGCGGAACGGGCAGGATCGTGGCGGCCAGGAGGAGTCTGGTGGCTCCGGGCAAGGCTCGCGCGGACATCGTGCCGGGATGCGCCTTACCGGGGGCGTGCGGCGCTCACGCCAGCTGATCGAGCGATTCCGACAACACCAGGCCCGCTGCGCCCAGCAGCGCCATGTCGTCCTCGGGCTTTGCGAAGATGATCTCCGGCTCGCCGCCGGGGCGTGGAGCTATCCCCGAGTAGACGGCCTGCTCGATGAGGGCTCGGAACACCTCGCCGGCCTGCACGATGTCGCCGTGCAGGATGAAGAGGTCAGGAGCCAGCGTCTGCTGCAGGTTGACGAGCCCGACCGCGATGTTCCGCGCATATCGATTGAGAAGCTCGTCGGCGTCCTTCGATCCGGCCTCGGCCAGCGCGAGCAGACCTCCTGCGGTGAGGGAGCGCGCACCCGGCAGCTGTGCTGCGGCCGCAGCCTGCCTGAGCCAGGTGTGGGTGGCGATGGTCTCCCAGCATCCACGCCGTCCGCATCGGCAGACCGCCCCACCGAGGTCGACCACGGTGTGGCCGACCTCGCCGCCTGCACCGGATGCGCCGCGGTGTACGGTGCCGTCGATGACGAACTCAGCGCCGATGGCCTCACCGCAGTACACGGATGCGAAGCTCGAGACGCCACGCCCGAGTCCGAACCATCGGTCTCCCAGCGCCTGGACGCGCGGATGCAGATCCAGCTGGACGGGAAGCCCGAGCCGCCGGGAGAGAAGGGGGCCGAGCGCGAGGCCGGACAGCCTCGGAGCGAGGTTGACCGCCACGATGTGCCCCCGGTCGGTGTCCACCATGCCGCCCACGGCGACACCGACGCCGAGCGGCTTCTCGTTCCCGGGCAGCACGTCCTCGACACAGGCTGCGATGGTGTCGATGATCGACCTCTGGCTGGAGCGTGTTCCCGAGAAACGCGCAGAGCTGTGGGAACGTATCGTGCCGGTGAGGCTGACAAGAGCGGCTCTGACGCTCCCGGGGCCGACATGCACGGCCACGATGGGTCGACCGAGGGGGGAGAGCCAGATGGGGCGAGCCGGCTTGCCGCCGAACACGCTGCTCTGGCGGGGCTCTCGTTCCACGAGGATGCCCGCGTCGATCATCGGCTGGACGATGGATCCGATCGTGGTCTTCGTGACCTCCGCGAGGCGGGCGAGCTCGGCTCGGGATGCGGGACCGACGTCGTAGAGGAGCTGCAACAGGCGGACGCGGTTGAGGCGGCCGGTGGCCGTCTGCGAGATCAGCCGCGGCGACGAGCTCGCTCGGCCCGGCGCTCGGTAGGCGGCAGCGGTATCCATCGGCTCCGTGCTGCCGGCGAGTGCTGGCGAGCTGGCGATCGATGAGGCGTCGACAGTCATGAAGTCCGCCGAGCCTCGGTGCGCTCGTGTCGCGGTTTCGGCATCCGGCACCTTTCGTTAACGTCTTGTTTCGCTCCTTGACACGGTATCGGATTGTAAGGAAAGTGTACATACCCGGCCGGTAAGTCAAGTAAGTGCCCTTACCGGGAGGATGCGGCTCACCGTTCGGATGCCGCTATTCCGTTCACAGGCATGGAGTTCCCACATGATGCGACGTACCAGGAAAGCAGGTGTGGCCACGGCTTTCGTCGTGGTGAGCACCCTCGGGCTCGCCGGTTGTTCCGGCGGCTCCGCCTCCACCACCGCGCTCGACGAGGCGTCATGTGACGCGCTGCTGTCCGAGGATGCGATCCCGGCTGCGGCTGCGGCCTCGGCGACGGGTTCCGTCGCGCAGCCGGCGGCCGACAAGACGGCCGTCAGCGCAGAGAGGGCATCGACGGTCTCTGCTGCCGCCGTCGCCGATGACGAGAAGAAGAGCATCACGTTCGTCGGCGGCGCCTACACGTCGACCACCGAGGACTATTGGAAGGATCTCGCTGCGAGGTTCGCCGACGCCAACCCCGGATACACCGTGGACGTGCAGATCATCGACTGGAACAACATCGATCAGCGGGTCGCGACGATGATCCAGACGCAGCAGTACCCCGACATCCTGAACCAGAACAAGTACTCCGGCTGGGCTTCCAATGGACTGCTCCAAGACGCCTCTGAGCTTCTCTCCGAAGAGGTGAACGACGACTTCATTCCCGCTTTCAAGGATGCGGGAGTCTACGAGGGGACGCAGTACGGGATTCCGTTCATCACCAGCACCCGCGCGCTCTTCTACAACAAGACGGCCTTCGCGGAGGCGGGGATCGACGGCCCGCCCGAGACATGGCGTGAACTCGTCGACGATGCCAAGAAGCTCGAGGAGGCAGGCTACACGGGCTACGGGCTTCCACTGGGCGCGGAAGAGAGCCAGGCCGAGTGGTCGATCTGGATGTGGGGCAACGGCGGCGACTGGCAGTCGGCGCCGGGTGAGTTCACCGTGAACAGCGAGAAGAACGTCGAGACGCTCACGGTGCTCAACTGCTTGACGAACGTCTACGAGATCACCCAGCCGAACCCCGGGCAGACCAACCGAACGGACGGAGTTTTCCGCCCGTTCGCAGACGGCACGGTGGGAATGATGGCCGGTGCGAGCTTCGCGCCGAGCCTGTTCGAGGGCTGGGACTCGTCGGTGGACTACGGCGTCGCCCCCCTGCCCGTCAATGGCGACATCGAGCCCATCACACTCGGAGTGCAGGACTACCTGATGTCGTTCGAGAACCCGGGCAACAAGACGGCGGTCAGCAAGTTCCTCGACTTCTTCTACCAGGAGGAGAACTATGTCGAGTTCCTGACGAGCCAGGGCTTCCTCCCCGCCACGCAGAGTGCATCCGATGCGCTGGAGTCTGACCCCGCGTTCGGGCCGTTCCTCGACCTCCTTCCCACCGCCCGGTTCTACCCCTCGACCGATCCCACCTTCCCTGCGGTGCAGGGGGCCGTTCAGAACCAGATCGGCACCGGGGTGACAGAAGGCGCCGACATCCAGGGGATCCTCGACGCGATCAATGCGGCCGCGGACCAGTGATCACACGTTCTGGTCCGGCCCGCGGGCCGGACCAGAACGCCCACCGGATCCTGTGACGAAAGAGAGACCGCCTATGGCGACGACATTGCCGGCCGCTGCCTCCGCGAGCCGTTCGAGACGCGGAAAGCCCGGGCGCTTCGCCGAATTCCTCCGCTCCACCCCGTGGGTGATGCCCGCGGTGATCCTGATCGTCCTCGTGATCCTGGTCCCCATCGTGATCATGGTGCAGACGTCGTTCACGACGATCGACTCCTCGGGAGTGGCGCAGGGGTTCGCAGGCTTCGCGAACTACCGGAGGCTCTTCGCCGAGCCCGCCCTCGGACAGGTGATCCTGAACACCTTCGTCTGGGTGATCGTCGTGGTCGGCGGCTCGATCGGCATCTCGCTCGCGCTCGCCCAGTTCCTCAACAAGCGCTTCCGCGGGCGTCTCCTCGTACGGTGGGCGCTCATCGTGCCATGGGCGGCCGCTCTGGTGATGAGCGCGACCGTCTGGCGGTACATCCTGCAGGGAAGCAACGGAATCCTCAACCGTCTGCTGATGGATCTCGGTCTGCTCTCCGAACCGATCGGCTGGTACCAGGATCCTCGATTCTCGTTCGTCTCCGTCATCGCGGTCGGAATCATCGTGACGATCCCGTTCACGACCTACGTCATCCTCGCGGGCCTGCAGACGCTGCCGGAGGACGTGTACGAGGCCGCCAAGATCGACGGCGCGGGCGCGAGCCGCATCTACTGGTCGATCACTTTCCCGCTGCTGCGGCCCTCGCTCGTGATCGCCACGATCCTCGTGGTCGTGTCGGTGTTCAACTCCTTCCCGGTCATCTGGGTGATCACCGGCGGGAACACGGGCAACGCCGCGGACACGACGATCACCTGGGCGTACAAGATCGCCTTCCGCCAGCAACTCGACGCGGGCGAGGCCGCGGCTCTCTCGGTGCTCAACGTGATCTTCCTCTGCGTCGTGATCTTCTTCTACTTCCGTGCCGTCAACAGCGAGCGGCGACGCGATCGTGACAGCCGTCTCCAGGTCCTGCTCGGACGATTCGTCGCACCCATCGCGGGTACGCTGCAGCCACGTGCTCGTCGCCGAGTGTCGAGCGGACGTCTCGGACGAGGATGGCGCGCGGTCCGGCCGGTGGCGATGCCGTTCTTCGGGCTCCTCATCGCCCTCTTCTTCCTCGCGCCCTACATCGTCATGTTCCTGTCGTCGTTCAAGACGGGCGCCGAGCTGTTCTCGTCTCCGGCGGACTACCTCCCGACGACCTGGGTCTGGCAGAACTGGATCGAGGTGTGGACGAGGATCGACCTTCTGACCTATATCAAGAACAGCCTTATCATCGCCGTCATCTCCACGGCCCTCGTCCTGCTGGTATCGGTGCCGGCCGCCTACTACACCGCACGCCATCGCTTCACCGGCCGCGGCCCCTTCATGCGGCTCGTGCTCGTCACCCAGGTCATCGCACCGGTGGCCGTGGTCGTCGGTCTCTTCCAGGAGTTCCTCTGGGTGGACGGGGTCAACGAGTACTGGTCGATCATCCTCACGAATGCGGCGTTCAACCTCGCATTCTCCACGTGGATTCTCAGCGGCCAGTTCGAGTCCATCCCGTTCGACATCGAGGAGGCGGCGAAGCTCGACGGACTCGGCGACTTCCGGATCATGCTCCGTATCGCGCTTCCACTCGTGCGTCCCGGGCTTGTGACCGCAGTCGTGTTCTCCTTCATCCAGGTATGGAACGAGTTCCCCGTCGCGCTCACTCTCTTCAACAACCCGAGCGAAGGACTTCAAACCCTGCCCGTGGGCATCCAGCAGTTCGTGGGACTGCAGTCCACCGAGTACCAGTTCCTGTTCGTCGCCTCCCTCATCGCCATCGTCCCGGTCGTGATCCTGTTCGCCTCGATCGAGAAGTACCTCATCGGCGGTCTGACGGCAGGAGCAGTCAAGTGACGGAGCTCCACGAGCGACCCGACGGGCTGCTCGAGGCGTCGTCGTCGCGTGCCCGCGTCCTCGTCGGTCCCCTGGACGGAGGCCGCCTCGTCTCCCTGCGGATCGATGGCGCGGAGGTGCTCGGAGGCACTGTTCCGGCACCCGGCGCGCCACCGGAGATCTTCTCGGGCAGCTTCGTGATGGCGCCGTTCGTGGGGCGGACCGCGAACGGCCGATTCGAGTTCGAGGGTCGCGAATGGGCGCTGCCGGTGAACTTCGGCGACCATGCTATCCATGGCTTCGTGTTCGATCGTCCCTGGACCCGCCGCGGGGACGGTCTGGAAATCGCCTTCGACGAGCGCTGGCCGTTCGGGGGCTCGGTTCGCCAGGAGTTCGATCTCGGCGAGACGTCGCTGACCGTCCGCGCGATCGTCTCGAACGGTGACCGCCGGATGCCGGTGATCGTCGGGTTCCACCCCTGGTTCGCCGAACGCCTCTCCGACGGACGGCGAGCCCGTCTCGACTTCCGTCCCGGCACGCACTACGTGACCGACTCGTCGGGGATCCCGACCGGCACAGCGGCCGGAAGCGGCAGACGGCCGTGGGACGACTCCTTCACGGACGTCGAGAGCGACCCGGTCATCAGATGGGACGGCGGGCCCGAGCTGACGCTCGGACGGACCGGATCGCACTGGATCGTCTGCGAGACGATGCCCGGCGCGGTCTGCGTCGAGCCGCTCTCAGGCCCGGTGAACGGTCTCGCCACCGGCGCCTACACCGTCGTGGGGCCTGGAAGCCCCCTCATCCACTCCCTCACGATCACCTGGCGATGAGCCACGACCCGAGAAAAGGAACCATGACCGCTCTAGACACCTTCTCCCTCGCCGGCAAAGTGGCGCTCGTTACCGGCGGCAGCCGTGGCCTCGGACGAGCGATGGCGCAGGCGCTCGGCGAGGCCGGCGCATCCGTGGCCGTCACTGCACGCACGCTGGAGTCCGCCCGGTCCGCCGCGGCCGAGCTCGTGGAGCTCGGCATCCGCTCCTACGGCGTCCAGCTCGAGGTCTCCGACGTCGACGACGTCGAGCGCGCCGTCGCCGACGTCACAGACAGTTTCGGCGAGATCGACGTGCTGCTCAACAACGCCGGGATCGGTATCGCCGGCACCGCGTTCGAGGCGCCGGACGAGGCGTGGCACGAGGTCATGTCCGTCAACGTCGACGGCGTCTGGTTCTGCAGCCGTGCCGTGGCACGCCGCATGGCCGAGCGCGGCGGCGGGACGATCGTCAACATCGGATCCATGTCGGCGCAGATCGTGAATCAGCCGCGCTGGCAGGTCTCCTACCTCACCTCGAAGGCGGCAGTGCACCACCTCACCGAGGGACTCGCCGCGGAATGGGCGCCGTACGGGATCCGTGTGAATGCGGTGGCACCGGGATACTTCCTGACCGAGATGTCCCCGGTGGACCAGCCCTACTTCAAACCGTACGTCGTCGATCCTTCTCCGATGAAGCGCTATGGGCTGCCTCACGAGCTGGGTCCGGTCGCAGTGTTCCTCGCCAGCGACGCGTCGAGCTTCATGACCGGCTCGATCGTCAAGGTCGACGGCGGCTTCACTCTCTTCTGATGTCCCCCCTCACGCAAGAAGCAAAGGACGCACCATCATGTTGACCATCGGAATCGTCGGAGCGGGTCTTCGCGGTCGCCTGTTCGCGGAAGCGCTCCGTGACCAGCCCGGCGTCACCGTCGTCGGATTCGCGGAGCCGTCCGACCGCGTCGCCGAGCAAGCGCGGGCAGCGACGGGTCTGCCCGTCCTCCCCTCGCACACCGAGCTGTTCTCAGATCTCGACCCGGATGCCGTCATCATCGCGACGCCGGACTTCGCTCACAGGGACGCGGCGATCGATGCGGCAAGAGGAGGGAGGCACATCCTCGTCGAGAAGCCGCTGGCGACAACCCTCGAAGATGCGCACGCCATTGCCGAGGAGGTCAGGGCGGGCGGGGGACGGTGCCTCGTCGGATTCGAGAACCGGTGGAACCCCCATGTCGTCAAGGCCCACGGCAGCATCGCCCGCGGCGAGCTGGGTGCGCCGATCACGTCCAGCGCGGTGCTCAGCAATTCCTACTTCGTGCCGACGCAGATGCTGTCATGGGCGGGTCGCTCCTCCCCTGCCTGGTTCCTCATGCCCCACACGCTCGACATGCTGACATGGTTCATCGACAGCCCGGTGGCCTCCGTCAGTGCTGTCGTCACCGACGGCATCCTCGCTGCACGCGGGGTCGCGACCAGCGACGTCGTGCATGCCCTCGTGACGTTCGAGAGCGGGGCCACGGCGAACCTCACCTCCGCGTGGGTGCTTCCGGACGGCGGGCAGGGCATCGTAGACTTCCGCTTCGAGCTGATCGGCACGGCGGGATCGGTTTCCGCCGACCTCGCTCATCAGGGACTCACGTTCGTGACCGACCGGTCTCGGTCGGAATGGCCGCTCTCGGGCGCCATCGGGCGGGCGCCGGTCGGCCCGGCGGTGTGGATGGTCCAGCAGTTCGCAGCCGCGCTCCAGGATGGTGGCGATCTCGGCCCCGATGTCGAGCACGGTCTTGCGATCACCCGGGCCATCAGGGCCGTCGAGGTCTCGGCACAACTCGGCCGTTCGGTCCGCGTGGACGAGCTGCCGGCCCCGGGGAATGCGCAGGGTACGCCGTGAGTGAGAGGTTCGCCGGGCGCGTGGCCGTGGTCGTCGGTGGGGGGCATGGGATCGGACGTGCCACGGCTGAGGTGATGGCACGGGAAGGTGCGCACGTCGTCGTGGCGGATGCCGACGCGCAGAGCGCGCAGGAGGCCGCGTGCTCGATCCGTGCCGGGGGAGGATCCGCGGAGGGCCACGAGGTCGATGCGACCGACGCGTCCTCGATCGGCAGGTTCTTCTATGCGCTCGGGGAAGGCGGGCGCGGTGTCGACGTGCTCGTCAACTGCCCGGCTCACGCGACGGACACGCATTTCGAACGTTTCACGGAGGGCGATCTCGATCTCGATCTCACCGTGACGTTGAAGGCGCCTTTCCTGTGCATTCAAGCGGCGATGCCGTTGCTCCTGAAATCGGATGCGGCTGCGGTCGTCTCGGTCGGGTCGGTGAACGGCCTCGGCGCGTTCGGGAACGAGGCCTATGGAGCCGCCAAAGCGGGTTTGATCAACCTGACCAAGAACCTGGCATTGCGCTACGGCCCGCATCGTGTGCGATTCAACGTCGTCGCCCCGGGGAGCATCCACACCGGCAGCTGGGATGAGCGCATGGCCGCCGAGCCGGACATCCTGGATCGCGTCTCGCGCGTCTACCCGATGCGCAGGCTGGGGACCGTCGACGACGTCGCCGCCGCCTGCGCCTTCCTGGCATCGAGCGACGCGGCGTGGATCACCGGGACCACCCTCACCGTGGACGGGGGGATAACCGCGGGCAACAGCGAGCTGATCGCCGCGATCTTCGGCGAGGAGTTCTTCCAGACCACCTTCGATGAGCGCCCGGTCGCATGACGCGACTCGACACGTCCTTCTTCTGCTTCATGCACGATGTCCTCGACGTCGGCGTGGAACCTTTCCTGGACGCCGTATCCGGGCTTGGCGTGAGCGGAGTGACCGTCGCCGTCCACTACCACGCGTCGCGCGATCTTCGCCCACGTGGCGCATCCGCGCGGGTGCTCGACCTTCCCGCGGGAGCGCTCTACATGCCGGGGGACGAGACCCTCTACCCGGAGGAGATGGCGCCCTGGACACCTTCGCCGTTCGATCGGAACGAGCTGCTCGCAGAGCTGGTGCGCGCGGCCGGGAGCCGGGACATGCGGTTCGCGGCATGGACCGTGTTCGGGTTCGACGAGCGGCTCGGGCAGACACATCGTCGCCTGTGCCAGCAGAACGCCTTCGGCGACGCATACACGAGCGATCTCTGCCCGGCCAATCCCATCGTGGCAGACGGCTACCGGGGACTCGTGCGCGATGTGTCTCGCAGCGGACCTGGTGCGATGCTCGCGGAATCGCTGCACTTCCAGGGGCTGCGTCTGAGCCGTTCGCTCGTGCGCCTGGACGCGTGGGCGCGGCTCGCGCTCGGTCTGTGCTTCTGCGAGCACTGCGTCGCCGCTGCTGGCGCGGCGGAGGTGGACGCCGGTCGCGTCGCGGAGTGGGCGCGCGAGACGGCGAGCCGGGCATGGACCGGTGCGGCCGTCGAGGTCGACGTGATCGACCGTGGGCGGCTCGGAGACGAGGCGGGCGGCGAGCTCCTCCGGTATCTCGCCGTTCGCGCGCAGTCCGTCGGTGCTCTCTACGCTGCGGTCGCGGACACGGCAGGGGACGATGGGATGTCTGTCACGTTCCTCGATCAGGCGGCTGCGGAGCCGCCTGTCCTCGGGCCGTCCATCGTGGACAGCGCCTATGCCGCTGGAGTCGATCTCGGCGTCCTCCTCGCGGGTGCCCTCGTGTCCGGCTCCGGAGCGGGATACGAGGTGCTCGGCTACCGGGAGAAGCCCGGCGCCGTCGAAAGGGATCTGAAGGCCTATCGGGAGGGGCTGGGAGAGGATGCTCGTCTTCGCCTTGCGTTGCGTGTGGCGCCACCCGACTGCGAGTCCGCGGAGAACCTGCTCTCCAAGATCAGGGTGGGCCTGGATCAGGGCGTGGAGGGCTTCGACTTCTACCATTACGGTCTCGTCTCCGACGACGCGCTGAGCCGCGTCGCCCGCGTGATCGGGGAGCTCCGATGACTCGTGTCGGCACCGGGTACGCGGCGTACGAGATCGTGTTGCGGGGCGGTCTGGCGGCCGACGGCTCGGGCACCGAGCCGAGGCGAGCCGACGTCGGGATCGCGGAGGGGAGGGTCTGCGCTGTCGGGAACCTCGGCGGAGCTGTCGGCGCACAGGAGATCGACATCCGCGGCCGAATCGTCATGCCCGGTTTCATCGATGCGCACTCGCACGCGGACGCGCTGGTCGATGACCCCCGGGTCCACGAGGCGTATCTGCGGCAAGGGGTGACGACCGTCGTCGTCGGTCAGGACGGCCTCGGCTTCGCGCCCGTGGGCGACGTCGGGGCGGCCTACACGTCGAGGTACTTCGCCGCGGTCGACGGCCGACCGCGACGCGGTGATCATGGGCAGAGCGTTGCGGAGTTCCTGCGGTCGGTGGACGGCGCTGGTCCGCTGAACGCGGCGGCGCTGGTGCCGGCCGGGTCGGTGCGCGCCGACATCGTCGGCACGTCGAATCGTCCGGCCACCGCCGCTGAGGTGGCCGAGATGGCCTCCGTCATCGCGGAGGGGATGGACGATGGCGCTGTCGGTCTTTCCACGGGATTGGAGTACGTGCCCGGCGCCTTCGCGTCCGCTGAGGAGACCGCGGCGCTCTGCGCTCCGGTCGGAGCGGAGGGCGGCGTGTACGTCAGCCATCTTCGCGGATACTCCCGGACTCGAATCCCAGGCGCGCTCGAGGAGGCCGCCTACATCGGCTCGGCCAGCGGTGCACGCGTTCATGTCTCTCATCTGCACGGAGCCGCCGACGTGGTCGAGAGCATCCTCGCCGCGCTGGATGAGGACCGCGGGGTCATCCCCACCTTCGACTCCTATCCGTATCTCCGCGGAAGCACGATCCTGGGGATGCTCGTCCTTCCTGCCGCTCTGCAGGCGGGAGGAGCAGATCATACGCTTGCGTGCTTGGCTGATCCTGCCGTGCGGCGAGCTCTGCGTGCCGACATCTTTCCTGTGAACGAGCGCATCTCCTCGATCGCCCTCTCGTTCCTCGCCGACCCGTCGTACCGATGGGCCGAGGGCCTGTCGCTCCAGGAAGCGGCCGAGCGACACGGCTCGGATCTGACGGACTTCGTCTGCGATGCGCTCCTGGCCTGTGATCTGGCGGTCGGCTGCGTCGTGGACAACGGTGCGGACCGGACCGAGGACGACCTCCGACGTCTGCTTCGCCATCCCGGTCACGTGGCCGGCTCGGACGCGATCTTCCGCGGATCCGCTCCGCACCCGCGGGGATGGGGGACGTTCTCCCGGTTGCTCCGCCGGCATGTTCGGGAGCTCGGCGACTGGACGTGGGGCGAGGCGGCATGGCATCTCTCCGGGCACACTGCCGCGGTCTTCGGGCTCGGCGCCCGCGGCCGTGTCGCGGAGGACGCGATCGCCGATCTCGTCGTCCTCGATCCGGCGACGGTCGCAGACACGGCGACCTATGCGGATCCGGTCAGCCCGTCCGTGGGGGTCACTCATGTGCTCGTGGACGGACAGCTGGTCATCGACGAGGGTGAGAGAACGTCGGCGCGTCCTGGGCGCGGAATCCGACACGAGAGGACAGCACGATGAGCCCGACCCCGAGTCACGCCGATTCGCGAGCGTATGATCCCGTCGTCGCCGCAGCGAGTCTCCGCGCGCTCGCGGAGACTCCGATCGCGCCGCGGGAGAAGGGCTTCATCGGGCTTCCCGCCGCGATGAGTCCGCGGGAGCTCGTGGAGAATGGTGCCACGCTCCACGATGGTCTGTTCTCCACACCGACGTTCGTCCTGCGTGCGTCCGCGGTCCGTCACAACATCGCGGTGCTCGCCGACTACACCGCGCGACGCGGGGTCCTGCTTGCGCCGCACGCCAAGACGACGATGAGCCCCGAGCTCTTCCTCGCGCAACTCGATGGCGGAGCCTGGGCGCTCACAGCGGCATCGGTCACCCAGGCCCAGGTGTTCGCTGATCACGGCGCCCGACGCATCCTGATCGCCAACGAGATCACTGATCCGGTGGCCGTGGGAGCGCTTCGGCGGCTGCTCGCGAGCACGCCTGAGCTCGAGGTGCTCTGCTACGTCGACGGCGCCGACTCGGTCATTGCCCTCTCCAGCGTCTCTTCCTCCCGACTGCGTGTCCTCGTCGAGGTCGGCACCGACCGCGGACGCACCGGCGCGCGGACGGTGGCCGGCGCGATCGACCTCGCGCGCTTGGCGGGCGCCGCAGGCCTGCGCGTCGCGGGAGTGTCGTGCTTCGAGGGCTCGGTCGTCGCCGATACGGACGAAGCCATCGTCGCCGGCGTCACAGAACTGTGCCGGCGTGTTCGCGTCACGGGCGCCCGGCTGTCCGAGGCCGGGCTGCTCGACGGGGAGCAGCTGACGCTGTCCGCGGGCGGGAGCCACCACTTCGACATCGTCATCGACGAACTCACGCGCGAGCAGCTACCGGGCACCGTCGTCGTCATCCGCAGCGGCAGTTACGTCACCCACGATCACGGCACGTACCTCCGCGACTCCCCGGCCATCCGCCGCGGCGGGCTCGATGCTTTCCAGCCCGCGATCGAGATCCGCGCCACCGTGCTGTCGCGGCCCGAGCCGGATCTCGCGCTGATCGACACGGGGCGTCGCGATGTCTCCTTCGATGCGGGACTCCCGGTCGTGGTGGCGGCCTTCCGAGGCAGCGAGGCCAGGGACGTCGGCACGGCGGCGATCGTCGATCTGAACGACCAGCATGGGTATGTGCGTCTCGGCGACGAGAGCCGGCTCGATGTCGGAGACACCGTCGTGCTGGGGATCTCGCATCCCTGCACGACCTTCGACAAGTGGCGGCTGGGGCTCCTCATCGATGACCGGGATGTTGTGACCGGCGTCATCCACACCTTCTTCTGATAGCGCGGCCGAGGCGAAGGACACCGATGAGAATCGGAATCGACATCGGCGGGACCAAGTCCCACGCGATCGCAGTCGACGACTCCCTGCGGGTTCTCGCTGAGGTGCGCGTTCCGAGCGGCATGGGCAGCGGGGAGGTACTGGAGAACGCCCGCATGGTCGTGGGCGAACTGCGCGAACGCGTGGGTCTTCCGGTCGAATCGGTCGGAATCGGCATACCAGGCAGTGTCGACACGGAACGGGGCATCGTGCGCCATGCCGTGAACCTCGGGATCTCCGAGCTGGAGCTCGCGGCGGGCCTGTCCGATCTCGTCCTCGGGCCGGTTCGGATCGACAACGACGTCAACGTGGCCGCGCTCGGCGCGTTCACCACGATGCCCGCGGGTCTTCGTTCCATGGCGTATCTCAACGTCGGCACGGGGCTCGCGGCGGGCCTGATCGTGAACGAGACAGTCTGGCGCGGGTTCGGAGGCGTCGCCGGGGAGATCGGCCACATCTCCTTGGACCGGGGCGGACCCCGATGCGCATGCGGGCAACACGGATGCATCGAAGGGAACGCGTCAGGGGCCGCCATCGCGCGGTACTGGACGTCGTCGGTGCCTTTCGCCGAGGCGCTCCGTCAGGGTGATCGCGCGGCCTCCGCTCTGCGGGACAGGGTCGCTGCAGGCATCGCCGACGCGGTCCAGATCCTCGTGCTCACGGTCGGCGTGGAGATCGTCGTTCTCAGCGGAGGAGTCATCGTCAATACGCCCCGGCTCGTGGACACGGTCGTGCGAACGCTGGAGGACCGTGCGATCTCATCCGCATTCCTCACCTCCATCGATCTTTCCCGGAGGATCATGGTCGAGACACCGGGCCGAGATGTGTCGCCCATCGGCGCAGCGATCCTCGGAGCTTCCTCTCGCTGAGCACCTCATCCTCTCCCACCCATCAGCTCATCGCCTCTCACCGATCAGAAGGAGTCCCATGTCCAAGAAGGCATATGTCAGTTCCGCCCTGCCCGCGCCCGCTGGCGCCTACAGCCACGTCGTGGAGGTCAGAGGGATCGTCTATACGGCGGGCTTCGGCCCCCAGGACCCGCAGACGGGGGAGGTGCCCGAGACGGTCGCCGAGCAGACGAGGGGCGTGCTGCGCAACCTCAGCGCGGCGTTGGCGGTCGTGGGAATGACTCTCGCGGACGTGGTGAAGACCACGGTGCACCTTGCGGATCTCGCTGATTTCACCGAGTTCGACGCCGCCTACGAGGAGATCATCCCTGCTCCGTTCCCCGTCCGCACGACTGTCGGAAGCCAACTCGCGGGAATCCTCGTCGAGATCGATGCGGTCGCGATCCGCGATCAGGAGGATGCCTTCTGATCGGATCGGCCGAGGCCCCGGAGCGCGGCGACACGCTCGCGACGGTCGGCGAGGGCGCCGCGGGGCTCAGCCGACGATGACCTCGTCGCCCACCCGCACGGTGCCCGCGCCGTCGGCCGGAAGCAGCAGGATGCCGAGGGTGGGCTCGCCCTGATCGAACTCGGTGGTGAGCGTGCGGAGCAGGCGTGCGTCCCGCACGCCGGTGTCGGGGTTCGCCATGATGGCCGCGCATCGGCCGATCGGCTGCTGCGCGTCGAAGGACACGTCGCCGATCCGCACCCGGCCGACCCAGTTCAGCTCGTCCCAGGCCGCGGTGCCCGACACCACGATGTTCGAGCGGAAGCGGCGGTCGTCGACCGGAGCGGGAGCGACCGCGTCCACGGCGGCGACCGACGCGGATCCGTGCAGGGAGACGAACCCGCGCGGGCGATCCTGAAAGCGGGATGTCGTCCCGTCGCCCATGAGACGGAGCGGCAGGACGCCGTCGGCCTCGAGCCGTCGCGCATCGGGGGAGGAGAGGACGAACGACGTGACGGCGTCCTCGAGCCTGCGGCGTCCCTCCTCGTCGAGCGGCGCGTCGACCGACAGGTGCTCGCCATCCGTGAGCGACACCCGGTGGGCGACGTCGTCGTACCTCAGCCGGAGCCGGGCGAGGCTCGGGAACTCCATGAGCGCCAGGCCCCGGCTCTTCGGCCAGTAGTCCATCCCGTCGCGCTCCTGAGGGTCGACGTCGGAGGCGAACCGGAACGCGAGGACGCGGTCGCCCTCCACCCGGCCGTCGGCCTGGACGACGAGCTCGGAGCGCTCCTCGGGCGTGAAGCCCTTGACCGGATGACGATAGAGCGCGGCGACGTGAGGCACGATTCATCCTCGCATCGGGCCGCGCCCCCGAGTCATGAGCTCGACGTCGTCCGATCGAGGGTGCCGATCTGCGTGGACTGGTCGTCGTAGACCACAAGGGTGCCGTCGACGATCGTCGCCGTCGTGATGCCGCGCAACCACGTGTCGACGCCGATGCAGCCCTTGAGCGTGCTGAAGCCGAGACTGAAGGTCAGGGTCGCGCCGTCGGCGGTGTACGTGCCGTTGAGCCCGTTGCAGCCGTCGGAGCCCGAGAGGGAGCCGTCTTCGGCGAGCACGATGTGCGCCGACGACGGGTCGCCCCAGGTGCCCACGGGGGATTCGGGGCCCGATGAGGAGGGCGAGCCTGCGCCCGGCGAAGCGCAGGCGGTGAGCAGTATGAGTGCCGTCGTGATGACGAGCACCGCGGTGGATCGAGCGTTCATGATCGATTTTCCGTTTCCCTGAAATGCATCCACGTGAATGATCGTTCATAGGTTTCTCTCAGAAAACCCTAGGGTAGTCCTGACGTCGGTGACGGTGTGGGGAGACGGACAGTCTTCTCGCGCGCGTGTTCGCTCGCTGGCGTCGATCCCCCTACGGATATTGAGATGAGATGATGACAGCGAGAAAGAAACACATTGCTGCAGTCGGCACGACCGCAGCGATCGCCCTGGCCCTGTCCGGCGCGTTCGTCCCCACGGCCGCGATCGCAGACGAGGAGTCCACCGCTCCGACGTCGGGCGCCGCCTTCGATGCGACGGCGAAGCAGCTGTTGACCGACGAGGGCGTCCAGGCGGTCGCCACGGACGGTCAAGGTCGCGTGGTGGTGTACACCACCACGCCGCAGGAGAACCTGGAAGGCGCCGCCGACGAGTTCGTCGAGGGCAACTCGAACGTCGTCGTGAAGGTCATCGACGCACCGTTCACCACGACCGCGGACACCGATGTCGTCGGCGGCGCCGGCTACTTCGCCGTGGATCCCGCAGCCCCCGATCAGGGCGCCCTCTGCTCGGTCGGCTTCACCGGCTGGAACGCGACCGGTGACCCGGCCATCATCTCGGCGGGTCACTGCACCGACGACGGCCTCCTCACGGCCAGCGCGCTCACCCTGCCGACCGGCGACCCGGCGGGCGGCGGTGCCTCCGACAACGACGACGTTGCGCTCACGTACCTTCTCGGCGAGCTCGAGTTCAGCCAGTACGGTGGCCCGGGCAACACGCCGGGAACCGAGGGCTCCGAGGATGCCGTCGACATCTCGGTCTGGGATGTCGTCAACAGCGACCTGACGCTGCTTCCGGAGATCACGGACTGGACGACCGCCGCATCCGAGGACCTCTCGGCGTCGACGACGCAGGTGCGTTCGGTCGGCACTGCGCAGCTCGGAACAGTCGAGAAGTCGGGTCGTACCACCGGCCACACGACCGGCAATGTCGAGGCTGTCGGCGGGTGGGCGAACGTCGACGGACGACAGGTCTACGGCTTCCTCGCGACGCTCGACTCGGCTGAGGGCGACTCGGGCGGTGCGCTTTACCAGGGTACGACCGCGGTCGGCATCCTGTCGGGTGGGACGACCTCGGACGGCGTCTCGCTGACCTGGGGTGCGGACCTGCAGGCCGGTCTCTCGCTCACGGGCGGCTACTCGGTCGCCGTGTTCGTCGACGCGCCGGTGCTGGCTTCGCCGGCGGATGGCGGACAGATCGGCGCCGGCGGAACGATCTCCGGCACGGGCCCCGCGAACCACACGCTGGTCGTGACCCCGGACGGCGAGGCGGCGTTCGAGGTGCCGATCGACGGATCCGGCAACTGGAGCTTCCCGGCACCCGACGAGTACGGCGACTTCGAGTTCACCTTGCTCGCCAAGCAGGGCTTCAACGAGTCCGCGGAGGTCTCGTACAGCGTGGAGGTGCTGCCCGCTCCTCCGGTGATCACCGTGCCGGGTGACGGTGCACGCATCGTCACCGAGCTCACCGAGATCAGCGGCACCGGTGTGGCGGGCGCGACGCTCACCCTCACCGGTGCGGTCGACGAGACCACCACCGTCGGCTCCGACGGCACCTGGTCGGTCGAGACCGACCTGGGCATCGGCGCGCACGAGGTCACCGCGAGGCAGTCGAGCGGCGGTGTGGTGTCCGCATCCGCCACCGCCTCGTTCGCCGTGGTCCCGGCGGCCCCGACGGTGAACAGCCCCCTCGCGGGAGCTCGCTTCGCGTACGAGAGCAGCCCCACGGGCGCGAACGGCGCGGGCCTGAACGGCGCTGACATCACCGTCACGCTCGATGGTGCCGCCGCCGGCGAGACCGAGGTCGTGGACGGCGCGTGGTCGGTGCAGTTCGCCGCTCCCGCTGCCGGCGCGCACACCCTCGTCGTCACGCAGACGGTCAACGGGCAGACCAGCGACCCGACGACGGTCACCTTCGAGGTCGCGGCCGCTCCGGTGGTCCCCGGCCCCGGTGGTGGAAGCGGCGGCTCCGGCTCGCTCCCTGCCACGGGCATGAGTGACATCACTCCGTTCGTCGGAGGCGCTGTCGCCCTGCTGCTCGCCGGGATCGCGCTCGTCGCGTTCCGCCGCTCGCGTACGCAGGTGGGTCAGCAGTAACAGCAGGAGAAACAGAGAACGGGGTCACGGCCATCGGCCGTGACCCCGTTCTCTGTCGTTCTAGCGGTGCTCGCTCGGAATCCAGTTGCCGTGGAACCCGAGCGGGATGCGCTGGGGGATGTGGATGCGTGCAACGGGACCGGAGGCGATGTCCTGCGCGGGGATGATCACCATCTCGGCCGTCTGCGTCGCGAGGTCGCTGACATATGTCATCAACCATCCGTCGTCTTCCGCTGCGTGTTCATGGCGCGGCACGAACACCGCCTCCATCCCCACTTTTCCCGGACCGTAGGCGTAGGATTCGGTGACTCCGCGCTCGACGTGCTGCTTCAGCACCTGGCTGCCCTCGTCCCCGCGCGAGCTGAAGTAGCCGAACTGATGCAGGGATCCGGTGCGTCGGTCGTCGATGCGAGGCATCTCCTGAGCCCGGTCGTCGAGCCGTCGGACGGTGGTGCGTCCGGTTCGCGGGTTCAGGATGAACCGGTCGAGCTTGGAGGGCGACTCGGTTGGACCGGTGCGATCGTTCACGAACAGGCGATCGTAGCTGACGCCGTCCAGGGCGACGGTGCCGTCGGGCAGGTCGTAGGCGTTGAGGATGTGGAACACGGCGGTCTGGCCGGGCAAGGAGCACCGGATGACGTCGGACGAGGTCCCGTCGCGAGAGATCAGCACCCATTGCGTCTCGTACTCGAAGTCCCAGGCGTAGGGGAAGTCGAACCCGGCGTCCTGTAGCTCGTGGCTGAAGTTGACCGGACCGTCGAGGAAGATCGCATACTTCTCGGTGAGAGCCATGTCGTGAACGACCGGCTTGCCGCGGACGGGCACATCGATGCGCCGGGTGATGCGGCCGTCGACTCCCATCACCTGGTAGCTGACGTGGTGCCAGTCCCAGTAGTAGGCGATGCCGTGCAGTTCGCCGGTCCGCGGGTCCCGATGCGGGTGTCCGGTCCACGACCCGTTGAGGGTGCCTTCGAAATCGGATCGTGCGACGGTCTCCAGCTCGTCGGTGACCTCGATCGGAAGCACACCGGCCTCGGCGAACGCCCAGGTCTTGCCGGCTTGGCTGAACATGTGGGTGTTGACGGTGTTGGACCGGAGGTATCGTGTGCCCCCGCCGAGATGCGGGGGTCCCTCGACAGGCTTCCCGCCCCGTTTGGCGACGACCTCGTCGTCGCGCACGAAACGGTTCCGGTACCATTCCGCGCGCCCGTCGCGGATACGGACACCGTGCATCATGCCGGTGCCCATGAACCAGTTGTAGGTGGCGGGATCCCCGGGGTCGATCGGATTGGGGCCGACCCGAAGGAACCGGCCGTCGAGCTCCCGCGGGATCTCACCGGTGATGACGAGGTCAGTGGCGGTGATCTCCTGCTGGATGGGCGCGAACGGCCCCTCGAGGAACGGATTGTGGATGGTGTCGAGAGTCGGCGGCGCTACGGCGCCGGCTTCGAGTGGTTGCGACATTGCAAGCCTCCGATGGTCGGACTGTTCACGCAATCCTGCGTGAGGTGTCCTGCGGAGTCATTGGCGGATCCGACAGCGCTGACCGTTTCGCTGTGCGGCATTCACAACACGGCGTCGATGAGCGTGTGCCCGTGACCGAGGATGAACTCCGCGATGAGCGGACCCAGGGTGTCCTCCGGCGTTCCGAGGGCGAGTACGGGTGAGAGATGGTTGTGTCCGGTCAGGTAGTGCATGCGAGGGTAGGTGCCTCGTGCGGATGCGTGCGCGTCGACGAAACGTGCCGCCTGCCGTTGGAAGTCGGGGATGTCGAACTCCGAGATCGTGTGCAGGAGAGGCACGTCGCTGCGGAGCAGACCGGCCGTGGGGGACATGGCCTCGTATCGTTCGGCCTCCTCCCCGTAGTAGGCGTGGAGCAGCGGGGTTCGCTCCGCGGACACGATGTCGTACAGACCCGACACGAGGATCGCTCCCGAGATCGTGAGGTCGTCCGGTGAGGCGGCGACGAGATCGGCGACGTGGACGGCTCCGGCCGACTGTCCCATCATGAAGATCCGCTCGGGAGATCCTCCGAACTCGGTCGCGTGGGCGCGGACCCATCGGACCGCGGCCGCGACATCGTCACTGCCGGACGGCCAGGGATGGCCGGGAGCCAGCCGATAGTTCATCGTGACTCCGAGCAGTCCCGATCGAGCGGCGAAGTCGCCGACGTTGTCGTAGAACGGGTGGGACGGAGAGCGCTTGTCGCCCCCGACGAATCCGCCGCCGTGGACATAGAGGAGGACCGGCGTCTCGGCCGGGCCATGCGCGTGGAAGACGTCCAGCCGGTGCCGATCGTGCGGGCCGTAGGCGATGTCGCGCACGACCGTCACGCGCCGGTCCGGGGGAGGCATGATGCGGGCGTACGTCGTCTGCGTGGCGGTGATGAGGTCTGGTGTGAGCTCGACCCCGAGGTCGGCGATCAGCGATCGCAGTGACTGTCGCATGATGAGGATCCTCTGGTTCGGGGCGGCCGGGTCACGGCCGCGCGGATGGATGCGGCTCGCTAGCGCTCCTCGTCGAGCAGCGCGGCGAGCTCGAGCGCCGCGTGCGTCGACAACAGCCTCGAGAGCGGCTCGCGGCCGAGGAGGTCGGCGATCCGTCGGACGCGGTACGAGACCGTGTTCCGATGTACGAAGAGATCCTCCGCCGTTCGCCCCAGGTTCCCGTTGTTCCTGGCCAGGGTCAGCAACGTCAATCTGAGGTCCGCGAGCGCCGGGTCCGCGCCCTGGAGCGGACCGATCTCGTTCTGCACGAACCAACGGGCTTGCTCCGCATCGGCCAGGAGCAGTCCCATGTGCGAATGGTCCCGGTAGCGCGTCACCCGTGAGGTCCGTTGTGCGGTGGACGCGTAGCGGCGGGCGGATGCGGCCATGAGGTGCGACACGCGGATGCCGCCCAGTCCTCCGGCGGCCTCACCGATCGCCGCCCGGACGAAGGGGTATCCCGCGAGCAGATCGGAGACCTCGGCCGCGATCGCCTCCGGCTCGACCTCGTCATGGGAGATCCACCCCCACATCTCGCCCGCCTCGACGGGCACGATCAATGTCGATCCCGCCGCCGCCCGCGACAAGGACCGTGCGAGCTCTGCCGCGGACGGGAGGAGATCGCCCGCCGGCGCCCTGTCGACCCAGAGCATGATCGCCGCGTGCTCATGAGCGACGTGCAGTCCGAGCACTTGCTCGACCCGGCTCTCGGCCACCGGACCGCCGTCGATCAGCCGTGTCACCAGCTCACGTCGTTCATGTGCTCGATCGTCGGAGCGGCGGCGTTCCTCAGCGGCGTACATGCCCGCGGCCTCGTCGATCTGCTGATCGAAGAACAGGGAGATGTGGTGTTCCACCTCGGCCAGCAGCGCCCGGGCGTCGTCGACGGGGAACGTCGTCAGGATGAGATCGATGAACGAGAGCCGCCAATGCCGCTCCAGGGTGCGGATGCCGTTCATGATGCCCGGGTAGGAGGTGTCGAGGTCTTCACGTACCGCGGCGAGGATCGCGGACCGCTGGTCGCGATTCAACCACCTCGCCGTTCGCCGCCCCGACAGGTAGGCCATGAGCTCGAACGACGCCTGGTGGATCGCGGGTCGGATGAGGTCGCCGAAGAGCGCTTGGCGTTCGGGCGAGAGGGTGCCGAACACGTCGGCGCAGGCGCGCTCGCCGACCTCCAGCGCCCAGGAGGTGAGCCGGTCCCCCAGAAGGGCCGTGGCCTTGGCGAGGACGACGCCCGGCGGGGATCCCGGCGGGGTGGCGGAGTCCGGGACCACGACGGCATCCCAGAGTCGTTCATCCACGCGAGATGGCATGGCGGCACCGCTCAATCCTCGAAATCCGCTGTCGCCCCGCCGGCGGTTCCGCTTCTGCCGCGGAGCGCCGGGGATGCCTCAGCCTAGTCAGTATCAGCGCGATCACTCTCCGACATCCCATTGAGCAGACGTCGCCATCGTTCGAAGCCCGCGATCGACTGCTCGTCTTCGACTGTGACCAGGGTCTGCGTCTCCATGCAGGAGAGCACGGACTCCATCCCGTGGTTGCGTCCGATCCCGCTCCGTCTGAACCCGCCGAACGGAGCTTCTGCCGGCGATGCTCCGACGCGGTGGATGTTGACGAACACCGTGCCCGCGAGGAGCTGACCGGCGAGTCCGCGTGCTCGGTCGACGTTCGCAGACCATACCGATCCGGCCAGTCCGAACTCCGTCCCGTTCGCCAGGGCGATCGCCTCGGCCTCGGTGTCGAACGGGATGACCGGGATGGCGGGGCCGAACTGCTCCTCCTGCACGATCCGGGCCAGCGGATCACCGCCGATGACGAGCGCGGGCCGGACGTAGTGTCCGGCGGCGGGTGTCGCGGTCTCCAGCATCGTTCCCCGATAGGAGATCGTCGCGCCACGCTCCTCGGCGTCTCGGATGAGCTCGGCGATGCGAGGCGGTCCTGACGGCGTCGCCAACGGCCCGATGTGGGCTCGGGGATCTGCAGGATCCCCGATGACCAGCCGGTCCATGCCGTCGCCCAGCTTTCGGGCGAACTCCTCGAATCGCGAGGAGTGGACGTAGATGCGTTTTATGTTGTAGCAGATCTGGCCGCTCAGGCCGAACGATCCCGCGAGGAACTCGGCGATCATGTCCTCGTCGATGTGCACGTCGTCGAGGACGATCGCGGCGTCGTTGCCGCCGAGTTCCATGCCCACGTCGGTGATGTTCGTGGCCGCCGCTTGCATGACCGCGGTACCGGTGGGCACGCTGCCGGTGAACAGCACCTTGCGGATGCCGGGATGCCCTGCGAGCGCTGCTCCGGCGTCGCTCCCGAGCCCGTTCACGATGCCGACGACACCGACGGGGAGCACGGCCGAGAGCGCGTCGAGGGCTGCGGTGAGAGCGAGGGGAGCGACCTCCGGCGGCTTCACGACGACGGGGTTGCCGGCCATCAGCGCAGGCGCGATGGCCATGAACGCGAGGTACACGGGAGTGTTCCACGGCGGGATCACGGCCACGGGTCCCTTGGGGACGTACCGGACGGTCACGTCGCCGCGCACTTTGCTCTCGATGCTCCGCCCGTCGGCGGCCGCGGAGATCTGATCTGTGTAGGAGGCGAAGAGCCGGAGGAGGGCCGGTGCTCCGCGCGCGTCCCCGAGCGCCTCCGATCTGACCTTTCCGACCTCCGCCACGAGAAGATCGGCCAGCCGATCGATCTCGATTTCCAAGACGTCGGCGGCGCGCTGCAGCGACCGCGCACGGTCGAGCGGTGGCGTCGCCGCCCAGCCCGGCACGGCGTGAACGGCCGCCTCCACGGCGGAGTCCACGTCCTCGGGGAGGCCCAGGGCGAGATAGCCGACCGTCTCGCCCCGCCGTGCGGGGTTCTCCACCGCCTGCCGGGGGCGTTCCACCGTCGCTCCGGCCACCCGGATCCCTGCGACGGGAAGCGTGCGGTCGATGTCCTCGTCGCTCGTGGAGCGGGGATCCGTGGTCGGGATGACGCTCATGCACGTCCCCCGTCCACGGGCTGCGCGAGACCGAACACCCGCTCGGCGTTGGTCTGGAAGAATGCTCTCTTCGCATCGAGGGGCATGTCCATCCGGTCCAGTTCCTCCACTTCTTCCACGGGGCACTGATAGGGGAAGTCCATCGCGTACATCACCCGTTCGACGCCCATGACGCGCTGGGTGAAATCGATCGCGTCGGGCCATGCCACTCCCGAGTTCGTGATGATGAAGTTCTCTCTGAGGTACTCCGAGACGGCACCTCGTCGAAGCGGCCTCATCGCTTCGTAGCGACCGCTCTTGACGGTCGCCTGATGCATGTAGTCGAGGCGATAGAGCCAGAACGGGAGCGCTTCGCCCATGTGGCCGAGGATGATCTGCAGGCGTGGGAACCGATCCAGAGCGCCCGAGGTGATGATCCGCAGCGCATGCATCCCGGTCTCGACGCCGAACCCGAAGATCGCTCCGTCGAGTCCTGCGCGCAGCATGGGCTGGATCATGTCCGCCGGGGGAGTGTTGGGATGGAGATAGATGGGGACATCGAGCGCCTCGGCCGCCTCGAGGATCGGCCAGAACCTCTGGTCGTCCAGGTACTCGCCCTGCACATGGGAGTTGTAGACGACGGCGCGGAGGCCGAGCTCGGAGACGGCGCGATCGATCTCGGCGGCCGCCTGGAGCGGATCCTGCGGGGCGCACGCCGCCATGCCCGTGAAACGGTCCGGGTGGGTCGAGCACGCGGCCGCGAGCTCGTCGTTCGCATTCCTCGCCAGCGCGACCGCCCGATCTCGGTCGAGCACGTGGGTGCCCGGGGCGGTGATCCCGATGACCTGGCGGTCGATCCCCCGAGCATCCATCTCGGCGATCCGTCGATCGCCGAGATCCTGCAGGTTCTCGAAGATGAATCGGGGCCGCTCCGCCGTGCTGTTGATATAGAAGCCCATGAGGCTCTGGAACCCCGGATCGACGCCGGGCTCTTCCAGGAGCTCTCGATACAGCGCGATCTGCTCGGTGGTGGCGAAGGCCTCCTCGGTGGCGATTCGCAGGTATCCCCGCTGTCCGCCGGTCTCCACGGGTGTTTCGGGCATGTCTCGAGTACCTTCCGGCTTGCCGCGCATGGTGGTCGGGGTGGGTGATTTCTGTTGCGGTTCGGGCCTATGCCGACTCCAGGGTGGGCGTCGCGCTGGGGGTGTCCTCCGATTCGCGACGACGTCCCATGGATGCGATGACGACGGTGACGACGGCCGCGATCAGAAGGGGCGCCGAGAAGGCGACGAAGACGCCGACGAAACCGAGTCGCGCATCGATCAGCCATCCCCCGATGATCGGAGAGGTGAACGCGGCCAGTCGGCCCACGGCGAGCACGGCGCCGAATCCCGTGCCGCGCATGCGGGCGGAGTAGATGTTGGGAACGATCGCGTAGTAGCCCGCGATCCCCGCGCTGCCCATGAGGGTCGTCGTGATCGCCAGGACCACGAGCGCGTTCGGAGCCGCGGTGACGAACGCCATGCCTGCCAGAGCCAGTGCGCCGAGGGCGATCATGACGGCCGTGAGCGCGCCGCGGGAGATCCATGTCGACAGGATGCCGAAGGCGAGGCTGCCCACGACGGCGCCCAGCCCCATGCCCATGGACACCGCGACGGCCAGCCCGGGGGCTCCGAGCAGGGAGACGACCTGAGGCATCCAGAACGTGACGAAGTAGAAGGAGATCTGGAGGGTGCCGAAGCCGACCATCGCCAGCACGGTGAGGCGTCCCGCTCTGCCGACGAACACTCCCCGGATCGGCGCAGCCGTGCGCTTGGCGACCGGCGGCAGCTCCGTGAGGGGCTCGTGGCCCATCCGTCGCAGGATCTGGTTCGTGCGGTGCAAGGACCTCTCTGACGGGTGGGCCGCCAGGTACTCGAGCGACTCCGCCAGCGCGACGGCGGCGACGACGAGCGCCAGCGCGGTGACGATCGCGCCCGCCACGAGCCCGCCCCGCCAGCCGAATGCGGCGACGACGGGTGCTGTCAGTCCGCCCGCCAATGTGCCGCCCAGTCCGATGCCCGAGGCGAAGATGCCCATGATCAGTCCGTAGCGCCGCCGCGACGAGTACTCGTTCAGCAGCACGCCGACGGAACCGATGACGCCGCCGATGCCGATGCCGGTGATGACTCGGCCGCAGACGAGCCCCGCGACATCGGGGGAGAGGGCGGAGACGAGCATGCCCACCGCGCCGAGCGCGAGGCTGGCCAGGATGATGGGTCGGCGGCCCGTTCGGTCGGCGAGCGGAGTCAGCGCCGCGGCACCGATGACCATCCCGCCGGTGGCGGCGGCGAGAACCACGCCGAGCAGAGAGGCGCTCAGCGCGAACTCAGCCGAGATCTGCGGGGCGAGGAATGTCACCATGATGAGGTCGAAGCCGTCGACGACCGTCGCGGCGACGCAGACGATCACCGTCAAGATCTGGAATCGACTCATTGGTGAGTCTTTGATCACTGCGCGGATGTCCATGTGGTTGCCTCTCGCGTGCACGCACGGGCGTCGTTGCGCCGTGCTGAATCGGGCCCGAGTGATCGGCGCGGCGCCGGCTTTCGGGATTCCGGTCGTGCCCCCTGACGGCTTTGTCGGGGGTGAGTGTCTCGATCACCACGATGCCGCGCGAACGTGCGCGCGTCACTATGAATGTCGCCTACTGTCCTCCGGCGGATGCAGCAACTTGCACAACGCGGCGTCCCACCGAGCGGGATCGAGGGCCGGGACGCGGTCGGTCGGGGCCCTCGACGACACGATCCCTCCGCCGGTCCCGATGCGTGACGTTCTGAGGTCTGTCGGACACTACGAGGTATGGCTTCAGACATCGCCGACGAGTCGGGGACGTGGCAACGAGCGCTCACCGGGGACGGGACGGCGTTCGCCGCGCTGTTTCGCGAGCAT
Organism: Microbacterium sp. 18062; assembly: GCF_902706225.1. Lineage (GTDB taxonomy): Bacteria > Actinomycetota > Actinomycetes > Actinomycetales > Microbacteriaceae > Microbacterium. The sequence goes on from NZ_CACSKB010000023.1 coordinate 59,760, forward strand.
CAGGGCCGGGTCTATCGTCGTGCACTGAGTGTGGTCGGAGACGTCCACGGTGCCGAGGACGTCACCTCGGCGGTGTTCTTCGAGCTGTGGCGCAAGCGGCGCTCCGTCCGTCTCGTCAACGGAACCGTCCTTCCGTGGCTGCTGGTCACCACGGTCAACCTGGCGCGCAACCATCGCCGCGGCTCCCTGCGCTACCGCGACCTCATCGCCTCCCTGCCACGACAGGAGAGCGTCAACGCAGAAACGGTCGCCATCGCGAACATCGAAACGCAGGCGCTCGGCGTGCGGCTCTCGGAGGTGCTCGTGCGCGTCAGTCGTTCGGACATCGCCCTGCTGGTTCTGACCGCCCTCGATGGTCTCAGCATCGCCGATGCCGCCACGGCTCTCGGAATCAGACCGGGGACGGCTCGGATGCGGCTGAAACGTGCGCGGGAGCGCTTGCAGGAGAGCCTCGCCCACGACCAGCATGCAGCCGGGCAACCGGCCACAGAAGGAGGAAGCTCATGAACACGCGCACTCTCGACCCCGTTCGCGCCGCATCCATCGAGCAGGAGCTCATGGCCATCGGCACCCCTGCAAGTCGTCTGCAACGTCGGGCACGACGCGCGCGTGTCGCGACGATCGCGGTCGGGTCGGTCCTGCTCGCCGGTGCGTTGACGGGCGGGGCGATCGTCCTCAGCAACCTTCCAGGCGAGACGACGGTGGCTCCGCTCGGCGACATCGTCACCGGCTCGTTCACCGGCACTGCCGATGTCGAGCTCGGCGATCCGCCCGCTGATGCCGCAGTCGTCATCCTCGACGTGACCTGCACCGAGGGAGGGGTGATCTCCGTCCCGCTGGCGGGGGACGGCAGCCCTCGGGTGGAGTGGGACTGCAGCGACCCGATCGGGAAGGACACCATCCACATCAGCGACGGACGGCTGCCCGCCGAGGGCACCACGTTCGTCACCGTCACCGCGGATCCGGGCACCGACTGGACCGTCACGGCCCAGTACGGGACGTCCGCCACCACGCCGTGGGGCGTGAACGCCAAGGGCCAGACCTACGGCGTCCCCAACGCCGACGGCGTTCCCGACCTCATGGCGGCCGTCGCGACGAACGGTCGGCAGGGGTACATCCTCGACAAGGAGCTGACGGCGTTCGAGGGGGAGGAGTTCATCAACGTGTATGCCTCGGACGGCGAAACCGTGATCGGCCGCTTCCCGATCGGCGATGACCAGGAATAGGCGCGGCCGATCACATGGCGAACGGATGGTCCACGACGATCGTCGCGGACCATCCGTTCCTCGCGTCACGGGCCGGCGAGCTTAGGGATCGTGCTGCGATCGCCCGTGTAGCCGAGCGCATCGAGCGCTGCGTGAACCGTTCGCGCCGCGAGGCCGTCATCGAGTGGGGGCAGCCCTGGCAGCGTGACACGCATGAGGAGCGGTCCGGTGAGCAGGTCGGCGATCCAGCCGGGATCAGCGTCCGGGGCGATCTCTCCCCGCCGGACGGCACGGTCGAGGATCACCTGCGTGTATGCTCGCCGCGGCCCGAGGTAGCCGGAGAGGAACGGTGCGCCCCGCGCCGGGTCCGCGGCGACGTCGGCGAGCCATCCGATGAAGCCGCGGGCGAACACGGGGTCGGTGAACAGCCGTCGCTGCCGGTGCTGCACCTCGATCAGGTCGTCCACGATCGTGCCGGTGTCGATGTCCTCGTCGGTGCCGTGTCGGCTTGCGAGCAGCCGAGGCACGACGTCGGCGAGGTTCCGGAAACGCCGATAGAAGGCCGGCTTGTTCGTGCCCGCACGCTCCACCACGTCATCGACCGTGACCCGCGCGTAGCCGCGTTCGACGACCAGTTCCGCGACGGCGTCCAGGATGCGCTGATCGGTCACATCCTTGCGTGGGCGACCAGAGCGAACCATAGTGTTACCGAGGGTAACGTAAATCACGGCCGGAGCGGAGGAGCCGCATGTACAAGAGGATCGTTCGCGCTAAGGTCCGCTCCACCTTCGACCGCATCAACTCCGGTGACTACATGGCGATGGTCGACGGGCTCGCCCCTGTGTTCGAGTACAACTTCCACGGGGATCACGCGCTCGGCGGTCACCGAACGAGCAGAGATGCGATGATCCGATGGTGGCGGCGGACGCTGCGTCTGCTGCCCGGAGCGCAGTTCGACATTCGGGACGTCCTCGTGAGCGGCGGCCCCTGGCGCACGCGCGTCGCCGTTCGGTCCCTCGCATCAAGGGCTTTGCCGGATGGCGGGCGGTACGAGAACACCGTGTTCCGGTTCCTCACCCTGTCGTGGGGGAGGATGATCTCGGGGGAGACGATCGAGGACCTCCAGGTGCTGGGACGCGCTCTCCGCGCCCTGGCGGACGCCGGTGAGCCTGAGGCCTTGGCGACGCCCATCACGGACTGAGGCGCGAGAGGCGGGCGCGCGGGCATCGAGGTCGACGCGTCTCACTCGGTGGCGTCGACGCTCGATGAGCACGTGGTTCCCCGCAAGCGCCACCCGTCCTGCGTGGGCTCGGCGTCTCTGGGTGAGCGCGTGGCTGAGTGATGATGTCGCGCGTCAGAATGTTTGGCAGGGGTAGTTAGTTGCTGATGCAATGCCCCTATCGAAAGGTCTGAATCATGAGTCGTCCCCCGACGATCCCGGCGGAGAAGAAGCTCCGCATCGTGTTGTCCGT
>NZ_CACSKB010000024.1 GCF_902706225.1 Microbacterium sp. 18062
TCGGCGGGCTGGCTCGGGTGGGGTCGCTCAGAGACACATCTGTAATGAGTCACGCCATCACGGGCGGACAGGCTTCTGATCAAGGCATCTGCGCGGGCAGGCCGAGCCGCAGCACGGTCGCGGACACGTCCTTTTCAAGACATCGCCGCAAGCGGCGGGTCGGTTCTACCCGGAGTCACACGACCGAGCCGAGGCCCAGCCTGTCAGCCGGCCGCAGGCCCGCCAGAAACCATTACAGCTCTACCCGCTCGTGACGGAGCTCGCCGACGCAGGTATCCCTGTGACGGTGACGTGTCGGGTGCTCAAGCTCTCCCGCCAGCCCTGGCACAAAGTTGAATCTCAACCGTGTAACTTCAATTTTTTACTGGTTTACTTGAAATTACTGGTCTAGAAGCTAGCAGCGGAGCGCTCATGGACATCGAACGATTTCAACAGAGTCCGATCGGCAGCCTCGTCACAATCAGTGGGGTCGATGGAAGGACCGGGAAGCCCTACTCGCACTTCGGGTTCGCACCCGCACCACTTACCAGTCTCCCGCAGCTTACGGGTGATGCATGGGCTGCGGTTGCGGAAGCGAGTCATGCGATGGGACGACTCAAGCAAGGCGAGTCCCTCGTCCCCAATCCTGCTCTGCTCAGGCGACCCACGCTCCGACGTGAGGCTCAGAGCACATCAGCTCTGGAGGGTACATACGCGCCACTCGACGAGGTGCTGGCCGCCGATATCGTTGACGAAGCGAGCAAGTCCCCCGCGTTGCGCGAGGTCATGAACTTCGTCGCCGCAGCAGAGAACTACTACGCAGGGTTGGCAGAACAGCGTCCTCTAACCGTCGGCCTCATCACGAATCTGCAAGCCACTCTTGTCGCGGGGACCAGCGCGAACACCGAAGATGCCGGCCGAGTACGTCAGAAACAGGTAGTCATCGGAAGTCGCGGAGACGACATCACAGATGCGCGCTTCGTGCCGATGCCTAACGGGCCTGCCCTTGAGGCGGGGGTCTCGGATCTTGTTCAGTGGATGCGCTCCGACGGACACTCCGGCGTGTCGCCGATCGTCGCCGCAGCGATGGCCCACTACCAGTTCGAGACACTGCACCCGTTCAACGACGGTAATGGGCGCCTTGGACGACTCCTGATCGTCGGGCAGCTAGTGATGGACGACCTCATCGGGGAAGGCCTTCTGAGCGTGTCGCCCTGGTTTGAACGTCGGAGAAACGAATATCAGGAACACCTCGCCTCTGTCAGCGCGACGGGCGACTGGAGCCCGTGGGTGACGTTCTTCGCCAATGGCCTGCTCGCATCAGCCAAGGACACCGCCGAGCGACTAGGTGCGTTGTTGGAGCTTCAGCGGAGCTATACGGCCCGAATTCGGGCAGCGAGAAAACGGGGCGTGATCGAGGCGATCGGAGAACTTCTCATCGGACAGCCCTTCGTGACCGTGCCATGGCTCACGGCGCAGACGGCAAAGACCTATCAGGCGGTATCCAACGCAGTCACGGCACTTGAGGAGCTCGGCATCCTCTCCCCTGTTCGCAACGCCTACCCGCAGACTTGGGCAGCGAGGGAGGTTCTCGCAATCGCGTAGCACACGGTCCCGGAATGACTCGACCCCCGCCTAGTAAATCCCAGGTCAGGGGTCGAATCTGCGCTGTGCGCGAGGGGGGAGTTGAACCCCCACGCCCTTTCGGGCACTGGCACCTGAAGCCAGCGCGTCTGCCTATTCCGCCACTCGCGCGAGTCGCTGCATCCAAGGACCGGCGAACTCAACCTGGAGATCTTATCACGCCCTATCCCGCGCCTATCGCATGCCCTGTCCCCCCAGCGATCGCATGCCCAATCACCCGCCCATCCCGCGCGCGGCCCCACCGGGATCCCGCTCGTCCCGCGGCGGATTCCGCGGCGGATCCGGGCGGCCCGCGGCGCGCGTGCAGCACATGTCCATGTCCGTTCGGCCGCAGGGAACTACGATGGTCGCACCCGGTCTGCCTGCCTGAGGAGTCGTGTGGGACTACTAGACAGCTTCGAGAGAGGTCTCGAACGCGCCGTCAACGGTGCGTTCGCCAAGACCTTCCGCAGCGGCATCCAGCCCGTGGAGATCGCTGCGGCCCTTCGCAGCGAGCTCGACACCAAGGCCGCCGTGGTCTCGCGCGACCGCATCCTGGCGCCGAACACGTTCACGGTCTTCCTCTCGCCGGCCGACGACGACAAGATGCGCGCGATCGGCCGCACCCTGTACGAGGAGCTCGACACGCTCGTGAACAAGCACGCCCGCGCGCAGGGCTACTCGTTCGCCGGCCCGCTCTCGATCACGTTGGCCCGCGACGAACGCCTGTCGACGGGTCAGCTGCGCGTGGAGTCCGCCACCGCCGCCGGCCAGGTCAGCTGGCGCGCCGTGGTCGACGTCGAGGGCAAGCGCCACCCGCTCGTCGCCGCACGCACGGTGATCGGCCGCGGAAGCGACGCCGACATCACCATCGCGGATGCCGGCACCAGCCGGAAGCACGTCGAGATCCTCTGGGACGGCGAGCGCGCGATGGTGCGCGACCTCGGCTCGACCAACGGCACCAAGCTCAACGGCCGCAAGGTCACGGAGGCCCCCCTGCCGCCGGATGCGACCGTGCAGATCGGACGCACCGACATCGTCTTCCGGATCGTCGCGCAGGCATCCGCACCCCCGCGACGCCCCGCCGACGACGATGCGACGCGCGCGTTCTCCCTCGGTGAGGCCGAAAGATGGGGAGAATCGCTGTCGTGAGTCCGCTGACGCTGCTGCTCCTCCAGATCGGATTCCTCGTCCTGCTCTGGTTCTTCGTGTTCGCGGTCGTCTACTCGCTGCGCGCCGATCTGTTCGGCGTGCGCGTGCGCAAGATGCCCGAGCCCGCCGCTCCCGCGCCGGCTGCGCCAGGAGCACCGGCGGCAACCGCCCCCGTCGCCCCGAAGCCCTCGAGCACGAAGGCCAAGACGGGCAGGAAGGGCGGCAAGGCGACCACCGAGACGGTCTCGCGCATCGTCATCACGAGCGGCCCCAAGGCCGGCCTCGAGCTTCCCCTCGGCACCGACCCGCTCACGATCGGCCGATCGAGCGAGTCGGGTCTGGTCATCCGCGACGACTACACCTCCAGCCACCACGCCCGGCTCATGCTCTGGGGCGACCAGTGGATGATCCAGGACCTCGACTCGACCAACGGCACCTGGCACGACGGCGACCGTGTCGCCAACCCCGTGCCCGTGATCATCGGCGCGCCCATCAAGGTCGGCGCGACGACCTTCGAGTTGCAGGGCTGACCCCGCGACATGGTCTTCCAGGGGTCGAGCGCCGCGCTCTCGCACACCGGCAAGGTGCGCTCGAACAATCAGGACTCCGGGTACGCCGGGTCGAACCTGTTCGTCGTCGCCGACGGCATGGGCGGCCACGCGGGCGGCGATGTCGCCTCGAGCCTCGCCGTCGGCCGGATATCCGAGCTCGACCACCCGTTCCCGACCACGGGCGATGCGGAGAGCGCGCTGCAGCAGTCGGTCACCGAGACCGCGACCGACATCATCGACACGGTCCGCGTGCGGCCGGAGCTCGCCGGCATGGGCACGACCGTCAGCGCGCTGCTCATGGTCGACGACTACGCGGTCATCGCGCACATCGGCGACTCGCGCATCTACCTCTTCCGCGACGGCGCGCTGACCCAGATCACGACCGACCACACCTTCGTGCAGCGTCTCGTCGACTCCGGGCGCATCACGCTCGAGGAGGCGCGCTACCACCCGCGTCGCTCGGTGCTCATGCGCGTGCTCGGCGACATGGATCCCGACCCCGAGGTCGACACGTTCATCATGCCGACCCGCCCGGGCGATCGCTGGCTGCTGTGCTCGGACGGCCTGTCCGGCGTGGTCGACGACGCCCACACCCAGAAGGCGCTGGCGGCGGGCCTCGCCCCGGCGCGCACCGCCGACATGCTCCTCAAGCAGGCGCTCGACGGCGGTGCTCCCGACAACGTGACGATGGTCATCGTCGACATCGGGGGCCACCATCCGCTCTTCTCCGGCACTCCCGCGATCGTCGGCTCCGCGTCCACGCCGACCGGCATCGACGTGCCGGCCGCGCGACCCGGACGTTCGTCGTGGCTGCATCCGAACCGGCAGGCCGCCAACGAGCCGACCCACTACGAACCCGCGCCGGAGTTCCTCGAAGAGCTCATCGAGGAGGACCGCCGCCGCGCCCGCCGCCGCCGGGTGGGCTGGTTCGTCGGGTTCGTGCTCGTGCTCGCCGTCATCGCCGGCGCCTTGTTCATCGGGTACAACTGGACCCAGACGCGCTACTTCGTCGGCGCCGACGAGGACTCGGTCGTCATCTACCGCGGGGTGCAGCAGAGCCTCGGCCCCCTCTCGCTGTCGAGCCCGTACGAGGACACCGGCATCGCCCTCGCCGATCTCAGCCCCTTCGACCGCCAGACCGTCGAGTCGACCATCTCAGCGCGCTCGCTGGCCGACGCGAAGCAGATCGTCGCGCGCCTGGCCCCGGCGGAGGACGACGGATGAGCGCCGAACCCCAGATCGCCGCAGACACCGCCGTGATGCGGGCGCTGCGCCGCATCCGCATGCCGCAGAAGCAGCGCAACCGTGAGCTCGGGCTGCTGCTGTTCGCGTTCGTCGTCAACGGCGCATCGGTCGCCCTCGTGCAGCTCGGCGCCACCGATGCGATCGATCCGAGCTTCTTCTATTACTGCGGCGGACTCGCCGTGCTCGCGCTCGCGCTGCACATCGTCCTGCGCTTCGTGGCGCGCGATGCCGACCCGTTCGTGGTGCCCATCGGCACCCTCCTGACCGGGCTCGGCATCGCCATGATCTACCGGATCGACATCGAGATCGACCAGGCGGGGTGGGCTGCCGCGTCAACCCGCCAGCTCGTCTGGGCGGCCATCGCCATCGCGGCCGCCGTGGCGGTCGTGCTGTTCATGCGCAACTACCGGGTGCTCTTCCGGTACACCTACGTCTCGGGCTTCATCGGCGTGGCGCTGCTGCTGCTGCCGTTCGTGCCCGGTCTCGGCACGAACGCCAACGCCGACGTCTGGGTCTCGCTCGGGTTCTTCTCCTTCCAGCCTGGCGAGCTCGCGAAGATCGCCCTCGGCATCTTCTTCGCCGGCTACCTCGTGCGCACGCGCGAGAGCCTCACCTCGGTGGGGACGCGATTCCTCGGCATCACCTGGCCGCGCGCCCGGGACCTGGGCCCGATCCTCGTGGTGTGGATCGTCTCCCTCGCGATCATCGTGCTCCAACGCGACCTCGGCACGGGTCTGCTCATCTTCGGCATGTTCGTCGCGATGCTCTACGTCGCGACCGGCAAGACCGGCTGGGTGCTGCTCGGCGTCGGCCTCGCGGTCGCCGGCGCGGCCGCCGCATCCCAGTTCCTCACCTATGTCGGATGGCGCTTCACCAACTGGCTCGATGCCTTCAACCCGGAGGTCATCGACCGCGACGGCGGCAGCTACCAGCTCGTCCAGGGCATCTTCGGGCTCGCGCACGGCGGGCTGCTCGGCACCGGGCTCGGGCAGGGACGCCCCTCGATCACCCCGCTCGCCCAGAGCGACTACATCTTCCCGAGCCTCGGCGAGGAGCTCGGCCTCATCGGCGTCTTCGCCATCCTCTGTCTGTACATGGTCTTCACGAGTCGCGGCCTGCGCGTGGGCGTCGCCGGTCAGGACGACTTCGGCAAGCTGCTCGCGACCGGGCTGTCGTTCACGATCGCCCTGCAGGTGTTCATCATGGTCGGCGGGGTGACGCGGGTGATCCCGCTGACCGGCCTCACGACCCCGTTCCTCGCCGCAGGCGGATCGTCGCTCGTCGCGAACTGGATCATCGTGGCGATCATCCTGCGGATCTCGGACGCGGTGCGCAATCAGCCCCGGGTGGTGATCGGCTAGATCATGAGTGCGCTGTCCAACCGGGGCGCGCCACGCGCGCCCCGTCGCCCGAAGGGGGCGATCAATGAGTACGCGGAACGCGTCCAGCGCGCTACGCGCGCCCCATCGCCCGAAGGGGGCGATCAATGAGTAAAGAACTACGTCGCCTCAGCATCGTGATGCTCGCGATGTTCCTGGTGCTCTTCGGCTCGACGAGCTGGATCCAGGTCGTGCAAGCCGACACCCTCGCCGAGAACGGCGAGAACCGGCGAGCCCTCTACGACTCGTACGAGGTGCAACGCGGCTCGATCATCGCCAGCGGCACCGCCATCGCCTCCTCGACGCCCTCGAACGACGTCTACAGCTGGCAACGGGTCTACACCGACGCCGACATGTGGTCGCCGGTGACCGGATACATCAACGCGGTCCTGGGGTCTGCGACCGGTATCGAGCAGGCCATGAACCAGGAGCTCAGCGGCACCGGCAGCGGACAGTTCTTCAGCCGGATCGAGCAGATCTTCACCGGTCAGGCACCGCAGGGATCGAACGTCGTGCTCTCGCTCGACGCCACCGTGCAGCAGGCGGCGTACGACGCCCTCGGCGACCTGCAGGGCGGCGTCGTGGCGATCGAGCCGTCGACCGGCCGCATCCTCGCGATGGTCACGAGCCCCGGATACGACACGAACCTGCTCGCCTCACACGACACCTCGAGCGTGCAGGCCAGCTACGACGCCCTCGTGGCGGATCCGCTGGCCCCGCTGTCGAACCGGGCGATCGCGGGCGACCTCAACCCCCCGGGATCGACCTTCAAGCTCGTGGTGGTCTCCGCAGCGCTCGCCTCGGGCGACTACACACCGGACTCACCGCTTCCGAATCCGGCGGTGTACCAGCTGCCCCAGTCCAGCTCCACGGTCAGCAATGCCGGCGGCGGCACCTGCGGCGAGGGTGAGACGGTGACCGTCGCCGACGCCCTGCGGCTCAGCTGCAACATCCCGATGGCGGAGCTCGCCGTGGCGCTCGGCGACGACGCGATCCGCGAGGAGGCCGAGAAGTACGGCTTCAACACGGAGTTCACGATGCCGCTGACCTCGACCGCCTCGAGCTACCCGCGGACGCTCGACGATCCGCAGACCGCGCTCACGGGATTCGGTCAGGGACAGGTCACCGCGACACCGCTGCAGATGGCGATGGTCTCGGCCGGCATCGCGAACGAGGGTGTCGTGATGAACCCACGGATGGTGGACCAGGTCATCGGCGCGGACCTGTCCGTGCAGCAGGAGACCGAGAGCACCGAGTTCGGACGCGCCCTCGAGGCCGATCTCGCGGCCGAGATGACCAGCATGATGGTCGCCAATGTCAGTTCCGGCGTGGCGTCGAGTGCAAGAATAGACGGAGTCGAAGTGGCGGGTAAGACCGGTACGGCGGAGAACGGCGGAAACGCGCCCTACTCCCTTTGGTTCACTGGATTCGCACCCGCGGACGATCCGCAGGTCGCAGTCGCGGTCGTCGTCGAGAACGGCGGCGGTCAGGGTCAGTCGGGCAGCGGTGGTTCCATCGCGGCTCCCATTGCAAAAAAGGTCATGGAGGCGGTGCTGGGCAGATGAGACCGACGCAGGGTGCGACTTTCGGCGGCCGGTATGAGTTGGACTCTCGGATCGCCATCGGCGGCATGGGCGAGGTGTGGGAGGCGACCGATCACGTCATCGGCCGTACCGTCGCCATCAAGATCCTCAAAGACGAGTACATGGGAGACCCCGGGTTCCTCGAGCGCTTCCGCGCCGAGGCCCGCCACGCCGCGCTCGTCAACCACGAGGGCATCGCGAGCGTGTTCGACTACGGCGAGGAGAACGGCTCCGCCTTCCTCGTGATGGAGCTCGTGCCGGGCGAGGCGCTCTCGACGATCCTCGAGCGCGACGGGTCCCTCTCGACCGACAAGACGCTCGACATCGTCGCGCAGACCGCCTCGGCGCTGCAGGCCGCCCACGCCGCGGGCCTCGTGCACCGGGACATCAAGCCCGGCAACCTGCTCATCACCCCGGACGGCCGGGTGAAGATCACCGACTTCGGCATCGCACGGATCGCCGACCAGGTGCCGCTGACCGCGACCGGCCAGGTCATGGGCACGGTGCAGTACCTGTCGCCCGAGCAGGCCTCCGGTCACCCGGCGTCACCCGCGACCGACACCTACTCGCTCGGCATCGTCGCCTACGAGAGCCTGGCCGGCAAGCGCCCCTTCACCGGGGAGTCGCAGGTCGCCATCGCCATGGCCCAGATCAACGAGCAGCCGCCGCCGCTGCCGCCGACCGTGGCGGCCCCGGTGCAGAACCTCGTCATGGCGATGATCGCCAAGAAGCCCGAGGACCGTCCCGCGTCCTCCGCCGCCGTCGCCCGCGCGGCGACCGCGCTCCGCCGCGGCGACGTGGCCGCCGCGGCGGCGGCCGTGCCCGCGGTCGCGGCGGGGATCGCCGCGGACGACGCGACACAGCTCCTGGGACTGGGCGACACCTCCGCCGCCACGCGCCTGCTGCCGTCCGGCGCGAGCCCCGAGACCGGAGCCGTCGCGACGGACGAGCCCGAGAAGCGCAAGCGCAGCCCATGGACGTGGCCGCTCGTCGCCCTCATCGCCCTGCTGGTGATCGTGCTCGGCGGCACCGTCTGGGCGCTGTTCGGAGATCAGGGCTCGGACCCGGACCCGACGAGCTCCACGAGCTCCAGCGCCCCGTCGCCGACGCAGTCGAGCGAGACCCCCGCCCCGGAGCCGACGACGGTCGATGTCGAGATCCTCGGGCTCACCGGCAGGACCTGCGACGACGCCCGAGCGGTCGCCGCCGCCGCGGGGCTCGAGAACGTGAGCTGCCAGACCGGCAACGCCGCATCCTCTGCCGACCAGGTGGGCCTGGTCTACCAGATCGAGCCCACCGGCAACGTGCCGAAGAGCGACTCGGTGACATTGACCGTCTACGGCGAGCAGACCGCGATCGGCACTCCCGCCGCCCCGCGCATCCAGGTGGACGGCGCCGACGCGGCGACGGTCGCCCCCGGATCGACCGTCCAGATCAACTGGGACGGCTTCTCCTGCCCGTCGGGCACCGGCTCGGTCGTCAGCTACAACCTCACCGCGGTGAACGGCATCTTCGCCTCGACCGGGCAGTCGACGGCGCAGGCGGGTCCCAACGAGCGGCCCATCCAGCTCGAGGTCGGCAGCAACACCAACCAGGCGCTGATCGTCAGCTACACGGTCACCTGCTCCGGCTCCGGCAACGGCACGACGCGCGATTCGGAGACGTCGCCGCCGGCACAGGCCACGGTCCAGGCCGCATCCACCCCGGACCCGTCCCCGTCCTCGTGAGGCAGTCCGACCGACCCGCTCGCGATGGCGTCGCGAGCGGGTCGGTTAGGCTGACATACGTTGCACCCAGGGAGACGCCGTGACAGATGACCGACGCGTGCTCGCAGGCCGTTACCGCGTCGACGAGCTCATCGGACGCGGCGGCATGGCCAGCGTCTATCGCGGATACGACATCACGCTCGGCCGCGAGGTCGCCCTGAAGATCCTGAAGCGCGAGCTCGCCGAGGATGCGGCCTTCCGCACCCGCTTCCGCCTCGAGGCGCAGGCCGCATCGCGGATGGCGCATCCCGCCGTCGTGCGCGTCTTCGATGCCGGCGAGGGCACGGAGACCGGCCCCGACGGCGTCGCGCACCCGGTGCCGTTCATCGTGATGGAGCTCGTGCACGGCGCTCTCCTGAAGGACATCGTCTCGGAGGGGCCGCTCGCACCGGCGGATGCCGCGCGGTACGCGGACGGCATCCTCGAGGCCCTCGAGTACTCGCACCGGGCGGGAGTCGTCCACCGCGACATCAAGCCGGGCAACGTGATGGTCACCGAGTCCGGCCAGGTCAAGGTCATGGACTTCGGGATCGCGCGGGCGGTGTCGGACTCGTCGTCGACGGTCGCCGAGACGACCACCATCCTCGGCACGGCCGCCTACTTCTCACCCGAGCAGGCGAAGGGCGAGCCGGTGGACGCGCGCGCCGACCTGTACTCCACGGGTGTCGTGCTGTACGAGATGCTGACCGGCCGGCCGCCGTTCCGCGGCGAGACCCCCGTCGCGGTCGCCTACCAGCACGTCAGCGAGACCCCGGTGCCCCCGACCGATGTCGTCGAGGGCATCCCCCGGGGTCTCGACGCGGTCGTCCTGCGGTCGCTCGCGAAGGACCCCTACCAGCGCTACCAGGATGCGGCCACGTTCCGCGCCGCGATCGACGAGGGACTCACGGGACGCGCGCCCTCCAAGCGTCAGCTCGGCGCCCTCACCACCGAGCTCTACGGCGCCAATCCTCGCCAGGCCGCCGAGACGGCGCGATCGTTGCGTCAGCTCTCCAGCGACACCACGATGCGTCGCACGCAGGCGGGCCCTCCGGTCGCCTGGATCTGGTCGGGCGTGGCGATCCTCGCCGTTCTGCTGATCTCGGTCCTGTTCTGGGTGCTCACCATCCGCACAGGCGACAATGTCCCCGACACGGCGCGTATCGTCCCTGACGTCACGACGATGACCTTCGAGCGCGCGTCCGACGTGCTCGAGGCCGAGGATCTCCTGACGAACCGCGTGAACGTGGCGGACGACCGGATCGCCGCCGGCAATGTCGTGCGGACAGATCCCACGGCGGGAACCTCCGTCACCCCCGGTCAGGCCATCACCGTCTACGTCTCGACGGGCAAGGACACCGTCGCGATGCCCGTCGTCGCCGGCATCGCCGAGCAGGAGGCCCGTGATGCGCTGACCGCCGCGGGGCTGACGGTCGGCACGATCACGCCGGTCAACGATCGACAGGCGGCCGGCGGAACGGTCCTGTCCGCGCTGACCGCCGACGGCGAAGTGGAGGCGGGCACCGAGCTCCCGGTCGGGACGACCGTGAACCTCCGTGTCGCGAGCGGACACGTCGTGCTCAACGACGTCACCGGCTACACCCTCGACGCCGCCACGCGGGACATCGAGCAGCTGGGCCTCATCGTCACGACCGCACCGGACCCCGAGTGCCCGGCGACGAGTCCGAACACGGTCAGGGTCATGTCGCTCGCTCCAGGCGAGGTTCCCATCCAGTCGGAGATCACCCTCACGTACTGCGCGGGCTGACCGTCGCCCGCCCGCGGTGCGGGGAGCGGCCGGCGCCGCGGATCGCCGCATCCGTCACGCCGATCGACTCGAGCCAGGTGCCCAGCAGCCGGTATCCGTGCTCGGTGAGAACGCTCTCGGGATGAAACTGCACGCCCTGCAGCGGCAGGGTGCGATGTGCGAGTCCCATCACGGTGCCGTCTGCCGTGCGCGCGGTGATCACGAGCTCATCGGGAACGGTCTCCGGCACGACCGACAGCGAGTGGTATCTGCCCGCGGTGAAGGGCGACGGAAGCCCGGCGAAGACGCCGTCGCCGTCGTGGTGCACCGCCGAGGTCATCCCGTGCATGAGCGCGGGCGCTTCGCCCACCCGCCCGCCGAAGGCCGCTGCCAGCGCCTGGTGTCCCAGGCAGACGCCCAGCAGGGGTGTGCCGCCGTCGGCCGCCGCGCGAGCGACGGCGATCGACGCGCCGGCGTCCTCCGGCGTCCCGGGTCCGGGGGAGAGCACCACCCCGGCGAATCCGACGAGGGCCGCGCCGACCATGTCCGCGCTGATCTCGTCCGCCTCGCGGACGGTGACGTCGGCACCGAGCTCGTCGAGGTAACCGATGAGCGTGTGGACGAAGCTGTCGTGGTTGTCGACGACGAGAACCGGCACCCGGTCCGGTATCGACGAGTTCACTCGACGGTGACCTCTTGCGGGTTGATGAGCGGGCTGACCCATGGGAATACGTAGAAGAACAGCCCGTACAGCACCGCGGCGACGAGGATCAGCACGATCAGCAGCCGCACCCACCAGGGACCCGGAAGGACTCGCCACAACGCTGCGTACATCAGGCGACCGCCTCGGTGAGGGATGCCGGCTGCCCTGCGGAGCGCGGCGTGAACGATTCGAAGACGCTGTAGCCGATGATGCGCTCCGCCAGGGAGTACATGGGGCTGCAGCTGGTCATGGTGAGGTAGCGGCCGTTCGCAGCGACGCCTTCTTGCTGCGGTACCGGCAGCAACACGTCGGTCTGATCGGGCTGCACGTACTCGAGCGTGCGGAATCGGTAGGTGTACCACCCGTCCTGCGTCTCGATCACGATCGCGTCGCCGACGTGGAGATCCGCCATCCGGTTGAAGGGTTTGCCGAAGGTCGTGCGGTGCGCAGCGAGGGCGACGTTCCCCTCCGCGCCGGGCATCGGCGTACCGGGATAGTGCCCGATGCCGATCGGGTCGAGCGTGTTGGCGCGCGTGACGCCGCCGGCGATCTGCTGGGCATAGTCGGCGCCCCAGCGCGGGACGTACATCGTGCCGAAGATCTCGGCATCCGCGGCCTCGTCCCGGACGACGGGCTCGATGACCGCCGGGTCGCCGGTCGGCTCCTCTGTCGGCGCCGCCGACGCCTGCTGCTCGTACTCCTGCTGCCATTGCTCGGAGAGCTCGCGTGCTTCCGTCGAACGCTCGGCCTCGTAGATGAGGTCGCCGATCCACATCTGCCACGAGACGTAGAGGAGGGCGATGACACCTGCGGTGATCAGCACCTCGCCGATCACGCCGACGACGCTCACGCGGCGGCGGGGACGTCGTCCGCCGGCGCGGCGATCGCGGCGGGTGGGCGCGGGCGTCGTGTCGGTCACACCGGGATTCTAACCGGCGCGGATGACGAGAAGCCCGACGGGTAGGATGTTCACCATGGCACGCTCGGACAACGACGAGGACCTCACGCCCGCACGGGCCGGTGAGCCCGCACCGAACCCCGTCTGGTTCAAGCCCATCATGATCGGCCTCATGCTGATCGGGCTCGTCTGGGTGCTGGTGTTCTACCTGAGCGGGATGCAGTTCCCGATCCCGGGCATCGATGCGTGGAACCTGGTGATCGGCTTCGGCATCGCGTTCGTCGGCTTCCTCATGACGACGCGCTGGCGCTGACCGGGAGTCCCCGCACTCGGCATCGAGTTACACCGGTGTGATTCATCCCCATCTGTGGATGAGCCTGTGGATAACTCCGCTCACGCGTAGATCACGGGCGGGATGAGCAGCAGCAGCACGAGCACCGCGGTCCATCCGACGAGCAGCCCGATCTGCAGCGGGCGGCGGCGGCGCTCGCGCGTGCGCGCGAAGACCAGTCCGACGACCGCACCGGCGACCAGACCCCCGACGTGCGCCTGCCACGAGATCGCCACCCCCGGCAGGAATCCGATCGCCAGGTTGATGCCGAGCACGATCAGGATGCCGGTGATCTCGGCGCCGATGTGGCGCGCGATGATGACGAAGGCGCCGAACAGCCCGAAGATCGCTCCCGATGCGCCGACGACGAAGCTGTTCGGCGCCAAGAGGGACACGGCCACCGATCCGCCGAGAGCACCGAGCAGGTAGAGCACGAGGAAGCGCGCGCGCCCGAGCACCGGCTCAAGGTTCCGTCCGATCATCCACAGGGCGAGCATGTTGAGGCCGACGTGCCAGAACGACGAGTGCACGAGGGCCGCGGTGAGCAGCCGCCACGGCTCGAACGATCCGCCGGTGAGCTGGGGATAGAGCGCCCCGGCGTAGAAGCCGAGCGCGTTGCGCACGACGTCGCCGAGGAGGAACTGCAGCACGAAGACCGCGGCGGTGACGGCCATGATCGTGTAGGTCACCACCGGCTTTCCGCCGGCGACCGCGACGGACCCCGAGCCGCGCCATCGGCGCTGCGCCTTCTTCTGCGCGGGCGACGCCGACTGGCGCTGCTCGGCCATGCACTCCGGGCAGACCACACCGACCGCGGCCTGAGTCTGACACTCGGGGCAGATGGTGCGCAGGCACCGCTGACAGAGCACGAAGCTCTGCCGATCCGGATGCCGGTAGCAGAAGTTGTCGCGGTTGCTCGCGAACTCGGGGTTCGTCACGAACGAGTGGAGATCAGACCGAGACGACGTCGATGGAGGAGATCACGACGGGCTCGACGGGACGGTCGCCCGCACCCGTGGGCACCGCGGCGATCGCGGCCACGACGGCACGCGAGTCGTCGTCGGCGACCTCTCCGAAGATGGAGTGCTTGCCCTGCAGCCACGGCGTGGGGTCTGTGGTGATGAAGAACTGCGAGCCGTTGGTCCCCTCGGCGGCGCCCGTGATGGCGTTGCGACGCAGGCCCGCGTTCGCCATCGCGAGCAGGTAGGGCTTCTGGAAGGTCAGCTCGGGGTGGATCTCGTCGTCGAACGAGTAGCCGGGGCCGCCCGTGCCCTGCCCGAGCGGGTCGCCGCCCTGGACCATGAATCCGGGGATGATGCGGTGGAAGACGACGTCGCGGTAGAGCGCGCCCTCGCCGGGCCTGCCGGTGGCCGGGTCGGTCCACTCCTGCGAGCCGTCGGAGAGTCCGACGAAGTTCTGGACGGTACGCGGAGCGTGGTCTCCGAAGAGGTTGACGACGATGTCGCCGTGGTTGGTGTGGATCGTTGCGACGGCAGTGTGCTGGGGCATGGGTACATTCTCGCAGAGTTCCCTGCAACCCCTGCTGTCGCGGGGCCATTCCTCTGGCAGGATGGGGCACACGACAACCCATGAAGAGGGGGATCTCACGTGAGCCTCAGCCGCAAGCGGAAGAAGGAGCTCCGGAAGCTCCAGAACCACGCCACGAAGGTGTGGGAGTCCCAGCAGGTGCTCGTCGGCGAGGCGGCGAATGTCGCCCGCGAAGCCGGCCGTCAGCTCGGCCACTACAACCGCGAGCAGGTGGTGCCCGCGGTGCAGACCGGCTACGAGCGCTATGCCGCGCCCTACGTCGATCGCGGCGTGAAGGCGTCGAAGAAGGTGCTCACCCAGAACGTGGTGCCGGCTGCCGGTGCGCTCGTCGGCAGCGCGCTCTCGGTGTGGGACGCCGCGAACGACACCCGCTCCCGGATCGCCTCGGGTCGCGGCATCTCGATCGATACGGCCGCGTACCAGAAGAGGGCCGAGAAGTACGGCAAGAAGGCGACCCGCAAGATCGCCGGCAGGCTGTCCGCGCTCGAGCCGCAGAAGAAGGGCGTCTCGGCGGGGGGCGTGATCGCCATCCTGCTCGGTGTCGCGGCGGCGGCCGGCGTGCTCTACGCGGCCTGGCAGACCCTGCGCGCCGATGACGAGCTCTGGGTCGCCGACGACCCGCTGCGCGCACCGGACGCGTGACGGACGAGGATCCGACGGGGCGGGTGCGGCGAGCCGCATCCGCCCTCGGTCTCTCCGTCGAGATCCGGCAGCGCCCGGATGCGGGCAGCCTCCCCGAAGCCGCCGCCCTCCTCGGTGTCGCACCCGATGACATCGTCAAGACTCTCGTCGTCGCGCGCAGCGACGACACCTTTCTGTTCGCGCTGGTCCCCGGCGACCGTGCCGTCGCCTGGCCGAAGCTGCGCGGCGTCGTGGGCGTCAACAAGCTGCACCTTCCGGACCCGGAGCGCGCCCTGGCGGCCACGGGGTACGCGCGCGGGACCATCGTGCCGCTCGGCAGCAGCCACGCCTGGCCCGTCTTCGCCGACGAGAGCATCCGCGGACGCCGGATCGCTCTCGGCGCGGGTGCGCGCGGCTTCAGCCTGTTCGTCGACGCGGACGCCCTGATCGAAGCGCTCTCCGCGACGGTCGCCGACATCACCGGACCGCTGCCGGATCGTTAGGCCACGAGCCCGGCCATCCGCATCCCGATCCCGACGAGTTTGACGCGGGGCAGGTCATCGACCTCGTCGAGGCGGAACCACTGCGCCCGGTCGGTCGATCCGTCGACCTCGTGGCGCAGTCGTCCGCCGAGGATCCGTGCGCGATAGACGATGCGCAGTGTGTGGAGCGCCTGCTCCGACTCCGCGATCCGCCGGCTGGCCGGGATCACCCGGGAATGGATGCCGAGGAGGTCGCCGACCGCCGCCCGGTACCCGGTCTCCTCACGGATCTCCCGTCGAGCCGCGTGCTCCGGGTCCTCGCCGGGTTCCAGTCCGCCGCCCGGCAGGGTCCACGCGCTGTGCCGGCCCTCGTTCCAGTGCGCGAGCAGGATGCGGCCCCGGTCGTCGGTGATGACGGCGTAGGCGGCCACGCGCATGTCCATGCGGGTGACTATATCCGCATGCGGTCAGCGTCGTTCGCCGGAGCGGCGGAGCGGCGGGCGACCGTCGATGACACGCACCCGCGACCCGGCGCGCAGCCCCGCACCGGCGACGACGAGGCCGCCCGCGAGGACCGCGAGCGGCAGCGTCCACCCGGGTCCCCCGCTGGCGGCCAGCTCGGGTGACGCAACGCCGGCCGGCACCGGCGACGGAGACGGAGACGTCGGGAGCGCGGTCGCCACGAAGAACAGCCCGTCGCCGACGAAGCGCTGGTCGGCGCATCCGGACGGGAAGCTGTTCGTGGGGTCCGATCTGGTCACGACCGTCACCGAGTCGCAGGCGCTCGACCCGGACTGCGAAGGAAGGTCCGCGACGAGGGTGCTCGAACCTCCGCCGTCGAAGAGGATCGCGGAGTCGACTCCCGCCTCGAGCATGAGCTGCTGCGCCTCGGCGACCGTGACGCCGGACCGCCGATGAGATCGGTGATCGTCGCATCCGAGAGCTCGCCATGGGCTGTGAACTCGACGCCGACCGCGAGATTCGCCAGCACCCACGCTGCGGAATCATCGGCCTCGGCGCTCTTCGACGTCAGCAGCGCGACCTGATCCGTCGCGAGCTGCGGGATGGTCCGGAGCTCGGCGGTCTCTGCCACCGTGTCGACGACGAAGGTGTCATGAGCGGACGACTGGTGCGCGGTGATGAGCACGGCGTCACGGATGACGTAGTTCGAGTTCGCGTCACCGTTCCGGCTGTCCTGCAGCACGACCTCCCCCATGTCGGGCGTGATGAGGGTCACCCCATGCTCGACCGTCGGGCCGGGCTCGAGCGCCTTCGGGCAGCTCGGCTGGGGTGCGGCGACGTCGAGCGCGTTGATGCCGTCGAGCGGGATGCCGGCCTCGGCGGTGGAGATGGTGCCGACGAAGGTGACGTTTCCGATCGAGAGGCGACCATCGCTGTGCACGGCGAGGCTGACGTTGAGCAGCGGGTCGGACGGCGGGCTCTTGAGCACCCCGATCTTGCGCATGCTGCTCCACCTTCGTTGGCGCCCCCGGCGCGGACCGACAGGATCCGAGTATAGGCGCGGCGCCGTCGAGTCCGACGAGATCATCGACGTTGCGGGCGGTCACGCGGGCGGCCCTGGGCTGTTGCGGCCGCCGCGATCATGATGCCGACCGCCCTGTCCCGTCGGTTCGGGGGGTCGTCGAGCGACGGCGGGCGGAACTCTTCCACAGCATCCAGCCCACCAGACCGGGAATCACCGCGATCTCCGCGGCTTGGGCCAGCGCCCACCAGATACCGCCCTCGGCGGCGGCGCTGCTCGGCCAGATCTGACCGACGGCGTACACCGCGTAGGAGCTGACATAGACGACGAACTGCGCGGTGCGGGGGAGCCGCACATCGGGCGACGCCGCGATCATCTCCTGCAGGAGGAGGATCGCAGCGCCGACGACGAACATCCACGTCACGATGTATGTCGCCGGCACGAGGACGGTGAGGACGAAATCCAGATTGGGCGCGACCGCGTAGATGCTCGGATAGCCGGCGTACTCGGGATCGAAGGTCGCCAGATCCACCAGTGAGATCACCACACTGGACACTGCGGTCACGACGAAGAGCCCCCGCGCCAGGGGGTTCTTGAGTCGACCGCGCTCGTCGGTCGTGACCATCCACGCGAGCAGCGCGAAGGCCAGATTCGCCACGGCGTACAGCAATGGCCACACGACCGCATCGTCGTCCGGTGTCACATCGGACCACGGGCGCAGACCGACCAGGAGCACATGCACCGAGACGACCCAACCCAGCCAGGGACTCGCCCCGTGACGCCACACGACGATCGCGAACACGGCAGGAAGCAGAAAGGACAGCAGAGAAACGGCGACCAAGGCGACCTCGACGGGCTCGACCGGCCCCCCGTACGGGACGATGAGCAGAAGCGTGCCGACGATGCCGGTGCTCGCGGACATCGTGGCGAACGCTATACGCGCAGCCCAGCGGGCCCGTGTGCTCATCGAATGAGACTAGAACCTCCCGACGGGGCTCTCTAGGAGATGTTGTAGACCAGCATGAGGGCGAGGACGGTCGAGATCGTCGTCCACAGGATGATCGCTCGTCGTCAGCGGTCCGCGCGGACGGTTCGCCACAGGGAACGACTCAGGGGCAGACGATCAGGGCGCTCAGCGTGCCCGAAGCCGTCACGGCGTCTTCGGGGGCGAGGGTGCCGCTGGTCTGCCCCTGCCAGAAGGACACCTCGCCATCGATGCCCTGAAGCCAGTACGAGCCGTCGCTCTCGGGTTCGGTGCTCACGCCGCTCGCGCGGAACTGCGTCGATCCGGTGTCGTCGACGATCGAGACCTGCAGCTGCCCGGATGCGTCGAGAGAGAGGGTCCCCGGATGCGGCTGCACCCCCGTCGCCGTGACGCGCGCATCGCACGAGACCGTGCTGGGTTCGAACGTCGCCGTGTGGGCGAGCCCGTCGGCGGCGAAGCTGATGCTGACCCCCGCGACATCCGGATCCGCGGATGCCGCGGGCGCAGCGGTCGGAACGGTTACCGGCCCATCGCACGAGATCGAGCCCGAGAGCGTCGCCGGGTACCGTTGCGCATCCTCGGGCTCGACGTTCACGTCGTCACCGGGTCGCCAGTCGGCGATCACGGCGACCTCGCCCTCCGTCTCGTCGACGGTGAGCACGTCTCCGGACGCGGACAGCTGCAGGCCGGTCGCCTCGAAGAGAACCAGCCCGTCGTCGCCGCCTGCACCGACCGAGCCGCGACGGTCGCCGCTCAGATCGATCGAGAACCGGCCCTGTGGCTCGTTCGAGACGGCGAGTCCGTGCACGCGCTCGGCGCTGCACGTGATCTGGTCGGGCGAGAACGAGAGCGTGTGCTCGGTGCCGTCGATCGCGTAGGTCACTCGCAGACCCGTCGACGTACCGGACGCACACGCGACGAGAGCGACCGCGAGGCCCACGACCAGGAGCAGCGCGGCCGCGCGGCGACGTTTCAGCGGTGCCATGCACCCGCCCGTCGGCGGTCGAACGCGTCAACACGCTCGACGGACAGCTTCGCGATGCCGTTCGCCTCGCGCCCGATCCGGCTCAGCCGCTCGATCGACGCGTTCCAGTCCTTCACGGCCACGGACATCGCTTCGCGTGCTTCGCCGTCCCAGCGGGATTCGAGCTTCGAGGTCTCGTCGTGCAACACGTCGAGGATACGCTCGATCTCGTCGATCCGCGCGTCGATGCCCGCCAGGGCGGTCGACGCGGTCGCCGCTTTCAGTCCGATCTTCACGATCTCTCCTCATCGGCCTCGAGCATGGTCTTCAGCGCCTCGGGCATCTGCGCCGGCGGCGCCGGCAGCACCCCGGCGGCCAAGAGCGACGAGAGCGGCGCGCGGCCGGCGAGCACGTCCGACAGGGCTTCGCGCAGACGCGGGTGGTCTGTGCTGGCGCGGAGCCGCCGCATGTCGTCGCTCAGCTGCACCAGCACGGGAGCGCTCGCGGCGACCGTCGACAGCGAGAACGGCGCGCGCTCCCCGTCGACACGGCCGGCGAACGCGGCGTCCGGATCGAGTCGATCCCGAGGCGAGGTCATGAGGTCTGCTCCATAGCGGGGACGGGCAAGGTGGCGGCGAAGTTCGAGAGGTCCCCGGAGAGGTTGCCGAGGGCTTCGAGGATCGAGTACAGCGACGACAGGTTCTGCAGGATGTCATTGACGTCGGACAGCTTCTTGAACGCCCAGAGCAATGAGACACCGGCAGTGCCATAGCCGGCGACCGCGCCGCCGCCGGTCCAGGCCGTTCCCGTGCCGAACGCCGCGCCCGCCGCCGCGATGAGCACCGCGTCGTAGAGCCCGTAGATAGCGCCGGCGATCTCATCCGCCGACTGGATCACACCGGTGCAGTAGTCGGAGAAGACGACGCCGGCGTCGGCGAGTGCGAGCTGTGCGTCGGAGAGCGCGTTCAGGAGGTCTTCGAAGTAGGCCTGCGCGCTGTTCGACGCGTATCCCTGCCACTGAACACCCGCGTAAGCGACGGCGCTGGAGAGGTGACCGCGCATGTCATCGACGAGCGAGGCGAGCCCGGCGATCGTGTCGGCGAATCGTCGGATGTCGCCCCAGCGTCCGCCGTACTCCTGCAGCACGCGCTCGGGCAGCGTCTGCGCGCCGAGCCAGCCGAGCACGGTGTCGACCCACTCACTGGGGCTCAGCAGATCGCCCGGCACGAGGTCGGTGGTGAGCTGGTTCAGCTCGTCGTGCATGCCGAGGTCGCAGAAGTATGCGGCGCCGCCGGTCGGCGGCCCCCACACCGGAAGCGAGTCCTCGGTGCGGTCGTAGGTGGGGGCGATCTCGCCCGAACCGCCGTCAGGCGACTGCTCATTGCCGTTGTAGACATCCGGGTCGGTCGCGTCGATCAGCGCCGCCTGCTCGCGGTCGATCCCCTCTCCCTCGTCGGCGACGGCGATCAACTCGGTCGCGGCGCCGTCGAGCACCTGCTCGAGGTGATCGAACCAGTCGATGAGCGAGGCGCGGATCTCGATGGCCGAGCCGGCGACGCGGGTGTAGGCGTCGTACGAGGAACTGTCGGTGATCGTCAGTCCTTGGAGCCACGCCTTCGCGCTCGCCGCCTGACCTGCGTACTGCGTGAACGCACCCGCCTGTTCGCGAAGACCGGCCGGATTCAGCCAGAAGTCGGTGTCGCTCATCGCGGCGCCTCCCGGGTCTCACATACGTGGAGCCTAGGAGATTCGAACTCCTGACATCCTGCTTGCAAAGCAGGCGCTCTACCAACTGAGCTAAGGCCCCGGGATGGGTAATTGACGGACTCAGTCCGCTCGGCGGACTCGATCGGCTCGGCGGTGGATGCGCACATCCACCGCACTCGCCTCGATCGCCTGTGGGGCTACCAGGACTTGAACCTGGGACCTCTTCATTATCAGTGAAGCGCTCTAACCGCCTGAGCTATAGCCCCGAACCATTGCCGACTCGCGCCGCCAACCTCCAAGACTTTACCGGACGCCGCGGGATTTCACGAATCCTCGTCAGTTGGAGGTGAAGCCCACCAGGAGCCCTCCGGTCACCTTCACTGCGAGGTTGTAGATGCCGGCGACGACGGCGCCCAGCACCGTCACGACGATGAGATTCAGGATGGCGACCACGGCCGCGAACGCCATGACCTGGGGCAGACCGATGAACTGGCTGAGCGACAGCGAGCCGTCTGAGAACGACGCGAAGAACTCGTCCGCCTTGCCGATGAGACCCGTCGTCTGCACGATCATGTACACGAGGAAGAACGAGACGACCGTCACGATGGCGAGCGCCACCGCCGCCAGGAAGGACAGCTTCACGGCCGACCAGAAGTCGACGTAGACCAGACGCAGACGAACCTGCTTCGCGCTGGTCTTGCTGCTCGATTTCTTGGCGAGCTTGTCGGCTACTGTGCTCATGCGTCAGTACTTTCGTCGGGAACGGGGGCAGAGGCTTCCTGCGGCTCGGCGGCGTCTTCGGTCACCTCGGCCAGGCGCCGCTCTGAGTTCCGGGCGATCGCGATGATCCGGTCGTCGTCGTCGGGTCGGGCGAAGACCACGCCCATCGTGTCACGACCCTTGGCAGGCACCTCGGCCACGGCAGAGCGTACCACCTTGCCACTGGCAAGAACCACAAGGACCTCGTCATCGCCGCCGACGATCAGAGCGCCCGCCAAGACCCCCCGATCCTCGTTCAGCTTGGCGACCTTGATGCCCAGTCCGCCTCGGCTCTGCACCCGGTACTGGTCGACGTCCGTCCGCTTCGCGTAGCCGCCTTCGGTGACGACGAACACATCGCCGTCGGCACTCGCGACGGATGCGGACAGCAGGCTGTCGACGTCGCGGAACGACATGCCCTTCACACCTTCGGTCGAGCGGCCCATCGGGCGCAACGACGAGTCGGTCGCGGTGAAGCGCAGCGACATGCCGTGGCGGCTGACAAGCAGGATGTCGTCCGTCTCGTCGACGAGCAGTGCGCTGACCAGCTCGTCGTCCTCACGGAGCTTGATCGCGATCACGCCGCCCTGACGGTTGGTGTCGTACTCAGTCAGGCGGGTCTTCTTGACGAGCCCGCCACGTGTGGCCAGCACGAGGTATGCCGCGGCCGAATAGTCGCGGATGTCGAGGATCTGGGCGATCTCCTCGTCGGGCTGGAGCGCCAGCAGGTTGGCGACGTGCTGACCCTTCGCATCCCGGCCCGCCTCGGGCACCTCGTACGCCTTGGCCCGGTAGACCCGGCCTTTCGTCGTGAAGAAGAGCAGCCAGTGGTGGGTCGTCGTGACGAAGAAATGCTCCACCACGTCGTCGGCGCGCAGCTGAGCGCCCTTGACCCCCTTGCCGCCGCGGTGCTGGGAACGGTAGTTGTCACTGCGCGTGCGCTTGATGTAGCCCGCGCGCGTGATCGTGACCACCATCTCCTCCTCGGGGATGAGGTCCTCCACCGACATGTCGCCGTCGAACCCGTAGAGGATCTGCGTGCGTCGCTCGTCGCCGTACTTCGCGACGATCTCGGTGAGCTCGTCGCGAACGATCGAGCGCTGACGCAGAGGCGTGGCGAGGATGTCCTGGAAGTCCGTGATCTGCGACAGCAGGTCCTCGGCTTCGTCGACGATCTTCTGTCGTTCCAGGGCAGCGAGACGGCGCAGCTGCATCGCGAGGATGGCGTCGGCCTGGATGTCGTCGATGTCGAGGAGCGACTTCAGTCCGCCGCGGGCGTCGTCGACGGTGGCGGATGAGCGGATGAGCGCGATGACCTCGTCGAGCGCGTCGAGCGCCTTGAGGTAGCCGCGCAGGATGTGCATGCGCTCCTCCGCCTTGCGGAGACGATACGTCGTGCGCCGCACGATCACGTTGATCTGGTGCGTCACCCAGTGCGACACAAACCCGTCGAGCGACAACGTGCGCGGAACGCCGTCGACGATCGCGAGCATGTTCGCGCCGAAGTTGTCCTGCAGCTGCGTGTGCTTGTACAGGTTGTTGAGGACGACCTTGGCGACGGCGTCGCGTTTGAGCACGACGACCAGGCGCTGACCGGTGCGGTCGCTCGACTCGTCGCGGATGTCGGCGATGCCCGTGATCTTGCCGTCGCGGGCGAGGTCGCGGATCTTGACGGCGACGTTGTCGGGGTTCACCTGGTAGGGCAGCTCGGTGACCACGAGGCATGTGCGGCCCTGGATCTCCTCGATGTTCACGACCGCGCGCATCGTGATGGAGCCGCGCCCGGTGCGGTACGCCTCCTGGATGCCACGGGTGCCGAGGATCTGCGCGGAGGTCGGGAAGTCGGGACCCTTGATGCGCTGTACGAGCGCCTCAAGGAGCTCCTCGTGCGTGGCATCCGGGTGATCGAGCGCCCACAGCACGCCGTCGGCGACCTCGCGGAGGTTGTGCGGGGGGATGTTGGTGGCCATGCCGACCGCGATGCCCACCGACCCGTTGACCAGCAGGTTCGGGAACCGGGCGGGGAGGACCACCGGCTCCTGGGTCTGCCCGTCGTAGTTGTCCTGGAAGTCGACCGTCTCCTCTTCGATGTCGCGCACCATCTCGAGCGCGAGGGGAGCCATCTTCGTCTCGGTGTAGCGGGGTGCGGCCGCACCCTGGTTGCCGGGGGAGCCGAAGTTTCCCTGGCCGAGCGCGAGCGGGTAGCGCAGCGACCACGGCTGCACGAGGCGCACGAGGGCGTCGTAGATCGGCGCGTCGCCGTGCGGGTGGTACTGACCCATGACCTCGCCGACGACGCGGGCGCACTTCGAGAAGGACTTGTCCGGGCGGAAGCCCCCGTCGTACATGCCGTAGATCACGCGGCGGTGCACGGGCTTCAGGCCGTCCTCGACGCGGGGCAGGGCGCGCCCCACGATCACGCTCATCGCGTAGTCGAGGTAGCTGCGCTGCATCTCGGACTGCAGGTCGACCTGGTCGATCCGTCCGTGGTCGTGCTCGGGTGCCTCGGTCGGGCGCTCTTCGTCAGTCATGGTGTGTCAATTCTCCCGTGGGGCCCGTCGTCTCGCTTCGCCCGCTCAGGGACCGGTTGCTGAGCGAGGCGCTCAGCGCCGAGTCGAAGCATCAGATGTCGAGGAAGCGGACGTCCTTCGCGTTGCGCTGGATGAAGTGGCGCCGTGACTCGACGTCCTCGCCCATGAGCGTCGAGAAGATCTCGTCGGCGGCGGCGGCATCGTCGATGGTCACCTGCAGGAGCGTCCGCGTCGCCGGATCCATCGTGGTCTCCCACAGCTCCTTGGCGTTCATCTCGCCCAGACCCTTGTAGCGCTGGATGCCGTTGTCCTTCGGGATGCGCCTGCCCGCGGCGAGGCCCGCTGCCAGCAGCGCGTCGCGCTCGGCGTCACTGTAGACGTACTCGTGCGGCGAGTTCGACCACTTCAGCCGGTACAGGGGGGGCTGCGCGAGGTAGACGTAGCCGGCCTCGATGAGTCCGCGCATGTAGCGGAACAGCAGAGTCAGCAGCAAGGTCGTGATGTGCTGGCCGTCGACGTCGGCATCGGCCATCAGCACGATCTTGTGGTAGCGCGCCTTGTCGATCGAGAAATCCTCGCCGATGCCCGTGCCGAAGGCCTGGATCATCGCCTGCACCTCGTTGTTGCCGAGAGCGCGGTCGAGGCGGGCTCGCTCGACATTGAGGATCTTTCCCCGCAGGGCGAGGATCGCCTGCGTGTGCGGGTCGCGACCCTGTACCGCCGAACCGCCGGCCGAGTCGCCCTCGACGAGGAAGATCTCGCTGATCGCGGGATCCTTGCTCGTGCAGTCCTTCAGCTTGTCGGGCATGGATGCCGACTCGAACACGCTCTTGCGGCGGGCCGTCTCACGGGCCTTGCGGGCTGCCAGACGCGCGGTCGCGGCGTCGATCGCCTTGCGCACGATGTTCTTCGCCTGCTGAGGGTTGCGGTCGAACCAGTCGCCGAGCTGATCGCCGACCACCTTCTGCACGAACGCCTTCGCCTCGGTGTTGCCGAGCTTGGTCTTGGTCTGTCCCTCGAACTGCGGCTCGGAGAGCTTCACCGAGATGACCGCGGTCAGCCCCTCGCGCACGTCTTCGCCGGAGAGGTTGTCGTCCTTCTCCTTCAGCAGGTTCTGCGCTCGGGCGTACTTGTTGACGAGAGTCGTCAGCGCCGCGCGGAATCCCTCCTCGTGCGTCCCGCCTTCGTGGGTGTTGATGGTGTTCGCGTACGTGAACACGTTCTCCGTGTACGAGGTCGTCCACTGCATGGCCAGCTCGAGCGCGATCTTGCGCTCGGTGTCCTCGGTCTCGAAATCGATGATCTGGTCGTTGACCACATCCGCCTTGCGCACGCGATTGAGGTACTCGACGTAGTCGACGAGGCCGCGCTCGTACAGGAACTCGTCATGCGGCTGGACGACGACCAGCTGGCCGTCGATCTCGTCGTCGACCGCGTGCTCGGCGCGCTCGTCGCGCACCGTGATGCTGAGCCCCTTGTTCAGGAAGGCCATCTGCTGGAAGCGCGTGCGGAGGGTGTCGTAGTCGAACTCGACCGACTCGAAGATCTCCGGATCGGGCCAGAACGTGATCGTCGTCCCGGTCTCGCTGCTCTCCTCGCCCTGGGCGAGCGGGGACTGCGGCACGCCGCCCGATCGGTAGGACTGGCGCCAGACCGATCCCTGACGCCGCACCTCGACCTCGAGCCGGCTGGAGAGCGCGTTCACGACGGAGGAGCCGACACCGTGGAGACCGCCGGAGACCGCGTAGCCGCCACCGCCGAACTTCCCGCCGGCGTGCAGCACGGTCAGCACGACCTCGACCGTGGACTTGCCCTCGGTCTTGTGGATGTCGACGGGGATGCCGCGACCGTTGTCGACGACGCGGACGGCGCCGTCGGCGAGGATCGTCACCTCGATGCGGTCGCAGTAGCCCGCGAGCGCCTCGTCGACCGAGTTGTCGACGATCTCGTACACGAGGTGATGGAGTCCTCGCGGCCCGGTCGAGCCGATGTACATGCCGGGACGTTTGCGCACGGCCTCGAGGCCTTCGAGCACCTGGATGGCGTCTGCCCCGTAGTCGTTCCGATTCTGCGCCGGACCGGTTCGTCCGCTGTCGTCGGGAACGCTGGGGGGTGTGGAAGACGTCATAGGTTTCGAGCGCTCCGGTTCAGTAGACGGTACCGGCCGATTCTATCAACTCCGCCCCCGACGCGGGGCCTGTGCGCCCGTGTGGCGTCACAAAATCCGGAAAGGTACGTGAGGACGTGGGTCATCCGTAGGTATCACGAGGACCCCGCCCTGGAACGGCTCTGGGACCCCATTTCCACGACGGGACGTCAGGCCCCACGAAGCGGACGTTCTGCACACCCGCATCCGGGAAGCGCTGCACGATCTGCGTGACGATGTGCGTGCGCATGATCTTCAGCTGCTTCGCCCACGCGGTGGAATCGCACTGGACGGTGAGGACGCCGGCGTCGAGACCCACCGGCCGGGTGTGCTGCGCCGTCTCCTCGCCCGCCACATCGTGCCACTTCAGGATCAGGTCCTCCCGCGCGAGCAGGGGATCCCAGCCGGCCTGCTTCGTCCATCCCGCCAGCACCTCGCCGAGTCCGTGCGGGTCGCGTCCCGTCGTGAACGGGACGCTCTCGTCGGCGCCGGGCACCCGGCGGGAGCGTCGACCCCCGCGCCGGTTCACCGGATCGAGGCCGCGCAGCCGCAGGTAGGTGGCCATGGTCTCGGGAATGTCGTCGTCAGTCATCGTCGACCCCCCGGATCCGCCCGGACTCGATCCGCACCGTGCGACCGCGAAGACCGTCGGGCACATCCGCCTCGACCGCCGCGGTCACGATCACCTGTTCGAAGTCCACGACGAGCCCGGCCAGCCGCGCGCGCCGATCGACATCGAGCTCGGCGAAGACGTCGTCGAGGATCACGATCGGGTCTCCGAGCATCGAATCGGCGCGCAGCAGCTGAGCGGAGGCCAGTCGAAGCGCGAGCGCCACCGACCAGGACTCGCCGTGCGAGGCGTACCCCTTCACCGGAAGCGAGTGGATGCGCAGCACGAGATCGTCGCGATGGGGGCCCACCAGGGTCACACCGCGATCGAGCTCCGCCGATCTGCGAGCGGCGAGCGCCGTACGGAACGCCTCAGCCGTGTCCCCGGCCGCGAGCGCCGTCGTCGCGTCATCGTCCTCCTCGGGGTCGGCGCCGGCGATCGAGGACGCCCACTCCAACTCGGGAGAGTGATCGGCGCCGGCGATGGCCGCGTACGCGGCGACGAGCGGCGGATGCAGCTCCCGCGCCAGCCGCGCTCGAGCCTCGATGATCTCGGTGCCGAGCGCGACGAGCTTGTCGTCCCACACGTCGAGCGTCGGCAGGGACTCGGCGCGGAGTCCGCGCGCCCGCGCGGACTTCAGCAGCGCGGTCCGCTG
Organism: Microbacterium sp. 18062; assembly: GCF_902706225.1. Taxonomy (GTDB): domain Bacteria; phylum Actinomycetota; class Actinomycetes; order Actinomycetales; family Microbacteriaceae; genus Microbacterium. The sequence goes on from NZ_CACSKB010000024.1 coordinate 27,428, forward strand.
ACGCAGCACGCGGTCGTAGTCGCCGAGCACCCCCGCCATCCGCGGTGTGCGCTGCACCAGGAGCTGATCGGCGAAGCGTCGCCGCGCGGACGGGTCGCCACGCACGATCTGCAGATCCTCGGGGGCGAACAGCACGACCTGTGCATAACGGGGAAGCTCCGCCGTCCGCACCGGTGCGCCCCCGACCCGTGCCTTGTTCGAACCCTGTTTGTTGATCTGGATCTCAAGGACGATGCGTCGCTCTCCGTGCGCGAGCCTCGCGCGCACGATCGCCGCATCCGCCCCCGAACGCACCAGAGGGGCATCAACCGAGACGCGATGCGAACCGAGGGTCGCCAGGTAGGTGACGGCCTCGGCGAGATTGGTCTTGCCCTGGCCATTGCGGCCGACGAGCAGGTTCGCGCCCCCCGCGAGACCGAGTTCGGCGTGCTCGTAGTTGCGGAAGTCGACGAGACTCAGCTGCTCTACGATCACGGTGTTCATTCTCCCCTGCAAAGGGTGCGTCGGGCGGAGCGGTTACTCCGGCGGGACACGGTCAGCGCAGGAGGAGGTTCGGCTGCAGCAGATACTTGAACGATCCCTCGCCACCCTTGTCGACCGACGTCTGGGGAGTGACCAGGATCGGGCTCAGCTTGTTGGCGTTCTCGCTCGAGGTGAATGTCACCCTCGTGAACTCGCTGCGGACCGCGGCGAGCGCCTCGAGGAGGTACTGCGGATTGAGGCCGAGCGTGACGTCTTCGCCGGTGAGCGTGGCGTCGACGGACTCGGACGCGCGCGCCTGCTCGGTGCCCGACGCCTCCATCGCCACACCCTCGGTGCCGAACGTGAAGCGCAGCGGCGCGGAGCGGTCCAGGACGAGCGAGACGCGACGCACCGCCTCGACGAGCTCGGCGGTGTTGACCACCGCATGATGCTCCGTCTGCTCCGGAAAGAGTCGTCGCACGGGCGGGAAGTTGCCCTTGATCAGAAGGGACGTCACGGTCTTGTTGCCCGAGGTGAACGCGATGATCTCCCGATCTCCGGATCCTGAGAAGGCGATGGAGATGTTCTCGCCGTGCGAGAAGGTCTTGCCGACCTCCTGCAGGGTACGGGCGGGCACCAGCGCGGTGGTCGTCTCGCCGTCTGCGGTCGCCGGCCCGTCCCACGGGATCTGGCGAAGCGCCACCCGGTAGCGGTCGGTCGCGACGAGACTGAGCTGGTTGCCGCTGACCTCGAGCTGCACGCCGGTGAGCACCGGCGTGACGTCGTCCCGCGACGCGGCGAACGCGACCTGGGCGATGGCTGTCGCGAAGTCCTCGGCGGGGACGAGCCCGGACTCCCCACTGACCTCGGGGATCGCCGGGTATTCCTGCACCGGCATGGACGCGAGCGTGAATCGCGCCGATCCGCACGTGAGGAGGATCCCATCGTCGTCGACGGTGATCTGGACGGGAGCGTTCGGGAGCCGGCTGGCGATGTCGGAGAGAAGACGCCCGTGCACGAGTATCGTGCCGGGGTCGTCGACCGTCGCTTCGATCGTCGTGCGTGCGGACGCCTCATAGTCGAAGGCGGACAGCGAGAGTCCGTCTGCGTCGGCCTCGATGAGGACACCGGCCAGGATCGGCTGCGGGTTGCGCTGCGGCAGAAGCTTGACGACGAACGACACGGCTTCGCTGAACACATCGCGATTGACGTGGAACTTCACGGACGCTCCCTCGGTGTCGGGCTGGGCCTTCCCATGCTAGTGCTGCGACAGGACGGCGCGAAGACCGGGTCCTTCATCGTCGTAGAGGTGATCGCATGAGATCCCATTGAGAAAGAACCGTCATCTTGTTAACAGCTGTGGGAACTGTGGATAAGTCGGTGGATGACTTGCAGCGAGCGGGAACTACACGCGTGTGAGTTGTGGAATCACTGAGGATTCCGCTGTCGAACGCCGATCGTCCGGACGCGGTGTGCGCTGCAGTTATCCACAGGACGGCTCTCTTTCGCTCACATTCGGTACGGCGTGGCTCACAGTTATCCACAGGTTGTCCACACTGTGCAGAAGCGCATTGTGAGCATGGCGAACGCCTCTGTCAAGTCGGCGTGAGACGGCGCGTCGAAGGGCGACGCGGGCCGACCCGAAGCCTGTGGACCAACTCGGCCGCGCCGGCTCAGCGACCGGCGCGGCCGAGCTGGGTCGTGATCTCCGACACCTGGTTGTAGATCGAGCGGCGTTCCTTCATGAGGTCGCTGATCTTCTTGTACGCGTACATGACGGTGGTGTGGTCGCGGTTGCCGAACAGCTGACCGATCTTCGGCAGCGACAGGTTGGTGCGCTCCCGGCAGAGATACATGGCGATCTGCCGAGCGGTGGCGACCGCCTGCGATCTGCTGGATCCGTAGAGGTCGTCGACCGAGAGCTTGAAGTACTGCGCCGTCGCCGTGATGATGTCGGTCGGGGAGATGACGTTCGCATCGTCCTGGTCGATGATGTCCCGTAGCACCTGCTGGGCGAGCGACATGTCGAGCGTCGAGCGGTTGAGGCTGGCGAACGCCGAGACGCGGATGAGGGCGCCCTCGAGCTCGCGGATGTTGCTCGAGACGACCGTCGCGATGTACTCGAGCACCTCGTCCGGGATCTGCAGGCGCTCGTTCTGCGCCTTCTTCCGCAGGATCGCGATGCGCGTCTCGAGATCGGGAGCCTGGACGTCGGTGATCAGGCCCCACTCGAAGCGGCTCCGCATCCGGTCTTCGAATCCGGTCAGGTGCTTGGGCGGGACGTCGCTCGTGATCACGACCTGCTTGTCGTGATCGTGGAGGGTGTTGAACGTGTGGAAGAAGGCCTCCTGCGTCTCGGCACGACCCTGCAGGAACTGGATGTCGTCGATCAGCAGGATGTCGACCTCGCGGTAGCGGGCCTGGAAGGCCGAGCCGCGGTTGTTGGCGATCGAGTTGATGAAGTCGTTCGTGAACTCCTCGCTCGAGACGTATCTGACGCGCACGCCCTGGTAGAGGCTGAGCGCGTAGTCGCCGATGGCGTGCAGCAGGTGCGTCTTGCCTAGTCCCGAGTCGCCGTAGATGAACAGAGGGTTGTACGCCTTGGCGGGCGCCTCGGCGACGGCGACGGCGGCGGCGTGCGCGAATCGGTTGGACTGGCCGATCACGAACCTGTCGAACGTGTACTTCGGATTCAGCCGGGTGTCGGCGCGTCCGTTCGGCACCACCTCGACGCGTTCCTCCACGGGCGGGGGAGGAGTCGGGATCGGTGCGGTCTGCACGGTGATCGGCGTGTTGAGATGCACGCCGACGAGCTCCGGATTGACCACGACCCGGAATGCCGTGACCTCATCGTCGGACGAAGCCTGCGTCAGCGCCTCGAGGATGACGGTGCGCAGGCGCTTGTTGAGCTGTGCAGCGGTGAGGTCGTTCGGCACATCGAGATAGAGGGTGCCGGCCATGATCCCCTGGGGCACCGCCAGATTGAGGAAGCCGTGCATCTGCGGGGAGACGCGCTCGTCTTGCGAGAGGACTCCCAGCGCTTCGGTCCAGACCGGGACGTCCGGTGACTCTTGCGCTGACATGGTCCCCTTCTGGGCCTCGTGTGGGACAGGCCGGGCGGATGCGGTCGCGCTCACCTGTGGATAAGTGCCCGAGCAACGCTAGTCAGGGCGGCGTCTCGGAGCAAACCCCACTGTAGAACCGGGGGCGTGTCACTTCCAGGCTGTTCTCCCCATCCTGTGGATAATGTCTCTTTCGGCGCTCGGTTTGAGTTCTGGCCCTGCTCGACTTAGTCTTAGTCGGTTGACTTATGCCCTCGAGGCAGATCCGTCCCGTCCCCGGTGAGAGCGTTCCGGTGACAACCCATCCGGAGTGATTCCATGAGCAAGCGCACGTTCCAGCCCAACAACCGCCGCCGCGCCAAGAAGCACGGCTTCCGTGCCCGTATGCGCACCCGCGCCGGCCGTGCGATCCTCTCGGCTCGCCGCGCCAAGGGCCGCACCGAGCTCTCGGCCTGACCCGAGCGGTGCTCTCGCGGCCGAACCGACTGACCGACGGCGCCGAGTACAGGGCTGTGGTCCGTCGTGGCGTGCGATGTTCCGGTCCCCACACCGTCACGTATGTCGTGGCCACCGGTGAGGACCGCGCCGCACGGTTCGGGTTCATCGTGAGCAAGAAGGTCGGATCGGCGGTCGTGCGAAACACGGTGCGCCGTCGCCTCAAAGCCATCTGCGCGTCCGCGCTCCCGAACCTCGGTCGGGGCGCGGACGTCGTCGTACGCGCCCTGCCTGGTGCGGCCGACGCGACCTTCCGCGAGCTCGACGCACACGTCACCCGCTGTCTCGTCCGGAGCGCTTCGTGAGCACCTCCACGCTGCCGGCCGCGTCGCTCGGAACGGCGCGCCTCCCCGAGCAGGGCTGGCTGCGCGCTCTTCCGCTCGTGCCTCGGAACGCCGCTCTCAGCGTGCTCCACGCCTACCGTGCGACGATCTCCCATGTGTACGGCGATGTCTGCCGCTACTACCCGTCGTGCTCGGCCTATGCGGTCGGTGCCGTGCAGCAGCATGGCGCCATCAAGGGCTCTGCTCTCGCGGTGGCTCGAATCGCTCGGTGCCACCCGTGGGCAGACGGCGGTATCGATGATCCTCCCCCGCACGCACGCTTTGCGCATGCTTTGACCCGGCACGGTTTCGTCGTGCCACTGAGAAAGGACTGATCCTCGTGGATCTGGTACTCGCCACCGCCGCGCAGTCATCGGGCGGTTTCGACCTCCTCGGGACGATCCTCTGGCCCTTGAAATGGCTCGTCGAGCTCGTACTCGTCGGCTGGCACGCGATCTGGACGTTCGTCGGGCTCGCACCGGACTCCGGCATCGCGTGGGTGCTGTCGATCGTTGGGCTGGTCATCGTCGTGCGCGCGGCGCTGATCCCGTTGTTCGTCAAGCAGATCAAGAGCCAGCGCAAGATGATGGAGATCGCTCCCGAGCTGCGGAAGGTGCAGGAGAAGTACAAGGGCAAGAAGGATCAGCTCTCTCGCGAGGCGATGAGCCGCGAGACCATGGCGCTGTACAAGAAGCACGGCACCACACCCATCTCGGGATGTCTTCCACTGCTCGTGCAGATGCCTGTCTTCTTCTCGCTCTACAGCGTGCTCAACGACGTCGCCAAGCACGCGACGCTCGGCACGGGTGGGGTCGGGCTGCTCGACGCGACCCTGACCGCCGAGTTCTACAACGCCCGTCTCTTCGGTGTGGCGTCGCTGCACGACACCCTGACGGGCGCGTGGGGTCAGCCCGACGGAACCGCGACGGTCATCATCCTGGTGATCCTCGTCGTCCTCATGATCGCGTCGCAGTTCTTCACGCAGCTGCAGATCATCTCGAAGAACCTGTCGCCCGAGGCCAAGACGGGTCAGGCGTACCAGATGCAGCGCATCATGCTCTTCGTCCTCCCTCTCGGTTTCATCTTCTCGGGCGTGTTCTTCCCTCTCGGTGTCGTCGTCTACTGGTTCGTCAGCAACCTGTGGACGATGGTCCAGCAGTTCCTCGTCATCCGTAACCTCCCGACGCCCGGCTCCGAGGCCGCGAAGGCACGGGAGGAGCGCCTGGCGCGCCGTGGCAAGGCACTCGACGCCAAGGGTCGTGTGATCTCGATGGAGAAGCACCAGGCCGAGCAGCAGCGTCTGCTGGAGGAGGCCGAGCGCAAGCGCGCGGAGGCACCGAAGCGTCAGCAGCCGGTGGGCAAGCAGCGCGCGAAGAAGCAGGCCACGAAGCAGAATCCCGGGACGAAGAGCGGCACCGGTGACGCCTCCCCCACATCCCCGTCCGCCTGAGCAGCGAAAGAGACCGGCATGACTTCCGAGACCACCCAGACGGCCGAGGCATCCGCGAGCGTGGAGCAGCTGGAGCAGGAGGGCGACGTAGCCGCCGACTTCCTCGAAGGGCTCCTGGACATCGCGGACATCGGCGGCGACCTCGCTCTCGACGTCCGCAGCGGTCGCGCCTACGTGTCGATAGAGTCCGACGGTGACGACTCTCTGCGCGTCCTGGCCGATCCCGAGACCGTCAGTGCCCTGCAGGAGCTGACCCGCCTCGCGGTGCAGAGCAGCACGGGCCGTTTCTCGCGCCTCATCCTCGACGTCAGCGGGTCGCGCGACGCGCGACGCCGCGAGCTGGAGGCGCTCGTGGAGAGGGCCACCTCCCGCCTCGACGAGGGCGCATCGCAGGCTTCGCTGCCCGCGATGTCGAGCTACGAGCGCAAGCTCGTGCACGACATCGCCGGGGAGCGGGGACTCGTCTCCGAGTCGTACGGCGAGGGCTCGCAGCGCCACACCGTCCTGCGCCGCGCGTGAATGTTTCACGTGAAACATCGATGAGCGATCTCGAGCGGGAGCCGGCATCCGCTGCGCTGGTCTTCGGTGAGCGCCTGGATCTCGCCCGGCAGTTCACCCGGAACCTCGCGGAGCAGGGGGAGATCCGTGGCCTCATCGGCCCGCTCGAAGTGCCGCGACTGTGGACACGGCACATCCTGAACAGCGCGGTCGTCGCGCCGCTGTTCTCCCCTGGTCGCGTGGGAGACATCGGCTCGGGGGCAGGTCTCCCGGGTCTCGTGGGCGCGATCGTCCGTCCCGACGTCACCTGGGTGCTGATCGAGCCGATGGAGCGGCGCACCGCCTGGCTGCAGGAGCAGACCGACGAGCTCGGCCTCACGAACGTCGAGGTGGTCCGCGGTCGCGGTGAGGAGTGGTCGGAGGGCCCCGTGCTCGATGCGGTGACGGCACGCGCCGTCAGTGCCCTGCGGACCCTGCTGCCCCTGACGGCCCCCCTGGTGCGCGACGGCGGCGAGCTGATCCTGATGAAGGGGATCTCCGCCGAGGCCGAGATCGAGAAGGCTGCGAAGCAGATCCGCGCACAGAGACTCACCGACGTGCGGGTGGAGGTCGTCGGTTCCGGGGTCGTCGAGGAGCCGACCCGTGTCGTACGGGCGACGGTGCGGCGATCCTGAGCGCGTCGATGTTTCACGTGAAACATCCCCTCGGAACGAGACATCCCCTCGGAACCGTCTGTCCCTCCGACTACAGTTGACCCCGTCCGTGCGTACGCGAAAGGTGACCCGTTTCACGTGAAACATTCCGACAACGCCGTGACCTCCGTGGACGACGACACGCCCCTTGCGCGCGAGATCGCCGATCTGCGCGCGCGCCGCCGGGCATTGGACGACGTGCATGTGCGCCTTCCCTCGGGTACGCGCACTCTGACGGTCTCGAACCAGAAGGGCGGCGTCGGCAAGACCACGACGACCGTCAACATCGCCGCCGCGCTCGCCGGCGTCGGAGCGCGGGTGCTCGTGATCGACCTGGATCCGCAGGGGAACGCGTCCACGGCCCTCGGGGTGCCGCACACCGCCGACGTCCCCAGCGTCTATGACGTCCTCATCGACGAGTTCCCGTTGGCGGACATCGTGCAGACGAGTCCCGAGTCCCCCCTGTTGACGTGTGCGCCGAGCACCATCCATCTGGCCGGTGCCGAGATCGAGCTGGTCTCCCACGTGGCCCGGGAGCACCGGCTCCGCCGTGCGCTCGACGAGTATCTCGCCTCGACGCCCGAGCCGCCCCATGTGGTGCTCATCGACTGCCCGCCCTCGCTGGGGCTTCTCACGATCAACGCGTTCACCGCGGCGAGCGAGGTGCTCATCCCCATCCAGTGCGAGTACTACGCGCTCGAAGGGCTGAGCCAGCTGCTCGGCAGTGTGCAGATGATCCAGAAGCACCTCAATCCGCCCCTGCACGTGTCGACGATCCTCCTGACGATGTACGACGGACGGACCCGGCTGGCGCAGCAGGTTGCGGAGGAGGTGCGCGAGCACTTCCCGCAGCAGGTGCTCGGAACGGTCATCCCGCGCTCTGTCCGTGTGTCCGAGGCCCCGAGCTTCGGGCAGACCGTGATCGCCTACGACGGCCAGTCCGCCGGCGCGGTGGCCTACCGCGAGGCGGCGGTGGAGCTGCTGGCACGAAGCGACCATGACGACGCCGACGACGGCGAGTCCACGAACGAAGGAGAGTCCTGATGGCGAAGCGAACCGGTCTCGGTCGAGGCATCGGAGCACTCATCCCGATCACCGAGCCCTCGACGGCACGCCCGGTGGACGTGTTCTTCCCTGACGCGTCGTCGACGCCGGAATCCGCGCCGGAGACGGTCGAGGCGAGCGGTTCGGAGAACGGCCGCGAGGAACTGATCGCCGTGCCGGGGGCGCGTCTCATCCAGGTCGATCCGCACGCGATCGTCCCGAATCCGCGTCAGCCCCGCACCCACTTCGACGCTGACGACCTGGCGGAGCTCGTACACAGCGTGCGGGAGTTCGGTGTGCTCCAGCCGGTCGTCGTCCGCGACGCCGGGGACGGCACCTATGAGCTCATCATGGGGGAGCGTCGTACCCGCGCTGCGCGCGAGGCGGGACTCGAGGCGATCCCGGCCATCCTGCGCGAGACGGCGGACGAGGATCTTCTCCGCGACGCGTTGCTCGAGAACCTGCATCGGTCACAGCTGAATCCTCTCGAAGAGGCCTCCGCGTATCAGCAGCTCCTCGAGGACTTCGGCATCACGCAGGAGGAGCTCGCCGGGCGGATCGGTCGTTCCCGACCGCAGATCTCCAACACCATCCGTCTGCTCCGTCTTCCGGTGCCCGTGCAGCAGCGGGTGGCAGCCGGTGTGCTCAGCGCGGGACATGCGAGGGCGATCCTCGTGCTGGACGACGTCGACGCGATGCAGCGGCTCTCCGACAAGATCGTGAACGAGGACCTGTCGGTGCGCGCTGCCGAGGCCGCGGCCAAGGGTGCGGCCTCGGCAGCGCGGCCGGCACCGAAGGCCGGCGCTCGTCGAGCGCATCTCGACGAGGTGGCAGAGCGCCTCGGAGATCGATTGAACACGCGGGTGAAGATCTCCTTGACCGCAAGAAAAGGCCAGGTCATCATAGATTTCGCGACTATCCAGGATCTGAACAGGATTCTGGCCGAGCTCGGTGAGGAGAGCCTCGGCGGTCGCTGAGGTCGCGGCCGCGCGGGGCCGAGAAGAACATCCGCGCGTAGGCTGGACGGGTGAATTCCGAGTCCCTGCGCCGGCGCGCGAGCCTCGAGCTGCTCCGGGCGGAAGCCGCGGACGAGCTCTCGGTGCTCGTCGACGAACGCCTGCGCTCGGGTGAGGATCCCTGGGACTTCATGGAGGATCTGCCCACGGTCGACGAGCTCGTCGTCTTCATGCTGCGCGCCGAGAACATCGCCGAGTCGGGCGGCGGACGTCCCAATGCGGCCCGACACTACCGCGTGCTCCGTCAGATCTCGCTGGACTATCCGCCGCTGACTCCGGCCGTCTGGCGCTTGCTCGGCGAGACGAACACCTCGCGCCGCTGGGACGCCATGGTGCGCCCCGAGGCGTCCTGACGCCCGGAGACGAAGGAACGGCCCGCGGCGGGCGCCACGGGCCGTTCTCCTCGCGTCTCTCTCAGCCGATGTAGGGCGCGAGATCCTGCTCGAGGGCGAACTTCGGCTTCGCGCCGATGATCGTCGTCTTGACCTCGCCGGCCTGGAACACCTTCATCGCGGGGATGGAGGTGATCTGGTACTTCATGGCGAGATCGGGGTTCTCGTCCACGTTCAGCTTCAGGATGGTGATCTTCTCGGGGTTCTCCGCCTGGATCTCGTCCAGCACGGGAGCGACCATGCGACACGGACCGCACCATGCGGCCCAGAAGTCGACGAGAACGGGGCCGTCGGCCTCGAGGACGTCCTCGTTCCAGGTGCTCGAGCTCGTCGCCTTCGCAGTCATTGTTCTTCTCCTTCGATGGAAGTCTTGCCTGAGCGAACGCGCGGACGGCGCTCGATGTTCCCGTCAGAGAACGGGGAGACCCTCGATCTGATCGGCGTCGGGCGCGGGAGTGCCGGCCTCGTCCAACGCGGCGAGGAAGTGCTCGGCATCGAGAGCGGCGACCGTGCCGCTGGCCGCCGCGGTGACGGCCTGGCGGTAGGTCGGGTCGATCACGTCGCCGGCGGCGAACACGCCGGGGACGGAGGTGCGCGACGAGCGTCCGTCGACCCAGATCGTGCCCTCGGCGGTCAATTCGAGCTGATCGTGCACGAGGTGTGTGCGCGGGTCGTTGCCGATCGCGACGAACAGTCCCTGCAGCTCGAGCTCGCGGGTCGAGCCGTCGACGGTCGACGTCAGCTGCACCCCGGTGACCGCGTCCTCGCCGAGGATGTCGGTGACGGCGCTGTTCCAGACGAACTCGATCTTGTCGTTCGCGAACGCGCGCTCCTGCATGATCTTCGAGGCGCGCAGCTCGTCACGACGGTGGATGACGTAGATCTTCGAGGCGAAGCGCGTCAGGAAGGTCGCCTCCTCCATCGCCGAGTCGCCTCCGCCGACGACGGCGATCGTGCGCTCGCGGAAGAAGAAGCCGTCGCAGGTGGCGCACCACGAGACGCCTCGGCCCGACAGGCGCTCCTCACCGGCGATGCCGATCTTGCGGTACGCCGATCCGGTGGCGAAGATCAGGGCGTCCGCCTCCTCCACGCGACCGCTGCCGAGGGTCACACGCTTGACGGAACCGGCCAGATCGAGAGCGGTGACGTCGTCGTAGACGACCTCGGCACCGAACCTCTCCGCCTGCTCCTGCATCTTCGTCATGAGATCGGGCCCCTGGACGCCCTCGGGGAAGCCGGGGAAGTTCTCGACCTCGGTGGTGTTCATGAGCTCACCGCCGGCCTCGACGGAGCTCGCGACGACGAGCGGCTTGAGGTTGGCGCGGGCGGCGTAGATCGCGGCGGTGTAGCCGGCCGGTCCCGAGCCGATGATGATGAGCTGACGCACGTGCGGTTCTCCCTTGCGGTTCGAAAGTGCTCAACACATGCTAGCCGCGCGCCATTCCCCGGCCGATGCCGGCATGTCGAGAGAAGGGACGCCGATCGGTCAGCGGCGGGGGAGCACGCGGCGCAGCATCCCGAGGGCCGGTGCGAGCTCCGGGGTGCGCAGCAGCGCGAGCACGCCGAGATAGACGACGAGGCTCGCGAGTCCGACGATCCCGGTGCCGACGGCCCCGAGCAGCTTGTCGGAGACGGTCCACCCCTCGTCGCCGCCGAGCAGCTGGTAGACGAGCCATCCGGCCGCCCCCGCGGGGATAGCCGCACCCGCGTAGCGCAGGATGGCGCGCAGCCACGAGCCCGTGCCGATACCGCCGAGCCGCCGGTGCAGCAGCCACGTCGCGATGACGATCTGCACGATGATGGCGATCGACTGGCCGAGAGCCACGCCCGCGGCCAGCCAGGGGGTCGGCAGCGTCCACGACGCCACGAGCGCGGTGAGCACGACGACCGCGCCCTGCACGGTGGTGAAGACGAAGGGCGTGCGGGTGTCGTCGTAGGCGTAGAACGTGCGCTGCACGATGAACAGCACCGCCAGCGGCAGCAGGCTCACGAGGTAGCAGACGAGCACCGGCGCGGCGTCCACGGCGTCCTGCGGGGTGTTCACGAAGATGCGGGATGCGGGCACCGCCGCGACCGCCACCGCGACCGCGGCGATCACGATGAACAGGCTGATGATGCGGATGCTCCGCGCCACGTCCTGCCGCACCTCGTCGTCGCGTCCGGCCGAGGCGTGCTCACTGATCTGGGTGAAGTAGGGCGTGCCGATCGACAGGACGATGATCGAGTACGGCAGCATGAAGATCAGCCACGCGTTCTGCATCGCGGCGATGGAGGCCCCGGTGCCGGAGGCCTGCGTGGCGACCTGGGTCTGCACGATCCCCGCGATCTGCCCGACGACCACCATCGCGGCGGTCCAGCCGGCGAGGCGGCCCATGTTGCGGAAGCCGAGCCCGCGCCAGTGGAAGTCGGGTCGTAGCCGCAGGCCCGTGCGTCGCCAGAAGAACAGCAGGATGAGCGCCTGTACGGCGATGCCGAACGTCGCGGTGGCGCCCAGCGTCGTGATCGCGAGGGGCGTCCAGGCCTCGACATCCGTCAGATCGCCGCCGAACACCGCGATGATCGCGAGGAAGCCGGCAATCGACACGATGTTGTTGACGACCGGCGCCCAGGTGAACGGGCCGAAGATCCGGCGGGCGTTGAGGGTCTCGCCGAGCAGCGAGTAGAGGCCGTAGAAGAAGATCTGCGGCAGGCACCAGTAGGCGAATACGGTGGCCAGCGCATGCTGCGCGGGGCTGAAGTCTCGGGCATACAGAGAGATCAGCAGAGGCGCGCACAAGGTGACGATCGCCGTGACCGCCAGAAGCAGCGTGATCCCCGCTGTGAACAGCGCGGAGATGAATCGCTGCCCACCGTCGGAGCGCGCGCTCTCCCGCACGATCTGCGGCACGATCACCGCCGTGAGGATTCCGGCCGAGATGATCGCATAGACGTTGTTGGGCAGTTGATTGGCGAGAGCGAACGCATCCGCGGCGCGCGAGCCGACCGAACCCACGACACCGACCAGGACGACGGTCCGGAGCAGTCCCGTGACACGGGACACGATCGTGCCCGCTCCGAGCAGCACGCTCGCGCGGCCGAGACCGCTCACGGTCGGTCCTCCGGTCCCGGGGCGGTCGGGCCCTCGGCCCGCGTCGGCGCATCATCGCCGACCGAGTCAGCGACCGGGTCGCCGGCGAGCTCCGCATCCGGGTCGGACGGCGCGGCATCCGTGACCTCGTCGGCGCGGGACGCCGCATCCGTCTCGGCGTCGGCCGTCGGATCGTCGTGGTTCCCCCCATCCGTCTCGTCCCCGGCGCCGACGCGCCGGCGGCGGCGGACGGTGCGGACGACGCCGATCACGAAGAAGCCCGTGACGAGCACGATCATGAGGATGAGGCCGATGCCCTCCCAGTCGGCGCGGACGTTGACGTCGACGGTCTGATCCACGCCGATCGGCTCGAGGGTCGGGCTGCGCAGGCTCAGGTCGATCTGCACGTCGCCGTTGCCGATGCGGGCGCGCACGGGCACCTCGACGGGCGTGTTGGAGGAGGGGGCGGCACCGGTGACCACGGTCTCGCGATCGACCTCGAGTCGTAGATCGTCGGGAACGGCGTACAGCACGACGTTGACCGGATAGGGCAGCTCGTTATGGACCCAGAACCGCAGATTCGTGCCGGCGGTCAGGAGGTTCAGCGCGCTGGAGGGCAGGATCGTCACCGACGAGAGGGTCGTATCCGTCGCGCTCTGGTGGGCGGCGTAGGCGGCCAGCCACGCCGACGGGTCGTCTACCCAGGCAGCGCCGAGCAGCTGCAGGATGCCGGCGCGCTCCGGCCCGGTGAGCAGCGCGGGATCGTCGAGTACCGTGGCGAACCGGGCGATGCTGTCGGCACCGGCGTTCAGCACGCCGACGGCGCCCGTGCGGGTGGGATCGCTCGACACCGCGGCGAGGGTCGCGTCGGTGGCGGCCGCCGCCGACAGGTCGCCGAGACTCGCCGCGGCGACGCCCGGCACCGTCGTGGCGGCGGCGATGGCCGCGTGCAGCCCGAGCCGGGTGCGGTCGGCGCCCCGGTCCACGCTCACCAGGACCGGGGCGCCGCCGGCCTCGGCAGATGCGAGCGTGATCCCGGCGGATGCAGCGGCCAGATCGCCGGCCCGTGCCGCGCTGTCCGCGGCGATCGACGCGTCGTGGAGCGCCGCAGTGATCCGTGCGTCGCTCACGAGCACCGGAGCCCCGGTGACCGTTGCCCGTGCTGTCGACGTGCCGTCGGCATCCGATGCCAGCGTCGACGAGCTGACGAGCGTGAGGGCTCCCTCCGCGGTCGCGGACAGCGCGGAGACCACTTGCGGTCCCGCGATCCCCGAGGGAGGCCAGTAGACGATCGGGGCGTCCGGGTCGCCGATGTCGAGAAGGCTCTCGAGGTCCGGAAGCTCGGGCCCGGTGTCCGCGCCCTCGGCGTCTGCATCCTCGGCGTCCGCGGACCCCGAGGGTGTCGGGCTCGGCGTGGCATCCGGTTCGATGTTCGCCGCATCGATGTAGGCCGCGAGCGATGTCGGCTGGAGCGGCTCTGCCAGGCCTGCGTCGATCTGCGTGGCGACGTCCGCGTCGCCGAACTGCAGGGCGAAGCGGGAGTTGGGCAGCTGCAGCATCCGCGCGAGCCACTCCTGGGCGCTCTCCGGCGCGGCGGTTCCCAGAACCCGGATGGCGGCCGGCACGGCGGGATCGATCGCCAGGATCGCGGGGGTCCCCTCGACGGCGTCGAGGGCGGCGGTGAGCGAGCCGTCCGGTGCGGTCATCGTCTCCAGGCTGTCGCTCGTGAGCAGGCCGCGCTGGAGGGGGCCGGCCGTGATCGGCACGACGACGCCGATCGACCCGGCCGCCGAGCCGGGGACGACGACGACCGAGCGGGCCTCGAGCTCGCCGAGGGTGAGCCAGATCGGGTAGATCCCGGGGGCGCGGTTCTGCAGGGCCTCGTCCTCGGCCGCGACCTGGACGCCACCGCTCGTGGACTCGCCGGAGGCCGCGGCGTCGATGACCGTGGCGCCGATGGCGCGCCCGGCGTCGGCGCCACGCGAGCCGTCGAGCCACGCGGCGAGGTCATCGCGGCTGCCGAGGGAGCCGTCGGCGAGGTGGAGGGTCGCCTCGCCGCCCGCCACGCGTGCCGATGTGTCGTTCTGCAGCGAGAAGATCGTCGTCAGCGACTCGCCGGGCGTGAGCACGCCGTTGCCGAGCGCCCCGACGGTGAGGGTCGTCTCGCCCGACAGGGTGGGCGTCGGGCTCGGGGTCGCCGCACGGGCGGGAGCGGAGATCCCGAGAGCGATGAGGAGCACCGCCATCGCGGCGAGGATGCGGGAGCGTCGTCGCGTCGCGGTGATGCCCGCGTGGGCCGAGGTCGGGATCATGCGTCAGAAGGCTCCTGTGCGATGAACGACCGCACGGTCGAGTGCGATTCTACGGGGACGCACCCCTCGGATCCGGTGTGCGTGCGCGGTGCGTTGCCAGAAGCCGCGCCGCGTCGCCGGAAGCGGGGGCTGCGCGACGCGCTTGAATGGTCGGCATGGACGCGACTCTCGCCCGGCGGCTCGCCGGCGACCTCTCGATCTTCGGTCCGAGCGATGCCCGAGTGCGCGGACTGATCGGCGACCCTGCCGCCGATGCCGTGCTCCGCGGCGACGCCGCTCCCGCCCGCGCGGCGCTGCGGAGTGCACCGGACGATCCGGTGGCGGCGCTGGCCCGCCTGTTCGTGCTCGGCGACCGGATGCCGGTCGCCGCCGTCGCGGCGGCACTCCTGGCGATCGGGGTGGACGGCGCCGCGCTCCTCGGGGTGCTGCGTGCCGAGGGGGAGCACGTCGTGCCGCTCGTCGCCATCCGCCCCCACGCCTTCGACGACGGCGCCGCGGGCTGGATCGCGAGCGACCTCGACGAGCTCGCCGGCGTCTTCCCGTTGCGCTCCGATCACGTTCTGGGGGTCGGCGGTGCCGGGCGCACGCTCGCGGCGATGCTGCCGCCGGAGGGGGCGGGCCGCGCGCTCGACCTGGGCTGCGGCTGCGGCGTCATCGCCCTGCACTTGCGTCGGCACGGCTACGAGGTCGTCGCGACGGACGTCTCGGAGCGGGCGCTGTGGTTCACGCGGCTGAACGTCGTGCTCAACGACCTCGACGGGATCGAGGTGCGGCGGGGCAGCCTGTTCGATCCCGTGGCCGGCGAGCGGTTCGCCCTGATCGCCTCCAACCCGCCGTTCGTCGTCACGCCGCGAAGCGATGGCGTCCCGCAGTACGAGTACCGCGACGGCGGTGCGACCGGAGATGCGCTGATGGCGCAGGTGGTCAGCGGGATCGTGGATCACCTCGAGCCGGGCGGCTCCGCACGTCTGCTCGGCAACTGGGAGGACGGACCGGGCGGGACGGGGCTGGAGCGCGTGCGGGGATGGACCCGCGGACTCGGTGCGTGGGTGATCGAACGCGAGCACCTCGATCCGGTGCGATACGCCGAGCTCTGGGTGCGCGACGGCGGCACGCGGCCGGGCACCCGGGAGCACGACACGCTCGTCGAGGCCTGGCTCGACGACTTCGCCCGTCGCGGCGTGACCGGGATCGGTCTCGGCTGGGTCGTGCTCGCGGCGCAGACCGGCCTCGACCGGTTCGAGCGGGTGGCGCAGCAGGTCGACCCGGCGCATCTGGGCGCGCACCTCGCAACGGCGCTCGAGACCGTCGCGCACCTCGGCCGTCTCGACGACGGGGGGCTTGCCGCATCCGTCCTGCAGGTCGCCGGGGACGTCACCGAGGCGCGGCATCACGTGCCGGGCTCGGATTCGCCGAGCGTGATCGAGCTGCGCCAGGGCGGCGGTCTCGGTCGCACGATCGACGTCGACCCGGCGCTCGCCGCCCTCGTCGGCGCCTGCGACGGCGAGCTGACGGCGGGGGTGCTGATCGACGCGATCGCCGAGCTGCTCGAGGCGGATGCGGCGCGGCTGCGCGCGGAGCTGCTGCCCGCCGCCCGCGAGCTTCTGTTCACGGGGTTCCTCTCGTTCGCCTGATGCGGTGCCGGTCGGCATTCGCCTGTCGCGCGTCGCCGATGGGATGGCGCGTTCGCGACAGGCGAGCGATGCGGACGAACGCTCACCTGTCGCGATGTGCAGATCGCACCGACGAGACACGACAGGTGAGCCGGCTCACGACTCCCGCCGGTCCGGCGGGTTCCCGGCGAAAGGGTGGCCGAGGGGCCGGATAGGCTCGAAGGCATGCTCAACATGGCCGAGGGGATGGCGCGTCTGGGCGCGCTCGCCGAGTCCAGGGCGGTCGCGACGCTCGGTCGTGCCTTCGCCGACGCCGGCCACGAGCTCGCCATCGTCGGCGGCCCGGTGCGCGACGCGATCCTCGGGCGCGACACGCACGACCTCGACTTCACGACCGATGCGCGGCCCGACGACATCCTGCGGATCATCACTCCGATCTCGACCGTCCGGTGGGAGATCGGCCGCGCCTTCGGCACGATCGGCGCCCGCATCGCCGGCGAGCAGGTCGAGATCACGACCTACCGCGCCGACAGCTACGACGGCGTGACCCGCAAGCCCACGGTCGCGTTCGGCGATACCCTCGAGGACGACCTCGTCCGGCGCGACTTCACGGTCAACGCGATGGCGCTCCGCGTGCCCGCCCCCACCCTCGTCGACCCGAACGGCGGGGTGGAGGATCTGCTGGCGGGGGTGCTCCGCACCCCCGCCGATCCGCACGTCAGCTTCGGCGACGACCCGCTCCGGATGCTGCGCGCCGCACGTTTCAGCTCTCAGCTGTCGTTCGAGGTCGATCCCGGCACGGCCTCGGCCATCGAGCAGCTCCGCGAGACGATCCGCATCGTGAGCCCCGAGCGCATCCAGAGCGAGCTCGTGCGACTGCTGCAGACCGACGACCCGGTGCGGGGCATCCGCCTGCTCGTCGAGACCGGGCTGATGCACGAGTTCCTCCCGGAGATCCCGGCGCTCCGACTCGAGGTCGACGAGCACCACCACCACAAGGACGTCTACGAGCACTCGCTGACCGTGCTGCGGCAGGCCATCGAGCTCGAGGCGGTCCGGCAGCCGGATGCCGCGCCCGACATCGCGCTGCGCCTCGCGGCGCTCCTGCACGACATCGGCAAGCCCGCGACCCGCAAGCTCGAGCCGGGCGGCGGCGTGACCTTTCACCACCACGACGTCAAGGGCGCCCGGATGGCGCGCAGGCGCCTCAAGGAGCTGCGGTTCGACGCGGCCACGACAGACAGCGTGGCGCAGCTGATCGAGCTGCATCTGCGGTTCTTCGGCTACGCGGAAGGGGCGTGGACGGATGCGGCGGTGCGCCGCTACGTGCGCGACGCCGGGGCGGAGCTCGACCGGCTGCACATCCTGACCCGTGCCGACGTGACCACGCGCAACAAGCGCAAGGCGGCGCGGCTCGCGAACGCCTACGACGACATCGAGGCGCGGATCGTGAGCCTGCGCGAGCAGGAGGAGATCGACTCGATCCGGCCCGAGCTCGACGGGAACGAGATCCAGCGGATCCTCGGCATCGGACCCGGTCGCGAGGTGGGCGAGGCCTACCGGTTCCTGCTGGATCTGCGACTGGACGACGGGGTGCTCGGGTCCGAGGAGGCCGAACGGCGCCTGCGCGAGTGGTGGTCCGCGCGCGCCTGATCGGCCGCTGCCGCGCCCGCCGGGCCGCGGCGCACCCCGGGCATTCCGGCGCACGCCGCGCACGCCGTCGGAGCGGAGAGTGCGGTTCACCTGTCGCATCCGGTGGCCGAGACCGACGGGATGCGACAGGTGAACCGGGGGTCAGGCCCGGACGGCCGACTCCGCGATCGATCGTCCCGAGTGCCGCGCGAGCTCCTCGGCCTCGGCCTTCAGGTCCGCTGCCGCGTCGGTGAAGGCGTCCATCTCCGGGTTGATCCCGACGAGCGTGAACGGACGCTGCACGACGCGCAGGCCGAGACCCCAGACGTCGGAGAACACGCGGCGCAGCCAGTCGGTGGAGTGGTCCCAGCCCGCCTTGGGGGTGCCCTCCGCGTAGTTGCCGCCGAGGACCGTGACGAGCACGGCCGGCTTGCCCTGCAGCGCGGCGCCCTGAGGACCGGTGCGCGGATCGGTGTAGACCAGGTCGAACCAGGTCTTCACGTGCTGCGAGACGCCGTAGTTGTACAGCGGCACGGTCAGCAGCAGGGCGTCGGCGTCGATCAGCTCGTCGGCCAGACGCGTCGCGAGAGCGACGGCCTCGCGCTGTTCATCGGTGCGGTCCGCATCCGGGGTGAATCCGGCTGTGACGGCCGCGGCCCACGCGGTGGCGGGGATCGGCTCGGCGGCGAGATCGCGGCGCACGACGGACGAGTCGGGATGCTCGGCGAGCCACTCGGACTCGACGAGGTCGCCGAGCGCACGGCTGGCGGAGGTCGGAGGGAGGATGCTGGCGTCCAGGCGGAACAGGGTCATGAGGTTCCAATCAAACAAGAGTGACTATGTAAAACAGAGCGACTCTCCGAAAGGTAGCACAGCTACGATGGTTTCATGGCGTCTCCCGGGCATGACGGGCATCAGTGCGATGCGGCCGTCACCCGCGCCTTCTCGGTCCTCGGCAAGCGGTGGAACGGCATGATCGTCGCGGTGCTCGGGGACGGGCCGACCTCGTTCGTCGCCCTGCGACGCGCGGTCAGCGGCATCAGCGATGCCGTGCTCTCCGAGCGCCTCGCCGGACTCGTCGACATGGGCCTCATCGTCCGCGATGTCGACGCCGGGCCTCCCGTCTCGGTGCGATACCGGCTGACCGACGCCGGGGAGCGGCTCGTGCCGATTCTCGATCAGCTCGGCGCGTGGGCCGACGGCAACCTCGCCGCATCCGGCTGATGCGAGAGTCTCCGCTCGCGGTTCCTGAGCGAGGAGCGACGAGACGAAGGCCAGCGACCGGGGTGTCGCCAACCCGCGCAGCGCCCTGCCGAGCTTACCGGTCGGGGTCGACGGTCTCCGGCTGGGCGGCCAGCGCCTGCTGCACGAGATGGGTGAGGTCGACGCTCACGATACGGGCCCGGCTGTTCGCGAGGGGCGGGTCGATGCCCGCCGGGCGTGTCTCGTCGTTCACGGTGCCGCCTCGGGCTCGGTGACCGCGGCGGCACCGGGCGTCGGCACGGGCGTCGGGGTCGGGGTCGGCCCGGTCAGGAGTGCGACCGTGGGCGCCTGGACGAAGGGCGGCACCGGCTGCTCGGCGGAACCGGGCAACGGCTCGCCCCATCCGTCGTCCCACGAGCTCTCGAGCAGGGGGAACACGTTCCACGTCGGACGGGTGCCCGTGCCTGCCGACGGAGCGGTCACCGGCCCACCCCCGCCCGCGAAGTACAGGTCCCACTGCCAGGCCTGATCGATGCCCTCCGAGCCGACGGTCGTGACCGGACGGCCCTGATCGTCGAAGAGCTGCACCCCCGTGAGCGGGTTGCCCTCGGCATCGTAGGGGAAGAGGTTGCGCACCCGCGTGCCGTCGAGCACGAGACCGGGCTGGCTGTCGTCGACGTAGACCGTGCTGCTCTGCGAGACCAGCCGCGGGAAGACGGTCGGCGCGCTGATCAGCATGACCACGGCCACCACGGCCGTGACCGCGTTCACGATCGTGCGCAGTGCGCGGGTCCATCGCGCGGGCAGCCAGCGCCCCCGTCCCCACTGCACGCTGAGCAGGACCGCCGCGCCGAGACCGATCCAGCTGAGCGCCGTGCTGCCCAGGCCGCCGGTCGCCGCGAAGGGCGTGGCGCCGAGGACGATCACCGCCGGGGTCAGCACCGTCACGTACAGCGCGGCGCCCCGGACGATCCACCACACGGGACGCAACGACACGAGCAGGTCGAGCGCCCATGCGCCCGCGGAATGCGTTCGGATGCGACCGGCCAGCGCGGCGCGATACCCCTCCGCTCGTTCCCGCAACGGCACCCGCGGCCCTGGCCCGTCGACCCGTTCCGGGAGGCCGGCGGCCTGGCGCAGCTCCGCGGCGTAGGCCGCCGCATCCGGAAGGGCGAAGGCGTCGCCGCTGTCGGCGGCCTGGTCCGAGAGGTCCGCCTCGAGTCCGTCGAGCAGATCGTCGACGTCGTCGGCGGGCAGGTCGTCGAGATGCGTGCGCACGGCCGTGGCGAATGCGGCGATCGCGGCGGGCGTGGTGAGGATGGCGTTCATCGGCCTTCTCCGATCGTGCGCAGGGCGGGCTTTCTGTCGTCGTCGAGGAGGCGCGTCATCGCGGTCGAGAAGTCCGACCAGTCGCGACGCTGGGTCGCGAGGGTCTCGCGCCCCTGGGCGTTGATGGCGTAGTACTTGCGGTGCGGCCCGCCCTCGGACGGAACGACATAGCTCGACAGCGCCCCGGCGGTGTAGAGGCGCCGGAGCGTGCCGTAGACGGATGCGTCGCCGACCTCGCCGAGGCCTGCGTCCCGCAGCCGCCGGACGATGTCGTAGCCGTACGCGTCCTCGTGCTGCACGACGGCGAGCACCGCCGCATCCAGCACGCCTTTCAACAACTGGGTCGAGTCCATCGCGCCTCCCGTTCTCGCGCCGTTCCTATGTCTCGCACAGTACCACGCAGTGCACGGTAGTACGAGGAACGGATTACCGCGTGACCGCGCGTGTCGGAGGGACTCTGTTCTCCTGCGGGCGGCCGACCTACACTTGTCGCACCGCCGTCACCGCCGATCGGAGGGCCATGTCCTCGTTGTGGTCGCCACCGGGAGGGTCCACCGACGCCTCCCGTCTGATCATCGAGCGTGCCCATGAGGAGTTCCTCCGCGGCAACGCCGCCGACGCCCGCCTCGACAACGTGCGCTCGTTCGTGCGGGAGAGCTGGGGGCGATCGCTCGACCACCTCGTCGGTGTCGAGGGCCTTCCGCCGCTCGACCTGTCGGACGAGCAGCTGCAGGCGCAGCGACGGGACCATCCGCTCGCCGGGGTGATCGAGATGATCCGGCAGCTTCTGATCCCGGGAGACCCCGAGAGCTCGGGCGTCGCAGTGGCGATCGGCGATGCCGCGGGCCGACTGCTCTGGGTCGAGGGCGATCACCGTGTGCGCACGCTCACCGGTGCCATGGGGTTCGTGCCGGGCGCGAACTGGTCGGAGGACGCCGTCGGCACCGCGGCGCCGGGAACGGCGCTGGCCCTCGACCGGTCGGTGCAGATCCGCGGGGCGGAGCACTTCAACCGGCTCGTCCAGCCGTGGTCGTGCACCGCGGCTCCCGTGCACGATCCGCAGACCAGACGCGTGCTCGGGGTGATCGACGTCACCGGGGGCGAGCAGGTCGTCACCCCCCAGGCGCAGCTGCTGGTCGACGCGACCGCCCGTGCCGTCGAGGGCGAGCTGCTGCTCGCGCGGCTGCGAGCGCAGGAGAACGCGCCGGCGCGGACGGGCCGCACGCCCCGCAGGCGGCCCGCACCGAACGCGCGTGCCCTCCTCCGGGTGCTCGGCCGAGACCGCGCGCTGCTTGAGGTCGCGGGAGACGGACGGGAGACGGCGACGGAGCTCACCGCGCGGCATGCCGAGCTCATGCTCATCCTGAGCACGCATCGTCAGGGGCTCTCCGCAGAGCGTCTCGGCGAGCTGCTCTACGGCGATCCCGACGCGGCGGCGACGGTGCGCGCCGAGATCGTGCGGCTGCGGCGGGTGCTCGAGCGGGCGGCACCGTTCGTCGGGTTCGAGTCGCGGCCCTATCGGCTGACGGGCGAGCTCGAGACCGACGCCCACCAGGTGCTGTCGCTGCTCGATCGCGGGGCGCACCGGGTAGCGCTCGCGGCGTACCGCGGCCAGGTGCTGCCGGACTCCCCGGCGCCCGGCGTCGAAGAGGTGCGGGACTCGGTGCAGCGGGTGCTCCGCGAGGCGCTCCTGGCCGAGGCGAGCGTCGACGTGCTGCTCGCGTACGCGGAGACGGATGCGGGCGCCGACGACGTCGAGCTGCTGCGGCTGTGTCTCGGGATGCTGCCGCCCCGATCGCCGAAGCGCGCCGGGCTCGTGGCGCGGCTCGAGCGCCTCGGATCCTGACGCGCTCCCCGCTCGCCCCCGTCGGGCCGCCCCCGCCTCCACCCCGGCAGGGCGCGGTGCGGACGTGGGATGCGGGGAGCGCAACCGGATGCAACGTTGCGCGACATAGCGTGACCGCATCCGGGTGGCGCGGTTGTCGCCCACTCATGCACAGTCGAAGGAGACAACATGACCATTGTGGAAGAGGGCGTCTCGAGCGTCTATGCCGCTCCGGGCCAGCGTGGAGCCGTCGCCGATTTCCGGCCGCGCTACGGCCACTACATCGGCGGCGAGTTCGTCGAACCCATCAAGGGGCAGTACTTCGAGAACATCACCCCGGTCACCGGCAAACCCTTCACCGAGGTCGGCCGCGGCACCGTCGAGGACGTCGACCGTGCCGTCGACGTCGCCTGGAAGGCGTTCGAGTCGTGGAAGAGGACCACTCCCGCCGAGCGTGCCAACATCCTGAACAAGATCGCGGATCGCATCGAGGAGAACCTCGAGGCGATCGCGGTCGCCGAGACCTGGGACAACGGCAAGCCCGTCCGGGAGACGCTCGGCGCCGACATCCCCCTCGCCGTCGACCACTTCCGCTACTTCGCGGGAGTGCTGCGCGCGCAGGAGGGATCGCTCAGCCAGATCGACGAGGACACGGTCGCGTACCACTTCCACGAGCCGCTCGGCGTGGTGGGACAGATCATCCCGTGGAACTTCCCGATCCTCATGGCGACCTGGAAGCTGGCCCCGGCGCTCGCGGCGGGGAACACCGTCGTGCTCAAGCCCGCGGAGCAGACGCCCGCATCCATCCTGTTCCTGTTCGAGATCATCGGCGACCTGCTGCCGGCGGGCGTCGTGAACATCGTCAACGGGTTCGGCATCGAGGCGGGGGCTCCGCTCGCGCAGCACAAGCGCATCCGCAAGATCGCCTTCACCGGCGAGACCACGACCGGGCGCCTCATCATGCAGTACGCCTCGCAGAACCTCATCCCGGTGACGCTCGAGCTCGGCGGCAAGAGCGCGAACATCTTCTTCGAGGATGTCGCGCGCGACCGGGACGCCTACTACGACAAGGCGCTCGAGGGCTTCTCGTTCTTCGCCCTCAACCAGGGCGAGGTGTGCACCTGCCCCTCGCGCGCGCTGCTGCAGCGCTCGATCTATGACGAGTTCCTCGGCGACGGGCTCGAGCGCGTCGGCCGCATCCGGCAGGGCAATCCGCTCGACCCCGAGACGCAGATCGGAGCGCAGGCCTCGAACGACCAGCTCGAGAAGATCCTGTCGTACATCGAGATCGGCAAGGCGGAGGGCGCGAAGCTGCTTGCCGGCGGCGAGCGGGTGGATCTCGGCGGTGATCTCAGCGGCGGGTACTACGTCGCGCCGACGGTGTTCGAGGGCCAGAACCACTACCGGATCTTCCAGGAGGAGATCTTCGGTCCGGTCGTGTCGGTCACGGCGTTCTCGGACTTCGACGACGCCATCCACATCGCCAACGACACCCTCTACGGGCTCGGCGCGGGCGTGTGGAGCCGCTCGGGCGACACCGCCTATCGCGCGGGACGCCGGATCGAGGCGGGCCGGGTGTGGACGAACACCTACCACCAGTACCCGGCGCACGCGGCGTTCGGCGGGTACAAGCAGTCCGGCATCGGCCGCGAGAACCACCTGAAGATGCTCGACCACTACCAGCAGACGAAGAACCTGCTGGTCTCCTACGCCGAGAACGCCCAGGGCTTCTTCTGATCCGAAGTTCCGCGGCATCCGCATATCCGCCCTCCGTGTCTCACTTGTTCAGGTGTTCTGGGCTCAGATCCTGAACAAGCGAGACGCGGAGCTCGGGTCATCGAGTGACGAGGAGGTCACGGATGGTGAGCATCGGCACCCACCAGCGCGTCGCGGTCACCGAGGCCGCGGGCGAGCTGCTCCGCGCCCTGACGGCGCAGTACGGCCCGCTCATGTTCCATCAGTCGGGCGGATGCTGCGACGGCTCCGCACCCATGTGCTACCCGGTCGGCATGTTCCTCACCGGCCCGAGCGACGTGAAGCTCGGCGACCTCGAGGTGCGCGGGCTCGATCCGATCGAGGTCTTCATCTCGTCGGCGCAGTTCGAGTACTGGAAGTACACGCACCTCACGATCGACGTCGTCCCGGGCCGCGGCGCCGGCTTCAGCGTGGAGGGTCCGACCGGCAACCGGTTCATCATCCGGTCCCGGATGCTGAACGACGCCGAGTTGGAGTACTTCGGGCTGGGCGGCGGATAGGGTCGAAGCATCCATTCGACTCGGAGGGGCACGGATGCCGGACCGTCAGGTTCCGCGCCCCTCGTCTCGGAGCTGTGCTTCTCGCTCAGAGGCCGAAGGGCGGGGAGCTCTGCGTCAGGAGCAGAGGTCGTTGAGCTCCTGTCCGGCCTCCTGCAGCTTGGTGCCGCTCTCGCCGAGGGTCGTGGAGATCTCCTCCAGCTTGTCGGTGTCGGTGCCCGCGGCGGCGAGCTCATCGATGGAGTCGCCGATGACCGTGATCTCCTCGGAGACGGTCGTGAGGACGGCGCTCACGTCCGCGTTCGAGATCTCGCTGATCGCCTCGTCGAGGCTCGCCGAGAGAGTGGCCATGGTGTCGGATGCGGCGGAGTAGTCCCCGCTGCCGAGGCCGCTGAGCGACTCGTTCAGCTCGGTCTGGACGGAGGCCATCTTCTCGTTCGCGATGTCGCACGCCTCGGCGACCGTCTGCGAGTCCCCGCCGCCGGATGCGCCGCCGGAGCAGCCTGCGAGGGCGAGGAGGGCGATGGCGGACAGGGCGAGGGGGGCGAGCTTGCGCATGGTGGATCCTTCGGGTGCTGTGAGCGGGGCGCGGAGCACGCCCCGCTCCACGCTAGGCGGGCCGGCTCTCCGGCGCCCTCGACATGAGAGTGTTCTCATCGCGCTCGCCCGCGTGACGGGCCCATACGCGGAGATCAGCGGAACAGGAGCAGACCGAACACTCCGGACTGCATCGCCAACCAGATCAGCATGAACACGCCGACGACCACGATCGTCACCCAGGGGACCTTCCGCTTCAGCCGCCGGCCGCCCGGCGCAACCCCCGGCGGAGGACGCAGCGCGCCGGCGGGCGGAGCGAAGGGGATGGCGACGCTCGCGGCATCCAGCGCACCTGGAACGGCCTCGCCGGGCCCGCCCAGGGCGACCGTCTCCGTCAGCCGGTCGTCGCGCCACCGCGCCCACTGCGCGAGCTTGTCGAGCAGCGCGCCCACGACCGAGAAGAGCCAGGCCCACGTCGCCGGGTCGAGGGTGGAGAAGTCGCGCTTGGCGTACAGGAAGAGCCAGTCGTCGACGATCTCGACGTCGAGCGCGGCCGCATTGTCGATGAACCGGGCCATGATGTCGGGCGTGAACAGGTACAGCGCGTCGCGTTCGTAGCCTCGCGGGCACGACAGCGTGAAGTACCGGTCGAAGTCGCCCTCGAGGCTCAGCCGCTGGTCGGCGTCGAAGCTCGCCGGCAGGTTGGACGCCCCGAACAGCCCGTTGTTCCCGAGGGCGTCGAGCACGATATGCGGCAGCGGAACGTCGAGCTTGATCGCCACGTAACCCCACCGGTGGGTCGTCTGGTTCTTGCCCGAGCCGGTCGTGTACCTGTAGTTCGCGAACTCGACGAAGCGCGGGAGGTCGCCACGGACGGCGTCTTTCGACACTCGGCTCGAGCCGCGGTGGAAGATCATCCCGGGAAGGCCGGGGTCGGCGATCTTGCCGACATAGGTCATGCCGTTCGCCTGGGCGAACATCGCCAGGCGGTAGGCGCGCTCCCCGAAGCCCGTGAAGGCGCGGATCCCGAAGAACACGCCGATGGCGACGACGGCGACGAAGACGAGCAGAGGGATCAGGGCGAACAGCGACACACCCCGGGTGCCCACGCTCGCGAGGAGCGAGAAGAGCACCCCGAAGATGACGGGGACCAGCATCCCTGCGACGACGACGATGGCGATCACCCCTGCGACGACCGGGCCGGCGCCCGGCCCCGGCTGGGAGCGCGAGAACGCACGCACGGCCGCGCGATCGACCGGCATGGTCAGGGGTCTCGGGTCGAAGGATGCGGTGCTCATCGGTTGACCACGTCGGCGTCCCACTGGAGCGAGGCATCGGCCTCGATCGGCAGCGCCTCCACGCCGGGCTCGGCGCAGAGCGCCGCGACCAGGTCGGCGGAGCCGGCGACGATCGTGGAGTCCCAGTCCACCTCCGACACCAGCACCCAGGCGCGGTCGGCGGGCCAGATGAGGCTCGGCGAATGCGCGGAGGGCGGGAAGCCGTGCTCCTCGGCCTCGCGGTCGCGCCAGGGCACCCGTTCGACCCACCCGGGCGTCGCGAACTCGGCGATCCCGCCGCGGAACACGACGTACTCTCGGCCGGGGAGCACCATCCGCCCGCCCGCCGAGATCTCGTCGGAGAGGATCCCAGGCTGCCAGCGGGGCTTGCGGAAGGCGTCGTTCAGCGGATCGCGGATGCTGCGGGCGAGCAGTTCCCCGTGGCGGTCGGGGTCGGGAGCGTCGTCGGCGGCGGTGAGGGTGAGGAATGTGCGGGACGGCGTGACGCCCAGGTGTCCCACGAGATCGCCCCAGCCCTCCCAGAGGGCGACGAGGCCGTCGTCCGGGGTCGTGGTGTGCGCGGCCAGGGCCCTCGTGAGCGCCGACAGCGCATCGGAGTCGAGCTCTCCCGTCACCGGGGCGCCGTACCGCCAGCCGGCGGCATCCCGAGGGCCGTCCTCGTTCTCGACGACGACGCCCGGCGCGACCAGCCGGTGCCACTGCGCGCCGGGGTGGAAGGTCGTGCCGAGCGCGTCCGCCGTCGCCGCCCAGCCGACCTGCTCGACGTCGATCTCGGGGGCGTCCCGCTGGAAGGCGTCCCATTCGCGGCGGTGGGCCCCGTAGGGGAGCGGCGGCCAGGGGCGCCCGACCGGGCGGTCGCGGGTCGCCGGGTGGAAGAGGCGCGCGTAAGCGGGGAAGCCGCGCGGCACCGCGTCGTGCATCGTGCCCCGCCACGGCTCGTCGAGGCGCTCACGCAGCCACGCACCGGTCTGCACGTCGTCGGTCCACTCCATGCCGCCACGCTACCCGGGGTCGGACGGCGCGCCCCTAGGCTGTGCACATGCAGCGCCCCGAGAACCGGCCGAGCACCGCCGAACGCCTGGATCTCGGGCCGCATCCGGAAGGCGGATGGTTCCGCCGCACCTGGGCGGGCGGGCATCCGGTCGACACCGCCGCGGGGACTCGTCCGGCGGCGACGTGCATCCACTATCTGCTCGTCCCCGGCGAGAGCAGTGCCTGGCACGTCGTGACGAGCGACGAGATCTGGCTCTGGCACGGGCCCGGGGTGCTGGAGTTGTCGTTCGGGGGCAGCGGCGATCGCCCCGGCGAGGTGCGGACGGTGTTGCTCGGCCCCGATCTCGCCGCAGGTCAGCGTCCGCAGTGGGTCGTGCCGGCGGGCGTCTGGCAGGCCGCGCGCCTCGCGGGCGACGACGAGGTGCTGGTCAGCTGCGTCGTGTCGCCCGGGTTCAGCTTCGACGACTGGCGCCTCGCGGAGTGAGCTGCGGCTGTGCGGATGCAGGCACGCAGCGCATCGGCTAGACTGTGCAGGTTGTCTGGCCGCGGCTCTGCCCGCATCAGCCCGGAGAACGTGCATTACACCCTCCTGCTGCCGGGAAGTGCCCGGTAGCCGTTCTAGTCCGAAGGAGGTGGGTTAGTGACGCACTCGCACCAGTACGAGCTCATGGTCATCCTCGACCCCGAGATCGACGAACGCCAGGTCTCCCCGAACCTCGACAAGTTCCTGAAGGTCATCACGAATGATGGTGGCTCGATCGACGGTGTCGACGTCTGGGGCCGTCGCCGGTTCGCTTACGAGATCCAGAAGAAGACCGAGGGCATCTACGCCGTCGTCAACTTCACCGCCACGAGCGAGGCCACACAGGAGCTCGACCGTCAGCTGAAGCTCAGCGAGCTGATTCTGCGCACGAAGGTCCTTCGCGCAGAAGAGGCCATCGCTCAGGTCGCCGCCGAGGCCAAGCGCTCGGAGGAGAAGGCCGCACGCAAGGCCGCTGCTCCCGCGAAGGCTGCAAAGGCGTAAGGCTCATGGCCGGCGAAACTGTCATCACCGTCGTGGGAAACCTCACGGCCGACCCCGAACTGCGGTACACGCAGAACGGGCTGCCCGTCGCGAACTTCACGATCGCGTCGACGCCCCGCAACTTCGACCGTGCGTCGGGTGAGTGGAAGGACGGCGAGGCGCTGTTCCTGCGGGCCAGTGTCTGGCGCGAGTTCGCCGAGCACGTGGCGGGCTCGCTGACGAAGGGCAGCCGCGTCATCGCGAGCGGCCGCCTGAAGCAGCGCTCCTACCAGGACCGCGAGGGCAACAACCGCACCTCCATCGAGCTCGAGGTCGACGAGATCGGCCCGAGCCTGCGCTACGCCACCGCTCAGGTGACGCGCGCAGCCGGTGGCGGCGGCGGGGGCGGGGGACAGGCCCGCGCCCAGGTCGCCGAGGAGCCGTGGGCCACCCCCGGCTCGGCGGGCGGCAACAGCAACGCGAACAGCGGCGGCGGAGCCGACGCCTGGGGCGCTCCCGGCACCTACGGCGACGACACCCCCTTCTGATCTCTCGATTCCGGATGCGGGCCCTGTCCCGCATCCGACACAACCTCTAAGGAACCAACATGGCTGGAAAGTCGAGCGGCGACCGCCGCAAGCCGCGGAAGGGCGCGAAGAACGCCGCTCCCGCGAAGGCGATCCGTGTGGGCGTCATTGACTACAAGGACGTCGCCACGCTGCGCAAGTTCATCTCGGAGCGTGGCAAGATCCGCGCCCGTCGTATCACCGGTGTTTCCGTGCAGGAGCAGCGTCTGATCGCCCGTGCGATCAAGAACGCGCGCGAGATGGCCCTCCTGCCCTACGCCGGCGCTGGCCGCTAAGGAGCATCCGATGGCAAAGCTGATTCTCACGAACGAGGTCACCGGGCTCGGTAGCGCCGGTGACGTGGTCGAGGTCAAGAACGGGTACGCCCGCAACTACCTCATCCCCCAGGGTTTCGCAGTGGCATGGAGCCGCGGTGGCGAGAAGCAGGTCGCTTCGATCCGCGCCGCGCGTGACGCCCGTGCGATCCACCTCCACGAGGACGCCGTGGCGCTGAAGAACGCGCTCGAGTCCACCAAGGTCAAGCTGACCGTCAAGGCGGGTGCCGAGGGGCGTCTGTTCGGCTCGGTCAAGACCGGCGACGTCGCGGACGCGGTCAAGAACGCCGGCATCGGCGAGATCGACAAGCGCAAGGTGCAGATCACCTCGCCGATCAAGTCGGTCGGAGACCACGAGGCGACGGTTCGTCTGCGCGACGACGTCACCGCCGTGATCGCCCTCCAGGTGATCGCCGCGAAGTAAGCAGATCGCCCCTCGGGGCACGCCGGATGGCGCGGAGTCGGTTCGGCTCCGCGCCATCCGTGTCTGGCACGGGTCGTCAGTCGCGCACCGTCGCCTGCGTGAGGCGACGGACACCGATCAGCAGCACACCTGCTGCGAGCAGCAGGCCGGCGACGAGACCGAGTGCTCCCGCATCCGTCCCGCCGGTCTCGGCGAGGACGCCGCCGTCGGCGGCTGCCGTGACCGTGGCGATGATGCGCGAGGTGGTCGGGATCGTCGTTCCGGCACCGTCGTCATCCGGCGTGCCGGGGGTAACCGGCGTTCCGGGGTCGGTCGGGTCGGTCGGCGTGCCCGGATCCGTCGGCACCGTCGGCGTCGTCGGGATGGTCGTGGAACCGTCCGTCGTGCTGTCGCCGCTCACCGAGACGGCATTGCCTCCGATCGTGACGGGCGCCTCGACCGGGGCGCCGATCTGGGTGCCGCCGAGGATGCTGTCCTTGCCCGACCGTGGGAAATATACGCCGCTCACGCCGCCCGCGCTACGGGGGTGGGCCGGGGATGAGAGGACTCTCATGCGCGCCGATCGGGGGCGCCTCGGAGTCTTCCCGTGGACCGGAGAGGGAGAGATCCTGCCGCGGCGCAGGCCTCGAGGGCGCCGCCGGCGGGCACCCGGTCCCGCGGTACGACGCGGCGTTCCGCGCGGTGGCGGGGCAACGGGTTCCCACAGGCCACCTGTGCACAACTCTGGCTATCCCGCAACCTTAAAGACGTACTTCAACCACATTCGTATCACTCGGCATGTGGAAACATGAATCCCAGTTCAGAGTATGAATAGTGTCGATAAATTGCTCGGCTGTCTGCACTTGTCCACAGGTGTTGTGCACAGGTGCCACGGCGTTTCACGCAATCTCTCCACACAGTTATCCACAGGCCGGTTTGCGTCGGGGGGAGGGCGTCCATAGCGTGGGGTGAACCCCGGTGAAACCCGCGCGGAACGGGACGACGGAGTCAACCGGAGTCAGTGTCCATGGTCCGTGATTCGATCATCACGCCGACACTCACGAACCGGACGTCCACGTCGATCGTGCGGGGTCGCACACGCTTCGAGAACGATGCCGCCTTCGGGCGGAGAAGGAGAGGGCGGACACTCGTGTCCATCGCCGACATCTCACAGGAGCGCTTGGGCGGAGCCCGCGAACACGAACGCACCCCGCCGCACGACGTGCTCGCCGAGCAGAGCACTCTGGGTGGAATGCTCCTGTCGAAAGATGCGGTCGCCGACGTCATCGAGAGCATCCGTGGCTCGGACTTCTACATCCCAAAGCACGAGCTGATCTTCGAGGCGATCCTCACCCTCTACTCGCACGGCGAGCCGACCGACGTCATCGCCGTCACCGACGAGCTCATCAAGACCGGCGACCTGCAGCGGGCCGGCGGCGCCGACTACCTGCACACGCTCACCTCGATCGTCCCGACCGCGGCGAATGCCGGGTACTACGCGTCGATCGTGTCGGAGCGGGCGCTGCTGCGTCGCCTCGTCGAGGCGGGCACGCGCATCGTGCAGATGGGCTACGCCGGTCAGGGCGAGGCGACCGAGCTGGTCAACTCGGCCCAGGCCGAGATCTACTCGGTGACCGGGGCCGAGACCGCCGAGGACTACGTCCCGCTCACGATCGCCGTCGACGCCGCGGTCGAGGAGATCGAGGCCGCTCGCGGCCGCGACGGATCGATGACCGGCATCCCCACCGGCTTCGCTCAGCTCGACGAGCTCACGAACGGTCTCCACGGCGGTCAG
Source organism: Microbacterium sp. 18062 (assembly GCF_902706225.1). Classification (GTDB taxonomy): domain Bacteria; phylum Actinomycetota; class Actinomycetes; order Actinomycetales; family Microbacteriaceae; genus Microbacterium. Next base: position 59,025 of record NZ_CACSKB010000024.1, read on the forward strand.
ATGATCGTCGTGGCGGCGCGTCCCGCGATGGGAAAGTCGACGCTCGCCCTCGACTTCGCCCGAGCGGCCGCGATCAAGCACGACATGCCGACGATCTTCTTCTCCCTCGAGATGGGGCGCAGCGAGATCGCGATGCGTCTGATGAGCGCCGAGGGCGCCATCCCGCTGCAGAACATGCGCAAGGGAACCCTCGACCAGCGCGACTGGACGACCGTCGCCGCCACGCGCGGACGCATCAACGACGCGCCGCTCTACATCGACGACAGCCCCAACATGACGCTCGTCGAGATCCGCGCGAAGTGCCGTCGGCTGAAGCAGCGCGTCGGGCTCAAGATGGTCATCATCGACTACCTGCAGCTCATGACGAGCGGCAAGAAGGTCGAATCGCGTCAGCAGGAGGTCAGCGAGTTCTCGCGTGCTCTGAAGCTGCTCGCGAAGGAGCTGCAGGTTCCGGTCATCGCGCTCTCGCAGCTGAACCGTGGATCCGAGCAGCGCCAGGACAAGCGCCCGCAGGTGAGCGACCTGCGCGAGTCCGGCTCCATCGAGCAGGATGCCGACATGGTCATGCTGCTGCACCGCGACTCGGTCTACGACAAGGACACCCGTCCCGGCGAGGCCGACCTCATCATCGCCAAGCACCGCAACGGTCCGACGGCGACGCTCGAGATCGCCTTCCAGGGCCACTTCTCGCGCTTCACCGACATGGCCGCGGGGATGTAGCGGTCGGTGTAGGTTCCACGCGAATGTGTCGGATTCCAGGATGAGATGTCGGCTACTTGTCGGACTCGACATTTGCGGGGGATTTGGCCAGCCGGCTGGGAGGGTGGCCCAGTTGGGGAAGGGGCGGGTGTCATCCGTCCTGCGTAGCGTTGGGTTGGTTCGTCAGTGCAGGGGCTACCTGCACTCTGGAGTTTGGTATCTGGGGAGAGGTGTTCCGCGTGGCTGAGACAGCGGTCGGATGGTTGAAGGATTTGACGGGGCTTTACATGCCAACGTCGACGTAGTTCGACGCAGTGCGGGGGCACCGAGGGTCAAGTCCTTTGAGGTGGTGTACGGATCGGTCTCGTGATTCTTCGTGGGGTTACGCGGTGAGGGCTCGGTAGTCGGGTTCGGGGACCTCCTCTGGGTTGGGTTCTGGTTCGCCGACGCGGCGGGC
>NZ_CACSKB010000025.1 GCF_902706225.1 Microbacterium sp. 18062
CGTTCAGGCGGGGCGGACGACGGGGTCCGCGGGCCTCGCGGGCAGCCGCACCGTGAAGGTGGTGTCCCCGGGCCGCGACGTGACCGAGATCTCGCCGCTGTGCGCCGCGACGATCGCCCGCACGATCGAGAGCCCGAGTCCGGTTCCGCCGGTCTTGCGTGCACGCGAGCGATCCGCCCGCGAGAAGCGTTCGAACAGCTCGTCGGCGACCGCGGGGTCGACGCCCGGGCCGTCGTCGTGCACCCGCAGGACGGCCTCCGAGCCCTCCTGCACGACACTCACCGTGACGAGCGTGCCCGCCGGGGTATGGGTGCGGGCGTTGGCGAGGAGGTTCGCGATCACCTGGGTGAGCCGCGCCTCGTCGCCGGCGAGGATCACCGGGTCCTCGCCGAGGTCGATCTCCCAGCGGTGATCGGGCCCGGCCGCCTGCGCGTCGCCGACCGTCTCGATGACCAGGCGCGACAGATCGACGGCGCCGTGCACGAGCTCCTGGCCCTCCTCGAGACGGGCGAGCAGCAGCAGGTCCTCGACGAGGGCCGTCATCCGCAGGGACTGCGCCTGGATCCGCTCGAGCGCCGAGGCGGCGTCCTCCCCGAGCGTGGGGTCGCGCAGCGAGAGCTCTGAATACCCCCGGATGGAGGCGAGCGGCGTGCGCAGCTCGTGGCTGGCGTCCGCGACGAAGGTCCGCATCCGCTCCTCGTTGCGCTGGCGGGCGTCGAGCGAGGTGCCGACGTGATCGAGGAGGGTGTTCAGGGCCGCGCCCACGCGCCCGATCTCGGTGCGCTCGTCGGCCTCGGAGGCGGGCACCCGTTCCTCGATCGTCACGGCGCCCTCGGCGAGCGGCTGTGCGGCGACGCGTTCGGCGGTCGCGGCGACGGCACGCAGCGGCCGGAGGCTGCGCCGGATGATGACGGCGAGCACGACCCCGAGCAGCAGCAGGCCGCCCACCGTGACGAGGGCGACGGTCGTGACGATCTGCGTCAGCGTCGAGGTGACCTCGGAGGTGGGCAGGCCGATCACCGCGAACTCTCCGTTGGTGCCGCCGGTCATCAGAACGCGGTACTCGCCGATGCCGTCGATCGACACGGTGTCGAAACCGCCACGCTTGAGCTCGCCGACGAGCTCGTACACCTGCTCGCTCGTGAGCGTCGCCACCCCGTCGGAGCCGGTGACGTAGGCGCCGGTGGCGTCGCCGCCGAACTGCGACCGGAAGACCAGCAGCGTGCCTGCGGCCTGACGACCGCTGGAGAGGATGTCGGCCGCGGTGTCGGTGGGGTAGTACCGCAGCTCGCCCAGCGAGGCCGACACCTGCGTGTTCAGGTTGTCCTGCATGATCGAGGTCAGGATGGTGCCGGTGGCGAGTCCGACGGCGCCCAGGATCACGGCGACCATCCCGATGACGGCCGTCATCAGCCGCGCCTGCAGCGTCATCCGATGCCGGCGGGGGCGAGCGGGCGCGGAGGTCACTGCGGGGCTTTGATCATGTATCCGACGCCGCGCACGGTGTGGATGAGCGGGTCACGGCCCTGGTCGATCTTCTTGCGGAGATAGGAGATGTAGAGCTCGACGACGCTCGAGCGGCCGCCGAAGTCGTAGTTCCACACACGGTCGAGGATCTGCGCCTTCGACACGACACGACGCTGGTTGCGCATGAGGTAGCGCAGCAGCTCGAACTCCGTCGCGGTCAGCTCGATCTCCTCGCCCGCACGGTCGACCTCGTGGCTGTCCTCGTTGAGGCTGAGATCGCCGACCCGGAGGATGGGCTCTGCGTCGTTCGCCTGCGCGGTGCCGGCCCGGCGCATGAGGCCGCGAAGACGCGCCACGACCTCTTCCAGACTGAACGGCTTCGTGACGTAGTCGTCCCCGCCGGCGGTGAGCCCGGCGACCCGGTCCGAGACCGCATCCTTCGCCGTGAGGAAGAGGACGGGCACGTCGTTGCCGGACTGACGCAGTCGCTGCAGCACGGCCATCCCGTCGAGGTCGGGCATCATGATGTCGAGCACCATCGCGTCGGGGTCGAAGTCGCGTGCGGCCTGCAACGCCTGGAAGCCGGACGCGGCGGTGCGGACGTCCCAGCCCTCCATGCGCAGGGCCATCGAGAGCAGGTCGGTCAACATCTGCTCATCGTCGACGACGAGCACGCGCGGGGGCGTGCCGTCGGCGCGGTGCAGGGCGGTGGCGGGAGCGGTCGTGGTCATGCCTCCGATTGTGCGCGCATTCCTATGGGATTCCTATGGCACAGGCTATGCGCTCGCTGTGAGATGCGCGGAGGGCGTCCATAGCTCTCTCATAATCCCTGCTGTCCGTTCGCATGAGGACGGTTCCTAGTGTCTCGGCGAGGGCACACGCCCGAGAGGAGACCTATGTACGGGACGTACCTGCGCCGGGAGCTGGCCGGACGCAAGAAACAGACCATCATCGTGGCGGCCGGGCTCGCCATCGCCATCGCGCTCGTGATCATCGTGAACTCGCTCGCCGCGGGCGTGCGCGACGCGCAGTCCCAGGCGCTCGAGTCCGTGTACGGGGTCGGCACCGACCTGACGGTGACCGGCGCCCAGGCGGAACCCGGAGAGGGAGGCGGCGGCGGAAGCTTCGAGTTCGACCAGGACGGCGGCGCGACCTCCGATGACGGCACGACCTCGCTCAGCCAGTCCCGGCTGACGACCGACATGATGCGCGGCACGCTCGCCGCCGCCACGCTCGACACCGTCGCATCCCTCGACGGCGTCTCCGCGGTCTCGGGCGCGCTCAGCCTGACCAACACCACCTTCGACGGCGAGCTGCCGGAGGCCCCGAGCACCGACTCCGGCACCACCGAGGGTCAGGGCGGCCCCGGCGCCGGCGGTGAGGGCGGCGGCGGAGGAGGCTTCGGCGGCGGGTCGTTCGACGTGAACTCGTTCACCGTCCTCGGCATCGAGTCGGCAGACACCACGGTCGGTCCCCTCTCCTCCGTCGAGCTCTCGGACGGGCGGCTGCTCGCCGCGGACGACGCGGGCACGAACGTCGCCGTCGTCGACGCGACCTATGCCTCGAGCAACGACCTCGCGGTCGGCGGCACGATCGACGTCGGCGGCACCGCAATGGAGATCGTCGGGATCGTCGCGTCCACCTCGAGCGAGGCAGACACCGCTGCGAACGTCTACATCCCGCTCGACGTCGCGCAGACGCTCGCGGGGGTCGAGGACGTCGTCTCCACGATCTACGTGCAGGCCGACTCCGCCGACGCGATCTCGAGCGTGCAGGCGACCATCCAGGAGGAGCTGCCGGATGCGACCGTGAGCTCGCAGTCCGACCTCGCCGCGACCGTGTCGGGCTCGCTCTCGAGCGCGTCGTCGCTCATCACGAGCCTCGGCACCTGGCTCTCGATCATCGTGCTGGCCGTCGCCGTCGCGCTGGCCGTGCTGTTCACGATCTCCGGCGTCTCGCGCCGCACCCGCGAGTTCGGCACCCTCAAGGCGATCGGCTGGTCCAACGGCCGGGTGGTCGGCCAGGTCGCCGGCGAGTCGATGGTGCAGGGACTCATCGGCGGCGTCGCGGGCCTGGTCATCGGACTCGCGGGCGTCGTGGCGATCAACCTGATCTCCCCGACCATCTCGACGGCCGCCACGACCTCCGCCGACCAGGGCGGTCCCGGCGGCGGAATGCCGGGCGGCGGCTTCGGCGCCGCGACCGAGACGGCCACCGACATCGTGCTGAACGCGCCGGTCTCGATCACCATCGTGCTCGCTGCGGTCGGCCTCGCCGTCGCCGGCGGACTCGTCGCGGGCGCGTTCGGCGGATGGCGCGCCGCGCGCCTCAGCCCGGCCGAGGCGCTCCGGTCCGTCGGATGACCCGCATCCGCACCCCACGTTCGCGTACCCCGAAGGAGAACCCGTCATGACGATCACCCAGACCACCGAATCGGATGCGGCGCCCGCCGCGGCGCCGGCGTACCGCATCGCCGGGGTCACGAAGACCTATCGGCAGAAAGGGCGTGTCGTGAAGGCGCTCACCGGGGTCGACATCGAGATCGCCCAGGGCGAGTTCGTCACCATCCAGGGGCCGACCGGTGGCGGAAAGTCGACCTTCCTGCAGCTGTTGGGAGCGCTCGACCGGCCGACGGCCGGCGCCGTCGTGCTCGCAGGCACCGACATCGCGACGGCCTCGAACGCCGAGCTCGGACGCCTGCGCGCGCACGAGATCGGCTTCGTCTTCCAGGGGTTCAACCTCATCCCGACCCTCACCGCGGCGGAGAACGTCGACATGGGCCTCGAGCCGCTCGGGCTCCCGAAGGCGGAGCGCGCGACCCGCGTGGCCGAGGCGCTCGCGCACGTCGGGCTCGCCGAGCGCGGCGACCACCGCCCCGGGGAGCTCTCCGGCGGTCAGCAGCAGCGCGTCGCCATCGCCCGCGCGATCGCGAAGCGGCCGAAGGTGCTGCTCGCGGACGAGCCGACCGGAAACCTGGACGAGAGCATGCGCGACGAGATCCTGGAGCTCCTGCAGGGGCTGAACGTCGAGGGGCTGACGCTCATCGTCGTGACGCACGACTCGGCCGTCGCCCGCCGGGCGACCCGGCGTCTGCGCCTCGACAAGGGGACGGTACGCGACATCACCCGCTGAGCGGGCGTCCCCAGGTGGCTGGGCCCCGACTCCATACGTGAAGATCCGCGAGACTGCATCGTGACGCCGAGACCGTGGGGCAACCCCACGGTCTCGGCGCGCACGTGCAGTCTCGCGGTCCGGACGCGCCGCGGCCGCAAAGCGGATGCGGACGCGCCGCGGATGCGGGGTCGGCGGTCGTCATCGGCGGCGGGTCAGCATCCGGGTGATCTCCTCCACAGCACGCGCGTTGCCGCCGGCTGCCCGCATGTCGGCGCTGATCGCCGCTACGTGGGCGGAAACGGACTGTGAGCCGAGGACGCGCTCGCTCGCGGACTGCAGTCGCGCGGGCGTGGCTTCGGCAGGGTCCAGTCGCATGCCGAGCCCGAGCTCCTCGACGCGGTCTGCGACGGTGGGCTGGTCGTTGCCCTGCGGGACGACGAGCATGGGCACCTCGGCGTAGATGGATTCGTTGACGCTGTTCATGCCGCCGTGGGTGATGAACAGGTCGGCATGTCGAAGGACGTCGAGCTGCGGCACCCACGGGTGCACGGTGATGTTGTGCGGAAGCTCACCGAGACGGGCGGGGTCGAGTCCGTGCCCGATCGACATCACGACGGAGACGGGTGCGTCGGCGAAGGCTGCGATGCACGCGCGGTAGAAGCGCGGTCGTCTGTTGAGCAAGGTGCCCATCGACACGTAGATCAGCGGCGACTCGGCGTCGAGGTCCGGACGCCGAGTCGGATCGGACGAGCGTGCCTCGAGCGAGGGGCCGATGAATCGGAACCTCTCCTCGGGGAACTCCTCCGCGTCGATCTGGAAGCTGCGGCTCGTGTACACGTAGGTGAGATCCGGCGGGTTGTCGACGATCTCCGTGATGAAGTCGGCGCTCTGCAGGAACCCCTTGCGATGGGCCTGTGCCGACAGCATTCGGTAGAGGGGGCCGTCGCGCATCACGGAGGTCAGGTGTCTTCCTCCCGTGCGGGCGAGGTTCTCGAGGATCTGCCTCGTGTACGCGAACGTGGACGAGAGTCTCACCGCGGGCAGGCCGAGCGAGACGGCGAGCGCCTTGCCGTACGAGAACAGCGCCTCGTAGAGGAGGCAGTCGTATCGCTCCTGCGCTGCCACCCGCTGCGCCGTGGCGAACGCCCGGCGCGGGGCCAGCAAAGATCGGCTGACCGGGCCCGGGTCGCTCGGGTAGCGATCGTAGGGGATGAAGCGAGCTCCCGTCGCCTCGACCTCGCGCCGCCAGCGTGGGTCGAGAACGCACCTCACGTCGTGGCCGGCGTCGACGAGTGCGGCGACCGTGCCGAGCGTGGGATAGATGTGTCCGGCATAGGGCAGGCAGACGCACAGAAAGCGCAGGGGTGTCGCACCGAGGTCCTCCGAGGAATGACTGTCGTTCATCGTTGTCTCTGTTCAGGACCTGCCGGTCATCGATGCTAATAAGTGCTACTTACTTTAGCTTAGTAAGTCCCACTCATGTCGCGATAGGCTGGCGCCGTGACGAGAACGGGCAGGTCGCCGAGACGTCGTCTGGCCGGCGCGGAGCGCCGCAGCGAGCTCCTCGACGCCGCCGAGGCGGCCTTCATGGCGGCTCCCTACGATCAGGTCTCCCTCCTCTCGATCGCGCGCGCGGCCGGTTCCTCCGACGCCCTGCTGGTGCGCTACTTCGAGACCAAGGCGAACCTGTACCTGACGGTGTGGGAGAGGAGACTGGAAGAGCTGTTCTCGCAACAGGCGTCGGTCGACGCGGACGTTGGTCCCGGGATGAGTGCGCAGGAACGGCTGCTCAGGGGGCTTCATGCCTACTTCGACTTCGTCAAGACGCGACCGCGGGCATGGGCGCAGCAGTTCCTTGCTCCGGATGGCGAGCCCGCGGGAGCGGCCGAGCTCCGCCGCACATGGCGACACCGATACGCGGAGCTGATCCGGGAGCGGGGCGGTCTTCCCCAAGACGCGATGGTCGACACCGCGCTCGCCGGTTTCATCGGTCTCAACGAGGCGCTCTGCTTCGAGTGGGTCCTCCACGACTGCCCCGACGACCAGCGTGAGACGATCGTCTCGATGAGCGCGGCGGCGCTCGCGGCGCTCATGGCCGAGGCCCGGAAGACCAGCATTCCACCTGCGCCAGGATCGCGCCAGGAATAGCCGCCGTTCAGCGCTGCCGGGAGGGCACGGTCAGCAGGAACGCGAGCAGCAGCATCAGCAGCGCGCCCGCGAGCGCCCCGGCCGTGTTCGCGACGAGGTCGCGGACGTCCGCGATCCGGGTGTCGAGGAAGAGGTACTGCGCGCCCTCGATGATCCCGCTCAGCGCGAGGCCGAGCGGCGGCGCGAGCCACCACCGGCGTGCGCCGAACCAGAGCACGGCGAAGACGCCGAGCGGTGCGAACATCGCGACGTTCGCGCCGAACTCGACGACGTCGAACGTGATCCACGACGTGGCGTCGCGGCGCGCGAGCCACGCGACCACCCGTTCGACGAGCCCGGCGATCTCGTCCCCGTAGGGGCGTGCCCGAAGCGTGAGGTGCCACACGCCGCAGAGATAGAGCGCGCTCAGCAGGGCGAGGACGACGCGCGACGCCGTCCGGCGCACGCGTAGCGATGCGGACACGGCAGCCACGCCGTGGTCAGTGCGTGTCCTCGGCCTCGACCTCGGTGCGGTCGCCCGACCACAGCGTGTGGAAGGTGCCGGGCTTGTCGACGCGGCGATAGGTGTGCGCCCCGAAGAAGTCGCGCTGCCCCTGGATGAGGGCGGCCGGCAGACGGGTGGCGCGCAGTCCGTCGTAGTACGCGAGCGACGACGAGAACGCCGGGGAGGGGATGCCGGCCGCGGCCGCCGTCGAGACCACGTCGCGCCAGGCGTCCTGTGCGCGGGAGAAGACGTCGACGAAGAACGGTGCGGTCATGAGCACCGGCAGGTCGGGCGTCTCGGCGTAGGCGTCGGTGATGCGGTTGAGGAACCGGGCGCGGATGATGCAGCCCCCGCGCCAGATCGACGCGACCTTGCCGAGATCGATGTTCCAGCCGTACTGCGCGGCTCCCGCGCGGATCTCGTCGAAGCCCTGCGAGTAGGCGACGATCTTCGACGCATAGAGCGCGAGGCGCACGCGCTCTATGAAGGCCTCGGGGTCCTCGGCCGTGAAGCCCTCGGACGGTCCGGGGAGCACCCCCGCGGTCTCGCGCTGCTCGGGATGGCTCGAGAGCGAGCGGGCGAAGGTCGCCTCGGCGATGCCGGAGACGGGAACGCCGAGGTCGAGGGCGGTCTGCACCGTCCACGCGCCGGTGCCCTTGGCGCCGGCCTGGTCGAGGATCACGTCGACCAGGGGCTCGCCGGTCGCCGCGTCGACCTGGCGGAGCACCTCGGCGGTGATCTCGATCAGGTAGGACTCGAGCTCGCCGCGGTTCCACTCGGCGAAGACGTCCGCGATCTCGGCGGGGGACTTGCCGGTGCCGCGGCGGATGAGGTCGTAGGCCTCGGCGATGAGCTGCATGTCGGCGTACTCGATGCCGTTGTGCACCATCTTCACGAAGTGGCCGGCTCCGTCGTGGCCGACGTGGGTGACGCACGGCTCGCCCTCGGCGACGGCGGCGATCGACCGCAGGATCGGGCCGAGCGTGATCCAGGACTCGTCCGAGCCGCCGGGCATGAGCGACGGGCCGAGGAGCGCGCCCTCCTCGCCGCCGGAGACGCCCATGCCGACGAAGTTGATGCCGGTCGCGCGGACCGTCTTCTCGCGGCGGATGGTGTCGGTGAACAGCGAGTTGCCGCCGTCGACGATGATGTCACCGGGCTCGAAGACGCGCACGAGCTCGTCGATCACGGCGTCGGTCGGACCGCCGGCCTTGACCATGATGACGGCGGTGCGGGGCTTCTGCAGCGCGGCGGCGAACTCCTCGTAGGAGAAGGCGGGCACGAACCCGGCCTCGGGGTGCTCCGCGACCAGGTGCTCGGTCTTGTCGTGGCTGCGGTTGAAGACCGCCACCGTGTTGCCCTCGCGCGAGGCGAGGTTGCGGGCCAGGTTCGACCCCATGACGGCGAGTCCGACGACTCCGATGTTGGCTGATGCCTCGGTCACGAAATACTCCTCCGGAAAAGGAAAGGGACAGCGGAAAGCGTAGCCGTCGCCCGGGTGGCGACGGCCGAGGACGATGGGCGGATGCGCAGCGCCGGGGGTCGGTCAGTCCTTGCGGTAGCCCGCGCGTCCGAGCGACCAGAACGCGCCGACCACGCCGACCGCCGAGAGCAGGGCCAGCAGGCCGATGAAGCCCAACACGAGATCGGAGGAGAGCTGGGCGTCCACGGGGGTCCTTTCGTCACAGACAAGAGCGTTTCTCATGCTACCGGCCGCGCTGATAGACTCCGGATGAACTTCGGCGAGGGATACCGCGGCATCAGCGTGCGGCATCCGTAATCGACGGGGGTGTGCAGGTTCACGGTCTTCCTCACGCGCTCGCGTTCGAGTCGATATCCGCAAACCCCAGACCCGGGCCCGTGCGCCCACGAGGAGAATCACCATGTCGGAAGACAACAAGGTCACCGCCGAGCAGCGGACGCAGTTCGGCAAGGGCTTCGCCCGCCGCCTGCGCGCCGCCGGCCAGATCCCCGCCGTCCTCTACGGTCACGGCACCGACCCCGTGCATCTCGCGCTGCCCGGCCACCAGGTCGCGCTCATCATCCGCCGTGCGAACGCGCTGCTCGAGCTGTCGATCGACGGCCGCAACGAGCTCGCGCTCGTCAAGGACGTGCAGAAGGACCCGGTGCGCCAGGTCATCGAGCACATCGACCTGCTCGTGGTGAAGAAGGGCGAGAAGATCCAGGTCGACGTGCCCGTGCTCGTGCTGGGCGAGCCCGTCGCCGGCACGATCGCGAACCTCGACGCCAACACGGTGTCGCTCGAGGTCGAGGCGACCCACATCCCGCAGAACGTCGAGGTCGACGTCGAGGGCCTCGAGGACGGTACGCACATCACCGCGGCCGACCTGAAGCTCCCGAAGGGCGCGTCGCTCGCCGTCGCCGCCGAGACGCTCATCGTCGCGATCTCCGTGCCCGCCTCGACCCTCGCCGCCGAGGACGAGATCGCCGAGGCAGACGCCGAAGTCGCTGCCGAGCAGTCCGAGGCCGCTGAGGGCGGCGCCGAGTAAGAGGCCTGGTCGAGAAGGAGAAGGGGGTGCGGTTCCTGCGCCCCCTTCTCGCATCTTCCGGCAGGGCAGGAGCGAGCATGACGCAGACCTGGCTTATCGTGGGACTCGGCAATCCGGGTCCCCGGTATGCGGCGACCCGGCACAACGTCGGACAGCTCGTGGTCGACGAGCTCGCCGCCCGCCGACGCGAGTCCTTCCGCGCGCACAAGGCCAACGCCCGCGTCGTGGAGACGTGGCTGCGCCCGGGCGCCGACAAGCTCGTGCTGGCGAAGCCGAACACGTTCATGAACGTCTCCGGCGGCCCGGTGGCGAACCTCGTGAGGTTCTACGGGGTCGATCCGGGACGCGTCGTGGTCGTGCACGACGAACTGGACATCCCGTTCGACACGCTGAAGCTGAAGACCGGCGGCGGGCACGGCGGGCACAACGGCGTGCGCGACGTCGCCAAGGCCCTCGGCACGCCGGACTTCCCCCGCGTCCGCGTCGGCATCGGCCGGCCGCCCGGACGTCAGGACCCGGCGGACTGGGTGCTCGACCCCTTCGGTGCGAGCGAGCGCGCCGCGCTCCCGATCCTGGTCGGCGACGCGGCGGATGCGGTAGAGCTGCTGGTCGGCGAGGGTCTGCCGGCCGCGCAGCAACGCTGGCACGCGCCGCCGGGCCGCTGACCCGAGAGTCTCCGCGCCCCGGTTCTGTTGAACAGGCGCATTGCCTGGACTTTCCCCTCCCCACGGAGTGCCCCGTACGGGCTGAGAACCTGTCTGTCCCCGGGCGCGCATAGGATCGTACGGTGACAGTTCCCGGGATCGTGCGCGCCCTGGGGCGCGCGGACACCTTCCGGGATGCGGTGGCGACCGCATCCGTCGACAGCGACTTCTCGGTGGTCGACGGCCTCGACGCCCCGCTGCTCGCCGCGTTGCTGGAACAGCGTCGCACCACGGGCAAGCCCGCGGCGCTGCTCGTGATCGCGCCGACCGGTCGGCGCGCCGAGGCGCTCGGGCCGGCACTCGAAGCCGTGCTGCCCGGCGCCGAGGTGCGTCACTTCCCGGCCTGGGAGACCCTGCCCCACGAACGCCTGAGCCCCAGCGCCGAGACCGTCGGACGGCGCATCGACGTGCTCCGCCGCATCGCGGACTGGAACGGTGAGGCGCCGCTGGTGATCACCGCCTCCGTCCGCAGCGCCATCCAGCCGCTCGCTCCGGACCTCGCCGACGCCGCGGCGGTGCGTCTGACCGTCGGCGCGCGGGGGCTGGATCTGGCAGAGGTCGTCGGCGGCCTCGTGGAACGGGCGTATCTGCGGGTCGACATGGTCTCGCGCCGCGGTGAGTTCGCGGTGCGCGGCGGCATCCTCGACGTCTTCCCGCCCACCGCCGACCACCCGTTCCGGGTCGAGTTCTTCGGCGACGAGGTCGATCAGATCCGGGCGTTCTCGGTCGCCGACCAGCGGTCGCTGCCCGGGGAGATCACCGAGGTCGAGTTCGTCGCGAGCCGCGAGCTGCTGCTGACCGAAGAGGTGCGCGAGCGCGCCCGGGGCCTCGGCGACGCGTTCCCGTCGTTGCGGGGGATGCTCGAGAAGATGGCCGAGGGCATCCCCGCCGAAGGCATGGAGTCGTTGACACCCGCGCTCGTCGACGACCTCGTGACGCTCGTCGACTACCTGCCGCGGGCCACCGCTGTCGCGCTCGTCGACCCCGAGCGCGCGGTCGCCCGTGCGATCACGCTCGCCGACACCAACCGCGAGTTCCTCGACGCCGCATGGAGCGCGGCGGTCGCGGGCGCGGAGACCCCGGTCGACCTCGGCGCGGGGGACTTCGTGGGGCTTCCCCGTCTGCAGGAGGTGACGCAGGAGCGCGGCGGTGTCTGGTGGACGCTCTCCGGGTTCGACTCCGGGGCGGCGGACGCCGAGGCGGAGGGACTCGTCGAGCGCGGCGGCGTGGTGCGCATCGACGCCGCATCCGTCCCCTCGTTCTCCGGCAGCGTCGACGGTGCCGTCGACCACGTCGCGCGACTGCTCGGCGACGGCTGGGCGGTCGTGGTCACCGCGTCGGGCGCCGGTCTGGCCGATCGGGCGCGGGACGTGCTCGCCGAGCGCGGGCTCGCCGCTCGCCGGGTCGACGCGGTGCTCGCGGCACCCGAGCGCGGCGTCGCGACCATCGTCGCCTGCGCCCTGGAGCGCGGGTTCGAGGTGCCGGGCGCCAAGCTCGCGGTGCTGACCGAGTCCGAGTTCTACGGCCGCACGATCGCCGGAGACAACCGCGCGGTCAAGAAGCTCGCCTCGCGGCGCAAGAACGTCGTCGATCCGCTGCAGCTGAAGCCCGGCGACCACGTCGTGCACTCCACGCACGGCATCGGCCGGTTCGTCGAGCTCGTGCAGCGCGAGGTCTCGTCCGGCGGCCGCAACGCGGTCAAGAGCAGACGCGAGTACCTCGTGCTCGAGTACGCGCCCTCCAAACGCGGCCACCCCGGCGACAAGCTGTTCGTGCCCACCGACCAGCTCGACCTGCTGTCGCGCTATGTCGGCGGCGAGGCGCCGCCCCTCTCGAAGATGGGCGGCAGCGACTGGGCCGCCGCGAAGGGCAGGGCGCGCAAGGCCGTCCGCGACATCGCGGTCGAGCTCGTCAAGCTGTACTCCGCGCGGATGGCGGCCAAGGGCCACGCGTTCGGTCCGGACACCCCCTGGCAGCGCGAGCTCGAGGAGGCGTTCCCCTTCGCCGAGACGCCCGATCAGCTGCAGACGATCGACGAGATCAAGGCCGATATGGAGAAGCCGATCCCGATGGACCGCCTGCTCTCCGGCGACGTCGGCTTCGGCAAGACCGAGGTCGCGGTGCGGGCCGCGTTCAAGGCGATCCAGGACGGCAAGCAGGTCGCGATGCTCGTGCCGACGACCCTGCTGGTCAAGCAGCACACCGACACCTTCACCGAACGGTTCGCCGGGTTCCCTGTCAAGGTCCGTGCGCTCTCGCGCTTCCAGACCGACAAGTACGCGCGCGAGATCGTCGCGGGGCTCGCAGACGGCACGATCGACATGGTGATCGGAACGCACCGCATCCTCACCGAGAAGGTGGTCTTCAAGGACCTCGGGCTGCTCATCATCGACGAGGAGCAACGGTTCGGCGTCGAGCACAAGGACGCCCTGAAGAAGCTCAAGACGAACGTCGACATCCTCGCGATGAGCGCGACCCCGATCCCGCGCACGCTCGAGATGGCGGTCACCGGGATCCGGGAGATGTCGACGCTCGCGACCCCGCCCGAGGACCGGCATCCGATCCTCTCGTACGTGGGCCCGCGCAACGACAAGCAGATCGCCGCGGCGATCCGGCGGGAGCTCCTGCGCGAGGGACAGGTCTTCTACGTGCACAACCGGGTGCAGTCCATCCAGCGGGTGGCGGCGCAGCTCGCCGAGCTCGTGCCCGAGGCGCGCATCGCGGTCGCCCACGGGCAGATGGGGGAGCACCAGCTCGAGCACGTGGTCGACGACTTCTGGGAGCGCCGGGCTGACGTGCTCGTGTGCACGACCATCATCGAGACCGGTCTCGACATCTCCAACGCCAACACGATCGTGATCGATCGCGCCGACAAGTACGGGCTCAGCCAGCTGCACCAGCTGCGGGGCCGGGTCGGGCGCGGCCGGGAGCGGGCGTACGCCTACTTCCTGTACGACGAGCAGAAGCCGCTCAGTGAGACCGCCGCGGACCGTCTCGAGACGATCGCGGTGAACAACGATCTGGGCTCCGGCATGCAGGTGGCGCTCAAGGACCTCGAGCTGCGCGGAGCGGGGAACCTGCTCGGTGGCGAGCAGGCGGGTCACATCGCGGGCGTCGGATTCGACCTGTACCTGCGGATGGTGGGCGAGGCGGTCGCGGCCTTCCGCGGCGAGGATGTCAAGGGCATCACCGAGCTGCGGCTCGAGCTGCCGGTCCAGGCGCGCATCCCCGAGTCGTACATCGACAGCGAGCGGCTGCGCCTCGAGGCCTACCAGAAGCTCTCTGCGGCCGCATCCGCCACGGCCAAGGACGATGCGCTCGACCTGGTCGTCGACGAGCTCACCGACCGGTACGGGGCGCTGCCCGACGAGGCCGAAGGCCTGGTCGCGGTGGCGCGCCTGCGGCGGCGCGCGGCGCGGTCGGGCCTCGCCGACGTCGTGGCGATGGGGCCGAACCTGCGCGTCGCTCCGGCGAGCCTGCCCGACTCGATGCGGGTGCGGCTGCAGCGGCTCTACCCGAAGGCGAAGCTCGTCGCGTCGGGCGAGGCCGTGGTCGTGCCGCTGCCGACGGCGGATGGCGCGCCGCTCGCCGACGCGGACCTGATCGCCTGGACCGCGCAGCTGCTCGACCAGATCTTCCCGGTGCCCGCGCCCGAGGGCGAGGCCGCCGCGGAGCGCGCGGCGGGCTGACCCGAAAGTCCTCACGCTTCGTCTCGCTGCGCTCGCTCAGCGATCGGGCTTTCCCCACCCCACCGAGTGCCCCGCAGGGGCGCGGAGAAGCTGACGCGAACGTCTCCCCAGAAAGGGGGAGATCTCGCATCCTTCGTTGGTCGTCAGCGACCGTGGCCGCTGACCCGAAGTCCTCTCCCTCTCGGTCCCTGAGCGAGGAGCGGAGCTCCGAGACGAAGGGGCGCGGTACTCGTTCCGCGCGGGCGTTTCGTCTCGCTGTGCTCGTTCCGCATCCGCCTCGATCATCCTGGCATGGGCGATCCCGGTGCTCATCTGCACGAGGCTGTCGAATCCGCGGCGCTCGGCGAGCGGTCCGGTCCAGCCGTCGGCGTCGGGGGAGACGTCGATGAGCCCGGGACGGATCCGCGACGCTCGTGCGTTGCGAACCCGCGGTGCTCGAGCGCACCCGGACGGTGGCCGTGGGCCACGACGTTGGCGGAGGCGAGGACGCGGTGAACGTGTCGGTCGCGGTCGGAGCCGTCGCGGCGGTCGAGGCGTGGTGCGCTTGCCCGCTCGGATCCGGCGAACTGCGCTGCGGCGAGCTCGGCGGCGACGGATGCGGTGGCGAGCTCGGCGACGGGGAACACCGAGGGCATGCTGCCGTGTCCTCGAAAGCGAGGTCGTTCACGCCGATGCCCGGCAGGACGGCGAGCGTCTCTGCGAGCGGGCTCCGCTCCGTCGACATCGC
Source organism: Microbacterium sp. 18062 (assembly GCF_902706225.1). Taxonomy (GTDB): domain Bacteria; phylum Actinomycetota; class Actinomycetes; order Actinomycetales; family Microbacteriaceae; genus Microbacterium. The sequence continues at coordinate 14,844 of NZ_CACSKB010000025.1, forward strand.
GGGCCACCTCCGGTCCCGCGCTCGTGCAGGGTGGCCGTGATCGTCAAGGCCGAGCTGGGCGGCGCGACCGGACGGGGCGGTGCTTCAGAGCAGGTGGCCGAACACGAGGACGGCGATCGCGAGCGCGAGGAAGCCCAGACAGTTCAGCCAGAACTCGGCGCCGAGGAAGCGCGCCCGGAGGTGCGCGGCCGCGGCGGCGGCGAAGTAGCACACGACGCCCGCTGCGGCCGCGAGACCGACGCCCGGAACGACGAGACCGACGAGCAGGCCGGCCACGGCGACGGATTTGACGACGATGAGGATCCACCACCAATCGCGGGGGAATCCCACCCCGTCGAGACAGTCCCTGATGAAGCGCGGCGGCCGGAGGGAGAGCATGACATCGACGAGCAGCGCGGTGGCGAGTATGGATGAGAGCCACCACGGATCGGGCAGGAGAGACATCTCAGCGCTCCGGCTGCGCGAGGATCACGCGCACGGTCTGCTCGAGCTCTCGTAGCGGGTCACCGGGGTCGAGCGCGCCGCTTCCCGCCCAGACGAACAGCTCACCGAGGTAGGCGCGGTGGATGACGCGCGACACCGACCGAGCCCGCTCGGGCGAGTACCCTTGGCGTTCGAGCCGCGCAGCCATGCGTTCGATGAGCCGGACGGCCAGCTGCTCGAACACGCGCGAATCGTGAACGCCGCTGAAGAGGACGGCGCCATACTCCCGGGCGACGTCCGGATTGTCCGCGAAGAGGTCGACGAAGGGCCTGAGGACCGCCAGCACACGGGCGACGGGGTCCCCGTCCGGGTCATCCCTGCCTGCATCGTCGGACTCATCCGTGCTCGCCAGCCCTCGATCCATCGTCGCGACCAGCAGGCCACGTTTGTCGGCGACGCTCATCACGGTTCCGACGCTGACGGATGCGGCCTCCGCGATCTCACGGACGGTCGTCGCCGCATATCCCTGCTCGCGGAAGAGGCGTTCAGCCGTGTCGAGCACCTTCTGACGAGTTCGTGTCCGTGCGGCCGATCGTGAATGAACGTGTTCAGTGAACATGTTCAGTAGTGTAGCCGCGTCCGTGTTCCCCGTCGACGCCGGGATCTCGAACCGCACGAAGATTCGAGTCGATGTCGGAGGTCATTCGTAGACCTGTTCCCATGAACGAACTCCTCGATGCGGCGTAGGCGGCGCTCGCCGCGGTGCGCTCGCATCCGCTGGGCGCCGGCCGGACGCCCTGGCTCCGGGCGTGCTCGTTGCGGTGAACGAAGCATTCGGCGCCCTCCGCCGCGTGGTCGACGCCGCGTGCCTCCCGGTGGCGTCAGAGATCGCGCGGCAGTCGCGCGCCGACCTCGGCCGCGACTCGCTCGCCCGGAAGCACGGCTTCCGCACACCCGCGAGCATGATCTCCGCCTCGTCGGCGACGAGGCGCCGGCGAGGCATCCGCACGTGGCTGCGGCCGTCGCGGACTCGTCGATCGGCACGCTCGCCGCATCCGCCATCGTGACGAGGCTCGACCGAGTGGCCCTCCGCGCCGACCCGCGTCTGATCGACGAGGCAGAGACCATGCTCGCGGCGGCTGCTCCCGGTCTCGGCGTCGACCAGCTGCAGAAACTGATCCTTCGCGCCGAGGCGCACCTCGACCCCGACGGGGTGGAGCCGCGAGAGCGAGCTGCGTGCCGACAGGACCTCTCCAACGGGTCCTGCTGTGCACCTCGTGTCACCATCGCGTCCACGACGACGGATGGGGGATCCGCATCGACGGGCCGGGCACCGATGCGCGTGTGTGGTGCGTCTCGCCCGGATGGCTCGACCCGGCGCGTGCTCCGCGGCTCGGCGGACGGGCCCGCTTCGACCTGGCCGCCTGAGGTTTCTGTTCGACCCGCGCCCCGCGGATCGGAGTAGCGGGCATCCTGGCCCTCTCCGCGCGCCGGGCGTAGCGTGGCGCTATGCGGTACGCACACCTCGGACAGAGCCCGCGCATCCACCCCGACGCGGTCGTCGCCCCGACGGCGGTCGTCAGCGGCGACGTCACGATCGGCGCGGGCAGCCAGGTGCTGCACGGCGCCGTGATCACCGCCGAGGGCGGGCCCGTCACGCTCGGGGAGAACGTCATCGTCATGGAGAACGCGGTCGTGCGCGCCAGCGCGGCGAACCCGGTGCACATCGGCGACCACACCCTGATCGGTCCGATGGCGAGCATCTCGGGGGCGACGGTCGGGAAGGAGGTGTTCCTCGCCACGGGCGTGCGCGTGTTCAACGGCGCCGTGATCGGCGCCCGTAGCGAGGTGCGGATCAACGCGGTCGTTCACCTCCGCACGCACCTGCCCGAGCGCAGCGTCGTGCCGATCGGCTGGGTCGCGGTGGGCGACCCGGCCGTCGTCGTCCCACCCGACCAGCACGACGAGATCTGGGCGCGCCAGCAGGAGCTCGACTTCCCCGGCTACGTGTTCGGGCTCGACCGCGACACGCCCGATCTCATGGTGCAGCTCACCGAGCGCTACGGCCGCAGCCTCGCCCGCCACGCCGACGACGTGCCGCTCGACTGACCCGAAAGTCTCCCCGCCCCGGTTCTGTTGAACAGGCGCATTGCCTGGACTCTCCCCACCCCACGGAGCGCCCCGCAGGGGCGCGGAGCAGCTGACCCGAAAGTCTCCCCGAGGGGGAGAATTCGTCTCCTTCACCGCTCGTCAGCGACCCAGGATCACCGCTCGTCAGCGACCCAGGCCGCTGAGCCGAGCGCTCACCCGGTGTTCTGCAGCCCCGCCGCGACGCCCGACACCGACAGGAGCAGCAGGCGCTGCTGTCCGGCATCCGGGGCGGTGTCCTCCGCCGTGTCGCGCAGCGCCCGCAGCGCCCGCAGCTGCAGGAGGGACAGGGCGTCGACGTAGGGGCTCCGGAGCTTCACCGCGCGCTGCAGCACCGGCTTGTTCGCCAGCAGTCCGTCGCCGCCGGCGATCCGCACGACCCACGACCGGGTCAGGGCCATCTCGTCCATGACGAGGGCCGCGAGGTCCTCGCGGTCGCCGAGCGCCAGGTACTGCCGTGCGATGCGGTCATCGGCCTTCGCGAGGCTCATCGCGACGTTGTCGATCATGGCGCGGAAGAGCGGCCACTCGGTGTACGCCTCCACGAGCGCCGCCTGGTCGCCCACGGCGTCGAGCGCGGTGCCGAGACCGAACCAGCCGGCGAGGTTGATGCGGGCCTGCGTCCACGCGAACACCCACGGGATGGCGCGGAGGTCCTCGAGGGACTCCACCGAGAGCCCTCGGCGCGCGGGGCGCGAGCCGAGGGCGAGCAGGCCGACCTCCTCCATGGGCGTGACGGTGGCGAACCACGGGGCGAAGCCGGGTGCCTTCACGAGCGAGAAGAACCGTGCGCGGGACGACTCCTCCAGGATCCGGGCGATCTCGGCATAGCGCTCGGCGGCGCTGCGGTTGCGCTCCTCGTTCGAGGGGGCGGACGCCGTCAGGATGGCGGCGGCCACCTGGTCGATGTGCCGCATCGCGATCGCCGGGTCGCCGTAGCGGGCGAAGATGACCTCGCCCTGCTCGGTGAGTTTGAAGCGGCCGTCGACCGAGTGCGGCGGCTGCGCGAGGATCGCGCTGTTCGCCGGTCCGCCGCCGCGCCCGAGGGCGCCGCCGCGGCCGTGGAAGAGCGTCAGCTCGATGCGGCTCTCCGAGGCCCACGCGGCGATCGCCGCCTGAGCCTCGTACAAGGCGAGGTTCGCGGCGACGGGGCCGACGTCCTTCGAGGAGTCCGAGTAGCCGAGCATGACCTCGAGGCGACGCCCGGTCTCTTCGAGGCGCGCGACGAACTCGGCGTGCTCGGCGATCTCCGCGAGGATTCGGGGCGCGGCCTGCAGATCGGCGAAGGTCTCGAACAGGGGGATGACGTCGAGCACGGGCGGCGTCGCGTCGGGGCCCACGGCATGGCGCGCGAGCCGGTGCACGTTCGCGAGGTCCTGCGCGGACTGCGTGAACGACACGATGTAGCGCCCGGCGGCGCGAGGGCCGAAGCGCTCCTGGATGTAGGCGATCGCGCGGAAGACCTCGAGCACCTCTTCGGCGAGCTCGCTGCGCTCCCCGCCGGCGTCGAGCTCGGCGAGCACCTTCGCGTGCACGGCGGAGTGCTGGCGCACCTCGAGCTCGGCGAGATGGAACCCGTAGGTCTCGACCTGCCAGATCAGCTGCTGCAGGTGGCCGTAGGCCTGGCGTCCGGCGCCGGCCGCGGAGAGCGAGCCCTGCACCGTGCGGAGGTCCTCGAGGAGGTGCTCGGGATCGCGGTAGGCGAGATCGGCGTCGCGCGTGCGCGTGGCCGCGATGCGCCGGGCGATGAGCAGCAGGATCCGGCGGTGCGGCTCGTTCGGGGAACGCTTGGCGATCTCGTCGGCGGCGTCCTCGTCGGCGCTGCGGAGCCTCGTCCACAGGGCCCGCAGGGCATCGCTCGGCGGCGTGCTGTCGGCGTCGAGGGTGAGCGAGCGCCCGATGCGGCCCGTCGCGCGCTCGAGTCCGAGCAGCACGTGCTCGCTCGCGATGCCCGCCGCGGTGCGGGTGATCTTCGCGGTGACGAACGGGTTTCCGTCGCGGTCGCCGCCGACCCAGGTGCCCACGCGCACGAAAGAGCGGACCATCGGGGCGCGGCTGCCCGCGTCCGCGCCCTGCAGGGCGTCGTCGATGCGCCGGTAGACCTGGGGCACGGCCGTGAAGAGCGTGTCGTCGAACGCGGCCATCACCGCGCGCACCTCGTCGGTCGGCGAGGGCTTCTCGGGGCGCAGCGGCGCGGTGCGCCAGAGCGTGTCGATCTCCTCCAGCATGCGGCGCTCGGTCCGCCGCCGACTCGAGGATCCCGAGGGCGTCTCGAGTCCTCCGTGCGGATCAGCGACCCGGGGCCGCTGATCCGCACCGTCCCGCAACGACGCGTCGTACTCGTCGAGCAGCGCGGACAGGCGCCGGATCCCGGTCGAGACCGCCCGGCGGCGGGCCTCGGTCGGGTGCGCGGTGAACACCGGGTGGAACCGGAGCGACTGCAGGCGCGCGAGCGCGGTGTCGTCGCCGACCTCCGCGGCGAGGCGGGCGAACGCCGTCGCCACGGAGTCCGCCGCGTCCTCCCGCTCGGGACGGCCGTCGCGGTCGCGCAGCACCCGCACGCGCTGATGCTCCTCGGCGAGGTTGACGAGGTGGAAGTAGACCGTGAACGCGCGCGCGACCTCGTCGGCTCGTTCCACCGAGAACGAGTCGGCGATCCGCGCCGCCCGCGCGAAGGCCTCGGACCCCTCGTCCGTGTACGCCTCGATCGTGGCGACGCGGAGCCGTTCGACGTCCTCGTAGAGTCCCGCCGAGCCGCTCTCGCGCAGCACACGACCGAGGAGGGAGCCGAGCAGGCGCACGTCGGCGCGCATCCGCTCCGGGATCTCCTGGCCCGCCTCGTGACGTCCGACGAGGTCGAGGGCTTCGGTGGGGGTGGGTTCACGCATGTCCTCCACGCTACTGGCAGCGGTGTTACGCCGATGTCACGGTGCCGGCGAGCGCCGCCCGGCGACGCGGAGGCGGATCCGGCGACCCGCGGCGGATATGCTGTCGGGCGGTGTGCCGGGAAGTCTGGTCGGCCCGTCGCGGCATCGTGTCGCGACGGATGTGACGAGCCGCGGAGGTTCCATGTCGCTCTTGCGTTCCGAGCGGTTTCCCGCGGTCGTCCTTCTGGGCGCCGCGGCGGCCGGCCTGATCGTCGCGAACTCGCCGCTCGGTGGCGCAGTGACGCAGTCGAAGGCGATCCCTCTCGGCATCCCCGGCGTGTTCGAGCTGTCGCTCGGGCACTGGGTCCAGGACGGCCTGCTCGCGGTGTTCTTCTTCGTCGTGGCCGTCGAGCTGCGATTCGAGCTCACCGCGGGGCAACTCGGCACCCTGCGCAAGGCCGTTCAGCCGGCCATCGCCGCGGCCGGCGGCGTGATCGTCCCGATCCTGATCTACGTCGCGTTCTCGGCGGGGAGTCCCTCGGCCGCGGGCTGGCCGATTCCGACGGCCACCGACATCGCGTTCGCGCTCGGGGTGCTCGCGGTCTTCGGGCGGGGCCTGCCGTCCGGGCTCCGGATCTTCCTCCTGGCCCTGGCCATCCTCGACGACGTCGTCGGGATCGTGTTCATCGCGGTGCTCTTCACCGAGGGCGTGGACGTCGTTCCTCTCCTGCTCGCGGTCTCTGCGCTCGCCGCGTTCACGCTGCTCAGCCGTCGCCTCACCGAGAGGAACCGGCTGCCCGTCGGCATCGTGCTGGTGCTCCTCGCCGTCACGACCTGGACGCTCGTCCAGCTGTCGGGCGTGCACGCCACGATCGCGGGGGTGGCTCTGGGCCTGATGATGGCGCAGTCCCCGGCGCTGCGGGTGCGACATGCGCTCGAGCCGTGTGTGAACGGGCTCGTGCTGCCACTGTTCGCATTCTCGGCCGCGCTGGTCATCGTGCCCGCCGTCGGGCTCGCTCAGCTGCAGCCCGCCTTCTGGGGTGTGATCGTCGCACTTCCGGTGGGAAAGATCGTCGGGATCGCGCTCTTCGGCGCCATCGCGCAGCGCGTGGCGGGCGAGCGGGGCGCGTGGCTGCCCTGGGGCGACCTGCTGGTGGCGGGATCCCTCGGCGGCATCGGGTTCACCGTCTCGCTGCTGCTGTCCGAGCTGGCCTTCGCCGCCGACCCTCTCCTCCGCGACGAGGCGACGCTCGGCGTGCTCGCCGGCTCGACGATCTCGCTCGTGCTGGCCGCCGTTCTCGTATCGTGGCGGGCACGTCACTACCGCCGAACCGCCGAGGAGGCCCGCGCATGACCGATCACGGAGCATCGGACGAGCCCGACCCGCTGCGCCGGGCCGCCGACGTCATGCGGCAGGTGCGCGACCGCTGCGTGTGGACGCAGGGGATCGACCACCGCGACCTCGTGCCGTACCTGGTGGAGGAGAGCCACGAGGTGATCGACGCGATCGAGTCCGGCAGTCGTGCCGAGCTTCGCGAAGAGCTCGGCGACCTGCTGTGGCAGGTGCTCTTCCACACCGAGATCGCCTCCCGCGACCCGGTCGCGCCCTTCGGCATCGACGACGTCGCCGGTGACCTCGCGACGAAGATGGTGCGCCGGCATCCGCATGTCTTCGGGGATGCCGTGGCCACGACCCCCGCGGAGGTCCTGGTGCACTGGAACGCCGCCAAGGCGGCGGAGAAGCGCGAACGCAGCAGCGTCCTCGACGGCGTGCCCCGTTCGATGCCGTCGCTCGCGCTGGCCCAGAAGCTGCTGGGGCGGGCGGATGCGGTGGGCACCGTTCCCGTGCCCGACCGGCCCCTGGAACTCGCGACGGAGGACGACATCGGCGACGCCCTCCTCGCGCTCGTGGCCCGCGCCCGGGCGGAGGGGTGGGATGCCGAGCGGGCCCTGCGCACCCGCATCCGGGCACTCGAGTCCGACATCCGCGACGCGGAGACGGGCGGCGTCGACCTGGGATGATGGGGGAGTGGCAGCAGTGAACCCGCCGCGCGGCATGCGCGATTTCCTCCCCGCAGACAAGGCCCGCCGTGAGCGGGTGCTCGCCGTGATCCGTGACCGCTATCGCGCGCACGGCTTCGACGAGATCGAGACGCCCGTCGTCGAGGACTACGACCGGCTGCACGCCGGCATGGGCGGCGACAACGAGAAGCTCGCCTTCAACGTGCTGAGACGGGGGCTGGACGCGGACGCCGTCCGCGCCGCGGCCGACGATCCCGCCGGCCTCAGCGACCTGGGTCTGCGCTTCGACCTGACGGTGCCGCTCGCCCGCTTCTACGCCTCGCACCGGGGCGAGCTGCCCGGCGTCTTCCGGTCGATCCAGATCGCGCCGGTCTGGCGGGCGGAGCGACCGCAGAAGGGGCGCTACCGCCAGTTCGTGCAGTGCGACATCGACATCATCGGCGACGCATCCGCCCGGGCCGAGGCGGAGCTCATCGTGGCGACCCTCGACACGCTCGACGCCCTGGGGCTCGAGGGGGCGAGCGTGCGGATCAACGACCGCCGCGCCCTCGACGCGGTGCTCGACGTGTTCGGGTTCGCCGCCGAGGAGCGCCCGGGCGTGCTCATCACGATCGACAAGCTCGACAAGATCGGGCCGGCCGGGGTCGTCGCCGAGCTCCGCGAGCGCGGGGCGACCGCATCCGCCGTCGGCGCGTTCGCGGCGTTCCTCGATCGCGCCCCGCTCGAGACGTCCGTCTACGGCGAGGCGCAGATCCGCGCGGGGCTCCCGGCCGGCGTCGGCGACGAGGTCGTCGCGCACCTGGTCGGCCTCGGCTCCGCCGTGCGGGCTGCGCGAGGCGCCGCCGCCGTGCCCCTCGTCTTCGACCCGTTCCTCGTTCGCGGCATGGGGTACTACACCGGCACGATCTTCGAGCTCGCGCATCCCTCGGTGCCGTACTCGCTCGGCGGCGGCGGCCGCTACGACGGCATGATCGGCCGGTTCCTCGGTCAGAGCGTGCCTGCGGTCGGCTTCTCGATCGGGTTCGAGCGGATCGTCGACCTCGTCGAGGCGACGACGGACGCCGCCGCCGACGCGGTCGTGCTCGTCCACGACCGCGACGTGCCCCTCGCGGAGCTCGTCGCGCTGAAGGCGGCCCTCGTCGCCCGAGGGTCGCGGGTGCGGCTCGAGCAGCGCACCAAGAACCTCAAGGGGCTGCTCGAGCGTGCCGCAGCCGACGGCTACGCCTCGTTCGCGACGGTCTCTGCGGGTGCCGAGGTCGACGCGCTCGAGATCAAGCCGCTCGGCTGAACGGCGCTCGCGATCCTCAGCCCCTCGGCCTCGGGTGCGGTGTCCCGTCCGAGGGGTTGACCTCGGGGGAGCCGACGGGTTGGCTGGGCGCGTGAGCGAGACGACGCCGGTCCCCACGCCCGAGGGGTGGCGTGCCGTCGACGCCTACCTCACCGATCTGCTGGTCGGGCACGACGAGGCACTCGCGCACGCCGTGCGCGATCAGCGATCGGCGGGGCTCCCACCGATCGAGGTGGCACCGGTCAGCGCCAAGCTGCTGCACCTGCTCGTGCGCATCGCCGGAGCCCGCCGCATCCTCGAGATCGGCACGCTCGGCGGATACTCGACGATCTGGCTCGCCCGCGCACTGCCCGCGGGCGGTCGGGTGACGACGTGTGAGGCAGAGCCGCGCAACGCGGCGGTCGCCCGCCGCAGCATCGATCGTGCCGGTGTGGGCGATCGGGTCGAGATCCGGCAGGGGAGGGCCGCCGATGTGCTGCCGACCCTGGAGGGCCCGTACGACCTCGTCTTCATCGACGCCGACAAGGAGTCGAACGCGCTCTACCTCGACTGGGCGGCACGGCTCGGACGGCCCGGCACCGTGATCGTCGTCGACAACGTGGTGCGCGCGGGGAGGATCGTCGACCCGACCGCGACCGGTTCGCAGGTCGAGGGCGTGCGTCGCGGTCTCGAGCTGCTCGCCGCCGACCCGCGTTTCGACGCGACGGCGCTGCAGACCCTCGACGCCAAGGGCTGGGACGGGTTCGCGATCGCGGTGGTGACGGATGCGGACACGGTCGCTGTGCCGGAAGCGCCGCTTCACTAGACTCGAAGGCGGATCGACGTCGCTCCGAGAACCATCCCTCGTGCTCCCCCGTTCGTCGCGGCGCGGCGTGCGGAGCGAGGAACCACCCCAACGCAAGGAGTCCCTGTGGCACTGATCGAGGCTGTAGGCGCGCGCGAGATCCTCGACTCGCGCGGAAACCCGACCGTCGAAGTGGAGGTGCTCCTCGACGACGGCGTCGTCCAGCGTGCGGCCGTCCCCTCCGGCGCATCCACCGGCGCCTTCGAGGCGTACGAGCTGCGCGACGGCGACAAGAGCCGGTACGGCGGCAAGGGCGTCCTCACGGCCGTCGCCGCGGTCATCGATGAGCTGGGGCCCGCCCTCGAGGGCGTCGAGGCGAGCGAGCAGCGCGTCGTCGACGAGATCCTGATCTCCACCGACGGCACCGAGAACAAGTCGCGCACGGGCGCCAACGCGATCCTGGGCGTGAGCCTCGCCGTCGCCAAGGCCGCCGCGGACTCGGCCGACCTGCCCCTGTTCCGCTACCTCGGCGGACCGAACGCGCACGTCCTGCCCGTTCCGCTGTTCAACGTCATCAACGGCGGCGAGCACGCCGACAACGGCATCGACTTCCAGGAGTTCTTCCTGGCGCCCATCGGCGCCGAGACGTACGCCGAGTCGCTTCGCTGGGGCACGGAGGTCTACCACGTGCTCAAGGGCGAGCTGAAGTCCGCGGGCTTCGGCACCGGCCTCGGCGACGAGGGCGGTTTCGCCCCGGACCTCCCCAGCAACCGCGAGGGCCTCGACTTCCTGCTGAAGGCGATCGAGAAGGCCGGTTTCACCCCGGGCTCGGACATTGCCGTCGGCCTCGACGTCGCCGCCACCGAGTTCTACCAGGACGGCGTCTACACGGTCGAGGGCAAGCCGTGGACGCCGGCGGAGCTCATCGACTATTTCGCCGACCTCGTCGCGAACTACCCGATCGTCACGATCGAGGACGCACTGGCTGAGGACGACTGGGAGAACTGGAAGCTGCTCACCGACGCCGTCGGCACCAAGGTGCAGCTGGTGGGCGACGACCTGTTCGTCACCAACCCGAAGCGCCTGCAGCAGGGCATCGACCTCGGCGTCGCGAACGCCCTGCTCGTGAAGTTCAACCAGATCGGCTCGCTCAGCGAGACGCTGGACGCGGTCGCGCTGGCGACGTCGAACGGCTACCGGTCGATGTGGTCGCATCGCTCGGGCGAGACCGAGGACACGACGATCGCCGACCTCGCGGTCGCCACGAACGCGGGTCAGATCAAGACCGGTGCGCCCGCTCGCAGCGAGCGGGTCGCGAAGTACAATCAGCTTCTGCGCATCGAAGAGGAGCTGGGCGACGCGGCGGTGTTCGCCGGCCGCTCGGCCTTCCCGCGCTACCGGGGCTGAGTCCCGCACCCGAGAAGCATCCGACGAGAGGGGGAGCCGTGTCCCGACGAACGGCTCCCCCTTCCCGTACTCGCGATCAGGCTCGTTCCGATGGTCGGGCTCGTTCCCGCGACCGCGTCGGCTCCGGGGGACGGGATGGCGCGTCCCGCCGCGTCGACGTGCGGGAGTGGCTCGGCGGCATCAGACTGTCGGGGTTCATGGTGATCATGCTGGGCCTCGTCGTGCTCGGCGTGCTCGTGCTCGTGCCCACCGTCGGCACCTATCTCGACCAGCAGAGCCGCATCCGGGCCCTCGAGCACTCGGTCCAGCTCACGCAGGACGAGATCGACGAGCTCCAGACCCAGAGCGATCGCTGGGACGATCCCGCGTACATCACCACCCAGGCTAGGGAACGGTTGTACTACGTGCGACCGGGCGAGGTCGTCTATCTCGTCGACAACGATCTGTCCGAGGCCGAGCAGCCTCGTGAGCAGGAGGACGTCAGCGACCAGGTCGAGCAGACCCGCACCGACTGGATGGCGCAGTTCGTGCGCTCGATCACGGCCGCAGGCGGGGCGCAGACCGCGGTCGCGCCCACCGAGGCGCCGGCCGAGCAGGAGACCCCGGCGCCCTGACCGGCGGCGGCGCCCCGACCGGCACGGACGGTACCCTGGCGGGGTGAGCCCTGTGCCGTACCCGCCCGTGACCGACGCCGAGCTCGCCGTGCTGCGCGCTCAGCTGGGGCGTCCGGCGCGCGGCGCCGTGGGGATCGCCGCGCGCTGCGTCTGCGGCAACCCCACGGTGGTGGCGACGGCCCCCCGCCTCGACGACGGCACGCCGTTCCCCACCTTCTACTACCTGACGCACCCGGCGGCGACCGCGGCGATGTCGACGCTCGAGGCCGAGCACGCGATGCCCGAGCTCGCGGCGCTGCTCGACGACGACGAGACGCGCGACGCGTACCGGCTCGCGCACGAGTCGTTCCTGCGCGATCGCGCGGCGTACGGCGACGTCCCCGAGATCACGGGGGTCTCCGCGGGCGGCATGCCCACCCGCGTCAAGTGCCTGCACGCGCTCGCCGGCCACGCCCTCGCCGCGGGGCCGGGCGTCAACCCGATCGGCGACGCCGCGCTCGCGCGCAGCCCATGGTCGCCCGAGCGCTGCGTCTGCGTCGAGCCGGGCGCGGCCCTCCGGGAAGGCCCGACCGGGTGACCCGCGCGAGGGTGCGGACGGGGGCGGCCGTGATCGCCCTGACGGTGCTGCTGACCGGGTCCCCGGCGGCGGCGAGCGCGGGCGTGGTCCCGTCGCCCGCCGCGACCCCCGACGCGGTCACCCCCGGGGGAGTCGACATGGCCCCGGGCGTCGATCCCGTGCGGGCGCAGGAGTACTGGCTGGATGCCTACGGCGTGCGACAGGCCTGGCAGACCACCCGGGGCGAGGGCGTGCGCATCGCGATCATCGACACCGGCGTCGGTCGCGCTCCCGAGTTCGACGGCGCAGTCGTGGGCGGCACGGATGTGTCGGGCCAGGGCACCCCGGACGGCCGCACCCCGGTCGGTGTCGTCGACGCGAACCACGGCAGCTGGGTGGCCTCGCTCGCGGCGTCCCGCGGTCTTCCCGACGAGACCGGCATGATCGGCGTCGCGCCGGAGGCCGAGCTGCTGTCGGTCTCGGTCGGATTCGGCACGACCTCGCAGGTGCCGTTCGCGACACAGGTCGCCGACGCCATCCGCTGGTCGGTCGACAACGGTGCCGACGTGATCAACCTGTCGTTCACGACCAACACGCTGGACTGGGATCGGAGCTGGGACGACGCGTTCGGCTACGCCTTCGACCATGACGTCGTGGTGGTCGTCGCGGCCGGAAACCGGGGGACGGGCACCGCGCGGGTCGGCGCGCCCGCGACGATCCCGGGCGTGCTGTCGGTGGCGGGCGTCGATCCCTCGGGAGTCGCCAGCCTCGAGGCGTCCACGCAGGGGATCACGATCGGCGTCGCCGCCCCCAGCGAGGATCTGCTGGGCGTCTCCGCCGACGGCCAGGTCGTCTTCTGGAACGGCACGAGCGGGGCGGCGCCCATCGTCGCGGGCATCGCCGCGCTCGTGCGCGCGGCGCATCCCGAGCTCGACGCCGCGAACGTGATCAACCGCATCATCTCGACGGCCGATCCGCCGGCGGGGGCCGGCTCGCTCCCCGACGCGCTCTACGGCTACGGGCTGGTGGATGCGGCTGCGGCCGTGTCGGCATCCGTCGCCGCCGTGACCGCCAACCCGATGGGCGATCTGAAGGAATGGATCCGTGTGCACCGGCGCGCCCAGGACGACCCCGTTCCCGACCCGACCTCGAGCGAGGTCGTGATCCCCGATCTGCCGCTGTCGAACGAAGCGGGCGCGCCCGCCTCGCCGCTGCTGCCCACGGTCGATACGCTGTTGTACGGCTCCCTGCCGCTTCTGGGCGGCACGGTGGCGGCTATACTGATCTCGCTCGGCGTCAGTGCTGCTGTCCGTCGCATCCGATTGACGCGCTCAGATCGCGCGCCCAGCCGTTGAAACGTCTAGGAGTTCGTTCCACTGTGACCAGCACCGTGCCCAGGATCCTCATCGTCGGCGGAGGCTACGCCGGTTTCTACACCGCCTGGAGGCTCGAGAAGCATCTGCGCAAAGGTGAAGCCGAGGTCACGATGGTGGACCCGCTTCCGTACATGACCTACCAGCCCTTCCTTCCCGAGGTCGCGGCGGGTGAGATCGAGGCCCGCCACGTCGTCGTCGGGCACCGTCGCCACCTCAAGCGCACCAGCATCGTCACCGCGAAGGTGACGAAGATCGACCACGCGCGCAAGGTCGCGACCATCACGCCACCGCTCGGCGACCCGTGGGAGCACGAGTACGACCAGATCGTGGTGACGGCAGGGGCCGTGTCGCGCACGTTCCCGATCCCGGGCATCGCCGACAACGCGATCGGTCTCAAGTCGATCGAGGAGGCGGTGGCGATCCGCGATCGCATCCTCGCCAACTTCGACAGGGCCGCGAACCTGCCGGCCGGTCCGGAGCGCGACAGGCTGCTGACGGTCGTCGTCGTCGGCGGCGGGTTCGCGGGCATCGAGGTGTTCGCCGAGCTCCGGGAGCTCGCGTCCTCGCTCGTGAAGCAGTATCCGTCGATCTCCTTCGAGGACACTCACTTCCATCTGATCGAGGCAATGGGCCGGATCATGCCCGAGGTGTCGCAGAAGACGAGCGAGTGGGTGCTGAAGTTCCTCGCCCAGCGCGGTGCCTTCGTGCACCTCGACACGCAGGTGCAGGGTGCGATCGACGGCAACGTGGAGCTCTCCACCGGCGAGACCATCCCCACCGATCTGATCGTCTGGACCGCCGGTGTCATGGCCAACCCCACGGTCGTCCGCGGCGGCGACCTGCCCGTCGAGGAGCGCGGCCGCATCCGCACGCGCGCCGACCTGCGCGTGGGCACCGAGGAGGAGGCCGTCGAGGGCGCGTGGGCGGCAGGCGACGTCTCGGCAGTGCCCGATCTCTCCGGTGGCGGGGTCGGCGGATACTGCGTGCCGAACGCCCAGCACGCCGTGCGTCAGTCGAAGGTTCTCGCGAAGAACCTCGTCGCGGTGCTGCGCGGTGAGCTTCCCAAGCAGTACGTCCACAAGAACCTCGGTGCCGTTGCGGGACTGGGCCTCTACAACGGCGTGTTCCAGTCGGGCAACATCGCGCTGAAGGGCTTCCTCGCGTGGTCGGCGCACCGCGGCTACCACGGCATGGCCATGCCGTCGTGGGAGCGCAAGTGGCGTGTGATCGGCGACTGGTGGCTGAACTTCTGGCTCGGTCGCGACAACGTCTCGCTGATCACCGTCCAGAAGCCGCGCTACGTGTTCGAGGAGTTCGCGGCGCGCCCGCGTCCGCCGCAGCCGGTCGCCGAGGAGGCACCCGCGGTGTCCCCCGCCGCGGAGAAGACCCCGGCAGCCGCCGCGAAATGATCACACCGACGACGCCGCATCATCCCTGCCGGACGGTGCGGCGTCGTCGCATCCGTGCCGCATAGGGTGAGAGCGGGCCCCCGTAGCCCAATGGCAGAGGCAGGCGACTTAAAATCGCTTCAGTGTGGGTTCGAGTCCCACCGGGGGTACATGGGGACGAGTTCCGCCGGGCCACGCATGTGAGACGGGGAAGAGGACGACGATGACCATCGATCTGCTGTCGGCCCCCGCGGGCGAGCCCTGGCTCGATCCGCGTGCGTACTGGAGCGGGATGACGCGCGCGGTGGCGCATCTGCCGGCGCCGATCGCGACGCTCGGTCTCGAGGCGCTTCGATACAACGCGCTCGACATGGTCGTCCGGGCCGGAGGCGTGCCCGTCCGCGTGGCGAGCAAGTCGATCAGGGTCCGCGAGGCGATCTCCGCGCTGCTCGCGGTGCCCGGGTACCGGGGCGTCCTCGCGTTCACCCTTCCCGAGGCGCTGTGGCTGGCCGAGGAGCACGACGACATCGTCCTCGGGTATCCGTCCGTCGACCGCCTCGCTCTCGCGCGCCTCGCCGCGGACGACGCGGCCGCTACGAGGGTCACCCTGATGATCGACGACGTCGCGCAGCTCGACCTCATCGACGCGATCGCTGCGCCCGCGGCGCGGGCGACGCTCCGGGTCGCCATCGATGCGGACGCATCCTGGCGTGCTCCCGGCATCGGCCACCTCGGGGTGCGACGCTCGCCGGTGCACGAGGTCGGAGAGGTGACGCGTCTGGCGCGGGCGATCGCCGGGCGTCCCGGTTTCGATCTGGTCGGACTGATGATGTACGAGGCGCAGATCGCCGGACAGCCGGATGCCGAAGGCGGCGGTGACGCGGTCGTCCGCTGGATGCAGCGGCGTTCCGCGGCGGAGCTGCAGGCGCGGCGCGGCGCGGTCGTCGCGGCGCTGCGCGAGATCGCGACCCTCGAGTTCGTCAACGGCGGCGGCACCGGATCCCTCGAGAGCACCGCGGCCGACGAGGCGGTGACGGAGCTGACGGCGGGGAGCGGTATGCTCGCCGGTCATCTGTTCTCGCGCTATCGCGCGTTCACGCCGGCCCCGGCGGCGGCGTTCGCGCTCGACGTCGTGCGCCGCCCGGCCGACGACATCGTCACCGTGTCGGGCGGGGGCTGGATCGCCTCCGGACCGCCGGTCGCCTCGCGCCAGCCTGCACCGGTGTGGCCGCCGCGGTTGCACGCCCTCGCTCGGGAGGGCGCAGGAGAGGTGCAGACACCGCTGCGGGGGACGACGGCGCGGAGCCTGCGAATCGGGGACCGGGTGTGGTTCCGGCACGCGAAGAGCGGCGAGCTGTCCGAACGCGTCGACTCCTTCGCGCTCGTGGCCGACGGCGAGGTCGTGGGCACGAGCCCCACCTACCGCGGCGAGGGGAAGGCGTTCCTGTGACCCGACCGGGTGTTCGCGTGACACGGCCCGGAGGGGAGTGGCGGAACTGGGCGCGCACCGAGCGGGTGCGTCCGCAACGGGTGGAGTTCCCGGCAACGGCCGAGGCAGTGCAGCGCGCGGTGCGGGCAGCGGCCGACCGGGGGCTTCGCGTCAAGGCGGTCGGCGCCGGCCACAGCTTCACCGGGATCGCCGCGGCGCCCGGGGTGCTGTTGGATCTCACCGACCTGAGCGGACTGGTCGCGATCGATCGCGAGCGCGCCCGCGTCACCCTCCGCGCCGGCACGCGGCTGCACCGCATCCCCGCTCTGCTCGCCCCCTACGGCCTCGCGATGCCGAATCTCGGCGACATCGACCGGCAGTCGATCTCGGGAGCGATCTCGACCGGGACCCACGGCACGGGAGCGCGGTTCGGCGGCCTCGCGACGCAGGTCGTCGGCGTGACGCTCGTCACCGGCGACGGTGAGCTGCTGCGGGTCGACGAGCAGGAGAACGCCGAGCTGCTGCCGGCGGCCGCACTCGGTCTGGGCGCGCTCGGCGTGCTGGTCGAGGTGACCCTCCAGTGCGTCCCCGCGTTCCTCCTGCATGCCACCGAACGGCCGGAGCCCCTGGACTCCGTGCTCGCCGACCTGCCCGCCCGGGTCGAGGCGTCCGACCACTTCGAGTTCTACTGGTTGCCGCACACGGATGTGGCCTTGACCAAGACCGACGAACGGCTGCCCGA
Organism: Microbacterium sp. 18062; assembly: GCF_902706225.1. Lineage (GTDB taxonomy): Bacteria > Actinomycetota > Actinomycetes > Actinomycetales > Microbacteriaceae > Microbacterium. Next base: position 31,888 of record NZ_CACSKB010000025.1, read on the forward strand.
GAGCGCACGGCGCCATCCGCTGGCCGCCCCTGGTCGGTGGGTGGAGGAGACCCTCCTGTCGAACGTCGTCTTCGGAGCGCTCTGCGGGATGGGACGGGCGGTTCCGGCGGTGGTGCCCGCGATCTCGCGGCTCGGCGCACGCACGATCGGCGATCGCGAGTACACCGATCGATCGGCCCGCGTGTTGACGCAGCGCCGTGGGGTGCGGTTCCGCGAGATGGAGTACGCGCTTCCCGCCGATCGCGTGTGCCCGGCGTTCGAGGCGGTGCGTGCGCTGATCGACGAGCACGGATGGCGCATCTCGTTCCCGGTCGAGGTGCGGTTCGCCGCCGCCGACTCCCTCTGGATGTCGACCGCGCACGATCGCCGGACCGGCTACATCGCGGTGCACCGGTACTGGCGGGAGGACCCGGCGGAGTACTTCGCCGCGGTCGAGACGGTCATGCTCGCGCACGGCGGACGCCCCCACTGGGGAAAGATGCACACGCTGGACGCCGCGGCGCTGCGGGAGCGCTACCCGAGGTTCGACGACTTCGTGGCGGTGCGCGACCGGCTCGACCCGACGCGGATCTTCGGGAACGCGTACCTCGAGCGCGTCCTGGGGTGAGCAGTGGCTGAGAGTCCTCATCGCTCCGCGGACGCAGTGCAGGCACGGCACTAGGATGAGGGCACTACGCGAACGGAGCACCCTTCTATGTGGGAATGGCTGATCCCGGTCCTCATCCTCGTCGCCCTCGTGGCTGTCGTGGGCATCTACCTGTGGGCCACCTACAACTCGCTCGTCCAGCTGAACGTGCGCGTCGATGAGGCGTGGAGCGACATCACGGTGCAGCTGAAGCGTCGAGCGGACCTGCTGCCGAATCTCATCGAGACGGTGAAGGGATACGCCGCGCACGAGAAGGCGGTGTTCGAGAACGTGACGCAGGCCCGTGCCGAGACGATCTCCGCCTCGGGGCCGGCGGATGCGGGCATCGCGGAGGGCCATATGCAACAGGCGCTGAAGTCGCTGTTCGCGGTGGCCGAGGCGTACCCGCAGCTGCAGGCGAGCCAGAACTTCCTGCAGCTGCAGCAGTCGATCGTCGACACCGAGGACAAGATCCAGGCCTCGCGCCGGTTCTACAACGGGGGCGTTCGCGAGCTGAACACGAAGATCAAGGTCTTCCCGAACAACCTCTTCGCGCGCAACCTCGGCTTCCACGAGCGGGAGTTCTTCGAGGTCGTCGACGGCGCGGCGATCGCCGAGCCGCCGCGCGTGCAGTTCTGATGCGCGCCGGCTGAGGCTGGCGTGTACTCGGCGATCGCGCGCAACAAGCGCAACACCTGGTTCATCCTGATCGGCTTCCTGCTCCTGCTCGGCGCGATCGGGCTGCTGGCGGGATGGCTGGCGGGCAACAACTGGTGGATCACCGCGCTCATCCTGGTGTTCGCCGCCGGCTACGCCGTGGTGCAGTACTTCGTCGCCGACCGCGAGGCGCTGGCCCTGGCCGGCGCGGTGGAGGTGTCGCAGACCGAGGCTCCGCGATACCACCGACTGGTCGAGAACCTGTGCATCACGACGGGCACCCCCATGCCACGGCTCTACGTCGTCGAGGACGCCGCCCCCAACGCCTTCGCGACCGGTCGCACTCCGGAGAAGGCCGCCATCACGGTGACGACCGGGCTGTTCGAGACCCTGACGGACCGTGAGCTGGAGGGCGTGCTCGGACATGAGCTCGGTCACATCCGCAACTACGACATCCGAGTCTCGCTCATCGTGTTCGGCCTCGTCGTCGCCCTCGGGATCGTGGCCGACATGCTGGTGCGCTTCGCGTTCTTCGGGGGCGGGCGCCGGGGCGGCAACAACCAGGCGCAGGTGATCTTCCTCGTCTTCGGCGTGGTCGCGGCCCTCGTGGCGCCGTTCATCGCCGGGGCGGTGCAGGCGGCGATCTCCCGCCAGCGCGAGTACCTGGCCGATGCGACGAGCGCGCTGACCACCCGCGACCCGGAGGGGCTCGCCTCGGCCCTGACGAAGCTGCAGGAGCACGGCGCACCGCTCAAGCGCGCGAACACGTCGATGGCCCATCTGTGGATCTCCGACCCGCTCAAGCCCGGTGCACTGTCGCGTCTGTTCGCGACGCATCCGCCGCTTCCCGACCGCATCGAACGCCTGCACGAGATCGGCGGCACGTTCTAGCCGCAGCCGTTCACCCGGGTGTCATCGAAGCGCGATAGCGTCGTGCGATGACACCCGGGGAGCACGCCGGCGCAGCCGCCGCGGAGCAGGGCCGTATGGCGACGGCGGGAGCAGGGCTCGCCGAGGTGGCGACGTCGCTGCGGTCGCTGCGGGACGAGGCGCTCGCCTCCGAGGCGGCCGCAGCGGATGCCATCGCACAGATCGATCCGGTCCATCGTGATGGCGCACGCAACCTCGTGCACTATCTGGCGCTGCGCGCGCACGACCTGCGGGAGCTGCAGGAGAAGCTGACCGCGTCCGGGCTCTCGTCGCTCGGCCGGATGGAGCGGGACGTCCTCGGCAATCTGGACGCCGTGCTCAGGCTGGTGGATGCGGCTACCACCGGGAGGACGACGACGCACCTCGCCGTGGTGTCGACCGAGCCGGACGCGCTCCGCCGCCACGCGGCGCGGCTGCTCGGCGGCGCGCCGGAGGACCGCAGCACGCGCATCATGGTGACCCTGCCCACCGAGGCCGCCGACGATCCGGAACCGGCGCGCCGCTTCGTGGCGGCGGGCATGGACCTTGCCCGCATCAACTGCGCGCACGACGACCCGGCGGCGTGGCAGAGCATGGCCGCGCACGTGCGCGCTGCGGGCGACGGCATCCCGGTGGCGATGGACCTCGCGGGGCCGAAGCTGCGGACCGGTCCGATCACTCCCGGACCCCGGGTGGTCAAGGTGAAGCCGACACGGGATGCCGCTGGTGCCGTGCTCGATCCGGCGCGGCTGCAGCTCGTGGGCGCCGTCGGCGAGGTCGAGGACGATGCCCCGGCCGTGCCGGTGACGGACGCCGCATGGGTGGCAGCGCTGCGCGAGGGCGAGGCCGTGCGCTTCGTCGACGCCCGGGGGCGGCGACGCCGGATGCGGGTGGTACGGGTGTCCGGCGCGACGGCACTGATCGAGGGGGATCGCACCGTCTACATGCCCGCGGGCGCGGAGCTTCGGGGAGCCCGGGGGAGCGCGCGGGTCGGCGACATCCCGCCGCTGCCCGGATCGCTCCGGGTGCGTCCGGGAGACACGCTGCGGCTGACGCGGTCGCTGGAGCCGGGCGGCACGGCCGGTGACGGTGTCCACCGCGTCGGGTGCACGCTGCCGGAGGCGCTCGACGCACTGCGGCCGGGAGCCCGGGTCGCCTTCGACGACGGGAAGATCGAGGGCCTCGTCGAGCATGCCGACGCGGAGGAGGCGCACGTCCGCATCGTCTCGGCGAAGCCCGGCGGCACGCGGCTGCGGGAGGAGAAGGGCATCAACCTGCCCGACTCCGACGTGGCGGTCTCGGCGCTCACCGACGACGACCTCCGCGACCTCGACGCGGTGGTGGCGATCGCCGACATCGTCCAGCTGTCGTTCGTGCGGTCGGCCGAGGACGTCCGCACGCTGTTCGACGAGCTCGACGCGCGCGGGGGCCACGACGTCGGGGTCGTGGTCAAGATCGAGACGGTGCGCGGTTTTCGTGCGCTGCCCGCGATCCTCCTGGAGCTGATGCGGCGCCCGGACGTCGGCGTGATGATCGCCCGGGGAGACCTCGCGGTGGAGGCGGGCTTCGAGCGGCTGGCCGAGGTGCAGGAGGAGATCCTGTGGATCTGCGAGGCCGCGCACGTGCCGGTGATCTGGGCGACGCAGGTGCTCGACGAGCTGGCCTCGGGCGGCGTTCCCACCCGCGCGGAGGTGACCGACGCGGCCGCGGGGGAGCGGGCCGAGTGCGTCATGCTCAACAAGGGCCCCCACATCGACGAGGCGATCCGGGCGCTCGACGACATCCTGCGCCGGATGCAGGGCCATCTCGACAAGAAGCGACCGCTGCTGCGACGGCTGCGGTCGTGGTCGCCGGAGGCCTGACACGGCCGTCACGGGGGTCATCCCGGCTCGTCGTCCGCCAATGCCGTCGGCTCGGGGCCGGCCTCGTGTCGCTCCGCCTCGGGCAGCGCATGAGCGAGGTCTGCCGTCGCGTCGCCCCAGCGCGACACCGAGATGCCGGCGAGCCCCTGCCACGCCGCGGCCTCGCGCAGCACGCCCGCCAGCCGTTCGGCCGCATCGTTCGGGCGAGCGTGCTCCCACCAGGCCGACTGCACGCGAAGCACGGATGCGGCGCGGTCGGCCTTCAGATCGATCCGGCCGACCACGTCGTCGCCGACGAGCACCGGCAGCGAGTAGTAGCCGAAACGCCGCTTCGGAGCGGGGGTGTAGATCTCGATGCGGTAGTCGAAGTCGAACAGGCGCTCCGCCCGCGGCCGGAACCACACCACCGGGTCGAACGGGGTCAGCACGGCCGCCGCATCGACGGCACGGGGCACGGTGGCGTCGCGGTGCAGCCATGCCGGGCGCCGCCACCCCTCCACCGCCACCGGCCGCAGCACGCCGTCGCGCTCCAGCTCGGCGACCACACCGGCCGTGGTGCGCTGGTCGCCGAACCGCCAGTAGTCGTCGAGATCGGCGACGGTGGCCACCCCGTAGGCGCGCGCGGCGCGCTCGATCAGCGTGCGCAGCGCCTCCGCCCGCTCGACGCGGCGGTCCAGCGCCGCGGCCGGGATCACGTCGGAGGCGAGCCCGTACACCCGCTCGAAGCCGCGGCGCCCGGCGATCGCGACCTCCCCGGTGAACCACAGGTACTCCAGTGCGCTCTTGACCGCGCTCCAGTCCCACCACGGGCCGCGGCGCGCGGTCTGCGCGTCGTGCTCGATCTGCGCCGGCCGCACCGGTCCACGCGAAGCCAGCTCGCCCCGCACCCACCCCAGCGTCGCCTCGTCGACGTCGAACCAGCCCTTCCGCTCATGACGCTCGCGGTGGTCGTCCATCCGGAAGCGGAAGAGCGCCCAGTCCTCCGCGGCGACGAACGCGGCCTGGTGCGCCCAGAACTCGACGAACGGTGCGCGCCGTGAGAAGAGCAGGCGGTCGAGCCGGGCGGTGTCGTACGCTCCCAGCCGCGAGAACAGCGGCATGTAGTGCGATCTGGCGAACACGTTCACAGAGTCGATCTGGAGCGTCGCCATCCGCTCGATCTCCCGCGACAGACGTCGGGCCGAGGGGTCGTCGGCGCGCGTGGGGCCGAACCCCTGCGCGCGGAGGGCGACGCGACGCGCCTGCGCGCGGCTGAGTGTCTCTCGCACGCCGGCCAGCCTAACCACCGCGTCCGACACCGCCCGGGGCGCGGCCTAGACTGGCGGGATGAGCGACCCCGACGAGAAGCCTCGCGGTTCGTTCCTGGACGCCCTCCGGATGCGGACGATCTCCACCGAGGTCGGCGGGGCGATGCCGAGGGGCCTGCGCGTCGCCACGGCGTACGCCTGGCGGTTTCTGGTGATCGCGGCGGCCGTCGGCGTCGCCATCTGGATCATCATGCAGCTGAAGATGCTCGTGATCCCGCTGCTCATCGCGATCCTGGTGGCGGCGCTCGTATGGCCCGGCTTCACCTGGATGCTGCGGCGTCACGTGCCGCGCTGGATCGCGATCATCATCGCGGTGCTGGGCACTCTGGCGATCATCACGGGACTCCTCTGGCTGGCGATCTGGCAGATCACCCAGCAGTGGGCCTCGGTGCGCGACCGCACGGTCGACGCGATCGTGCAGTTCCGGGACTACCTCATCGACGGCCCACTGCACCTGACCTCCGAGCAGATCGACGAGCTGCTGGTGCAGGGCTTCGATCTGCTCCGCCAGCAGGCGGAGCTCCTGTGGTCGGGCGCGCTCGCGATCGGGTCGACCGTCGGGCACGTGGCGACGGGTCTCCTGCTCGCCGTCTTCATCCTGCTGTGCGTGCTGGCCGACGGCGGGGGCATCTGGCGTTGGACGACGCGGCTGTTCCCGAAGGCCGCACGCCCCGGCGTCGACGGCGCCGCCCGCGCGGGCTGGATCACGGTCGTCAACTACGCGCGCACCCAGCTGCTCGTCGCGACGATCGACGCGATCGGCATCGGCCTCGGCGCGTTCCTGCTCGGCGTGCCGCTGGCCATCCCCGTCGCCGTCCTGGTCTTCCTCGGCGCCTTCATCCCGTTCGTCGGAGCCGTGCTGACCGGGGCCATCGCGGTCTTCCTCGCGCTCGTCTACAACGGGCCGTGGATCGCTCTGTGGATGCTCGTCGTCGTCCTCGCCGTGCAGCAGATCGAGGGACACGTCCTCCAGCCGCTCCTCATGGGAGCCGCCGTGAAGGTGCACCCGCTCGCGGTCGTCCTCGTCGTCGCGGGCGGCGCCATGATCGCCGGCATCCCCGGAGCCCTGTTCGCGGTGCCGCTCGCCGCATTCGTCAACGTCGTCGCGGTGTACCTGTCGCGACGCGCCTGGGAGACGGGCGAACGTCCCGATCCCGACGATCTCATCTGGAGTACCGTCCCCCGACCGAGGAGGAACCGGGCGTGAACCTGCCCACGCTGGCCGATTTCGAGGATGCCGCGAGCACTCTCCGAGGCATCATCACCCGCACGCCCGTCGACGAGTCGCACGTTCTCAGCGAGAAGCTCGGGGTCCCCGTGATCCTGAAGATGGAGAACTTGCAGCGCACCGGGTCGTTCAAGATCCGCGGTGCCGTCTACCGGCTGTCCCGGCTGACGGCGGCCGAACGCGCCCGCGGCGTGGTCGCCGCATCGGCGGGCAACCACGCGCAGGGCGTCGCGCTCGCGGCGCAGCGGCTCGGCATCCCGGCCACGATCTTCATGCCCCTGGGCGTGCCGGTTCCGAAGCTGCTCGCCACCCGGGGCTACGGGGCCGAGGTGATCCTCGACGGCGCGACCGTGGAGACGCCGTTGCGCCTCGCCGCGGAGTTCGCCGAGCGCACCGGCGCCGTTCTCATCCATCCGTTCGACCACCGCGACATCATCGTCGGACAGGGGACTCTCGGTCTCGAGCTGTTCGAGGACGTCCCCGACCTGGACACGGTGCTGGTCGGCATCGGCGGGGGAGGGCTGATCGCGGGCGTCGCCGCATCGGTCAAGGCGCGCGCTGCGGCCGTCGGGCGGACGGTGCGGATCATCGGCGTGCAGGCGGCGAACTCCGCCGCGTACCCGGCGTCGCTCGCGGCCGGGCGTCCCCTCGAGGTCGCGACCACCCCGACGATCGCCGACGGCATCGCGGTGGCCCGCCCGGGTGACACGCCCTTCGCGATCGTCGACGAGCTCGTCGACGAGGTCGTCACCGTGACCGACGACGACATCGCCCGCGCGATCCTCATGCTCCTCGAGCGCGCGAAGCTCGTCGTGGAGCCCGCCGGGGCCGTCGGCGTCGCCGCCATCCTCACCGGAAAGGTGCGGGCGACGGGAACGACCGTGTCGGTGCTCTCCGGCGGGAACATCGACCCGCTGCTGCTCCAGCGGGTCGTCGCGCACGGCCTCGCCGCATCCGGGCGCTACATGACGCTGCGCATCCCGCTGCCGGATCGCCCCGGACAGCTCGCGCGCGTGTCCGAGCTGCTGGCCCAGGTCGGGGCGAACGTGAACGAGGTGCTGCACACGCGCCACGGCCAGGGGTTGCAGATCAGCGAGGTGATCCTTCAGCTGAGCGTCGAGACACGCGGCGAGGAGCACCGCGCAGAGGTGATCGGAGCGCTCGAGGCCGCCGGGTTCGCCCCCACCGTCGTGCTGGACTGACGACGACGGCGACCCGGCGGGTCACTGACCCGCGTAGGTCTCGACCTTGACGATCTCGACGCCGATGTCGCGACCGTTGGGCGCGGTGTACGACGTCTTCTCGCCCTCTTTGAGACCGAGGATGGCGGATCCGAGCGGGGAGGCCTCGCTGTAGACGTCGAGCTCGCTGCCGGCGGCGATCTCGCGGTTGCCGAGGAGGAAGACCTCCTCGCCGCCCGCGACGAGCGCGGTCACCACGGTGCCGGACTCTACGACACCCGTCGACTCGGGGGCCTCGCCCACCTTCGCGGTCTTCAGCATGGCCTGCAGAGTGCGGATGCGGGCCTCCTGCTTGCCCTGCTCGTCCTTCGCGGCGTGATAGCCGCCGTTCTCCTTCAGGTCGCCCTCTTCACGAGCGGCCTCGATGCGCTTGGCGATCTCTTCGCGGCCGGTCGTCGACAGATGTTCGAGCTCGGCGACGAGCCGGTCGTAGGCGTCCTGCGTGAGGAAGCTCACCGTTGCGTCTGCGGTCACTGGTGTCTCCTTCATCCGGGGCGTCGCGATACACGCGCGCCAAATTCACAACGCCCCGGCAGCTCGCCAGGGCGTCGTCGTAGTGCCGAAAGACTACGGCACCCAGCAGGTGTTGACAAAACCCGTGGTCGCCTCCGCCGTGACCGGGATCGTCTCGCGGAACGCCTGGGAATGCGCATCGGAGGCCGGGTACTCGACGACGAGCCAGCCGACGACGCCGTGCTCCTCGTCCTGCGCCTCGAGGACGCAGGCGAGCGGGCTGCCGGCGGGAGCCGTGACCTGGAACGAGACCGTCACGGTGCGGTCGTCGACCAGCTCGAATCCGGTCGTCGTCGCCTGGACGCTGTTCGCGGGCGTCGAGAACGCGTACCAGGCCGCCACGATCACGGCGGCGGAGATGCCGATCGTGGCGACGATCGCCCAGAAGCGGGTGCTGCGCCGGGTCCCGGTGCGGCCGTAGCGGTCGTCGAGCATCTGCGTGGTCGTCATGGCGTCTCGGTTCGGGAATTAGGCTGGAGTTCCAGGCTATGCGCTCGAGCGCGGGACAGGGGACACGGATGCATCACGGGGTGTGGCTTCTCGCGACGAGCGCGACGCCGTCGCCGAGCGCCACGACGGTCGATCCGAACCTCGTGACGCCGGGGCCGTGGGGATTCGCGGTCATCGCGTTGATCGGTTTCGCCGTCATCGCTCTCGTGTGGGACATGCTCCGCCGCATCCGCCGCGGACGGTACCGCGCCGAGGTGCGCGAGCAGCTCGACGCCGAAGCCCTCGCGGACCGGCAGGGCGCGGCGGCCGAGCGGGACTCCGAGACCGACGACGAGGACGTCGATACCGACGACGACCCAGGCCGCTGACCCGAAAGCCTCCCCGGAGCGGGGAGATTTCGCTTCCTTCGTCGGTCGTCAACGACCCCGGCCGCTGAGCCGAAAGTCTCGTCTTCTCGGTCCCGCGAGACTGCATCCTCGCGCCGAGACAGCGGGGTTGCCCCACGGTCTCGGCGCCCGCATGCAGTCTCGCGGCCCTGCGCGTGACCCGGGTCAGCCGTTGTAGGCGGGCGCCAGGCAGATCAGCAGGCACGCGGTCCAGTGGCAGAGGAACGCCAGCACGGTGCAGACGTGGAAGATCTCGTGGAACCCGAACGCCCCAGGCCACGGGTTCGGGCGCTTGAGCGCGTAGACGACGGCTCCCACCGTGTAGAGCAGCCCGCCGACGATGACGAGCACCATCATGGCGACGTTGGCCGCCATCAGGTCGCCGAGGTACATCACCGCGGCCCAGCCGAGCACGATGTAGAGCGCGACATAGAGCCATCGTGGCGCGTGGATCCAGAACACCCGGAACAGGATGCCGAGGACCGTGCCGCCCCAGACGAGCGACAGCAGCAGCACCGACTTCGATGTCGGCAGCGCCAGCACGGCGAGGGGCGTGTAGGTGCCCGCGATCAGCAGCAGGATGTTGGCGTGGTCGATGCGCTTGAGCACGATCTTCGTGCGCGGGCCCCAGTCGAAGCGGTGGTAGAGCGCGGAGTTCCCGAAGAGCAGCAGCGACGTCGTCATGAAGACCGCGGCCGACCACTTCGCGGCCGCGCCCTCAGCGAGGACGATCAGGACGATCCCCGCCGCGATCGCGATGGGGAAGGTGCCCGCGTGGATCCAGCCCCGCCACGTGGGGCGGATCTCGACCTGGGCGTCGTCGTCGGCGGCCTCGATCAGCGGGAGCGAGGGGACGTCCGGGACGCGCGAGCGGGCCATGAGCCCAGCGTATGCTTTCGCGCATGCCCGCGCCCGTACATACCCGATGACTTCGCTCTGAGTGCCGGATACGTGCTCGTCCGGCGGAGTAGCGTAGGGGTGTGAGTACGGGACGTGCGAGTGAGGGGCGGGGGCCTCTTTACCGGCTCTACAGCAATCGTCTGCGCCGTCAGATCGTGCCCGAGCACGTGCCGGGGCATGTGGCGATGATGATCGACGGCAACCGCCGCTGGGCGCGTCAGCTCGGATACGCGTCGGCTGCGCACGGCCATCGCGCGGGAGCGGCGAAGATGCGTGAGTTTCTGCGCTGGTGCGACGACCTCGGCGTGCGGGTCGTGTCGCTCTATCTCCTCTCGACCGACAACCTGAGCAAACGGGACTCGCAGGAGCTGTCGGATCTCATCCAGATCATCGCCGAGCTCGCCGAGGAGCTCTCGCGCGAGCGGGACTGGCGCGTGCAGCACGTGGGTCGAGCCGATCTGCTGCCGCCCGAGTTGGCTCGCGTGCTCGCCGACACCGACGCGCGCACTGCCGGCCACACCGGCATGCACGTGAACCTCGCCGTCGGATACGGCGGTCGCAGCGAGATCGTCGACGCCGTGCGCAGCATCATCACCAAGCACGACGAGAGCGGCGGCTCGCTCGAGGAGCTCGCGGCAAGTCTCACACCCGAGCAGATCGGCGAGCACCTCTACACCGGCGGCCTGCCGGATCCCGACCTCGTCATCCGCACCTCTGGGGAGCAGCGGCTGAGCGACTTCCTGCTCTGGCAGTCGGCCCACAGCGAGTTCTACTTCGTCGAGGCGCTGGGTCCCGACCTCCGCGAGGTCGACTTCCTCCGCGCGGTGCGGGATTTCGCGACGCGCGACCGCCGCTTCGGCGGATGAGCGCGACATCCGTTTGTTCACGAGCCCGTAACGCGACACGCCCGGAACCAGGTGGCGGGTGGGGTGCCTGCGTCGTACGTTCATCTCATCGGGCAGGGCGCCCGGTCGGGTCGGCCTCAGGAAGCGATCCGCAACCCACGGTCGACGCGAGTGACACCGGGAGAGATCCCGGGGTGGGAGCGGGTGTGACCACACGAGCACCAGAGCAGCGGCAGCGGACCATCGTCCACGAGAGCGCAGATCAGGAGACTGAACTGCGCTCTTATGTTTTGGACACGTCGGTGCTGCTGAGCGATCCCCGGGGGTTCTTCCGTTTCGCGGAGCACTCCGTCGTGATCCCCGTCGTCGTCATCACCGAGCTGGAGGCGAAGCGGCACGACCCGGAGCTCGGCTACTTCGCACGTCAGGCGCTGCGCCACCTCGACGAGCTGCGCGTCGAGCACGGACGCCTCGACTTCCCCGTCCCGGTGGGGGAGGGCGGGTCGCTGCGGGTGGAGCTGACCAACACCGACCCGAGCGTGCTCCCGGCCGGGATGCGGCTGGGCGACAACGACACCCGCATCCTCGCGGTCGCCATGCACCTCATGCACGAGGGACACCATGTCACAGTGGTCTCCAAGGACCTGCCGATGCGGGTGAAGGCGGCCTCCCTCGGGATCGTCGCGGAGGAGTACCTCGCCGAGCAGGCGGCCGACTCGGGCTGGACGGGGATTGCGAGCGTCGACCTCTCCGGCGACGAGATCAGCGACCTGTACGAGAGCGAGGTGGCGATCAGCGAGGACGTGCGCGGTCTTCCGGTCAACACAGGTCTCATCATCCACTCCGAGCGCGGGTCCGCGCTCGGCCGGGTCAGCGGTGACGGTGAGTTCCGGCTCGTGCGCGGCGACCGGGAGGTGTTCGGGCTGCACGGTCGTTCGGCCGAGCAGCGGATCGCGATCGATCTGCTCCTGGACCCCGAGGTGGGCATCGTCTCGCTCGGCGGACGCGCCGGCACCGGCAAGTCGGCGCTCGCGCTGTGCGCGGGACTCGAGGCGGTGCTGGAGCGTCAGCAGCAGCGCAAGATCATCGTCTTCCGCCCGCTGTTCGCCGTCGGCGGACAGGAGCTCGGCTATCTGCCCGGCGACGCCCAGGAGAAGATGAGCCCGTGGGGGCAGGCCGTGTTCGACACGCTCGGCTCGGTCGTCACCGGCAACGTCCTCGAGGAGGTCGTCGAGCGCGGTCTGCTCGAGGTGCTCCCGCTCACCCACATCCGCGGCCGCTCGCTGCACGACGCCTTCGTGATCGTGGATGAGGCGCAGTCGCTCGAGCGCAACGTCCTGCTCACCGTGCTGAGTCGTATCGGTCAGAACTCCCGTGTGGTGCTGACCCACGACGTCGCCCAGCGCGACAACCTGCGGGTCGGGCGCCATGACGGGATCGCCTCGGTCATCGAGACGTTGAAGGGCCACGGGCTGTTCGGCCACGTGACACTGACGCGCTCGGAGCGGTCGGCGATCGCAGCGCTCGTGACCGATCTGCTGGAGGCCAACGAGCTGTCGTGACCGCGCCGGGTGGGCGCGTATGAGAGCTTTCTCACGTCGGGCTCCTCGAGTTCTCACCCGTTCCCGTCAGGATGGGAGGACGGAGGACAAGACATGTCATCCACCGTCCGGGAGAATCCCCCAGATCGAACGGACGAAGAAGAGAGAAGACGTCGACGCCGATTCCCCCCGGTGAGGTGAGCGACGATCACGAGTTCGGGTCTCGTGAATTCTCTATAGTCCCCGGCGTCCCCCAGCGCCGGGGACTTCTTCGTGCACGCCCGCGCCTCGTGTGAGTCCTCCGGACACGTCGACCTTGGCGGGCGGGGGAGAGGGGTCACTCCCAGCGGTAGCCGGCACCGCGTACGGTGGCGATGCGCTCGTGCCCGAACTTCGCGCGGAGGTACCGGACGTACACGTCGACGACGTTGGAGCCCGGATCGAAGTCGAGGCCCCACACCCTGCTGAGCAGCTGCTCGCGGCTGAGCACCTGTCCGGGATGCCGCAGGAACTGCTCGGCGAGCGCGAACTCCCTCGCGGACAGATCCACCTCGCGGCCGGCGATGCTCGCGCGCCGCGAGAGCACGTCGAGGGTCACGTCGCCATGGGCGATGGCGATGGTGCCGGTGGCGACGTTCTCGCGCAGCCGCGAGCGGACACGAGCGAGGAGCTCGTCGAACTTGAAGGGCTTCGGAACGTAGTCGTTGGCTCCGGCGTTGAGGCCGTCGACGGTGTCGCGCGTACTGCTGCGCGCCGTCAGCATGATGACGGGGAGAGCCGATCCCTGACCGCGCAGGTGCCGCAGGACCTCGAACCCGTCGAGTCCGGGGAGTCCCACGTCCAGCAGCAGCAGGTCGACGTCTCCGGAGAGCGCGCGATCGAGTGCGTCGTCGCCGTTCTCCACCACTTCCGCCGCGAATCCGGCGGATTCGAGCCCGCGGTGCACGAAGGAGGAGATCCGGGGTTCGTCCTCCGCGATCAGGATGAGTGTCATGTGGTCGCCTCTCGCTGCAGCACGACGTCGCCGGCGCGCACGGGGGTGGGGATGATAGAGGCCGGGTTCTGCCCGGTCGGCACGTGGATGGTGAAGATCGCTCCGCCGCCGGGGGTGTCGGTGACGACGCAGGAACCGACGTGCGCCTGCGCGATGGCCTCGACGATCGCCAGTCCCAGACCCGAACCGCCGATGCTGCGATTCGTGTCGACCCGTGCGAAGCGCTGGAAGATCCGTCGCCGGGCCGCCGGAGGGATCCCCGCGCCGTGGTCGCGTACCCACAGCCGTGCCTCGTGCTCATCGAGATCGCTGCCGATCTCGATGGGAGAACCCTGCGGGGTGTACTTGGCGGCGTTGTCCGCGAGCTGCAACCAGGCCTGCGTGAGGCGGTCCGCATCCCCGATCACGACACCGCGTGCGCGCCGCAGGATGGAGAAGGGATGGCCCGGGAGCGCGGCGGCGAGCTCGGCGACCCGCTCCGTGAGCATGCCGATGTCGATCGGTCGCATCTCGAACTGGTCTCCCTGCGCGGACGACAGCAGATCGATGTCGTCCACGAGTCGCGTCATGCGGTCGAGCTCGGAGATGCCCATGTCGCGGATGCCGATGACGTCGTCGCGATCGTCGACATCCATCATCTCCAGGTGCCCGCGCACGATCGTGATGGGCGTCTTCAGCTCGTGCCGGATGTCGTCGAGCAGCTGACGCTGGCTGCTCACCGACGCCTCGAGACGATCGAGCATCGAGTTCATCGTGCGCGAGAGGTCGGCGATCTCGTGATCGCCGTCCTCCGGCACCCGGGTGCCGAGATCGTCGAAGGTGACCGCGTCTGCCGCTTCCCGCAGCTGCCGGAGGGGCGAGAGCAGCTGCCCGGTCAGGAACCAGCTCACGAACCCGAGCGCGCCCATCACGATGAACGCGGCGATCACATAGGTCGTGACCGCTTCCGCGACCGGGGCCAGCTCGACGTCCAGACTCACGGCTCGAAGGTAGACGCCCTCGGCGGGGTCTCCGGGCACGTGCACCGGGAGCGCGACGTAGCGCACGTTCCCCGTGTCGGTGCTCACCGTGCCGATCACGGCCGAGTCGGCGTCGGCCGCGCGGGCCGCGGCGGCGATCAGCGCCGGATCCTCGATCTTCTCGAACTGGTTGCCCCCGTCCGGACGCACCGCGGGGACCCCGTCCACGAGACCGACGACCCCCTCGTTCTGCGCGGAGAGGAAGCCGGCGACCACGTGTCCGTAGTAGTCGGTGACGGAGGTCGCATCGCTCGTCGGCCGCAGTGCCGAGATCTTCTCCAGCAGCCGATGGTCGACCTCGTCGATCGTCCGCACGTACTGGATCGAGAAGGTGACGCCGCCCGCGACGAGCAGCCCGACGCACGCCACGATGAGGATCGCCCCCAGTGTTCTCACGCGCGCCGAGAGCATCCTCGGCGTTTGGTTCACGCTCCGATTATCGCGCGATCCGGGCGATTCGCCGTGCGCGTCACCCCGGGTGCGTCATCGAGAGCAGATCGAGCTTCTCGTCGAGCTGTTCGGAGGTCAGCTCGCCGCGCTCGACGTACCCGAGGTCGATGACCGCCTCGCGGATCGTGATGCCCTTCGACACCGAGTGCTTCGCGATCTTCGCCGCCGCCTCGTAGCCGATGAGCTTGTTCAGTGGAGTCACGATCGAGGGCGACATGCCGGCGTAGGCGGCCGCACGCTCGAGGTTCGCCTGGAGGCCGGAGATCGTCTTGTCGGCGAGGACGCGGACCGTGTTCGCGAGCAGCCGGATCGACTCGAGCAGCGCGGTGCCCATGACCGGGATGGCGACGTTCAGCTCGAACGACCCCGACGCGCCCGCCCAGGCGATCGTCGCGTCGTTGCCGACGACGCGTGCGCAGACCATGAGGGTCGCCTCGGGGACGACCGGGTTGACCTTGCCCGGCATGATCGACGAGCCCGGCTGCAGATCGGGGATGTGCAGCTCACCGAGACCGGTGTTGGGTCCTGACCCCATCCAGCGCAGGTCGTTGTTGATCTTGGTCAGTGAGACCGCGATCGTGCGGAGGGCTCCGGACGCCTCGACGAGGGCGTCGCGGTTCGCCTGGGCCTCGAAGTGGTCCTTCGCCTCGGTGATCGGCAGGTCGGTCTCGGCCACGATGAGCTCGAGCACCTTCTGCGGGAACCCGATCGGGGTGTTGATGCCGGTGCCCACCGCGGTGCCGCCGAGCGGCACCTCGGCGACGCGGGGGAGCACGGACTGCACCCGCTCGATGCCGAGGCGAATCTGCCGGGCGTAGCCGCCGAACTCCTGCCCGAGGGTCACCGGGGTGGCGTCCATGAGGTGGGTGCGACCGGACTTGACTGCGTCCTTCCACAGCACGGCCTTCTCCTCGAGCGCGACCGCGAGATGGTCGAGCGCGGGGATCAGGTCGTCGATGAGCTCCTGGGTGACGGCGATGTGCACCGAGGTGGGGAACACGTCGTTCGACGACTGCGAGGCGTTGACGTGGTCGTTCGGGTGCACCGTGGCGCCGAGGTCGGCGGTCGCGAGGGTCGCGAGCACCTCGTTGATGTTCATGTTCGACGAGGTGCCGCTGCCGGTCTGGTACACGTCGATCGGGAACTGGTCGGCGTGCTCGCCGGCGATCACCCGGTCGGCCGCGCGGGCGATCGCGTCGGCGATGCCGGCGTCGAGGGTGCCGAGGGACTTGTTGGCCTGGGCCGCGGCCTTCTTGATGCGCGCGAGGGCGACGATCTGCGCCGGTGCGAGAACGTCTCCCGAGATCGGGAAGTTCTCGACGGCGCGTTGGGTCTGCGCGCCGTAGAGCGCGGATGCGGGCACTCGCACCTCGCCCATCGTGTCGTGCTCGATGCGGTACTCGATCTCAGCCACGGGTGTCTCCTCTGACGGGTCGGTGGGTTCGGGGTTCAGGCGGACACGTCGCCCACGATGAAGTCGGGCACGGCCGTGCCCTCGGCGAGGCGGTAGTTCACCCCGACGATGGCGACGCGGCCCTCGGCGACCGCGACGCTGATGAGCTCCGACGAGTGCAGGAGCTCATTGACGGTGTCGCGCAGGTGCTCGCGACCGACGAGCTCGGCGTCGACGTTGCCGGCGGTCGTGCCGTGCGCGAGCTGCACCCGTCGGACGGCCGGAACGATCGGGGCGATCTGGCGCCAGATGCGAGCTGGGAGGGCCGGGGCGTCGAGGGCGGTGCTGTCGATGGCTGCGCGCACGGCGCCGCATTCGTCGTGGCCGAGCACGACGATGAGCGGCGCCTCGAGCACCTCGATCGCGTACTCGAGACTGCCCACCACCGAGTCGGAGATGACCTGGCCGGCGTTGCGCACGACGAAGAGGTCGCCGAGTCCCTCGTCGAAGATGATCTCGGCCGCCAGGCGCGAGTCGGAGCAGCCGAACAGAGCGGCACGGGGGCGCTGTCCGCCGGCGAGCTCGTGCCGGCGCTCGACGTTCTGCCGGGGATGGCGTGGGGTTCCGGAGACGAACCGGGCGTTGCCCTCGAGCATCTCCTCCCAGACGATTCCTGGTGTCGGGTGGGCGTCGTTCACGGGGCTTCCTCCCGAAGAGCGCTGATCTGATCGGTGAGGGATGCGGCCACGAGCGCTGCGGTGTCGGCGTCGGAGGTGCCGTAGATCAGCACCTGGTCGACGCCGGCGTCGGTCGCGAGCGCGTACGAGATGTTGCCGGCGCGGCCGGGGTCGTCGATGTCGTAGCGATCCCACGAGGTGCCGTCGATGGTGACGGTGCCGTCGGGGGTCTCGCCCGAGAGGGTGCGTGAGACCCACGACGGGTCGGGCTCGAACGCCTGGGACACCCGCAGGAAGCTCGTGTCGTCGGGAACGTAGACGATCGTGAAGGTCGAGATCTGGTCGCCCTCGCGCTTCGCGGAGTTGACGCGCCAGGAGTCGGGGACATCGGGGGCGATCACGGTTCGGCCGTACGCCTCGCCGAGACCCTGGGCGATGTCGGCGACGTCGATGGGCGCGGGCTCCGCGAGCTGGCCGCGCGGCACGCCGAAGATCACGACGGCGACGACGGCGAGGGTGACGATGAGCGCCGCGATGAGGTTGCGGAACGTCTGGCTGGAGCGATACCGCTGCGAGGACTCGGCCTTGCGGCTCGCCGTCTCCTCCGGCGTCTCCGGACGGCCGAGCTCGGCCACCACGCGACCCTCGTGCGGCATCAGGCGTCGTCCTCGTCCGTGCGGCGTGCGGCGTCGAGCCGCCGCTTCGCGCCGAGCAGCCACTCCTCGCAGCGTGCGGCGAGGGCCTCGCCGCGCTCCCACAGCGCCAGCGAGTGCTCGAGCGTCGGCGACCCCTGCTCGAGCTCGGCGACCACGGTGACGAGCTCGTCGCGGGCCTGCTCGAAGGATAGGGACGTCACGTCGGCGACACTCTCCTCCGGCACGGACATGCCTCCCATTCTAATCGGGCTCGGACGCCGGACCGGACGTCGTCTCGGGCACCTCGCCCGACGAACGCGCGCCGAACGATCCGCGACCGACGGTCACGACCACCTCGGCGCCGTCGGGGGCCTGCGCCGCGTCGCGAACGATGATCCCGCCCGGAACGTGCGCGATCGCGTAGCCGCGGGCGAGGGTCGCGCCGGGCGAGAGGGCCCGTAGCGACGCGCGCAGCTCGGCGGTCTCGCGCGCGCCGCGCGCCAGGCGGCGGTCGAGGGTGTCGCGACCGCGTCCCGCGAGCAGCTCGACCTCGTGCGACCGCCGTTCGAGCGCCGCCTCGGGCGCGTGCAGCACGGGTCGCGAGCGCAGCTGGTCGAGCTGCGCGATGTCGTGCGAGACGCGCATCGAAAGCCGTGACCCGAGCCGGGAGCGCAGCTGGCGCACCAGCGCCCGCTGCTCCGAGACGTCCGGGACGACGCGCTTGGCGGCATCCGTCGGCGTGGAGGCGCGGAGGTCCGCGACGTCGTCGAGCAGGGGGTGGTCGTTCTCGTGACCGATCGCCGAGACGACGGGCGTCCGTGCGGCGGCGACGGCGCGGAGCAGTCGTTCGTCGCTGAATCCGAGGAGGTGCTGAGGGTCGCCGCCGCCGCGGGCGATGATGATGACGTCCACGTCGGGGTCGGCGTCGAGCCTGGCGAGGGCCGCGATCGTCTCGGGAACGCACCGGTCGCCCTGGACGGCGGCGTGCGCGGTGCGGAACTCCACCTGCGGCCAGCGCAGTTCGGCGTTGCGGTGCACGTCCTTCTCCGCATCCGATCGCTCGCCGGTGATGAGGCCGATCACGTGCGGCAGGAATGGGATCGGTCTCTTGCGGTCGGGGGAGAAGAGGCCCTCGGCCCGCAGCCGGGAGCGCAGCTTCTCGAGACGCTCGAGCTGGTCGCCGAGACCCGTGTGCCGCATGCTCGCCACGAGCACGCTGAAATCGCCGGTCTTGACGAAGTAGTCGGACTTGATGCTCGCGACGACCGAGTCGCCGACCTTGAGGTCGTCGGGCAGCCGCTGCAGCGTCGAGGACCAGATGCGGAATCCGACGCTGGCGTCCGCGGTCAGATCCTTCAGCCGGCCGTAGACGTTGCCGCCACGCACGTTCCACGACGTGATCTCGCCCTCGACCCAGACCGAGCCCCATCCGGACACGAACGCGCGGATGGTGTCGTTGAAGCGGGCGACGGAGGTCGGGGCGTCCTTCGTCGCGTCGCGCGGGTGCACCGAGTCGGCGGGCGGCGCCTGTCCCGGCGCGGGATCCGGTGCGAACCTGGTCATGCGTCCTCCTCGTGCCGCCATCGGCCGGCGTCCAGCCTCATCCGGCGGCCATCGGCCGCCGTCCAGGGGGCGCCCGTAGAATCGAGGCGTGAGCTCTCCTGCCGTGCAACTGCCCGTGCCCCGTGTGCCGGGGCGACGAGGCCGCCTTCAGGATATCCCGGTGGTCGGACACAAGAGGGTCCTCCTCGCCGCCCCCCGGGGCTACTGCGCCGGGGTGGACCGCGCGGTCGTCGCCGTCGAGAAGGCGCTCGAACGGTACGGGGCCCCCGTCTACGTGCGCAAGCAGATCGTCCACAACGTGCACGTGGTGACCGAGCTCGAGGCGAAGGGCGCCGTGTTCGTCGACGAGGTCGACGAGGTCCCGGCCGGCGCGCACGTCGTCTTCAGCGCGCATGGCGTCTCGCCGGCGGTCGTGTCTGCCGCATCCGATCGCGGGCTGCAGGCGATCGACGCGACCTGCCCGCTCGTCACCAAGGTGCACCGCGAGGCGGTGCGCTTCGCCCGGGACGACTACGAGATCCTGCTGATCGGTCACCTCGGCCACGAGGAGGTCGAGGGCACGGCGGGCGAGGCGCCCGAGCACGTGACGATCGTGAACTCGCCGGCGGATGCGGACACCGTCGAGGTGCGGGATCCGGGCAAGGTCGTGTGGCTCTCCCAGACGACGCTGTCGGTCGACGAGACGATGGAGACCGTGCGGCGGCTGCGTGCCCGCTTCCCCGAGCTGCAGGATCCGCCCTCGGACGACATCTGCTACGCGACGCAGAACCGCCAGGTCGCGATCAAGAAGGTGGCGGTGGGTGCGGACCTCGTCATCGTGGTGGGCTCGGCGAACTCGTCGAACAGCGTGCGCCTGGTCGAGGTGGCGCTCGAGCACGGCGCGAAGGCCGCCTATCGGGTCGACTACGCGGACGAGGTGCGCCAGGAGTGGCTCGAGGGTGTGCAGACCGTGGGCGTGACCAGCGGCGCATCCGTGCCGGAGGTGCTCGTCCAGCAGGTGCTCGACGACCTCGCCGGCGCGGGATACCGCGACGTCGAAGAGGTGCGCACGGCCGAGGAGGACCTCGTCTTCTCGCTTCCCAAGGAGCTGCGCGGGGGAATGTCCGGACGCCTCGGCGGGCGCGCGTCGACCGAGCGGAGCTCCTCGTGAGCAACGCGGCCGGGAACGAGCGCCCGCGCCCGCAGTACGGCGAGTACGCGACGCCCGAAGAGCAGCGCGCGCGCATCCGTCAGCCGGATGCGTCCGCCGCCCTCGAGGACGGACGGTCGCCGTCCGCGCCCATCGATCAGCGCGCGCCCGTCGATCCGGTGATCCCCGGCCCGGTCGCCGGGACGCGTCCGCGCTTCGTGGACCGGGTGATCACGTTCGCCCTGCTCGGCTACGGTCTGTTCACGGTGCTCGGCTCGATCCCGGCGGCGACCGACTACACGCAGTTCGCGACGACCTTCCTCGAGGTGTTCGGCGTCGACCAGGCGCTGTCCGATCCGGCCGGCGCCCGCGGATGGGGCCTCGCCGCGGCGCTGGTGCTCGGGATCGGGTGGGTCGCGACGCTCGGCCTCTCGTGGATCAGCCTGCGTGCCCGTCGCGTCACCTTCTGGATCCCGCTCGTCGGCGGCATCGTCGTCAACCTGGTGTCCTCGGTGCTGCTGGTCGCGCCCCTCATGGCCGACCCGGCCGTCTGGAGCGCACTGCAGGACGCCCTCCTCGGCTGACAGTGATGATGGTGGTGGGAGCCCCGCAGCGTTCGTCCTGACTCTTCGGCTGACTGACTTCGGGTCTTGAACGGGATCTGTCGGTCGTTCGCTGCGGGGCTGCCGTGCACTCACCGTGCGAGGGTTGTGACCTCATAGGAGCCTGTGCCAGCAGGCACCCATCACTGTCTTGTCCACTCGCTCTCGGCGGTGCGTGCCGTTCTGCCCGGATGAGTGAGAGGAACGGCGATGACCACCATCGCACGACAAGTCGAAGATGACCAGATCGAGGTAACCGTCGGGGTCGATACCCACAGTGACACGCATACCGCCGCGGTGATCGACACGGCCGTGCCACCAGTTCCCCGCCGACGCGACCGGCTATGCGGCTCTGCTGGCGTGGGCGGTGACGTTCGGGGCCGTGCTACTCGCGGCGATCGAAGGCACCGGCGCGTACGGTGCTGGCTTGGCCCGATTCCTGCGTGGTGCGGGGGTCGACCTGTTGGAGATCGACCGGCCTGACCGCAAGGCCCGCCGATTCGCGGGCAAGTCCGACCCGTTGGATGCGGAAGCCGCAGCCCGTGCGGGGCTGGCCAGGGTCCGTACCGGGATCCCGAAAGACCGCACCGGGAAGGTCGAAGCGCTCCGGAACCTGCGTGTCGCCCGCCGCAGCGCGGTCGACCAGCGCGCCGACCGCACCAGGCGCATCAAGACCCTGCTGGTCACTGCCCCGGACGAGCTCCGCGAGCGACTCCGCCACCTCACAGACCGGCAGTTGCTGCGCACGTGTGCTGCTCTACGCCCCGAAACGACACGGGCCGGTGAGCCAGAGCAGGCCGCGAAGATCGCACTGCGCACCCTGGCCCGCAGGCACGCCGCGCTCGTCGAAGAGATCACCGAACTCGACGCGATCATCGCCCCCCTCGTCACCGCGATCAACCCCGCACTGCTGCCGTTGAACGGTGTCGGTGCTGACGTCGCCGGGCAGCTGCTCGTCACCGCTGGCGAGAACACCGACCGGCTCCACTCAGAAGCCGCGTTCGCGATGCTCTGCGGCGTCGCACCCATCCCCGCATCCTCCGGCAAGACCCGCAGGCACCGCCTCAACCGCGGCGGCGACCGACAGGCAAACGCCGCGCTCTACCGCATCGTGCTCTGCCGGCTCCGATGGGACCCACGCACCCAGGCCTACGCCCGTCGACGCACCGAAGAAGGCCTCTCCAAGAAAGACATCATCCGCTGCCTGAAACACCTCATCGCCCGAGAGATCTACCACGTCACCACCACTTGACATCCAAAGCAGCATCCCACGCGTCGCCGGTCTCTGGTTCCCTCGGGCCGGATCACGCCCCCGTGACGACGATGCCCCGACCATCGGCCGGGGCATCGTGCGACACGGGATCGTCAGGACGTGCTCTGGCCGAACGAGCCGAGCTGCTGCGTCGCCTCGACGACGCGGGCGGCCAGCGCCGACTCCGCGATCTTGCCCCACGCGCGCGGGTCGTAGGCCTTCTTGTTGCCGACCTCGCCGTCGACCTTCAGGACGCCGTCGTAGTTCGAGAACATGAAGCCGGCGACAGAGCGCGTGAACGCATACTGGGTGTCGGTGTCGATGTTCATCTTCACGACGCCGTTCGCGACCGCGAGCGCGATCTCGGCGTCGGTCGAGCCGCTGCCGCCGTGGAAGACGAGGTCGAGGGGCTTCGCGCCCGTGCCGAACTGCGCCGCGATGCCCTCCTGGATCTCGCCGAGCAGCTCGGGACGCAGCTTGACGTTGCCGGGCTTGTACACGCCGTGCACGTTGCCGAATGTCAGAGCAGAGATGTACCGGCCGTTCTCACCGAGTCCCAGGGCCTCGACGGCCTTCGTGACGTCGGCGACGGTCGTGTAGAGGGCCTCGTTGCTGCCCTCGTGCTGCACGCCGTCCTCCTCGCCGCCGACGACGCCGATCTCGACCTCGAGGATCGCGTTGATGTTCTTCAGGCGCGGGAGCAGCTCCTTGGCGATCTCGAGGTTCTCGTCCAGCGGCACGGCCGAGCCGTCCCACATGTGCGACTGGAAGATCGGCTCGCCGCCGGCCTTCACCTGCTCCTCGGACGCCTCGATCAGCGGCAGCACGAAGTCGGCGAGCGCGGGCTTCGGGCAGTGGTCGGTGTGCAGGGCGACCGTGATGGGGTAGTTCTTCGCGACCTCGGTCGCGAACTTCGCGAACGCCAGGGCGCCCGTCGCACGGCCCTTGACGGTGTGCCCGGCAAAGTAGTCGGCGCCGCCGGTGGTGACCTGGATGATGCCGTCCGAGCCGGCCTCGGTCAGGCCCTGCAGGATCGCGTTGATCGACTGCGAGCTGGACGCGTTGATCGCGGGGTAGGCGAAGCCGCCGGCCTTCGCACGGTCGAGCATTTCGGCGTACTGATCGGGGGTAGCGACGGGCATGGCTGCTCCTTGCGTTGATGCGTCGGTTCACCGGCAACTCTACCGAAGCGGGCCCTCGCGCCGTGGGTCGTGAGCCGGAAGAAGCCGTCCGTGGGGGCGGAAATGCCGCGCGGGTAAGAATCCCCAATTCTTCTCCCGCTCGCGCGAGCGATCCGGTGTCCCGGCGACGCATGCTGGATAGGCTGACGACATGGTGAGCCTTACCGCCGACATGAGTCCGCTGCATCCCGACCGAAACCTCGCACTCGAGCTGGTCCGCGCGACGGAGGCGGCCTCCATCCGGTCGGTCCCCTTCATCGGGCGCGGGCAGAAGGAGGCCGCGGACGGCGCCGCGGTCGACGCGATGCGGGCCTTCCTCACCACCGTGAACTTCGACGGTGTGATCGTCATCGGCGAGGGTGAGAAGGACAACGCGCCCATGCTGTTCAACGGCGAGCACGTGGGCACTGGGCGCGGCCCCCAGTGTGATGTCGCCGTCGACCCGATCGACGGCACCTCGCTCACCGCCGCCGGGCGCAACAATGCGCTCTCGGTGATCGCGGTCTCCGACCGCGGAGCGATGCTCGACGCCTCGAGCGTCTTCTACATGGACAAGCTCGTCACGGGGCCCGCCGGCGTCGGTGTGGTCGACATCCGCCTGCCGATCGGTGAGAACATCCGCCTCCTGGCCGAGGCGCTCGGAAAGCCGGTCGACGAGCTCGTCGTCTCGGTTTTGCATCGCCCCCGTCACGAGCGGCTCATCGAGGAGATCCGCGAGGCGGGTGCGGGCACCCGGCTCATGAGCGACGGCGACGTGGCCGGCGGGATCAACGCCGCGCGGCACAACGCGCGCACCGACATGTGCGTCGGCATCGGGGGAAGCCCCGAGGGCATCGTGACGGCCTGCGCGATCAAGGCGCTCGGCGGACACATCCAAGGGCGTCTCGCGCCTCTCGACGACGACGAGAAGCAGCGTGGCATCGACGCCGGCCTGGCGTTCGACGGGCACGTGTACGAGGCGGACGATCTGGTCAAGGGCAAGAACACGATCTTCGTCGCGACCGGGGTCACCGACGGCCAGCTCGTCGCCGGCGTGCGCCGCGAGGGCGGGTTCGTCTACACCGAGAGCGTCGTGCTGCGCGGTGCCTCCGGAACGCTTCGCCGGATCACCTCGGAGCACCTCACCTCGAAGTGGCTCTGATCCACCGGCGTTAGGCGCACTCCGGCCCTGACCACCCCCAGGAAGGGGCGGGGACACGGGCAGGAA
>NZ_CACSKB010000026.1 GCF_902706225.1 Microbacterium sp. 18062
CCCCGTCACCGCCCCCATCCCGGTGATCGGCACGCAGCCGGTGGCCCGAACGACGGCCAAGCCCGCCGCTCCGCAGCCGATCCCCGCGCAGGCGCCCAACGCCCAGCCGTCCGATCCGTCCGGCGCCGTCCAGGAGGACACCGTCACGGTGCTCCGCGGGATGACGAAGACCCTCGCGGCCAACATGGACGAGTCGCTGACCGTCCCGACCGCCACGAGCGTGCGCACCGTCCCGGCGAAGCTGATGATCGACAACCGCATCGTCATCAACAACCACATGGCGCGCACCCGCGGCGGCAAGGTGAGCTTCACGCATCTGATCGGCTGGGCACTGATCCAGGCGCTCAAGGAGTTCCCGAGCCAGAACGTCTTCTACGCCGAGGTCGACGGCAAGCCGTCGGTGGTCGCGCCTGCGCACATCAACCTCGGCATCGCGATCGACCTGCCCAAGCCCGACGGCACGCGCGCGCTGATGGTGCCGAGCATCAAGCGCGCCGAGGCGCTGACGTTCGACGAGTTCCTCGCCTCCTACGAGGACCTCGTCAAGCGCGCCCGCGGCAACAAGCTCACGGCAGCCGACTTCCAGGGCACGACGCTCTCGCTCACCAACCCCGGGGGCATCGGCACCGTGCACTCGGTGCCGCGTCTGATGAAGGGCCAGGGATGCATCGTGGGCGCGGGCGCCCTCGAGTACCCGGCCGAGTTCCAGGGCTCGAGCGACAAGACCCTCATCGAGCTCGGCATCGGCAAGACCATCACCCTGACGAGCACCTACGACCACCGGGTCATCCAGGGTGCCGGCTCCGGCGAGTTCCTGAAGAAGGTGCACGAGCTGCTCATCGGCCAGCGCGGCTTCTACCAGGGCATCTTCGCGGCGCTGCGCATCCCGTACGCGCCGATCCACTGGGCCAACGACATCAACGTGGATCTCGCCGAGCGCGTCGACAAGGGCGCGCGCGTGCAGGAGCTCATCAACTCCTTCCGGGTGCGCGGTCACCTCATGGCCGACATCGATCCGCTCGAGTACGTGCAGCGCACGCACCCCGACCTCGAGATCGAGAACCACGGGCTGACCTTCTGGGACCTCGACCGCGAGTTCGTCACCGGCGGATTCGGCGGCAAGCGCATCATGAAGCTGCGCGACATCCTGGGCGTCCTCCGCGACTCGTACTGCCGTACGACCGGCATCGAGTACATGCACATCCAGGACCCCGTGCAGCGCAAGTGGTTCCAGGACAACCTCGAGGTCAAGTACCAGAAGCCCGGGCACGCGGAGCAGCTGCGCATCCTGTCG
Source organism: Microbacterium sp. 18062 (assembly GCF_902706225.1). Classification (GTDB taxonomy): domain Bacteria; phylum Actinomycetota; class Actinomycetes; order Actinomycetales; family Microbacteriaceae; genus Microbacterium. Next base: position 1,295 of record NZ_CACSKB010000026.1, read on the forward strand.
AAGCTCAACGAGGCCGAGGCGTTCGAGACGTTCCTGCAGACGAAGTACGTCGGCCAGAAGCGCTTCAGCCTGGAGGGCGGCGAGTCCGTCATCCCGCTGCTCGACGAGGTGCTGCAGGGAGCCGCGTCCGCCGATCTCGACGGCGCCGCGATCGGGATGGCGCACCGCGGGCGCCTGAACGTCCTCACGAACATCGCCGGCAAGACCTACGGCCAGGTGTTCCGCGAGTTCGAGGGCACGAGCCTGCCGGGCAACAAGCGCGGGTCGGGCGATGTGAAGTACCACCTCGGCACCGAGGGCACCTTCCAGTCCGACCGCGACGAGGAGCTGCCGGTCGTGCTCGCCGCGAACCCGTCGCACCTCGAGACCGTCGACGGCGTGCTCGAGGGCATTGTCCGGGCCAAGCAGGACCGCAAGCCCATCGGCACCTTCTCGTGGCTTCCGATCCTCGTCCACGGCGACGCCGCCTTCGCCGGTCAGGGCGTCGTGGTCGAGACGCTGCAGATGTCACAGCTGCGCGGCTACCGCACCGGCGGCACCATCCACGTCGTCATCAACAACCAGCTGGGCTTCACGACCCTCCCCATCGACGGCCGCAGCTCGGTCTACGCCACGGACGTCGCGAAGACCATCCAGGCACCGATCCTGCACGTGAACGGCGACGACCCCGAGGCCGTGGTGCGCGCGGCGGAGCTCGCCTTCCGCTACCGCCAGGAGTTCCACCGCGACATCGTCGTCGACCTCGTCTGCTACCGCCGCCGCGGTCACAACGAGGGCGACGACCCGTCGATGACCCAGCCCCTCATGACGAACCTCGTCGAGGCCAAGCGGTCGGTGCGCCGCCTCTACACGGAGTCGCTCGTCGGTCGCGGCGACATCACCGAGGAGGAGTACGAGCAGGCCAAGCGCGACTTCCAGGACCGCCTCGAGATCGCCTTCGCCGAGACGCACGCCGCGGAGACCGGAACGCAGCCGATCGTCTCCGACGCCGTCGAGGTCGAACCCGCCTCGGGCGAGCCCGACACGACCGGGGTCTCGACCGAGGTCGTGCACCTGATCGGCGACGCGTTCGTCAACAAGCCCGACGGCTTCACCGTGCACGCGAAGCTGCAGCAGCTGCTCGACAAGCGTCATGCGATGAGCCGCTCCGGCGGGATCGACTGGGCGTTCGGCGAGCTGCTCGCGTTCGGTTCGCTCGTGCTCGAGGGCACGCCGGTGCGCCTGGCCGGGCAGGACTCGCGTCGTGGAACGTTCGTGCAGCGCCACGCCGTCTTCCACGACCGCTCGAACGGCCAGGAGTGGCTGCCACTGGTCAACATCGCGGACAACCAGGGCCGTTTCTTCGTCTACGACTCGTTGCTCAGCGAGTACGCGGCGGTCGGATTCGAGTACGGGTACTCGGTCGAGCGCCCCGACGCGCTCGTGCTGTGGGAGGCGCAGTTCGGCGACTTCGCGAACGGCGCGCAGACCGTGATCGACACGTACCTCTCGTCGGCCGACCAGAAATGGGGCCAGCAGTCCTCCGTGGTGCTGCTGCTCCCCCATGGCTACGAGGGCGCCGGCCCCGACCACTCCTCCGCCCGCATCGAGCGGTTCCTGCAGATGTGCGCCCAGGACAACATGGTCGTCGCGCGCCCGTCGACCCCGGCCTCGTACTTCCACCTGCTTCGCCGCCAGGCCTACGCCCGACCGCGAAAGCCCCTCGTGGTGTTCACCCCGAAGGCGATGCTGCGCCTGCGCGACGCCACGAGCCCCGTGGAGGCCTTCACCCGCGGCCGCTTCGAGCCGGTTCTCGACGACGACCGCGGTGTCGACAAGAACGCCGTGAAGCGCGTTCTGCTGCACTCGGGCAAGGTCCACTGGGACCTCCGCGTCGACCTCGACAAGACCCCGAACCCGGAGATCGCGCTCGTGCGGGTGGAGCAGTTCTATCCAGCGCCGATCGACGAGCTGAATGCGATCATCGACAGCTACCCGAACGCGGAGCTCGTCTGGGTCCAGGAGGAGCCGGAGAACCAGGGCGCCTGGCCGTTCATCGCCCTCGAGGTCGTCAAGCATCTGCACGGACGCACGATCAGCGTGGTCTCACGTGCCGCCTCGGCGTCGCCCGCGGCGGGCGCGGCCAAGGTGCACCAGGTCGAGCAGGCTGCCCTGCTCGCGAAGGCCCTCACGGTCTAGGCGCACCCGGGGGTCGGCGCCGGCTCGTTCGATCGCCGGGGTCGCCGCATCCCTCGATAGGTCGTGAGCCTGCCGCCGAGGACGCTGACCACGCCGGACGAGGACACGCGCACCGAATGCGGCCGGACGTTCTCGGGCCTACGCCGACGGCGATCCGATCGGCGCGCTTCCCCTCCGGGTGGAGGCGGGGCCCGGGTCTCAGTGGTGGGTGGACTGTGCGAGGCGCAGACGTGCCAGCACCTGGTCCCGCAGCTCCTCCGGCGCCGTCTCACGGCACGCGCGGGCCACCACGTCGGTGAGAGTACGCGCGACGAGCGCCTCATCACGGCACGCCTCGCAGCTGGCCAGGTGCTCGGTGATGTCGGTGTGCTCGGTGTGGCAGACCTCGTTGCGGAGATACTCCTCGAGGTCGCGTCGCGCCTTGTCGCAGCCGCAGTCGGTCATTTCCCACTCCTGGATGCCGACGGGGTGATGCCCCGTTCCTTCGCGTAGTCGGCGAGCAGTTCACGAAGCATCCGTCTGCCACGATGCAGACGGCTCATGACCGTGCCGATGGGGGTCTTCATGATGTCCGCGATCTCCTGGTAGGCGAAGCCCTCGACGTCTGCGAGGTACACCGCCAGCCGGAAGTCCTCGGGGATGGACTGCAGTGCGTCCTTCACGACGGAGGCGGGCATGTGGTCGATGGCCTCGGCCTCGGCCGAGCGCGCGCTCGTCGCGGTCGTGGACTCCGCACCGCCGAGCTGCCAGTCCTCGAGGTCGTCGATGGCGCTCTGGTAGGGCTCGCGCTGCTTCTTGCGGTACGTGTTGATGTACGTGTTGGTCAGGATGCGGTACAGCCACGCCTTGAGGTTCGTGCCCTGCGTGAACGTCGACCACGACGAGTAGGCCTTCACGAAGGTCTCCTGCACCAGATCGGCCGCGTCCGCGGGATTGCGCGTCATGCGCATGCCTGCGGCGTACAGCTGGTCCATGAAAGGCAGCGCCTGCTCTTCGAACTGTGCGCGCCTGTCCGCGGGATCCTGGTCGTCCATCACGGGCAAGTCTACGGCCGACTCCGCCGCGATCCGGGGACGCTCGATCACACCGTTCATCCGCATCCTTTCCCGCCGGTCCCTCTGCGGGCGAGGGCGTTCAGTAGTCTGGAACCGATGAGCGCCGACCGCTATTCCCCGAAGCCGACCGAGGCCGGCCCCTGGCAGGCGCCCACGGCGCCCGCCCCCCTCCACGCGGTGGTCGCGGTGCCGGGATCGAAGTCGCTGACCAACCGCGAGCTCGTGCTCGCCGCCCTCGCCGACGGCCCCAGCACGATCCACGCGCCGTTGCACTCCGACGACTCCGCCCGCATGATCGACGCCCTGCGCTCGCTCGGTGTCGGCATCGAGCCGCTCGCGGGCTCGGGCTCGTTCGGCGACGATCTGCGCGTCACTCCCCCGGAGCGCATCCCCGCCGGGGGGACGGTCGACTGCGGCCAGGCCGGGACGGTCATGCGCTTCGTCACGCCCGCCGCCGGCTTCGCCACCGGCGACGTGACGGTCACCGCGCACGCGAGCGCCCTGCACCGGCCGATGGGCGAGATGATCCGCGCCCTGCGCGAGGTGGGTGTCGACATCGACGACGGCGGCACGTGGGCGCTGCCGTTCACCGTGCGCGGTCGCGGGCACGTGCGCGGCGGCGAGGTGACGATCGACGCGAGCGCGTCGAGCCAGTTCGTCTCGGGCCTGCTGCTGTCGGCGGCGCGCTTCGACGTCGGGATGCAGCTCATCCACGAGGGAGCCCGGCTGCCGAGCGTGCCCCACATCGACATGACGGTCGAGTCGCTCGCGCATCGGGGCGTGCACGTGGAGCGCCCGGCTCAGGGACAATGGCTCGTGCCGCCCGGGCCGATCCGGGCCAAGGACGTCTCGATCGAGCCCGACCTCTCGAACGCGGCCCCCTTCCTCGCAGCGGCGCTCGTCACGCGCGGCCAGGTGTCGGTGCTCGGCTGGCCGGCGCACTCGACGCAGCCGGGTGCGCAGCTGCCCGAGCTGCTGTCGGTCTTCGGAGCGCGGTGCACGCGTCGCCACGGCATGCTCACCGTGACCGGCGGCAGCGGCATCCAGGGCGTCGATCTCGACCTGTCGGCGGTCGGCGAGCTGACCCCGACCCTCGTGGGGCTCGCGGCACTCGCCGACGGCCCCTCCACGTTCACCGGGATCGGCCACATCCGGGGCCACGAGACCGACCGCATCGCGGCGCTGGTCGGCGACCTGCGCGCCATCGGCGGCGAGGCGGAGGAGCTGCCCGACGGCATCCGGGTGATCCCCCGCCCGCCGACGGGGGGGCTCTGGCGCGCGCATCACGATCACCGACTGGCCACCACCGGCGCCCTCCTGGGCCTCGCGGTCCCGGGCGTCGCGGTCGACGACATCGGAACGACCGCGAAGACCATGCCGGAGTTCCCCGAGTTGTGGCAGCGGATGCTGGCCGGGGAGGACGCGACCGCGTGAGCTGGTTGCCGGACGACGACGAGGGCGACGACGAGGGTCTGGACGAGTCCGACTTCCGGGCGCGCCCGAACCCGAAGGCGAACCGTCCCCGGACCAAGCGCAGGCCGGCGCATCTCGACGCCCAGGTCGCGCGCGTGCTGGGCGTCGACCGCGGCCGGTACGCCGTTCTGGTGGGCGAGGATGGTCCGGACGAGCGGGATGTCGTGGCCACCAGGGCGCGCGAGCTGCGGAAGCAGCCCATCGTGACCGGCGACCGGGTACGCGTGGTGGGCGACCGGACGGGCTCGGAAGGCACGCTCGCGCGGATCGTCGGGATCGAGCCGCGCACGACGCTGCTGCGGCGCAGCGCCGACGACACCGACCAGGTGGAGCGCGTGGTCGTCGCGAACGCGGACCAGATGCTCGTGGTCGTCGCCGCGGCCGATCCCGAGCCCCGCGAGCGGCTCGTCGACCGCTATCTCATCGCCGCGCTGGATGCCGGCATCCGGCCGCTCCTGGTCGTGACCAAGACCGACCTCGCCGACCCGTCGGCGTTCCTCGCGCACTTCGACGGTCTCGACCTGGAGGTGTTCACGAGCGGGCAGGGCGAGATGCCGACGGAGCGGATCGGGGCGGCGCTGGTCGGCAGGTCGACGGTGTTCGTCGGCCACTCGGGCGTCGGAAAGTCGACGCTCGTGAACGCCCTGGTGCCGAGCGCGATGCGCGCGACCGGTCACGTGAACGTCGTCACGGGGCGCGGGCGCCACACCTCGAGCTCGACCGTCTCGCTGCGCTACCGCGGCGCTGGCGGCACCGGGTGGGTGATCGACACGCCGGGGGTGCGCTCGTTCGGTCTCGGGCACGTCGATCCGGCCAACGTGCTGCGCGCCTTCACCGACCTCGCCGAGGCCGCACAGGACTGTCCCCGCGGGTGCACGCACCTGCCCGATGCCCCCGACTGCGCGATCGTCGAGGCCGTCGCCGAGGGCCGTCTGGGGCCCAGCGCGCCTGCGCGTCTCGACTCGCTCCAGCGCCTGCTGACCACGTTCGCACATCGCTGACGGACGCTCATCGCGCTCCGATCCCCGGGCGAGGAGCGCCGAGGAGCGGCGCCCCGGAGAGGGACGTCCGCTCGCTCACGGGCGCCCGAACGCACGCGCGTGCGTGCCCGTGAGCGCATACGCTGGGGGCATGACCACGCTGCATCCCGGAGACATCGCGCCCGACTTCACGCTCGTCGATCAGGACGGCACCGCGGTGTCATTGCACGACCTGCGCGGGCGTCAGGTGATCCTGTACTTCTACCCGGCCGCGATGACGCCCGGCTGCACGACGCAGGCGTGCGACTTCCGCGACAGCCTGTCGTCGCTCGAGGCGGCCGGGTACACGGTGCTCGGCATCTCGCGCGACTCGCCCGCGAAGCTGAAGGAGTTCCGCGAGCGCGACGGCCTGACCTTCGAGCTGCTGTCGGACGAGGACCACGCCGTGCACGATGCGTACGGGGCGTGGGGCGAGAAGATGAACTACGGCAAGCGGATCGAGGGCGTGCTGCGATCGACGTTCGTGGTGGATGCGGAGGGTCGCATCCTGCACGCGCAGTACAACGTGAAGGCGACCGGCCACGTGGCCCGGCTGCGCAAGCTCCTCAGCATCGACTGATCGGCGGAACCGCGTCAGCGACCCACGGTCGCTGACCATCCCTGGCTGATCCGAGCTCTCGCCCTCCGGGGGACCTTCGGGTCCGCCGGTCAGCACCCCTGCGGGGCGCTCCGTGGGGTGGGGAAAGTCCAGGCAATGCGCCTGTTCAACAGAACCGGGGCGCGGAGACTTTCGGGTCAGGAGGACGCGTCCGGCGAGCCGTCGGCCTCGCGCGCGGCGCGGCGGACGGCGGCGAACAACAGCACCAGGGTGAGGATCGCGGGGATCGCGAGCTGGAGCCCGAGGAGCGGGTGGGCGTAGGCGCCCGTGGCCGCGCCGGCGGCGACCGCGAGGATCAGCAGCTGGGTCACGATCCCGCCCGACCGGCCCCACGAGCGGCCTCGGGCGGCGGCGACGCCGAAGGCGACGACGCCCGCGGCGGCGATGGACATGAGCACGAGCAGCGCGACGGCGGTGTCGACGGCGGCCGTGTCGCCTCCGAAGATGGCGCCGGCCTGCATCACGACGAGCACCGCCATCCCCGCCCCTTCCAGCACGAGCAGACCGCCCGCGATCGTGCTCAGCAGGTCGTGACGCATGGGGCTCCGCTCGGTCGAGTGTCGATGTGCGCGCACGATGGAACTTCGGTGAATGCCGACAAAACACGAAGTGAACCCTTGATAAGGTCACCGCCCTGTGGGACGATTGACCACGTCGTGTGCTCCCACAGCGGCGTGGGGCGAGCAATGCGCTCGCACACTCAGACAGGGTATCGGACCCTCGTTCCGTCCTGTCATCCCACCCGAAATCTTCGTTACGTCTTGAGGAGCAACAAGCATGGATTGGCGCGACAAATCAGCCTGCCTGACGGTCGACCCGGAACTCTTCTTCCCGGTGGGCAACACCGGCCCGGCGGTCGATCAGATCGAGAAGGCCAAGGCGGTCTGCGCACGTTGCACCGTGACCGAGGTCTGCCTCCAGTACGCGCTCGAGACCGGGCAGGACTCGGGCGTGTGGGGCGGCCTGTCGGAGGACGAGCGTCGCGCGCTGAAGCGTCGCGCAGCGCGCGCCCGCCGCGCCTCCTGATCGTGCCGACGGGCCCGGCGATCCGGGGTCGCTGACCGTACCGGACGCCCGGCGCGTCACACCTGCGCGCGGGCGATGTAGCGCATCGGGATGTCGATCGTCACCTCGGTGCCGCTGCCCATGATGGTGTGCCAGTCGATCGTGCCGCCGAGCTCTCCCTGGATGAGGGTGCGGACGATCTGCGTCCCGAGGCCTCGGCCGACCTGCCCTTCGGGCAGGCCCACGCCGGTGTCGCGGACCCGCACCTCCAGGTTGTCCTCGGTGCGCACGGCCGCGATCTCGACCTCGCCCTCCTGACCGGCGAGCCCGTGCTCGACGGCGTTGGTCACGAGCTCGGTCAGCGCGAGGGCGAGCGGTGTCGCGTACTCGCTCGGAAGAGGCCCGAAGGATCCGGTCTTACGTGTCTTCGCGCGCGTGTTGGGCGCCGCGGCGACCTCCGCGACGAGTTTCAGCACCCGGGAGAACACGTTGTCGAAGTCAACGCTCTGCGTGAGCCCCTCCGAGAGCGTGTCGTGCACGACGGCGATGGCCGAGACGCGGCGCGTGGCATGGGTCAGCGCCTCACGTGCCTCGTCGGAGTGCGTCCGGCGCGCCTGGATGCGCAGGAGCGAGGCGACCGTCTGCAGGTTGTTCTTGACCCGGTGGTGGATCTCGCGGATCGTCGCGTCCTTGGTGATCAGCTCCTGCTCCTGGTGACGCAGCTCGGTCACGTCGCGACACAGCACGATCGCGCCGATGCGCGTGCCGTGGTCGCGGAGGGGGATCGCGCGCAGCGAGACGGTCACCCCGCGCGCCTCGACGTCCGTCCGCCAGGGGGCACGACCGGCGACGACCACCGGCAGCGACTCGTCGAACTGGCGCTTGGCCGGGAGGATCTTGGTGATCACCTCGATCAGCGGCTCGCCCTCGAGCTCGTCGTCGAATCCCATCCGGTTGAACGCCGACAGCGCGTTGGGGCTCGCGAACGTGGCGAGCCCGTCGACGTCGATCCGGATGAGGCCGTCCGAGGCGCGAGGGGCCCCGCGACGAGGGGACGTCGGGGCGTCGAGGTCGGGGAACTCCCCCGACGCGATCATGCCGAACAGGTCGTCGGCGCAGTCGTTGAACGTGATCTGCTGGCGCGACGGCGTGCGCGCCTCACCGAGGTTGGTGTGGCGGGTGAGCACCGCGATCACCGTCGCCGGGGTGCCCGCGGGCCCGCGGGTGCGCATGATCGGGACGGCGCGCACCCGGGTCGGGGTCTCCTCGAACCAGTCCGGCGACGCCGAGTCGACGATCCGGCCGGTGACGAATGCCTCGCGCACCTGGGCTCGCCACTGCGGGCGCACGCGGTCGCCGACGATGTCGCGGTAGAACAGGGTCGCCGCGCCGCTCGGACGCGCATGGGCGACCGCGATGAACGAGTCGTCGGATGTCGGCACCCACACCACGATGTCGGCCGAGGCGAGGTCGGCGAGCAGCTGCCCGTCGCCCGCGAGCCGGTGGAGCCACTCCACATCTGCCGGGTCGGAGACGCCGTGCGCGTAGACGAGATCGCTGAGGGTCGACACGCTCCCCAGCCTAGACGTCGGCAGGCGCCCGCCGACGTGCGGCGCTGGGCCGGCCGGAACGCCGACGCACCCGCCGGGTGCTGTCCGCCGACGGCGCCGGAGCGGCCGCCGGCACGAGATCGCCGCCGACGATGCGGCGCACGGCCGCGACGAGCGTCGAGCGCGGCGCGACCTCCGAGACGGGGCGGGCGGCGAGCATGGCCGCATCCGCTCCACGCCGATCCTCGGGCACGAACCACACGTCGTCGATGTCGGCGTATCGCGCCAGCGTCCGGCGGATCTGCCCGCGGGCGTCCATGCCCACCGCCCCGGGGCGCAGGCGGTTCACCACCACCGACACCGGGGTGGGCCCCGCGACCGCACGCAGGTCGGGATAGGCCCGGAGGAAGCGGGCGACACCGACGGGGTCGGCCGAGAGCACCGCGACGACCCGGTCGGCGGCGGCGATCGCGGCCAGCGTCGCGGCGTTCCGACGCGGTCCGTCGACGATGTCGCTGACGATCTCCTCGTCCTGCTCCAGGCTCGCAGCGACGTCCACGACGGTGTGCTGGGCCCAGCCCGCGCACGCCGCGAGCGCGCCACGGACGCGCGCCGCGCTGAGCTCGGGCCAGCGTGCCGCGCGGTTGATGCCGGCGAGCACGTCGACGTCGACACCGCCCAGTGGCAGGCTGATCCGATGGAGCTCGGCCTCGTCGAGCAGACCCCGCTCGGCCTGGCGGCAGGCGACCGCGAAGCCCGGGCCCTCGTCGGGGAGACCGAGTGAGAGGGCGATCGCCGGCGCGTGGGAGTCCGCGTCGACGAGGGCGACGTGCCGCCCGCCCCGGGCGAGCTCGGTCGCGAGGGTGATCGCCACCGTGGTGCGGCCCGGGGCGCCGTGCGCTCCCCAGACCGCGATCGTCCGGGGTCCCGCGGCGACGACCTCCGCCACGGTGCCCGGACGGGCCGCCAGCACGGCGTCCGCGAGCTCGCGGGTCGACAGCGTCTCGGACAAGGGAGCCGCCAGGCCGAACGCCGCGGCCAATCGCGCCGCCGCCGCATCCTCGCCCAGGGGGACGAGTCGGATGCCGCGACGGTCCGCGAACGCCACGATCATCGGGGTGAGCACATCCGACCGCGCCGGCAGCACGATGGTGGAGGCCCTCGCCACCGCCTCCCCCGTGGCGGCGTCGGGCTCACGCCCGGCCGCGATGGTCGTCGCCACGTGCTCCGGGGAGACGTGCGCGATCTCGGCGACGCCGTGGAGAGCCAGCTCCGTGGCCAGCGCGGAGGCCAGCGGCTCGGCCAGGACGAGCACGACCCGCCTCATCGTGACGCGCCTCCGGCCGGCACGACCGAGAGCGCCGCCTGGCCGGCGATCGCGGCGAGCACGTCCGCCACGGCCGCGCGCGGGATGACGAGCTCCACGGATGCGGCCCCACCGCCCATCATCGTGTCATCCGACGCGACCCCGGCCACGATGGCGTCGGCGACGAGGATGCGCGGCGCCTCGCGGACGCCGTCGCCGTCGAGAGGCGCCGCCCACACCTCCACGGAGGTCCCCGCCCCGACAGAGCCGGGCACGTCGGTGGTGCTGCGCACGACCACCGTCGTGCTGCGCGCGGCGGCGGCGTCGCCCAGAGCGTCGACCGGAACCAGCTCCCCCGCGTGGATCGTCCGCGTCGCGACGGTGTCGGCGGTCACCTGAGCGCCGCCGACGTAGAGGTCCTCGACGGAGCCGAGCGCGACGTCGACGATCCGCAGGTCCGCGCCGGCCACGGTCTCGCCCGGCATGATCGTCCGGGCGGCGACATAGACCTGCGTCGTCTGACGCGCCGCGGCGACGACGAGCCAGACTCCGGCGATGGAAGCGATCACCAGCAACGCGCCGATGAGGAAACGGGCATCCGCCCACACGGCTCGCGGTCGCTGCCGCGGAGGATCCTGTGCTGTCATGGCGTCCATGGTCGCCCAGGGGTGACATCCCCGTCGGATGTTATCCACAGCCGCCTGCACTGGTCGGGGGTGTCGATGCCTCGACGCATAATGAAGACATGCCCGATTCCTCCTCGGCCGAGGGGCGACTGCTCGCTCCCGCCCACGTCGCAGAGGCGTTGGCGGTCTCCGTCGACGAGGTGATCGCCCTCGTCTTGGAGGGCCGACTGCGCGGGATGCGCGTCGGCTCGGGCCGCCAGTGGCGTGTGGAGGAGGCGAGTGTCGCGGAGTACCTCGACGACCAGGCCGAAGAGGCCCGGCGCATGGCGCTCTGGCGACAGTCCAACGCCGCGAGCTTTCCCGAGCTCTGGGGCACGGGCACCGTCCGCAACCCCGACTGAACGCGCCCGGCCGAACGCGCTCAGAGGCGGTCGAGGCTGTCGATCCGGACCCAGCCGATTGCGCTGAAGGGCACGAGCCGATGCCCGCGCACCGCATCCGCCCGCCGTGGCGAACCCGGATCGTGCAGCGCGAGATCGAGGTGGTCGGCGCCCGCCCGGTCGATCGTCCCGGTCAGCGCTCGCCCCGTCGTGGTCGAGATCGTCAGGGGGATCCGGCGGCGGGCGAGGTCCCGGAGCACGAAGCCGATCGACATCCGTTCGGTCAACGACGCCCGCTCGACCGGATGCGGACGTGCGCTGCGGAGCAGATCCGCGTGCGCGAGGCCGACGCTGCAGATCGCGCCGAGGGGGACGATTCCCGACCTGGACGCCGCGGTGACCACGCCGACCCAGTCCGCCCCGACCGCGCTCACCCGCGCGGTGACGGTGGCATCGCCGACGAGGTCGAAGACGAGCTCCGTCTGCGCCGTGTCCGCACCCCGCCCGAGCTCGGTCAGGCGTTCCCGAAGAGCGACGCGCGACAGTCGCAGGCGTTCGGCCTCGGTATCGAGGACCGCCCGTTCCGCCTCCCACTCGGCGTCGAACTGATCCTGAAGGTCTTCGAAGAAGCGATCCCAGCGCACGCCGCGAGATTAGACCTCCCGGAGGTTGCAGATGAGAAGTTTTCCACAATAGGGATCCGCTCTGGAGGCTCCGCGACGCCCCGTGGTCTACTGAACCGACCCAGGATCCCCCCACCCTGTGAGGCTCAGATGGCACACTCATCGTCGAGAGCGAGACACGCTCCGTCCAGCGACCGCACCGGAGACTTCTTCGCTCCGCAGCCGACCTCCACCGCGGATCTGCCCGACCCGATCCCTCTGGTCCGCAACCTCACGGGCGGGGTTCTCGAGGCCCTCGCCGGCGTCCGGGACATCGACCAGTTCGCCCGTTGGCTCACCGAGGACGCCTACCGGGCGCTGCTCACGCGGGTGAACCTCGCGGCACGTGCGCGCAGCGCTCGCGGGGTTCCGGCCGCCCGTCCTGTGCACGCGATCCTGAGCGTGCACCACTCCGCGCCCGCGGACGGCGTCGTCGAGGCTGTGGTGATCGTCGCGGGCCCCGCGCGCACGCGCGCCGTCGCCATCCGTCTCGAGGGCATCGACCGCCGCTGGCGCGCGACCTCGCTGGCCCTCCTCTGACCCGAAAGTCTCCCCGCCCCGGTTCTGTTGAACAGGCGCATTGCCTGGACTTTCCCCACCCCACGGAGCGCCCCGCAGGGGCGCGGAGAAGCTGACCCGAAAGTCTCCGGGTTCGGCCCCTGAGCGAGGAGCGAAGCGACGAGACGAAGGGCAGCGACCGGGCTCCGCGCATAGCGCAGCAGTCCGGCGTCGGTCGATGCCGCTCGCGGGCTACTGCCGGTAGGAGGACAGGAAGTTCCCCATCCGCTCGATCGCCTCCGAGATGATCCGCGCCTCCGGCAGCGTGACGATCCGGAGGTGGTCGGGGGTCGGCCAGTTGAACCCGGTCCCCGGCACGAGCAGGATGTGCTCGGACAGCAGCAGATCACGCACGAGCCTGGCGTCGTCGCGGATCTCGTGCACCTCGGGGTCGAGCCGGGGGAACGCGTACAGAGCGCCGCGCGGCCGGACGCAGGACACGCCGGGAATGGCCTCGAGTCCCTCCCAGGCGGCATCGCGCTGCTCGTGCAGGCGCCCCGACGGAGCGATCAGCGCATCGATCGACTGCACGCCGGACAACGCCGCCTGCACCGCGTGCTGAGCGGGGACGTTCGGGCACAACCGCGTCGAGGCGAGCAGGTCGATGCCCTCGAGAAAACCGCTCGCGTGGTCCTTCGGCCCGGTGACGACGAGCCAGCCGGAACGGTACCCGGCCACACGGTAGGTCTTCGACAGCCCGTTGAACGTCAGGCACAGCAGATCGGGGGCGAGGGTCGCGAGCGGGATGTGCCGCGCGTCATCGAACAGGATGCGGTCGTAGATCTCGTCGGCGAGCAGCAGCAGCGAGTTCTCGCGGGCGATCTCGACGATCTGCTCGAGCACCTGGCGGCTGTAGACGGCACCGGTGGGGTTGTTCGGGTTGATGACGACGATCGCCTTGGTCTTCGGCGTGACCTTCGACCGGATGTCCTCGAGGTCGGGCTGCCACTCGTTCTGCTCGTCGCAGAGATAGTGCACCGGGGTGCCCCCGCCAAGGCTCGTCATGGCCGTCCACAACGGGTAGTCAGGGGCCGGGATCAGCACCTCGTCGCCCTCGTCGAGCAGAGCCTGCATCGTCATCGTGATGAGCTCGGACACGCCGTTTCCGAGGTAGACGTCGTCCGGGGTGAACGAGGGGAAGCCCGGTTCCTCCTCGTACCGGTAGACGACGGCACGGCGCGCGGACACGATGCCCTTGCTGTCGCTGTACCCGTGCGAGCTCGGGATGGCCTCGATCATGTCCCGCACGATCTGAAACGGCGCCTCGAACCCGAAGGTCGCAGGGTTGCCGGTGTTGAGCTTCAGGACGGTGTGCCCCTCGGCCTCGAGCCGATCGGCCTCCGCCAGTGCGCCGCCACGGATCTCGTAGAGGACGTTCTTGAGCTTGGCCGATTGGTCGAGGTGGCGGAGCGAGGTCATCCGATCAGGATAGTCCCGCCACCACCCGGCCAATCCGCAGCCGCTGGCCCGTGCCCTCCGCCCGTCCGGTCCGAGGCCGCGGATTCGACCCCAGAGCCACTCCGCCCGGGCGGTCAGCGCCGGCGCGCGGCGTGGCGGGCGGAGACGACCTGGAAGACGAGCACGGCCGCGATCGCGAGGAAGAACACCGCCGAGGCGATCACGTTCGCCTGCGGCGGGATGCCCCGCTGCGCGGCGACGTAGACGTAGACGGGGAAGGTCTGCGTCGTGCCCGAGGTGAAGTACGTGATGATGAAGTCGTCGAAGCTGAGGCTGAACGACAGCAGCGCCGCCGCGACGATGCCCGGAAGCAGCAGCGGGAACGTCACCCGCCAGAACACCTGCGTCGGTGAGCCGTAGAGGTCGCGTCCCGCCTCTTCGAGCGCGGGGTCGAGCGAGAGCACACGCGCGCGCACCGTCACCACCACGAAGCTCAGGCAGAACATCGCGTGCGCGATGATGATCGTGCCGAGCCCCTTCGGGACGCCCGCGGTGAGGAACTGCGCCGCCAGGCCCGCGCCCATCACGACCTCGGGGGTCGCCATCGGCAGGAACAGCAGCAGGCTGATCGCTCCCCGTGCGGGGAACCGGTAGCGCACCAGCGCGATCGCGATCATCGTGCCGAGGACGGTGGCGATGAGCGTGGCCGCGCCGCCGACGAGCAGGCTGTTGCCGAACGCCATGCAGACATCCGGCTGCGAGCAGACGCCGAGCCAGTTGTCGAGTGTGAACCCGTTCCACGAGATGTTCGAGCGGTTCGCGTCGTTGAACGAGAAGACGAACGTGTACGCGATCGGGATGAGCAGCAGCACGAACGCGACGACCACGTAGGTCGGCAGCAGCCAGCGGCCGAGCCCGATCCGGCTCCGGGCTCGAGTCGTCACCGCGCTCACAGCAGGTCGTCCGTTCCCGAGCGGCGCACGTACACGCCCACGATCACCACGATGACCGCCATCAGCAGGATGCTGAGAGCCGCCGCCTGCGGGTAGTTCACCGTGATGAGGAACTTCGACTGGATGACGTTGCCGACCATCGCCGTCGAGGCGCTCCCGAGGAACGCCTGGCTGGCGTTGACGTAGTCGCCCGCGGCCGGGATGAAGGTCAGGAGCGTCCCCGATACGACGCCCGGGATCGACAGCGGCAGCGTCACCCGGAAGAAGGTCGACACGGGTCCGGCGTACAGATCGTTGCCGGCTTCGAGCAGGCGGGTGTCGAGTCGGTCGAGCGAGGCGAACAGCGGCAGCGTCATGAACGGGATGAAGTTGTAGGTGAGACCGAAGACGACGGCGAAGCCGGTGCCGGTCAGGTGCGCCTGGGGTCCGAGCAGACCGATCACCTGAAGCGTGCTGACGACCGGGCCCTCGTCTGACAGGATCTGCTTCCACGCGAAGGTACGGAGCAGGAACGAGATGAAGAAGGGCGCGATCACGAGGACGAGGAGAAGGTTCCGCCAAAGCGGCCGGTCGCGCAGCCGCACGCCGATGAAGTAAGCGATCGGGTAGCTGATCAGCAGGGCGAACACGGTCGCGAGCAGGGCGTACCAGAAGGAGCGGA
Organism: Microbacterium sp. 18062; assembly: GCF_902706225.1. Taxonomy (GTDB): domain Bacteria; phylum Actinomycetota; class Actinomycetes; order Actinomycetales; family Microbacteriaceae; genus Microbacterium. Next base: position 16,738 of record NZ_CACSKB010000026.1, read on the forward strand.
GGAACTGCGGCCAGTACGCCGAGATCACGTCGACGTAGTTCTGCCACTCGAAGCCGTAGAAGAAGGCTCCGTACTGCCCGGGATCGTTCACGCCGAAGGAGGTCAGCAGCAGCGACACGAACGGCACCAGGAAGAACAGCGTCAGATACAGCAGCCCCGGCAGCAGCAGCACCAGGGCGACCGCCCCGATGCGGCGGCGCGGGGACGGCGCCGCCGCCGCATCCGCTCCCCCGGGCGGCGCCAGGACCGACAGCGCCATGACTAGGCCGCCTCGACGGGCGGTCCCGCCGCGTCGTCCGCGGGCTCGGGATCGAGCTCGTCGTCGGGTGCGGCGGCGGCGCGGGCGTCGGCGTCGAGGCCGAAGGTGTGCTCACGCTCCCAGGCGACCCACACCTCCTGCCCCGGCGTGTAGACCGCGCCGAAGACCAGGTTCTGGGCGAACACGGCGATCGTGCCGAGGCCCGGGATCTCCACGAGGTACTGGGTGCTCACCCCCGTGAACGAGGCGTCGACGATCCGGCCGGGGCCGAGCACGTTGTGCTGCTCATCGCGCGCGGGCTCCGTCGGATGCAGCAACAGCTTCTCGGGGCGGACGCCGAGGGTGATGCGGCCCGCCGCCGAGACGGCGCGCGCGGCGGGGACGGCGAGCACACCGCCGGCCGTGCGCGCGGTGATCACGCCGCCCGCCGTCTGCTCGACCGTCGCGTCGAACAGATTGGACTGGCCGAGGAATGTGGCGACGAACCCGGTCCGGGGCAGTTCGTAGAGCTCCGCGGGCGAGCCCAGCTGCTCGATGCGCCCCTTGTTCATGACGGCGACCGTGTCGGCCATCGTCATGGCCTCCTCCTGGTCGTGGGTCACGTGCAGGAATGTGAGACCGACCTCGCTCTGGATCGACTTCAGCTCCAGCTGCATCTGCCGCCGCAGCTTCAGATCGAGCGCCCCCAGAGGCTCGTCCAGCAGGAGCAATGCCGGCCGGTTCACGACCGCGCGCGCGAGCGCGACGCGCTGCTGCTGCCCGCCGGAGAGCTGGCTGGGACGGCGGTTGGCGACGTGGTCGAGCTCCACCAGACGCAACGCCTCGTGCGCCTTGCCGATCGCGTCGGCGACCTTGCGGCGGCGAAGGCCGAAGGCCACGTTCTCGATCACGCTCATGTGCGGGAACAGGGCGTAGCTCTGGAAGACCGTGTTCACCGGACGCCGGTGGGGCTTCGCATCCGTGACGTCGGTGCCGCCGATCAGCACGCGCCCGGCGGTCGGCACCTCGAGCCCCGCCACGAGCCGGAGCGTCGTCGTCTTGCCGCAGCCGGACGGACCGAGCAGCGCGAAGAACGAGCCCGCCGGGATCGTCAGGTCGAGCTCCTCGATCGCGGTGAAGCCGGGGAAGGCCTTTCGGATGCCGACCAGTCGCAGGTCTGCGCCCGACTCGCCGAAGGTGCCCGCCGCCATGGCCGTCAGGCGCCCAGGCCGATCGCTTCGAAGGCCGCGTTGTACCTCTGCTGCTCCTCGTTCGTCAGCGCGCGGAAGATGTGCGCCTGCGCGAGGGTCTGCTCGTCCGGGAAGATCAGCTGGTTGTCGACCATGTCGGGGTCGATCTCGGCCATCGCCTCCTGCGCGCCGACCACCGGGGTGATGTAGTTCACCCATGCGGCGACCTCGGCGGCGACGGCGGGGTCGTAGTAGTAGTCGATCAGCTTCTCGACGTTCGTCTTCTGGCTCGATCCGACGGGGATGAGGAAGTTGTCGCTCCAGAGCGTGCCGCCGGAGTCCGGCAGCGCGAAGCCGAACTTGTCGCCGACCTCGGCGTTGATCGCGGCGATGTCGCCCGACCACACGATGGCCGCCAGCGTGTCCTCGTTCTTCAGGTCGTCGGCGTAGGAGTTGCCCTTGATGTTGCGGATCTGGCCGTCCGAGACCTGCTGCGCGAACACGTCCAGCGCGTTGTCGAACTGCTCGTCGCCCCAGCCCGAGCCGGAGATGTCGACGCCCTGGCTCAGCATGATGAGACCGAGGGTGTCACGCATCTCGCTCAGCACGCCCACGCGTCCCTTCAGCTCCGGCGCCCAGAGGTCCTCGAGCGACGCGAGCCCGTTCGGCAGCTTCTCCTTGTTCCAGGCGAGACCGGCGAACCCGGACTGCCACGGCAGCGAGTGCGCACGCCCCGGGTCGAAGCTCGGGTCCTGCAGGCTCGGAGCGAGGTTCGCGGTGGCGTTGGGCAGGTTCGCCTTGTCGAGCGCCTGCGTGTACCCGGACGAGATCCAGATGTTCGCCATCCAGTCGGTGAGACAGACCGTGTCGGCCCCGATGTCCTGCCCGAGGGCGAGCTGGTCGCGCACCTTGGCGAAGTACGTGTTGTTGTCGTCGATCGACACGTCGTAGTTGACGGTGAGGCCCGAGAGCTCCTCGAAGGCCTCGAGCGTGGGATGCGCGCCATCGTCGTCCTCGTCGAGGTAGAACGACCAGTTCGCCCAGGTCAAGGTCTTCTGACTGTCTGAGAGGTCCTGTGCCGCGGTGGCGGATGCGGCGGGCCCCGAGCCGCCCACGCGCCCGGAGCAGGCGGCGAGGAAGGCGGCCATCGAGAGGCCGGCGCCGACCGCGAAGCCGCGGCGGGTCAGGGTGGCGTTCCGGGCGTGCACGATGAGCGCGCGAACGGCCGGATCTTCGGGCAGCGGTCCTCGAGGCATCAGCTCTCCTCCGACGGTCGACGGGTTCGATTCCGGGTGAGCCGATACTGGCAGATAGTCCCGCCTCTCGCTACGGATCCGGTTGCATGAAACATGGATTTCACACGATTCGTGACCGAATGGAACACGAAGACCGAGGTATCCGCAGTAGCGTGAGTGCTTCATCATCCGTCCGGAGGAGTGCCATGGCCGGTCGCGACGCCCTCGACGACACGTCGAAGCGCATCATCGAACAGCTGCAGGAGAACGGTCGCCGCTCGTACGCTGAGATCGGCAAGGCCGTGGGGCTCAGCGAGGCGGCCGTGCGCCAGCGCGTGCAGCGGCTCACCGAGTCCGGCGCGATCCAGATCGTGGCGGTCACCGATCCGATGCAGCTCGGCTTCCACCGTCAGGCGATGGTCGGCCTCCGCGTCAGCGGCGACACCCGCGCGGTCGCCGCCGAGCTGTCCCGACTCGAGGCCGTGGACTACCTGGTGCTGACCGCCGGCAGCTTCGACATCCTGGCCGAGGTGGTGTGCGAATCGGATGCGGACCTCAGCGAGCTGCTGAACACCCGCATCCGCACGCTTCCGGGCGTGCTGTCGTCCGAGACCTTCGTCTACCTCGAGCTGCGCAAGCAGTCGTACGACTGGGGCACCCGCTAGCCGCGTTCCACGACGTTGTGCCCCCTGTGGCCCTGCATCAGTCCCCCGTAAACCCTGCGTAGTGCGCCGCGGCGTCCGCCACCCGGCGCTGATACTCGGGGTCGTCGTTGTAAGAACGGATAGCCCCGATCCACGCATCCGAGCCCTCGAGAGTGCCGTGCGCCTGACAGAGATAGCGCGCCGCCGTGAGTGCGGCGTCGTCGATGTCGTGGATGTCGGTCGTGGCGTCCTCGTCGCCGTCTGTGCCCCACTGCGCCCAGGTCTCGGGGATGAACTGCATGGGGCCGACGGCCCTGTCCCACACCGTGTCGCCGTCCAGCGCCCCGCCCTCGGTGTCCGGAATCGACGCGCTGCTCGTGCCGTCGAGCGAAATGCCGACGATACCCGGCCGGGCGACGCCGTCGGGGTGGATGCGCCCGCCCTGCAGCGTCCCGTGCTCACTCTCGACGAGACCGACGGCGGCGAGCGTGTTCCAGCCGACGGAGCATCCGTAGTGCTCTCGCGCGTAGAGGTCGGCGCCGGCGTACGCGGACAGCGCCCGCGCGGGGATGCCTGCCTCATCCGACACACGCGCCACCCACGACGGATCCGTGAGAAGGACGATCCCGCGGGCAGACGCGTCGCTCGAGAGCGACGGAGAGGGCGTGAGGGTGGGTGCAGGGTCCTCGTCGTCTTCGGGTGCGAACGGGGTCTCCTCCGCGACCTCGGCGGCCGCGGGCGCATCGGCGACGGCGTCCGCCAGCACGGCCAGGGACGCGAGGAGGATGCCGGCGGCGGCCACGGCGATGCAGGCGACGAACGCGAGCCGCCCCTTGTCACCGCTCACGGCGCGGCAGGGACGACGGGCGTTCCTGTGCCTCCCCCCGCCAGCAGATCGCCGATCGCGCGCACGCGTCCCGTGCGGCTCATCGCCCGCCGCCCAGGACATCGTCGAACGGGCCCGTGTCCGGCACCGCCGCGACTTCTGCACCCTCGGCCGCAGCACGGCGCCGACGGGCGATCCAGATCGCGAGCGCCGTGATGAGCCCGGCGAGCGCGATGCCCCCGCCGGTCCACGCGAGCCACGTCAGGTCGGTGTCGTCCGCATCCGGCGCCTCGACCGCCGCGGTCACGTCGGCGGTGTCTTCGTCCTCGGGAACGGCCACCACGCAGTCGGTCTCCGTCGTGATCGAGAACGACACGGGGTCGAACTCGGTGCCGGCCTCGTAGTTCGGGAACGCCTCGTATCCCTGGCTGGTGATCACGGCCGGGACCGCGCTCGCCGTGACCTCCGATCCGTCCTCGCTGATCTCCACGTCGCCGGCCGAGAGGTCGAGCTTCACGAACGACACCTGGTCGAACGTCAGCGCGTTGTCCGCGTTGCCCGCGAGGGCGTCCTCCATCGTCACGCCCGCGACGTCCAGCAGCAGGTATGCGGTGTCGGGGCCCGTGAACAGGATGGTCGGGTTCGCCACGGTGGTGTCGAGCAGGCCGTCATGGCCCGTGAAGCGGATGGTCCCCTCGAAGCTCACCTGACCCGTGAAGATCTCCGCGTCGAACACGCCCTCGCCATCCGACCAGCCGAACTCGGGGGTCTCGTAGGTCGCGCCGTCGGACACCGTCCATTCGCCGTGGGCGATGCTGCCGGAGATGTACGAGCGGAACGACTCCTTGAAGCCCCAGTCCAGGGACGCCGCCGTCACGGTGCAGCCCACGAGCTCCTCCGGCTCCAGGACCTCGACCTCGATGCCGAGGTCCTGGCTCTCCGACTGGAACGTCAGCGTGTGCGCGCCGATCTCGGTGTCGAGCGGGACGATGCCCGACCACTGCGCGCGTCCGCTCGCGTCGGCCGTGAGGTTCTCCTCGAGCACGACGGGGTCGGAGTACAGCACGACCTTGATGTCGGTCTCGCTCGGTTCGTATCCCTCGCCGATCACGGTGATCTCGGTCCCGGGGCGGATGTTCTTCAGCACCTCCGGGTCGATGTAGAGACCCGTGTTCGCGGGCGGCTCCGCGGGCGGCGTCCAACTGGTCTCCTCGTGCGCGGCGACCGTCTGGGCCGTCCCGCCGCCGGGTGTGGATGTCGCGCTGGCGCCCACGACGAACGACACCGGATCCATCGCCGCACCTGCGGCGTAGAACTGCGACGAGCCGTACGAGAACACCCGCGCGCCGGCTGACGTGAGCGTCACGGGCGCGTTGGAGTACGAGACACCGCCGTCGACCTCGGTCCGGCCCGCCGCTCCGAGGTCGATCGAGCCGACCTCGACCGCGCTGCCGTTGGCCGTGACGATCAGGGCTCCCGAGCTCGCGGAGTCGATGCGGACCTGCGGGTTCGCGAACGTCAGGTCGAGGATGCCGGAGTGCCCCGTGAAGCGCACGGCGCCCTGATACCCGGTCGTGCCGGTGCCCGCCTCCGTCGTCCAGTCGGTGGAGGACTGACCGAACCAGTACGACCCGCCGAGCACCGAGGCGCCGTTCGAGACCGAGATCGTTCCCTTCGCGGTCGACCCCGTGATGTAGGAGCGGAACGACTGTTTCACGCCCCACACGAGCGAGCCCTCGACCACGCCCGACTCCGGGTCGGTGGTCGGCGTGAGAGCGGGCGTCGTCGGGTTCGGCGACGGCTCCGGCGTCGTACCGGGCTCCTCGGGCTCGGCGGGAACCTCCGGCGTCGCGCCGTCGAAGCCGACCGCGAAGGCGTTCGGGGCCTTCTTCGAGTCGAGCGAACCCCCCGTGGAGTAGAAGTACGCTGCGAGCCCCGTCGCGCCGTGGAAGGTCACGAACTCCTGCGGCCACGCGCCCCATCCGGAGACCGTCGTGTTCTGCGAGGCTTCGCCCTCGGGGGCTGTGATCGTCACGTTCCGATAGTCGGGACGGACGGTAAAGCCGTTCTCGGTGTCGACCGTGACGTTGGCGAAGGTCGCCACGGTCACGTCGGCTGCCGGCGTCACAGCCTCTTTCGGGGCGTTCGGGTTCGCGATGTCGCCCTGGTAGCCGCTGAGGTCGGCCGTCAGGGTGCCACTGCCGTTCTCGTCGACCGTCAGGACGAGGTTCGACATGGTGGAGGGAACGAGGCCGTCGTAGAAGTTCACGCTGAAAGACGCGGGCCATTCGATGACCGCCGAGCCGTCGGGCTCGACCGTGGCCGTGCCGTCGTCGAGCCGGACGACCTGGGCGGCCCCGTCGACGTTCACGTGCGCACCGCGGGTGGCGTAGGTCGCGGTGTCGCTGCCGGAGGAGGTGCGCTGGAGGATCTCCGCGCCGTCCTTCTTCGCGGAGTAGGTCGCCTCCGTGCCGTCGGACACCCCGGCGGAGAGGTAGTGCGCCGCGCTGCCGTTCGGCGGCTGCGCCTGCCACTCCGCGCTGCCGGTCCACTCGAACGCGACGCCGGTATAGGTGGTGGTCTCCGCCGGGGCGTCGGGCCTATCCGTGACGGTGAGCGTCGCCGGGTCGCTGTACGCAGTGCCCGCCGCGCTCGTGAAGACCGCGCGATACTGCGCGCCGTCGAGCGACGCCTCGACGGCTTCGACCGTGAGGGTGTCGCCGAACACCGAGACGGTGTCGGAGTACTCGATGCTCTGCCAGCCCGAGCCCGTGTCGATCTCCCAGTCCTGGGAGGGAGCAGGGTTGCCCGCACCCGTCGCCGTGAACTCGGCCACGCCGCCGTCCACGACGCTCACACTCTGCGGTTGGGTGGACACCGAGGGCGCGACCTGTACGGTGAGGGTCGCGGTGTCGGAGACGACGCGGCCGAAGTCATTGGCAGCGATGACTCGGTACTGGGTTCCGCTCGACGCCGATGACGCGGTGATCGTGAGCTCCGGTCCGACCGCGCCCTCGACATCGGCGAAGGCGATCGCTCCGGGGATCTTCTGCTGCCAGTGCAGGGTGACGCCCTCGCCGTCGACGGCGCTGGTCAGCGTGACGTCCGTGCTGTCGGCGCCGGCGGGGATGACGGCAGTCTGGTCGGAAGGACTCGCGGTGAAGGCAGGCGTCGTGCCGTAGGACACGACCTTCGTCGCCGAGGCATAGAAGAACCAGATGCCCGCGTCGCCCATCGCCTCGTTTCCGGCGTAGATGCCCGCGCCCGTCGTGTCCCACGCGGTGCTGATGACGGTTTCGCCGATTCCGGCCGCGTCGCCCAGCGAGCGGGCCTGCAGGGTCGCTCCCCCGGTCGTCACCAGCGTCTGCCGCGCGGGATCGTACCGGACCACGGTGCCGACGAGCCCGTCGATCGCTGAGACGGAGGCCGCAGGCATGAGCGTGCCCGACGACGTCGAGAGGTTCTCGTAGACCTGCAGAACTCCCCCGCCGATCGTGAAGAGGCGATCGTTCGCGCGATCAGGCACGAAGTTCGCGACCGTCCCGGACGGGGTCACCTGGTCGACGAGCACGAGGGAGCCCGAGTCGTCGATGTCGTAGCGGAGATAGGCGGCGCCCTGCTGGGCGACGAGCCGCCCCTGCGCGTCGAAGAACACCGGGATGCCACTACGCGAGGTCGTGTAGTCGCTCACCTGGGCGTACTCGTCGTCGGCGCCGGGGAGGAAGACCGTCTTGCGCGAGTTCCCGCCGATCACGATGGCGCCCGTGACGTCGTCGATCGCGCCCGTTCCGACCGAGATGGGTCCGGCGAACGTGCGTCCCGCGCGGTAGCGGCCCGCCCCGTCGGGCTCGACGAGAGTGAACTGGGTGCTGGGGTTCGGCGCCTTCACGAGCAGTTCGCCTGTCTCCTCGTTGACGTCGATCAGGAAGCTCACGTTCTCGACCGTCGAGAGCACCTCGCGCGTCGCGGCGTCGAAGACGTGCAGCACGTTCGACGCCGCGACGGCGAACACGACACCGCGTGCAGGGTCGGACAACGTGCGGCCTGTCACCCAGCCCGACGCCGTAGCAGGCAGGGCGAGGTCGTCGATCGACGCCGAGACGATACCCGCCTCAGCCCAGGTCTCCGGCACCGTGCCCGACGGCCAGTCGCCCGCGAGGTCGAGGTCGATCGCATCCACGGGGTTGCCGTACGAGTAATGGTCGAGGAACGGCTCGACACCGCCGCGACCGAGCGAGGCATAGACGTCGTCCCAGGTCAGGCGCCCCTCCTCCGGCGTCACGGTGCCGCCGAGGGCGGCGGAGATCTCGGCGAACTCGACGCCGTCGCCCTCGCGCACGGTCGTGCCGTCGTCGACCCGGTAGTCGGCGTACAGCACCGCGTCGCCGTAGGCATCCGCGACGATGCGCAGATCCCAGATTGTCAGGTCCATGAGACCCTCATGACCCCAGAAATTGGCCTTGCCCTCGAAACTGACGTCGAGCGCTCCCGACACCGGGTCGAAGGTGCCTTCCGCGACGGGCCAGCGATACGTGCCGTCCTCGTTCTCGGTGAGGCCTTCGCTCAGCGTGATGCGTCCAGAAGCGTTTCCGACGACATAGGTGCGGTACGACTCGCGCACACCCCAGTCCATCGCGCCCTCGGAGATGGCGTATACGGCGGGCACCTCGTCCTCTGCCGCCGCCGGATTCGCGACGAGGACCGAGGAGAGCAGGACGAAGAGCGAGACGAGCAGGGCAGTCGCCCGCGGGAAGATGGATCGAGAAGGCAACTCAGGAGGCTTTCGGGTAGCGCGACGGTCGGATGGCTGCGGTCAAGGACACCGGGGCGCGCGTCATGCGGCACCCGTATAGGACACGCCCTCACGCACGCGGGGCCGCCCCGGGTGCCTGGCGCGCCGCGGAGTCCTGCATGTGAGACGAGCTCGCCCTGGCTTCCCCTCGGAGATGCCCGGACGACCAAGCGAGCGTCACGTCCGCCTCGGTCTTCGGCTAAGGCAAGGTTTACCTGACTAAACCGAGCCTATCCAGGCAGTCGAAGTTAGGCAAACCTGTTTCGGTCAAGCCGCTATCACGGTGACCGCCTACTCGTGCGGGTGCCTGCGCCGAGCGCTACTTCTTCTTCGCGCGGCGCTGGGCCCGGTTCTGCGGAGCGGGAGAAGGCGCGGATGCGGCGGAGCCCGCGGCATCCGTCTTCTGTCCGAAGGCGCCACGGGCGGCGGGCTCGGGCACACGGGCCGGGGCCTGCGGCGCCGTCGCCTGGCGCGCGCGGCCCGTCGCCGCCTTCTGCACCTGACCGCGATCGTTGCGCACCTCGACGTCGCCGTCCTCGGTGGGGGCGGTGTACTCGAGCCGCTGGGCCTCGACGGCGGGGGCGACGAGGCCCTTCGCGGCGACCTCGGTGTGATCGTCGCCCTGACGGCGCACCTCGACCTCGAGGTTGAAGAGGAAGCCGACCGACTCCTCCTTGATCTGTCCCATCATCGTCTGGAACATCTCGTAGCCCTCGCGCTGGTACTCGATGAGCGGATCGCGCTGGGCCATCGCCCGCAGGCCGATGCCGTCCTTGAGGTAGTCCATCTCGTAGAGGTGGTCTCGCCAGCGACGGTCGAGCACCTGCAGCACGACCCGGCGCTCGAGCTCGCGCATCGCGGCCTCGCCGAGCTGCTCCTCGCGCTTCTGATAGGCGATCTTCGCGTCGCTCGTGAGCTCGCGCTTGAGGCCGGCGGGCGTCACGCGCCCCTTCTCCCCCGCCTCTGCGACGACCTCGTCGATCGTCACGCCGACGGGGTAGACGGTGCCCAGCTCGGTCCAGAGGGCGTCGAAGTCCCAGCTCTCGGTGTGGCCGCTGCCGGTGCGGTCGTCGACGATCGCGGCGACGGCGTCCTCGACGAAGTGCGACACGCGGTCGGCGATGTCGTCGCCCTGCAGGATGTGGCGACGATCGGCATAGATCGCCTCGCGCTGACGGTTCAGGACGTCGTCGTACTTCAGGACGTTCTTGCGCATCTCGGCGTTCCGCGACTCGACCTGGCTCTGGGCGCTCTTGATCGCCCGCGACACCATGCCGGACTCGATCGCGACGTCGTCGGGGAAGTTCGTGCGCGCGAGGATCGCCTCCGCGGCGCCCGACTGGAACAGCCGCATCAGGTCGTCGGTGAGCGACAGGTAGAAGCGGCTCTCGCCGGGATCGCCCTGGCGGCCCGAGCGACCGCGCAGCTGGTTGTCGATGCGCCGCGACTCGTGCCGCTCCGTGCCGAGCACATACAGCCCGCCCGCCTCGACGACCTTGGTGGCCTCCTCGGCGACCGTGTCGCGGGTGCCCTCGTAGACCGCGTCCCACGCGGCCTCGTACTCGTCGGGGGTCTCGACCGGGTCGAGTCCCTTCGCCTTCATCTCCTGCACCGCCAGGAACTCGGCGTTGCCGCCGAGCATGATGTCGGTGCCGCGGCCGGCCATGTTGGTGGCGACCGTGACGGCGCCCAGGCGCCCGGCCCGGGCCACGATCTCGGCCTCGCGTGCGTGGTTCTTCGCGTTCAGGACCTCGTGCTTGATGCCCTTCTTGGCGAGCAGCCTCGAGAGGTACTCGCTCTTCTCGACGCTCACCGTGCCCACCAGCACCGGCTGGCCCTTCTCGTGCCGCTCGGCGATGTCCTCGACGACCTGCTCGAACTTCGCCTGCTCGTTCTTGTACACCAGGTCGGGCTGGTCCTTGCGGATCATCGGCTTGTTCGTCGGGATGGGGACGACGCCGAGCTTGTAGGTCGACATGAACTCCGCGGCCTCGGTCTCGGCCGTGCCGGTCATGCCGGAGAGCTTGCCGTAGAGACGGAAGTAGTTCTGCAGCGTGACGGTCGCGAGGGTCTGGTTCTCGGCCTTGACCGGCACCCCTTCCTTCGCCTCGATCGCCTGGTGGATGCCCTCGTTGTAGCGGCGACCCACCAGGATGCGGCCGGTGTGCTCGTCGACGATCATGACTTCGTCGTTCATCACGACGTAGTCGGCGTCGCGCTTGAACAGCGCGAGCGCCTTGATCGAGTTGTTCAGGAACGAGATGAGCGGGGTGTTCGCCGACTCGTACAGGTTGTCGATGCCGAGGTAGTCCTCGACCTTCTCGATCCCGGGCTCGAGGACGCCGATCGTGCGCTTCTTCTCGTCGACCTCGTAGTCGACGCCCGCTTCGAGGGTGCGTGCGACCTTGGCGAACTCGGTGAACCAGCGGTTCGCCTCGCCCGAGGAGGGCCCGGAGATGATCAGCGGCGTCCGCGACTCGTCGATGAGGATCGAGTCGACCTCGTCGACGATCGCGAAGAAGTGACCGCGCTGGACGAGGTCCTCCTTGCGCCAGGCCATGTTGTCGCGCAGGTAGTCGAACCCGAACTCGTTGTTCGTGCCGTAGGTGACGTCAGCGGCGTACTGCTCGCGGCGCACCTCCGGTGTCTGGCCCGACACGATGGTCCCGGTCGTCATGCCGAGCGCGCGGTACACGCGGCCCATGAGCTCGGACTGGTAGCTCGCGAGGTAGTCGTTCACCGTGACGATGTGCACGCCCTCGCCGGCGATCGCGTTGAGGTATCCGGCGAACGTCGCGGTGAGCGTCTTTCCCTCACCGGTCTTCATCTCGGCGATGTTGCCGAGATGAAGGGCGGCGCCGCCCATGACCTGAACGTCGTAGGGACGCTGGCCGAGCGTGCGCTGGGCCGCCTCGCGGACGGCGGCGAACGCCTCCGGCATGAGCCGGTCGAGGGTCTCCCCGGCCTCGTGACGGGCGCGCAGCTCCACGGTCTCTCCGCGCAGCTCCTCGTCGGTGAGGTGCGAGTACTCCTCCTCGAGGGCGTTGACGGCCTTGGCCACCTGCTGCAGGCGGCGCACGAGCCGGCCCTCGCCGGCGCGGAGCAGTTTCTCGAGAGGGTTGGCCACGGGGCATCTCCATCTGTCGGGTGGGCGCTGTCGCACCCAGTCGCGCCCGGAATCCGAGCACACCGCCTTCCATGTTATCCGTCCGTGACCTTCGAGAGCACTGGATGCGTCGACGACCGACTCCCTCCGACACTCGGACATCCGGAGGGACAGGAAAGCAGTGTCGCGTATGCATATACTCGGAAACTACATACGAGGTATGCATCTGAAACCGAGTTCCGCCGCCGGGCGGATGGGAGAGGACGAACCGTGGTCGTCTGGCGTCGTTGGGTGTTCCCTATCCTGCTGGTGGTCGCCTTCGGGCTCATCGCCGCCTCGCTCACGAAGATCGCCTTCTTCCCCGACGCGCAGCCCGTCTCGGCCGAGCCGGTCGCGGGGATCGCCGACCCCGTCGTGACCGTCGAGCGCGGCGAGGTCGTGAACGCGCTGAGCCTGTCCGGCACGATCGCGCGCGACGAGGCGTTCGACGTGAAGTCGGAGATCGACGGGACCGTCACCGCCGTGCACGTCGGCGACGGCCAGAGCGTCGAGGCGGGTCAGGTCCTGTTCACCGTCAAGCAGGCCGACCCGGTCCGCACCATCGACATCGCCGCCCCCGAGGCGGGCGCGGTCTCCGAGATCGCCGTCGTGCGAGGGCAGGCCGTGTCGGTGGGTGTCGCACTGGCCTCGCTCTCGCCCGCGCGCCACCACGTGCTCAGCGCCGTCGAGCCCGTCCAGCTGTATCGGCTGCTGGGGGCGCCGTCCGAGGCCTCGGTCACGATCCCGGGCGGACCGGCGCCCTTCGCCTGTACGGGGCTGGACGTGCAGGTCGCCGAGGACGGCACGACGAGCGTGCGCTGCGCCGTTCCCGGCGACCAGACCGTCTTCGCGGGACTGCCGGTGACCCTGGACCTCACGATCGGCACGGTCTCGGATGCGCTCGTCGTCCCCACCACCGCGGTGAAGGGCGGCGCCGGCTCCGGCGTGGTCTGGGTGGACGCCGGCGACGGCGGAGACCCGGAGGAGCGCACGATCTCGCTCGGCGTGAGCGACGGCACGACGGTGGAGGTCGTCGACGGACTCGCCGAGGGCGAGATGATCCGGCAGTTCGTGCCCGGGGTAGCCGCTCCCGTCGAGGAGGTCTGCTACGACGACGGCGCCGGGGGCGAGTACTGCGAGACGGGGATGAGCTGGTGACACTCGTCTCGCTGCGGGGCGTCGCCAAGCACGTCGTGCTCCCCGACGACTCTCGACTCGACATCCTCCACGGCATCGACCTCGACGTGGAGGCGGGCGACCACGTGGCGATCGTCGGTCGCAGCGGCTCCGGCAAGTCGACGCTCCTGAACATCCTGGGCCTCATCGACATGCCCTCCGCGGGCTCGGTCGCGTTCGAAGGACGATCGGTGTCGAGGATGCGGTCGGGCGCGCTCGATCGGATGCGGGGACGCACTGTCGGATTCGTCTTCCAGCAGTTCAACCTGCTCGCCGGACGCACCGCGCTGGAGAACGTCGCCATGCCGCTCGGCTACGCGACCGGGCGCGAGTTCTGGCGCCGCACCGACATCGCCGCGGCGATGCTGGAACGCGTCGGGCTCGGCCACCGGCTGGACTCGCCGCCCGAGCGGCTCTCCGGCGGCGAGCAGCAGCGCGTGGCGATCGCGCGCGCGCTGGTGAGACGCCCCTCCCTGATCCTCGCCGACGAGCCCACGGGTGCTCTCGACGTGCACACCGGATCGGTCGTGATGGGGCTGCTCGATGAGATCGCGTCCGAGACGGATGCGGCGCTCGTGACCATCACCCACGACCTGCACGTCGCGGCCCGCGCGCGCCGGCACTTCCGGCTCGAGGAAGGCCGGATCGCCCCCGCCGACCTCGATCGCGCCTTCCGCGAGAGCACGCTCGCCGCCGAGGTCCCGGAATGAGCCGCCTGCTCGCCCCCGTCGTCGGAGCGCTGACCGAGGCGTGGGCCGAGATCCGCCATCATCGGCTCCGGGTGCTGCTGAGCCTGATCGGCATCGCGGTGTCGGTCGGTGCGCTCGCCACCGTCTTCGCGCTCGCCGACTATCAGCGGCAGTACTCCGCCGAGCAGTCGGACAGGTACGGCGGACGCGTCGCGACCATCGCGGTGACCGCCTCCGGCACGGACGGCACGGCGGTCGACCCCGATGCGCTCGACGCCCAGTTCGCCCGCGTGGCCGAGCGCTACGGCTTCGGACATGTCTCACGCGTCGCGACCCTCACCGTGCCCGTGCAGGCACCCGACGGTGTGCGCGACACCACCACCCGCCTGATGGATGTCGACTACCCGGTCATGCACCGGCTCGCGCTCGCCGAGGGCCGGTGGTTCACGTCGGAGGATCGGGAGCTGCTCGCCCCCGCCGTGGTCGTCTCGGAGCCGCTGTGGGACTCGCTCGGCCGCGTGCCGCTCGCGCAGCATCCGACGCTCACCCTGACGGGGCCGCTCGCAGGCACCTACCAGGTCGTCGGGGTCACCCCCCGGCAGGGGCAGTGGGACACCGAGCACCGCGTCGACATGCTCTACGACAGCTACCGCGACAGGGTGGACGCCATGCCCGCCGACCTGATCGTCCAGCGGGAGGTGTGGGTGCCCCCGGGAATCGTCGACGAGATCGGTCCCGTGCTCGCGATGGACCTGCGCGCCGCCGCCTCGTCCGGCGTCGAGATCGCGGTCAACCGCACCGACTGGGCCGCGCAGACCGGCGCGGGCGACGCGGCGCTCGCGTTCGAGCTGGTCACCGGCGCCATCGCCGGGCTCGTTCTGCTCCTGGGCGGGCTCAGCCTCGTGAACGTCCAGCTCGTGGCGATGCGTCAGCGCATCCGCGAGATCGGCGTCCGACGCAGCTTCGGCGCGACGAGCGTGCGGGTGTTCACCTCGGTGCTGCTGGAGAACGTCGTCGCGACGGCGGTCGCCGGCGCCGTCGGCATCGTCCTCGCGATCGTCGTGCTCCGCACCCCCGTCGTCCTGTCCATGTTCACCGGGATGCAGGACGTGCCGCCGTTCCCCGTGCGCGCCGCGCTGCTGGGCCTGGCCGCATCCGTCCTCGTCGGCGCGCTCGCCGGCATCCTGCCCGCCAGCGTCGCCTTGCGCGTCAAGGTCATCGACACGCTCAGGTTCTGAGCAGATCGGAAGTCGCCCGTGTCCGTCCGCCAGAGCATGCTCGCCATCCTCGACCAGGGTCCGTGCTACGGCTATCAGCTGCGCGCCGAGTTCGACCGGCGCACCGGCTCGACGTGGCCGCTCAACGTCGGCCAGATCTACAACACCCTCGACCGCCTCGAACGCGACGGACTCGTCGTCAAGGGCGACATCGACCCGCAGGGCCACGTCTACTACGAGATCACAGAGGCGGGCCGAGAGGAGGTCCGCACGTGGCTGGGGTCGCCCGTCGAACGCGGCCAGGGCACGAGGGACGAGCTCGCCGTCAAGCTCGCCGTCGCCGCGACGCTGCCGGGCGTCGACATCGCCGCGGTGATCCAGACCCAGCGGCGCGCGTCTCTCGGCCAGCTGCAGGCGCTGCACCAGGCGAAGTACGCCGGGGACAACACGGACGGCCCGGAGGAGCTCGCCTGGTCCCTCGTCGTGGACGCGATGATCTTCTCCGCCGAGGCCGAGGTGCGCTGGCTCGACCACACCGAACAACGGCTCGCTCAGCATCCGCAGCATGCTCTGGCGCTCGAGCTCTCGACCGAGCGGCCCAAGCGCGGGCGTCCCTCCCGCACCGCGGAGTCGGCGCGATGACCGACGCCGTGCTCACACTCGTGGGCGTCTCGCAGCAGTACGGCACAGGACCCACCGCCGTCAGCGCGCTCAGCGGCGGCGCTCGCTCGGCTTCGTCTTCCAGGACTTCAACCTCATCCCGACCCTCACCGCCCTCGAGAACGTGACGCTTCCGCTCGAGCTCGACGGGTTCCGCAGCCGCGTGCTTCGCGATCCAGTCCGACGGGATGCTCCGGCTCGAGGACGTGCCGTGGTCGCTCATCGCCGCGACCGCCCTCGCGCTTCCCGCGGGCATCGCCGCCGTCTCCTGGCTCGTGCCGCCACGACGCCCCGACCTCACCCGCCGCACGGCGATCGCGTGACGACGGCGGCGCCGGTCCGCACCTCTCCGACCCGCATAGGATCGATCCATGGCCGGTTTCTGGGGTAAGCGCAAGCGCGAGCAGCAGGCGGAGATCGACGCGCAGGACGCGGATCTCGCCCGGCGCGCGCAGCAGTCGCTGGTCGCCGCCGACGAGCGGATCCGGTCGACGTCCGAGGAGCTGTCGTTCGCCGAGGCGGAGCTCGGAGACAAGTCCACCCGGGACCTCCGCGAGGCGCTGACGGCCGTGCGCACGCACCTCGCCGAGGCGTTCCAGCTGCACCAGCTGAACCACGACGAGATCCCGGACACCCCGGAGGAGCTGCGCACGCGCAACGCGCGGATCGTGCAGCTGTGCGACTGGGCCGAGGAGCTTCTGGACGACCGTACGGCGACGCTCGCCGACGCCGTCGCCCGCATCCGACGAGCGCCCGAGGTGCTCGCCGGCGTGCGGACGGATGCGGAACGCCTGCGCGAACGCATCCCGCACGCCGCGGAGGTCGTGGAGCGCCTGCGCGGGCGGTACGCCGCATCCGCCGTCCACCAGATCGAGAACGCTCCCGCCGAGGCCGAACAGGTGCTCTCCTTCGCCCTGCACAGCGCCGACGTCTCGACCCGCCGCCGGGCGGCGAACCGCGCGGAGGAGGCGAACCTCGCGCTCGAGGCCGCGACCGAGTCGGTGCGCCGGGCGGAGAACCTGCTGGACGGCGTCGAGGACTTCGAGATCGAGGCGCTGCGGGCCGAGTCGACCCTGGCCGAGGTGATCGCGGACTCCCGCGACGATCTGGTGCGGGCGCGCACCGCCCCGACCACGCCCGAGGTCGCGTCGGCGACGCGGGACCTCGAGCAGACCCTCTCGACGCTGCCCGCCCCCGGGACGCCCACGGATCCCTTCGCCGAGCTGTCCCGGCTGCGCGGCGCCAACGAGGCGCTCGACATCGCGGTCGCGAAGGCCCGCAAGCGCGCGGAGCACCCCCTGCCGAGCCCGGCCCAGGTGCGCCACGCCGTCGACGACGCCGACCGTCAGATCGCCGTCGCCGGCAGTCTCATCAACGGCCACCGCGGGTGGATCGGCGCCGACGCGCGCACCCGGCTCGCCGAGGCCGAGCGCACCCGCGCCGACATCGAGCGCCTGCCCGACGAGGAGGACTCGCTCGAGACCGCGCTGCACCTCTCCCGGCGCGCCGGGCAGCTGGCCAGCGAGGCGTTGCAGCTCGCGCAGCGCGACATCGACTCCGCCCGCCCGCGCGACGACGACTGGGGCGGCGGATGGGGCGGCCGCGGTGGCCGGGGAGGCCGCGGCGGCATGGGCGACGCGATGGGCGGCATTCTCGGCGGGCTCGTCATCGGCGGCCTTCTCGGCGACATGTTCGACTGACTGAGCCGCGCCCCGCTCCCTCCCGACGACCGGATGCGGGATCTCCCCCTCCCCGGGAGACTCTCGCATCCGTCTTGGTGCGCTGATGCTCGTGCGTCGCGTGTCTCGCTCAAGCATCCGGATCACGCCGAAGCCCTGCACAAGTGAGACACCGACCCCCGGAACCACCCACACCCTCGACCCCGTGTCTCACTTGTGCAGCCGGAAACCCCGACCGACCTGCACAAGCGAGACACGGATCCGGGACGACCGTCCCGGGGGACTCTCGTGTCAGGAGGCCAGCTGCTCCGGCACCGCCTGGGTCGTCAGCGAGATGACGCCGTAGTCCCAGCCCTTGCGGCGGTAGACGACGCTCGGATGGTCGGTGCGCGCGTCGATGAAGAGGAAGAAGTCGTGGCCGACCAGCTCCATCCGGTCGACCGCCTCCTCGACGGTCAGCCACTCCGCATCGAACCGCTTGGTCCGGATCACGACCGGCGTGTAGTCGGCCTCGTCCTCCGCCCCCGTGATGACCGGGATCTCGCCCGTCGCGACCGCCTTGATGACATCCGCGGACGCCGGCTGCACGTCGATTCCGGCGATCTCGCCGGTGCCCTTCTCGTAGTGGGCCCCGCGCGGGTGGTTGCGGCCGTCGATGCGCTTGTCCTTCGCGCGCCGCACCTGCTCGCAGAGCTTGTCCACCGCGAGGTCGAGAGCGGTGAACTTGTCGCCGTCGACGGCTTCGGCCCGCACCAGGGGGCCCTTGCCGGTCAGCGTCAGCTCGACGGTGGAGTCCTCCATCCGGCCGTTGTGATAGGCGCGGTGCGTGACCTTCACGTCGAGGCTCTGCGCCCGTGGCGCGATGTTCTCGATGCGACCGGACTTCTCCTCGACGACAGCGCGAAAGCGATCCGTGATCCCGACGCCCACGCCGACGATGCTGGTATCCATCCTTGACCTCCTTGTTCCGGTCCACCCGGTCAAGGGCGGACCATCGTCGCCTTGTCCCCTCCACGCTAGTCCTCGGAGGTGGCGGTGTCACGCGCCGAACCGCGCTTCGGCGTGGCGGCGACGGTGAGCGCTCCGACGACCACGCCGCCGGCCCGCTCGAGTGCGCGGGCGGCCTCGGACAGAGTCGCCCCGGTGGTGACCACGTCGTCGACCACCACGACCTTCTCCCCGGGAGTCACACCGGCCGCCGTGAGGCTGCCCGACACGTTGCGCGCGCGGTCGTCCCGGCCGAGCCGGCGCTGATCCGCCGTCCGGCGGGCGGTGCGCAGAGCCGGGACCGCGGGCAGCCCGCTCCGCCGCAGGACGAGCTCGACCACCCGGTATCCGCGCCGTCGCATGGCCGCGGGCGAGGTCGGCACCGCCACGTACCGCATCCGGTCCCCCGGGAACACGGATGCCGCCCGCGCTGCGAGGGCCAGCCCCAGGGGCCGGGCCAGCGACGTGCGTCCGTCCTCCTTGAGTGCGCGGAGCACGGCAGCCGGCTCCCCCTCATACGCGAAGGCCGAGTGGACGTCGAGCCGCGGCCCCAGCCGACGCGTGAGCGGGAGCGGCGTCGAGAGCAGCCTCCGGCACGCGGCGCACAGCGCCACGTCGAGCGTTCCGCATCCGGCGCACGAGACCGGCAGGACGAGAGCGAGCGCGTCGGCGGCGGCGCGTCGGGCGAGCTCGGCGAGAGAAACGGCCATGGCGCGATGCTGGCGCATCCCCGTGGCCCGCCGCGGGAACGCGCGGCCCGACGGTGGACAGCGGGGTCGCACCGCCGTCTGGGGAGGGATGCTACTGCTGACCGCCCTGCTGCACGGCCAGCACCTCGACGCCGGCGCCGGTCTGCACCCAGTTCGTCTGGCGACGGACGAACAGCTCGCCCGCCGCCGAACGCAGCCGCACGGCGCCCGGGTTGTTCACGCCCGCGAGGTCGACGGCCCCGGCGGGCGCCTCGAGCGAGGAGGTGAAGCCGCCGATCGGCTGCTCGATGTAGGTCGACGCGTCCGCTCTGGCATCGAGCGCACCGATCGTGGCGTTGTCGAGCCAGCCGACGTCCGTGCCGTCGCCCCCGAGGCCCGCGAGCGTGATCGGCTCGCCGAGCGCGCTGGGCACGCCATCGGCATCCCGGATCACCCCCGCGACGACGAGCTCCGGGCGCGATCCGAAGCTGACGATCGCGGCCATCCGCGTGCCGTCTCGCGAGATCTGCATCGAGTGGATGCGGCTGGCGCCCGTCCACGCGCCGGTGATCTCGACGGCCTCACCGGACGCGATCGTGGCCCGCACCGCACCGGGTGTGCCGGCGGGAACCGTCCAGACCACGTCGAAGGCATCGATCGTCGGGTCGAGCAGGCCCGCGCGGTCGTCGAGCGTCGTCGTCGTGCCGTCCTCCGCCACGAGGGCGGCGGAGCCGTCGGCGAGGCGCACGGCCGCAGAGGCCCGGTCCCGGGCCAGCTGCACCGCGAGCGGCTCGGCCGCCACGATCGCGTCGGAAAGGCCGGGTATAGGTGTCAGGTCGCCCGAGACGAGGTAGCCGAAGCCCTCCTCCGTCAGCACGAGCGCTCGCGGATCGATGGTGGTGTCCTGGGTGGACAGCCGTCGGGCGTCCAGGCGCGTGCCGTCGACGAGCATCTGGACCTGTGTCACCTGAGCGGAGGCAAGACTCGCAGACAGCTGCGTCTGCATCCGGTCGAGCGTCGCCTGGTCGAGCGCGAGCGCCTCCGCGCTGAGCTGCGCCTGCGCGACGCCGTCGGGCGTCGGCACGGACGGCAGCAGGTCGACGTTGTCGGGGAAGGCGGACACGACCGACTCCGCGAGCCACGACGCGGCATCTCCGTTCACGAGCGCGTCCGCGACGCGGGTGGCGGCGTTCGAGGTCGGGAACCAGCGGGCATCGGGGACGAGGAACTCCCATGTCGGATCGAAGTACATCAGGGCGTAGGAGCGGAACACGCTCCGAAAGACGTCCTCGTCGAGCACGATGCCGTCGGGGGCGCGGACGATACGCCATTCCCCGTCCTCCTGCTGCGCGAGCTCGTAGGTGAGCGGCGCCGCCACCCCGCCGTCCGACCGCGAGTAGCTGCCGCCCTCGTCGACCGTGGCCCGCGGCGTCACCTGGAGGTCGATGCTGCCGTCGGCCAGGGGGGCGTACAGCCGGTCCGCCAGCACGTCGACGATGACGCCGGCCTCGGGCTGCCAGGCGTCGCGGTAGTCGGACGCGAGATACAGTCGCGCCGTCTCCCAGTTGTCCTGGGGCCCAGATGCGGCCGTGACGAACCCGTCCACGATCTGCTCGGGGGTGGCGCCCGGCTGCGGCGCGTTCGGCCGGAAGATGACGTCCGGAGACTCCGGGTCCGAGCTGTAGGACGGTCCGGGCTGGACCGGCCCGCTCGTGGGCAGTCCGGCACAGCCGCCGAGCGCGACGACGACCACGAGCACGCCGACGAGTCTCCACACGCGCCTCATCGGCGATCCTCCCCGTGCCCGGCGCCGGCGGCCCGGATGTCGAGCGGCTGGGTCACGCCGAGCACGTCGAGCACGTCGTCGCCCGGATCGAGCGGCAAGGGCGAGGCGGCTTCCTCTGCCGACTCGCGTCGCGGCAGGGTGAGCACCATGTTCGTGCCGCGGCCGGGCGATGACCAGACCGCGAGCGAGCCGCCGTGCAGACGTGCGTCGCCGAGCGCGATCGACAGCCCGAGACCGGTGCCGCCGATGGTGCGCTTGCGCGAGGGATCGGCCCGCCAGAAGCGGTCGAACACACGTTCCTGGTCCTCGGCGCTCATGCCGAGACCGTAGTCGCGCACGCCGAGGGCGACGGCGTCCTGATCGCTGTCGACCGTGACGACGATGGGCCTCCCCTCGCCGTGCTCGATCGCATTGCCGAGGAGGTTGCGCACGATCCGGCGCACGCGACGCGGATCCATGTCGACCGGGGAGTACCCGCCCGGCGCGACCAGCCTGACGTCGCTGCCGTGCGTGTCGGCCAGTTGCTGCATCGAGGCGATGACGTCCTCCGCGAGGGCGGCGAGGCTCGTCGGCTCGCGTTCCAGCTGCACCGACCCGGCGTCGTAACGGCTGATCTCCAGCAGGTCGCCGAGCAGCACCTCGAACCGCTGCACCTGGGCGTGCAGCAGCTCCGCCGCGCGGGCCGACACCGGGTCGAAGCCCTCCCGGTGGTCGTTGAGCACATCGGCGGCGAGCCGGATGGTGGTCAGCGGGGTCCGCAGCTCGTGCGAGACGTCGGAGACGAATCTCTGCTGCACGAGCGAGAGGTCGGCGAGCTCCTTGATCTGCGCCTGGATGCTGTCGGCCATCGCGTTGAAGGACCGTCCGAGGGTCGCGATCTCGTCCTCGCCGTGCACGTCGAGCCGCATGTCGAGCCGGCCCGCGGCGAGCTCCGCGCTGGTACGCGCGGCATCCCCGATCGGCACCGTGACGCTGCGCAGCACGAACCAGGAGATGCCCGCGATGATCGCGATGAGGGCGAACCCGACGATCCAGAGCGTGCCCTGCACGAACGCGAGCGTCTGCCCGGCGGCGGACAGGTCGTAGGCGATGTAGAGCTCGTAGGGGCCCACGCCCTCGACCTCGAGCTGCTGACCGACCACCATGCCGGGCACCGAGCGCCCGGCGTCGTCGGTCAGCGCGATCGACTGCCACCACTGCACGTCGGCGTTGCTCTGCACACGCGCACGCAGGGCATCGGTGATCTCGGCGTCCCACTCGCCGCCGAGCGTGAAGTCCTGCGGCGCCGTCGCCGACGGCGTCTGATCGACCCGGAAGACCGCGACGCGTTCGGATGCGGACTGCCGCACCAGCGTGTCGCGCACGCTCACCATGACGTTGCGCACCTGCACGCTGTCGCTCTGCACCGCCGCGTCCAGCCGGTCCTGCGCCGAGATCGTCGCACGTCGCGCGTCGCCGAGCACCTGATCGCGACGGGACTGGAACAGATCGTTCTGGATGGCCAGCGCCATCCAGACGCAGGCGACCAGGATGGCGAGGGTCGACAACGCGATCGTGAGCACGAGCGTGCGGAAGCGCAGCGAGCGGCTCCAGAGCCCGGCGAGGGTCTCCGGCCAGGTGCGCCACGCCCGCGGGGTGTGCGCGAACCACGTGCGGCGCACGGCCGGAGCGGCCATGTCAGACCACGGCGCCCGCGCGGTAGCCGACCCCGCGCACCGTCGTCACGATCTTGGGATTGTCCGCATCGAGCTCGACCTTGGCGCGCAGGCGCTGCACGTGGACGTTCACGAGGCGGGTGTCGGCCTTGTAGTGATAGCCCCAGACCTGCTCGAGCAGCATCTCGCGGGAGAACACCTGCTGCGGCTTCGAGGCGAGGGCGACGAGCAGCTCGAACTCGAGCGGGGTGAGCGCGATGGCGGCGTCGGCCCGGCGCACCTCGTGCGCGGCGACGTCGACCGTCAGATCGCCGATCCGCAGCACCTCGCCCGATTCCACCGGGGTCGTGCGCAGCCGGGTGCGGACGCGGGCGACCAGCTCCTTCGGGTTGAAGGGCTTCACGATGTAGTCGTCGGCGCCGGACTCGAGTCCGCGGACCACGTCGGCGGTGTCGGTGCGCGCGGTCAGCATGATGATCGGCACCCCGGACTCGCGGCGCACCCGCGTGCAGATCTCGATCCCGTCCATGCCGGGCAGCATCAGATCGAGCAGCACAAGATCCGGGCGCTCCGTCCGGAACACGTCGACGGCCTCGGCGCCGTCGGCGCAGAACACCGTCTCGAAGCCTTCGGTGTCGAGCACGATGCCGATCATCTCGGCCAGCGCTGTGTCGTCGTCGACCACGAGGATGCGTGAAGTCATGAAACGCGTTCGTCCTTTGCGTCCGGCACGGCACGGCCGGGCACCGCCGATGCTCCCCGTGCGCTTCCCACAGAGTAGTCCACCACGACCGCAACGCCGCCGAGCACCGCCCGGCCGTGTGTCACGATAGGAGCAGCCGACGAATCCGCGAGGGAGACATCGTGACCGCCTATCCGTCCTGGACGCCGGCACCGCGAGCGGGCATCGTGCCGCTGCATCCGCTGTCGTTCGGCGCCATCCTCGGCAGATCCTTCACGGCGCTGCGCCAGAACCCGCGGGTCCTGCTCGGCTTCGCGCTCGGGATGCAGATGATCGCGTACGTCGTGCTGATCGTCGCGATCGGCGGCGCGGCGATCGCCTCGTTCTCGCGACTCGACACCCTCGTCGAAGGCACCGACGAGTTCAACGCCGTGCTCGCGGGCTCCATCGCCATCACGACGATCACGGGTGTCGTGCTCGGCATCGCCAGCACGGCGCTCACCGTGATCGTGCAGGGCGTCGTCGTCGCCGACGTCGCGCACGGGGTGGTGTCGGAGAAACTGACGGTCGGCGCGCTGTGGCGTCGGGTGCGTCCCGCGTTCTGGCGCCTCATGGGCTACACGTTCCTCTCGATCGGGGTCGTGCTGGTGGCCGTGGCCCTGGTCGTCGGCGCCGTCGTCGTGCTGTCCCAGCTGGCGCTGGCGGCCGGCATCGTCCTGGCGATCCTCCTCGTCCTCGCCGCGATCCCGCTGGCGTTCTGGCTGCCGACGAAGCTCTTCGTCGTGCCCGCCGTCCTCGTGCTGGAAGGAACCGGCGTCTTCGCCGCCATCGGGCGCTCCTGGCGGCTCACCCGCGGGCGCTTCTGGAAGACCCTCGGCGTCTGGTTCCTCGTGCAGCTGACCTTCAGCATCCTCGCCCAGGTGGTGAGCGTGCCGTTCTCGATCCTGAGCGGCATGCTGTCGGCGCTCGTCGCCCCGACCGGGAGCTCCGACCCGGCGGCGATCGTCGGGATCCTCGTCACGTCCGGCATCACCCAGATCGTCACGCTCCTGATCCAGTCGGTCGCGCTGGTCGTGGTCGCGTCCGCGAGCGCCCTCGTCTACATCGACGCCCGGATGCGGAGCGAGGGCCTCGACCACGATCTGCAGTCGTACGTCGACCAGCGACGGGCGGGCGCCGGCACCGCCGATCCGTACCGCTGGCACATCGGCCGGACCGTGGCGCCGGCCCCGGCACCGCCGGGATACACCGCTCCAGGGTACGGGAGCAGCCCGGGATATCCCGGTGGTGCGGGTTACCCCGGCAGTGCGGGCTCCGCGGCCGGTGCGGGCTATCCGGCTCCGCCTCCGAGCGCGCCCGGACCGGCCGCGGGACAGCCGGAGGCGCGTGAGCCCTCGCCCCCCGGGGAGCCCGCGGGCGACCCCGCGCCCTCCCCGGGCGCGCCGCCGGCGCCGCGTCCCACCGACTGGGCGGCTCCCGGCTCGGCGGACCCCACCCGGTGATCCGCGCGCTGGTGCCCGTCGCGCCGCTCGTCCCCGACGGCGACGAAGCGCGGCGCTGGGCCGAACGGGAGCTGGCCAACCCCGTCTACGAAGCCGCGCAGCCGACCCCGATCGACCGGATCGCGCAGGCCGTCGGCGATGCCGTCGTCCGCTTCTTCCAGCAGCCGCTGCCGGGCACCTGGGGCCCGGCGTTCGCCGTCATCGCGACGATCGTCGTGCTGGCGATCGTCCTGGTCGCGTTCCTTGTCTGGGGCCGACCCCGGGCGACCGCGCGATCACGCGCCTCCGCGTCCGCGGACCTCTTCGGAGACGCCGCCGGACGCAGCGCCGACGAGCTGCGCGCCGACGCCGCGCGCCACTCTGCGGCGGGCGAATGGGTCGAGGCCGTCGCCGCTGGCGTGCGCGCCCTCGCACGCGGTCTCGACGAACGCGGCATCGTCCAGACCTCGCCCGGCGCGACCGTGCAGGCCTTCGCCCGCGCCGCGGCCGACCGGTTCCCGGCCGAGTCCGCAGCGCTGGCCCGATGCGCGACCGACTTCGACGATGTCCGCTACCTGCGGCGTCCCGGCACCCGCGAGACGTACGAGCGGGTGCGCGCGCTCGACGAGCGGCTGGTCCGCACCCGCGTCCTGGCGGGCGCGGGATGAGCGCGCAGGTCGCCCCGCCCCGCCCGCGGGCTCGCGGAGTCACCGCGTGGGTCGCGATCGCCGCCGTGCTGGTCCTCGTCGGAACGCTCGGCGCGGTGCTCGCCTCCTCCGTCCAGTGGACGGCGCGGGATCGCTTCGACCCGGAGTCCGCCGGTCCCGACGGCACCCGCGCCCTCGCCCGCATCCTCGCCGACCACGGGATCGAGGTCGAGGTCGTCCGCGCACGCACGACGGCTCTCGACGCGCTCGATGCGGGTCCCGCGACCCTCGTGCTCCCCGACTCCGCGCTGCTCTCGGACGAGACCTTCGCCGAGCTCGCAGACGCCGCGACCGACGTGGTCGTCATAGAGCCGCGATCACGCGGCATCCGCCTGCTCTTCGATGGGCGGATCGACGGATACGGCGGATCCGAGCCGACCGCCCCGCACTGCGACCTGGGCGACGCCGAACGCGCCGGACCCGTCCTCGTCGGGGCGACGTTCACCGCGGATGCGGAGGGCTGCTACCCGGTCGGCGACGCGTACGGCCTCGTCTGGGGCGCCCACGGCGAGGGCCGCGCGGTCGCCGTCGACGGCACGATGCTGTTCACCAACGAGAACCTCGCTGAGAACGGCAACGCGGCCCTCGGGGTGAACCTGATCGGATCCCGGGACCGCGTCGTCTGGTTCGTGCCGGAGTTCGCCGACACCGACGGTGATCCCGCGACGCTGGGGGACCTCACCCCGGGGTGGGTGAGCCCCGCGATCGTGCTGCTGCTGGTCACGGCGATCGGCACGATCCTGTGGCGCGGTCGTCGCTTCGGCCCGCTCGTGCGCGAGCGGCTGCCCGTCACGGTCCGCGGCAGCGAGACGACCGCGGGCCGGGCGCACCTGTACGCGCAGTCCCGAGACGTCCGCCACGCCGCGACCGTGCTCCGGCAGGGCGCCGTCGGGCGGCTCGGGCGGATACTGGGGCTTCCCGCATCCGCGTCCGCCGAGGCCGTCGCAGACGCGGCCGCGGCCCGGCTCGGGAACGACCGGGCCGACATCGGGCGCATCCTGATCACCGACGAGGTGCGCACCGACCGCGATCTCGTCGCGCTCACCCATCGACTACACGACCTCGAGACCGCGCTCGCCCGGGCGCTCCGGCCCGGAAAGGAACCACGATGACCGAGTCCTCCCCCACCGACGAGGCGCTCCGCAGCGCCGTACACGACGTCCGCACCGAGATCGGGAAGGCGGTCGTCGGCCAGGACGGCGCGGTGACGGGGCTCCTGGTCGCCCTGCTCGCCCGCGGACACGTGCTGCTCGAGGGCGTGCCCGGGGTCGCCAAGACCCTGCTGGTGCGCGCATTCAGCCGCGCGCTCGGCCTCGAGACGCACCGGGTGCAGTTCACCCCCGACCTGATGCCGGGCGACGTCACGGGCTCGCTCGTCTACGACGCGCGCTCGGGCGAGTTCGACTTCCGCGAGGGCCCCGTCTTCACCAACGTGCTCCTCGCGGACGAGATCAACCGCACCCCGCCGAAGACCCAGTCGGCCCTGCTCGAGGCGATGGAGGAGCGGCAGGTCTCGGCCGACGGCGTCACCCGCGCCCTCCCCGACCCGTTCCTCGTCGCGGCGACCCAGAACCCGATCGAGCACGAGGGCACCTACGACCTCCCCGAGGCTCAGCTCGACCGCTTCCTGCTGAAGCTGCTCATCGACGCGCCCGCCCGCGACGCCGAGATCTCGGTGCTCCGCCGCCACGCCGACGGCTTCCGCCCCGGCGACCTCGGCGCGCTCCGCGCCGTCGTCGACGCCGACGGCATCCGCGCGGCGCAGCGGGCCGCCGCATCCGTCGCCGTGTCGGACGAGCTGCTCGGCTACGTGGTGGACCTCGCCCGGGCGACGCGGGAGGCGCCGTCGGTGCAGCTGGGCGCGAGTCCGCGTGCGGCGACGGCGCTGCTCGCGACCGCCAAGGCCTGGGCCTGGCTCGGCGGCTACCCCGCGATCACCCCCGACCACGTGCAGACGATGCTCACCCCGACCTGGCGGCATCGGCTGCGGCTGCGGGCCGAGGCCGAGTTCGAGGGTGTCACCGTCGACGCGGTGATCTCGTCGGTGCTGCAGCAGACCCGCGTTCCGATCTGACGTGTACGTCACCGGCCGCCTTCCCCTCCTCGTCGCCGTCGGCGTCGTGCCCGTCGTGCTGCTCGGCTCCGCGGGCGCGGACCCGTGGCTCGTCGCCGCCGGGTGGATCGGGCTGTGTGCGGCGACGACCGCGATCGACACCGTGCTGGCGGCGTCCCCGCGGGGAATCGAGGTGTCCCGGACGATCCCGGCCCGCGCGCGGCGGGACGAGCCCGTGCTCACGGAGGCGGTGCTGCGCAACACCGGGCGTCGACGCCTGCGGGGGCGCATGCGGGACGCGTGGCAGCCGACGGCCGGCGGCCCGTACGCCCGCGCGCCGATCGACGTCCCGGCGGGTGAGTCGCGGCGCGTGCCGGTGCCGCTGCATCCGCGCCGCCGCGGCGAGCTGGTGTCGGAGTTCGTCGTCGTCCGATCCGTGGGGCCGCTCGGGATCGCCGGCCGGCAGCGGGTGATCCCGGCCCGGGGCGCGCTCCGGGTGCTGCCGCCGTTCGCGTCCCGGCGGCATCTCCCCTCCCGGCTCGCGCGGCTGCGGGAGCTCGACGGCTCGACGAGCGTGCAGATCCGGGGGCGCGGCACCGAGTTCGACAGTCTGCGCGAGTACGTGCGCGGCGACGACGTGCGCTCGATCGACTGGCGGGCGACGGCGCGTGCCGGAACCACGATGCTCCGCACCTGGCGGCCCGAGCGCGACCGCCACATCGTGATCGTCGTGGACACCGGCCGCACCTCGGCGACGAGGGTGGGCGACGGCGTGCGGCTCGACGCCTCGATGGAGGCGACGCTGCTGCTGTCCGCCCTCGCGGCGCGGGCCGGCGACCACGTGCACCTCGTGATGGTGGACCGGGTCGTGCGTGCGCGGGTGAGCGGTGTGGACGGGAACGCGCTCGTGCCGGCGCTCGTCGACGCGATGGCGTCGGTGGAGCCGCAGCTCATCGACACCGACTGGGCGAGCGTCACCGCGCTCGTGCGCCGGCTCGCGGTGCGTCCGGCGCTCGTCGTGCTGCTGACCGCACAGGACGATCCGGCCGCATCCCGTGCGTTCCTGGCGGCGCTGCCGACGTTGACCGAGCGCTCCCGGGTGCTGGTCGGCACGACGAACGACGAGGAGCCCGCCGCCGCCGGACCCGCACGCGATGCGGACGACGCCTATCGGCAGGCCGCCGTGCTGCGCGCCCGCGCGGATGCGGCCCTGGTCGCCGACGCCGTGTCGCGAGCCGGCGCGATCGCGCTGTCCGCGGATGCCGAGAGCCTGCCGCCGCGCGTCGCCGACCACTACCTCGCCCTGAAGCTCAGCGGCCTGCTCTGACCCCACCTCGCCCCCGCTCCCGCGATGCATGTCTCACTCGTGCAGGCGACACCCCACCCTGAGCTGCATATCTGAGACACGAAGCATCCCTCGGACGACGGACTGACCGTTCGTGTCTCAGTTGTGCATGACGAAGCCGCTCGGATGCTGCACGAGTGCGACACAGGAAGCCACCGCAGGCGCCAGCACACGCACGACACAGGAATGCCGATGGGCCCGCCCCCGCGTGAGCGGAACGGGCCCATCGGGCGCGGAAGATCAGACCAGGTCGAAGCGATCGAGCTCGGTGACCTTCGTCCATGCGGCGACGAAGTCGCGGACGAACTTCTCGGCCGCATCGTCGCTCGCGTACACCTCGGCGAGGGCGCGCAGCTCCGAGTTGGAGCCGAACACGAGATCGGCGCGGGTGCCGATCCACGTTGCCTCGCCCGTCGCGTCGTCGTGCGCCTGGAAGGCGTGCGACCCCGGGTCGAGCGGCTTCCACGTCGTGCCGAGCTCGAGCAGGTTGACGAAGAAGTCGTTCGTCAGCACACCCGGGCGCTCGGTGAGTACACCGAACGACGAGCCGTCGTACGTGGCGCCGAGCGCGCGGAGCCCACCGACGAGCACCGTGGTCTCGGGCGCCGTGAGCGTGAGCAGGTTCGCCTTGTCGATCAGGTGGTACTCGGCAGGGAGCGTGGCCGAGGGGCCGTAGTAGTTGCGGAATCCATCCGCCACCGGCTCCAGGTACCCGAACGACTCGGCGTCGGTCTGCTCCTCGGTCGCGTCGACCCGCCCGGCGTGGAACGGCACCTGGACGTCGAATCCGGCGTCCTTCGCCGCCTTCTCGACGCCGGCGTTGCCCGCCAGCACGATCAGGTCGGCCAGCGACACCTTCTTGCCGTCGCTCTGCGCATCGTTGAAAGATGCCTGAATGCCCTCGAGCGTCCCCAGCACCGTCGCGAGCTGGGCGGGGTTGTTGACCTCCCAGTCCTTCTGCGGAGCGAGCCGGATGCGGGCACCGTTGACGCCGCCGCGCTTGTCGCCGCCGCGGAAGGTGGATGCGGCCGCCCACGTCGTGGAGACCAGCTGCGACACGGTCAGCCCGGACTCGATGATCCGCGCCTTGAGCTCCGCGGCATCCGCCGCGTCGATCAGTGCGTGGTCGACAGCGGGCAGCGGGTCCTGCCAGATGAGGTCCTCGGCCGGCACCTCGGGTCCGAGGTAGCGCACCTTCGGTCCCAGGTCGCGGTGAGTCAGCTTGAACCAGGCCCGCGCGAAGGCCTCGCCGAGCTGCTCGGGGTTCTCGTAGAAACGACGCGAGATCTTCTCGTACTCCGGGTCGAACCGCAGCGCCAGGTCGGTCGTCAGCATGCGCGGCTCGCGCTTGCCCTCCGAGTGCGCCAGCGGCACGAGGTCGGATCCGGCACCGTCCTTCGGACGCCACTGGTGGGCACCGTGCGGGCTCTTGAACAGCTCCCACTCGTACGAGAAGAGGATGTGGAAGAACTCGTTGTCCCAGCGCGTCGGGTGGTAGGTCCAGGTGACCTCCAGTCCGCTCGTGATCTGGTCGTCGCCCTTGCCGCTGGCGTAGTTGTTCTTCCAGCCGAGGCCCTGCTCCTCGAGAGGAGCGGCCTCGACGTCGGGGCCGAGGTTGCTGTCGGGCGCGGCGCCGTGCGTCTTGCCGAAGGTGTGGCCGCCGGCGATCAGCGCCACGGTCTCCTCGTCGTTCATCGCCATCCGCTTGAACGTCTCACGGATGTCGTGTGCTGCCGCAAGCGGGTCGGGAACGGCCTGGGGGCCCTCGGGGTTGACGTAGATGAGTCCCAGATGGGTCGCCGAGAGCGGCTTCTCCAGGTTCTCGGGCTTGCGCTCGCCCTCGCCGAACCGCTTCTCGTCGCCCAGCCACTCGGTCTCCGAGCCCCAGTACACGTTCTCGGGCTCCCAGACGTCCTCGCGACCGCCGCCGAAGCCGAAGGTCTCGAACCCCATGGACTCGAGCGCGACGTTGCCCGCGAGGATGAACAGGTCGGCCCAGGAGATCTTCTGGCCGTACTTCTTCTTGACCGGCCACAGGACGCGCCGACCCTTGTCGAGGCCCACGTTGTCGGGCCAGCTGTTCAGCGGTGCGAAGCGCTGCTGCCCGCTCCCGCCGCCGCCGCGACCGTCCCAGACGCGGTACGTGCCGGCGCTGTGCCAGGCGAGTCGGATGATGAGCGGGCCGTAGTGGCCGAAGTCGGCGGGCCACCAGGCCTGGGAGGTGGTGAGCGCCTCCTCGATGTCCTTCTTGACGGCTGCGAGGTCGAGGCTGCGGAAGGCCGCAGCGTAGTCGAAGCCGTCGCCGAGCGGGTCGCGCTCGACGGGGTTGTACGCCAGCAGCCCGATGTTGAGCTTGTTCGGCCACCAGACGCGGTTCGCGTCGCCGGTGGTCGGGCGGGGCAGGTTCTCGTGGGCGACGGGGCAGGAGCCCGCGGCGGGGGTCTCCTCCCCGGTCACGGTGGTGGACTCGGTCTCCTCGTCGGTGACGACGGGGGCGTCGCTATCAGTCATCGGCTTCCTTACTGTGAGGGGTTTTCTGCGGATGCGGATGCGGCGCACGAGGGGCACAGCCCCCAGAACGTCACCTCCGCGACGTGGAAGGAGAATCCGTGGGCGTCGGACGGGCTGAGGCAGGGAGCGTGCCCGTCGGCGCAGTCGACGTCCTCGACGCGACCGCACGAGCTGCACACGATGTGATGGTGGTTGTCGTCGACGCGCAGCTCGAACAGGCCGGGGTGTCCGGCAGGCTCGATCCGACGGGCGAGTCCCGCGTCGACGAAGTCGCCGAGGGCGTTGTAGACCGACTGCATGCTCGTCGCCGGCACCGCCGCACGCACGCGACCGAGCACCTCGTCCGCACGCGCGTGGGGCATCGTGCGAAGCGCCTCGAAGACGCCGCGGCGCGTGTCGGTGACACGGAGTCCCGCACCGCGGATGGCGGCGTCGGTCTCGGCGATCGGGGTGTCGGGCACGCGTCCATTGTATCCGAGTTTTGAGTCACTCAAAACAAGATGCATCCGATTGTTTCGCCCGTACGTACGTCGTCTTGCCCGGTCGCGCGCAGCAGTGGGACGATGCATCCGAATCCGGCGACGATCGCCGGATGTCGGGAGGAGAGAGCCCATGTCGGATCCACGCTCGGAGAAGCCCGTCGAACCGGTCGAGCTCGCGCACACACCCGACGACGCGCCCGTCGGCCCATCGACGGCGGCCCGGCTCACGGCCGAGTTCTTCGGCACCTTCCTGCTCGTGTTCGGTCTGATCGGCACGGCACTGTTCGCCTCTCACCTCGCAGATGCGGCGGGAGCGTTCGCGCCGGGCGTGGTCTACGTGGCAGCATCCTTCGCCGTGGGACTCAGCGTCGTCCTGGGGGCGTATGCCTTCGGTCCGATCTCGGGCGGCCACTTCAACCCCGCGGTCACACTGGGGCTCGCGGCCGCGGGACGCTTCCCCTGGAGGGAGATCTGGGGATACCTCGTCGCGCAGGTGCTCGGGGGCGTGTCCGCCACATCGGTGCTCTATCTGATCGGCCTCTCGGGCCCGGATGGATGGCTCGCCGAGGCGCAAGAGACGGGTTTCGCCAGCAACGGATGGGGAGCGCTCTCCCCCGGCGGTTTCGGGCTGCCTGCGGCCATCATCGTCGAGATCGTGCTGACCGGACTCTTCCTCATCGTGATCCTGGGCGTCACGCACCCGAGTCGAGGCACGCCCCTGGCCGGGCTCGTGATCGGGCTCTCGCTCACCCTCATCCACTTCATCAGCATCCCCGTCGACAACACGTCCGTGAATCCGGCGCGCTCGCTCGCGACCGCGGTCTACGGCGGCGGCGAGGCGCTCTCCCAGCTCTGGGCGTTCCTCGTCTTCCCCGTCGTCGGCGCGCTGGTGGCGGGCTTCCTGTATCGCGCTCTGTTCGACGGCACCCGGCGCGTCCGGCCCGCGCGACGCTAGTGTCGCGCGTCGGAGGTTCTCGGACAACCGTCGAGGTCCTCCGTGCACACGACACCGGGACACCGACGCCGCATCCCGGACGTGGTTCAGCCGGAGACGAGCTCGGGAGCCCCGGTCTCGTACTCGGTGAGGTCGCCGGTCTCGCCGCGACGGTGCGCCCGGCGGCCGATCACGAGCATGTAGACGAGGAAGACCGCGAGCGCGAGCGCGCCGAGCGCCAGCTTGACCGGCCAGGGCCACGGCTGCGGCGTCACGTACCCCTCAACGACGCCCGAGAGCGCCAGGGCGAAGACCAGCCCGATCGCGACCGTCACGAGCGACCGGCCCGCCGCCGCCAACGCCGCGCTGCGGGAGCGACGTCCGGGCGCCACCCAGGCCCAGAAGATCTGCAGTCCCGCGGCCGCCGCGACGAAGATGCAGGTGAGCTCCAGCAGGCCGTGGGGCAGGATGAACGCGAAGAAGACGTCGAGGCGGTCGAAGGCGGCCATGACGGCGGCGGAGGTGCCGATGCCCACCGCGTTCTGCATGATCACGTACACCGGCCAGATCCCGCTCACCCCGAACAGCACGCATTGCGCGGCGATCCACGCGTTGTTCGTCCAGACGGTGCCGGCGAACACGGCGGCGGGGTTCTCCGAGTAGTAGGCGGTGAACTCGTCCTGCGCATAGGAGGACAGCTGCGCCTCGGTGCCGAGCGTCGCCACCAGCGCCGGATCGCCGCCGATCCATGCGCCGACGAGCGTGGCTGCCAGCGCGAACCCGACCGCCACCGCGAGCGTCGCCCACCGCGCCCCGTAGAGCGCCGCGGGCAGCTGCAGCGCGAAGAAGCGCGGGATGCGGCGCAGCACGTTCTCGGACGCACCGGTCAGACGCAGCCGCGCACGCGCCAGCACGAGGGAGAGATGATCGGCCTGGGGGCTCCGACCGGCGGACGTCTTGATGTCGGCGAGGTCGGCGGATGCGGCGCGATACCGCGTGACGAGCTCGTCGACGGACTCGCCGTCGAGCCGTCGCGTGCGCGAGAGCTCATCGAGGCGCGCCCATTCCTCGCGATGGGCCGCCGTGAGCGCGTCGAGGTCCATGTGTTTCACTGTACCCATGGCGTCCCCCGTGACCGTGGTCGAGATCGGCCAGGACGAGATCCTCACCGGTGAGGCGGTGGCGCTCGACGTGCAGCCGACCGGCTTCTTCCTCCGGGCGCTGGGCGCGGTCATCGACGTGGCGGTCGCTGTCGTCGTCTACATCCTCTTCGCCCTCGTGATGGTCTGGTGGGGCGGGTTCGGCCTCGACCCCGCCGTGATCCCGATCGTCGCCATCGCGATGATCGTCGTCGTCGCGGTCGTCCTCCCGACCGTCGTCGAGACGGCGACGCGGGGGCGCAGCCTCGGCAAGCTCGCGGTCGGCGGACGGATCGTGCGTGCCGACGGCGGAGCGGCGGGCTTCCGGCACGCGTTCATCCGCGCGCTCGTCGGCGTCCTCGAGGTCTGGATGACCGTCGGAGCCGTCGCCGCCGTCACCGGCGCGTTCACCCCGCGCTCACAGCGCCTCGGCGATCTGCTCGCCGGCACCTACAGCGAGCGGACGCGCGCTCCGCGGCTCGTCGCGGCCGACCCGGTGGTCCCCGCGGCGCTGGCCGCGTGGGCGGAGGTGGCGGATGTGGCACCGCTCTCCGAACGCCTCGCCCGCCGGCTCGGCCAGTTCGTGCGCCAGGCCGAGCAGCTGCAGCCGGACGCCCGGGCACGCGTGGCCGCAGAGCTCGCGGCGGAGGCGTCGGCGTCCGTGTCCCCGGTGCCGCAGACCGACCCCGAGCTGTTCGTGCGAGCCGTCGTCGCGGTCCGCTTCGCCCGCGAGCTCTCCGCGGTGCGTCTGCGCGACGCGCGCGCGGCGGCACTCCTGCGCTGACGCGCCGATCCCCCCGGGTCAGATGGACCTTCAGTCGTCGGATCCGCCACTCAGAGGCCGCCACATCCGCCGCAGAAGCACACATCCGCCCCACCGATCCGACGACTGAGGTCAGACGAACCGATATGCCGCGCCGGCGCCCCGGTCAGTAGCGGTAGTGCTCGAGCTTGTACGGGCCCTCGACGGGGACGCCGAGGTAGTCGGACTGCTCGGGCGTCAGCCGCGTGAGCTCCACGCCGAGCGCCGCGAGGTGCAGTCGCGCGACCTTCTCGTCGAGCACCTTCGGCAGCACGTACACGCCGACCGGGTAGTCCTCGCGCTTCGTGAACAGCTCGATCTGGGCGAGCACCTGGTTCGTGAACGACGCGCTCATGACGAACGACGGGTGGCCGGTCGCGTTGCCGAGGTTGAGCAGGCGCCCCTCGCTGAGAACCAGGATGCTGCGCCCGTTCGGCAGACGCCACTCGTGCACCTGCGGCTTGATCTCGACCCTCTCCGCGCCGGGCAGCGCCTCCAGACCCGCGATGTCGATCTCGTCGTCGAAGTGCCCCACGTTGCCGACGATGGCGAGGTGCTTGAGGCCGAGCAGGTGCTCGACCGTGACGACGCGCGTGTTGCCGGTGCCCGTGATGACGAGGTCCACCTGGTCGATGACGGACTCGAGCTGTGCCACCTGGTAGCCGTCCATTGCCGCCTGCAGTGCGCAGATCGGGTCGATCTCGCCGATGATGACCCGCGCGCCCTGGCCGCGGAGTGCCTCGGCCGCGCCCTTGCCCACGTCGCCGTAGCCGACCACGAAGGCCGTCTTCCCGCCGATCAGCACGTCGGTCGCGCGGTTGATCCCGTCCGGCAGCGAGTGCCGGATGCCGTACTTGTTGTCGAACTTCGACTTCGTCACCGAGTCGTTGACGTTGATGCCCGGGAAGAGGAGATCCCCGGCCGCAGCCAGCTCGTAGAGCCGGTGCACGCCGGTGGTGGTCTCCTCCGTGACCCCGATGAGACCCTCGGCGATCCGGGTGAAGCGCTGCGGGTCTCGGGCGAGCGAGGCACGGAGCGTGTCGAGCACGACCCGGTACTCGGCGGATGCGGAGGGGTCGGCATCCGGCACAGCACCGGCCTTCTCGAACTCGACGCCCTTGTGGACGAGCAGCGTCGCGTCGCCACCGTCGTCGAGGATGAGGTTCGGCCCGGCGGCGCCCTCGGCGCTCCAGTCGAAGATGCGGTCGGCCAGCGCCCAGTACTCCTCGAGGGTCTCGCCCTTCCACGCGAACACCGGAACGCCCTGCGGGTCGGACGGGGTGCCGTAGGGCCCGACGACGATCGCCGCCGCCGCCTCGTCCTGCGTGGAGAAGATGTTGCAGCTGGCCCAGCGCACCTGCGCGCCGAGGGCCGTGAGCGTCTCGATCAACACGGCCGTCTGCACGGTCATGTGCAGCGAGCCCGCGATCCGGGCGCCCTTCAACGGCTGGGTCGGGCCGAACTCCTCGCGCAACGCCATAAGGCCCGGCATCTCGTTCTCGGCGAGGCGGATCTGGTGGCGGCCGGCCTCGGCGAGCCCGAGGTCGCGGACGGCATGGTCGATCGTGGTCTGGGTGGGGGTGGGCATACTCCCATTCTCGCGCACGTTCCCCGTGCCCGAACCCCCTGTTAC
>NZ_CACSKB010000027.1 GCF_902706225.1 Microbacterium sp. 18062
GAAGGGGCGGGGACACGGGGCGCTGCGGCATCTGTGCCCGATGCCCGAGCAGGTTTCCCATCCTTCGTTGGTCGTCAGTGACCCCGGCAGCTGATGCGAAATCCTCGTGACCGCGGTCGCCCCGGATTCGTGTCTCGCTTGTGCAGGTCGGTCGGGGTTTCCGGCTGCACAAGTGAGACACGGGGTCGAGGGTGTGGGTGGTTCCGGGGATCGGTGTCTCGCTTGTGCAGGGTTTCGGCGTGATCCGGATGCTCAAGTGAGACACGCGACGGATGCAGCTGACCCGAAAGTCCTCGCGCTCCGTCTCGTTGCGCTCGCTCAGCGACCGGGCTTTCCCGCACCCCCCACGGAGTGCTCCGCGGGGGCGGGGGAAGCTGATGCGAAGCCTCCCCGACATCGACTCCTGAGGGAGGGCTCGCGCGCGAAAAGCCACGCGTGGCGGACAGGATGCCGCCGGATGCGTCTGGCAGAATGGGCACGTCGTATCACCGTCGATGTCGAACTCTCTCACGAGGACGAAGGGATGAACGATGGCTGCACCGGCCAACAGCTCCAATCCGCCCACAGGCGCTCAGGCGGTCGTGGCGAACGCGGTGGTCTCCAACGATCCGGCCCGGAGGCCCGACGTCCTCTTCCGGGTGCGGCGCGAAGAAGGTCACCAGCCGAGTGCGTGGTGGATGATCGGTGCTTTCGTCGTCGTCTCGGGCATCGTGCTGGTGCTCTTCAGCTTCGTCCCCGGCGGCGCCTGAGCTCCTGCAGGCTTCGCCCCTCCGCCGGCTCGTCGTGGCGATCGCGCGATCAGCGGGGTGTTTCTTCCGCGACGGGTGACGTCGTGCCCGGGCTTCCGGATGCGGGGGATTCTTCGCCCGTGGCCGCGCGTACCGCCGCCAGCGCCGCGGTGAACTCCGGCGCGCTGAGCGACCGCGGACCCGACTCGATCAGCGCGGGCGCCGCCGCCGCATCCAGCTTGGTCTCGTCGATGCCAGGGAACCGGCGCGCGCTGACGAGCACGCGCGATTCGAGCGATCCGACGAGCCGGTTGTAGCCGTCGACGGTGCGCTGGATGCCGCGTCTGAGCTCGTCGATGTGCCCGGCGAGGCCGCTGAGCCGCTCGTACAGCTGGGAACCGAGGGCGAAGAGCTCACGGGCGTCGTCGGAGACGGCCTGTTGCGTCCAGGTGTAGGCCACGGTCTTCAGCACCACCCACAGGTTCACCGGCGAGGCGAGGGCGACGCGCTGGCGGAAGGCGTGGTCGAGCAGGGCGGGGTCGTCGTCGAGAGCGGTGGAGAGCAGCGACTCGCTCGGCACGAAGCAGATCACGAACTCGGGACTCGAGTCGAGGCCCGCCCAGTAGCGCTTCTTCGCCAACGCATCGATGTGGGCGCGGAGCGCCTTCACATGGCGCTCGCGGAGGGCACGTCTCCGGATGCCGTCGTCGCCCTGGGCGGAGTCGGGGATCGCGCTCGCCTCGAGGAACGCGTCGAGCGGAGCCTTGGCGTCGACGGCGATGGCCTTGCCTCCGGGCAGGCGCACCACCATGTCGGGACGCCCGGAGCCGGAATCGGAGGACACCGACGACTGCAGGTCGAAGTCGACGTGCCGGGTGAGTCCGGCCGCCTCGACGACGCGTCGCAGCTGGGTCTCGCCCCAGACGCCGCGCGTGCTGGTGGACCGCAGCGCGCTCGACAGCGACTCGGTCGTGGCGCGCAGGGCCTCGTCGGACTCCTGCGCGCGCCGGAGCTGCTCGTTCAGCGCACCGTACTGGGCATGGCGCTCGCGCTCGAGGTCGTCGACCTTCTGCTGCATCTGCGTCAGGGACTCGCGCACCGGGGAGAGGGCCTGCAGCACCGACTGCTCGCGGCGCTCCCGGTCGTCGCGCATCTGCTGCTGCGCGCGGTCTCGCTCGACGAACTCGCGGTAGAGCGCCCCCTGCCGCTCGAGCTCGGCACGCGATCCCGCCGCGGCGGACTCGGCGGCGGCGGCGCGGGCGGAGAGGGCGGCGCGGGCGGTCTCTCCGCGGGTGCGGGCGGCGAACCATCCGATCGCCGCGCCCGCTGCGAGGCAGATCAGGGCGACGGCGACGATCACGAGTTCCATGGGGCGAGTCTCTCGTGGGCCCCCGACATCGGCTCAGGCGGCGGCGGCCTCGGCCGGTTCGATCGCGCCGATGCGGATGCCGGCGTGCGCGGCGAGCTCCGCGATGTCCGCGGCGCGCCAGCGGCGTGCGGCGTCGATCATGATGTGCGCGGAGGCCACCGCATCCGACGTCGCGTCGTGATGGACGAGGTCGGTGAACCCGGCGGCGGACGCCGCGGCGGGAAGCCGGTACGAGGGCAGATCGTAGGTGCGGCGCGCAACCTGCACGCTGCATGCGTAGCGGTAGGGCGGGCAGACGTCGCCCGTCGCCTCGCACGCGCGGCGGAGGACCGCCATGTCGAACCCGGCGTTGTGGGCGACGAGCACGTCGGCGCCCGCGAAAGCGACGAGGTCGTCCAGCTGCGTGCTCCAGTCCTTCGCACCGACGACGTGTTCGGGGCGGATGCCGTGGATGCCGATGTTGAGTGCGAAGAACCGGTCGTGGCCGGCGGGCGGGCGGATGAGCCATCCTGCGGTCGCGACGATCCGGCCGCCGCGTACGCGGGCCAGTCCGACGCTGCAGGCGGAGGCGCTGGAGGCGTTCGCCGTCTCGAAGTCGATCGCGGTGAAGTCCAGGGCCACGGGTCCACTGTCTCGGCAGGTGCGCGCCGCACGGGTCAGGCACGCCGAGAGCGCGCGGATCCGGGCTCTGCGGGGGCGGAGTCGCGGATCGGTTCGGGCCCGCGCGGATCGGTGTGGAGGCAGGGGCGCCTAGACTGGTTCCCCGTGGCTCTCACCATCGGAATCGTCGGACTGCCCAACGTCGGCAAGTCCACCCTGTTCAACGCCCTGACGAAGAATCAGGTGCTCGCGGCGAACTACCCGTTCGCGACGATCGAGCCGAACGTCGGGGTCGTGAATCTTCCGGATCCGCGGCTCGAGACGTTGGCGGAGATCTTCTCGAGCGAGCGCATCCTGCCCGCCGCGGTCTCGTTCGTCGACATCGCAGGGATCGTTCGCGGTGCCAGCGAGGGCGAGGGCCTCGGCAACCAGTTCCTCGCCAACATCCGCGAGGCCGACGCGATCGCCCAGGTCGTCCGCGGCTTCGCCGACGCCGACGTCGTGCACGTCGAGGGCGCCGTCGACCCGAAGAACGACATGGAGACGATCAACGCCGAGCTGCAGCTCGCCGACCTCCAGACGCTCGAGAAGGCGATCGTGCGGTACGAGAAGGAGGTGCGCGGCAAGAAGCTCGACCCGTCGGTGCTCGAGGCCGCCCTCGCCGCGAAGGACGCGCTGGAGCGCGGCGTGCTGCTGTCCGCATCCGGGATCGATCTCGCGCCCGTGCGGGAGCTCGGCCTGCTCACCGCGAAGCCCTTCATCTTCGTCTTCAACGTCGACGAGGCCGTGCTGACGGATGCGGCGCGCAAGGGCGAGCTCGAGGCGCTGGTCGCCCCGGCGAAGGCCGTGTTCCTGGATGCGAAGATCGAGTCCGAGCTGATCGACCTCGATCCCGAGGACGCCGCGGAGCTCCTCGCGTCGACCGGGCAGGAGGAGTCCGGTCTCGACCAGCTCGCCCGCATCGGCTTCGACACGCTCGGCCTCCAGACCTACCTGACGGCGGGTCCGAAGGAGGCACGCGCGTGGACGATCGGCAAGGGTTGGAAGGCGCCGCAGGCCGCGGGCGTCATCCACACCGATTTCGAGAAGGGCTTCATCAAGGCCGAGGTCATCTCGTTCGAGCACCTCGTCGCGACCGGATCGGTGGCCGAGGCGCGCGCGAAGGGCAAGGCCCGCCTCGAGGGCAAGGACTACATCATGCAGGACGGCGACGTGGTGGAGTTCCGCTTCAACGTGTAGGCCCCGCCCGGGGAGTCGTGTCGCGCGCTGGCACACGGTCCTTCTCCAACTAGGAACGGGTTCCCGTTCAATCGCTGACCTCCTCTGTTGCGCGAGAGCGGGGTGGTCCCTTGGCGGTGTAGTTTTCGATGTCGATGTTGAAGCGGTGCAAGTAGTCGGCGAATCGGTTGACGTCGTCGTCGGACCAGTTCTCCAGGATGAGGTCGAGTGCGCGGATGGACCGGTCACGCGAAGCGCGCATCCGTGCGGTTCCCTCGTTCGTGACGGCGAAGCGGCGAGCGATGCCGCCACTAGGGTCCGGGATGCGTTCGAGGAGCCCCGCACGGAGCGCGGCACCGGTTTGCCGTTGCAGCGTTGACGCGTCCAGGCGCAATGCCTCGCTGAGTTCGGCGATCGTCATCGGACCCTGCACGCTCAGGCGGCTCAACAGTGTGTAGACGCTGCGCTCGATGCCTCCTTCGTGATGATGTCGTGCGATGGAGTAACGACTTTGCAGCATCTGCTCATATTCGATGTCAGCGATGCGTCTTTCCATGCCCCCATCCTATCTGGCCTATGTATGATGCATATGTATCTTGCATATCTTGGACAGGAGAACCGGTATGACGACATCCGTGCCTCGCCCCGGTCTACTCGTCGGCGTCCTTGCCTCCGCGGGCATCGCTTCGTCGCTGACGCAGACGATGGTGACCCCTCTCATCGCGCAGTTCCCCGTGATCTTCGACACATCCGCAGCGAACACCGCGTGGATCGTCACGGCGACGCTTCTCGCTGCGGCTGTCGCCATGCCGATCTCCGGGCGTCTGGGCGACATGTTCGGCAAGAAACGGATGATCCTGATCGTCGCGATCCCGCTGATACTCGGCGGCGTCGTCTGCGCGCTTGCGCCCACTGTCGAAGTGATGATCGTCGGTCGCGCGCTGCAGGGCATCGGCTCGGGCATGGTCCCTCTTAGCATCGCGCTCCTGCGGGACGTGATGCCGCCGGAGCGACTGTCATCGGCGATTGCGGCGGTGAGCGCGACGCTCGGCGTCGGTGGCGCTATCGGGATGCCGATATCGGCGGCAGTGGTCGAGTTCGCGGACTGGCATGTGCTGTTCTGGGCCGGAGCGGCCCTCACGGTGATCACCACGGCCGCGATCTGGCTGGTCGTGCCGGAGGTACCCGCCGCGGCCGCCGGTCAACGTTTCGATGCACCAGGCGCGGTGGGTCTCGCCGTTGGTCTGGTGTCGTTCATCCTTGCGATCTCCAAGGGCTCCGAGTGGGGTTGGACTTCACCCCTCACGATCGGGCTGCTGGCCCTCGCCCTCGTCGCGTTCCTGGTATGGGGATTCTGGGAGACGCGCACGAGAGACCCCCTCGTCGACCTGCGCACCACAGTCCAACCCCGCGTACTCCTCACGAACATCGCATCGATCTTCATCGGATTCGGGATGTACGCCAGCATGCTCGTGATGCCGCAAGTGCTGCAGCTTTCGTCCGCGACCGGCTACGGTCTCGGACAGTCGATCCTTGCAGCGGGCCTGTGGATGGCCCCGGCTGGACTCATGATGCTGGTGCTCTCGCCCGTCGCGGGCCATCTCATCGATGCCCGCGGCCCGAAATTCACTCTCGTGCTGGGAGTGTCGATCCTCGCTCTCGGCTACGTGGTCGGACTCTTCGGTATGGGGAGCACCTGGGGCATACTCGCCACCGGAATCGTGATCAACAGCGGCATCGCGTTCGCCTATGGGGCGATGCCCTCGATCATCATG
Source organism: Microbacterium sp. 18062 (assembly GCF_902706225.1). Taxonomy (GTDB): domain Bacteria; phylum Actinomycetota; class Actinomycetes; order Actinomycetales; family Microbacteriaceae; genus Microbacterium. The sequence continues at coordinate 5,691 of NZ_CACSKB010000027.1, forward strand.
AGTGCCGTGCCCCACAGCGAAACGGCAGCAGCGAATGGCTTCAATACCTTGATGCGCTCACTTGGCACGACAATCGGTGCGGCGATCATTGGCGTGGTCCTCGCGCAAATGACCATCCCCTTCGACGATGCCGTGGTACCGAGCGACGCGGGTTTCCGCACCGTGTTCGTCATCGGCGGTGGCGTTGCCCTCATCGCCGCCCTCATCGCCCTCTTCATTCCTGCAGCAAGAACGAAGACGGAACCGATGCTGAGCGCCGATGCGCGCTCTAGCGTTTGACTGCTGGTTGAGGCAGATTCGGCGGCGTCACTACGCCCCGGGCGCGTGCCGGACAACGGTCCCGGGCGACGGGGTCGCTCAGGGTCTCCAAGAGCCTTTCGGTTCCCATGAGGGCGATGCTTTCATTGTGCGGAGACACTCGACGGGCGGCTCACTCATCTAGCTGCGCTGGCTGAGACGGCTCGAAGGTCGCGACCATGCGGGCGAGGACGTCGATGGCCCCCTCGATCTGCGCGGCGTCCAACGGCCCGATGAGCCTGCCGGCGGACAGGAGACCTATCGTCGCGCTGGAGAGCGCGATGGCGAGGTGCTCCGGCTCCACGTCGGCGGCGAGCATCCCGCGCTCCTGAAGGTCGCGCAGCCACTCGACGACGCCGTCGTGACGTGCCCGGTAGCGGCCGTCGGCGACGGTGTCGACGTGGCGGCCGAGAACGCCGTGGTCGTCGAGGAACGCGGCACTCATCAGCCGGTCGTCCAGCAGAGCACGCGCGGCGGCGCGGTAGGCCTCGCTGGGGGGAGGATGCTCGCCGATCTCGGCGTCGACGCGGGCCCGCATGCGTTCGGTGCCTCGGCGAAGGAGAGCGTCGAGGATGTCGCGTTTGCTGTCGAACTCGAGGTAGACCGCGCCCTTGCCGATGCCGGCCTTCGCTGCCACGGCGGCGACGCTCATCGCGTCGAAGCCGCGGTCCAGGACGAGGTCCTCGGCGGCGTCCAGAACGGCCTCGCGCCGGTGCGGGATGAGCGGCCGGGGCATCAGCGCAGGCCCTCGAGGAAACCGAGCATGGCCGGTATCGCGAGATCGGGTCGATCGCGCTGCACCCAGTGCCCGGCGCCCAGGACCGTCAGCAGCTCGGCGTGGGGGAGCAGCTCCGCCGCGGAGCGCGCGCGGGCGAGGGGCACGCCGCTGTCGTGCTCGCCGTGGACGAGAAGCGTCGGCGTCTCGATCGTGGGGAGCAGGCCCGTGTAGTCGGTGCGCAGCCCGTTCGCCCGCACCTGGTCCCGCTGCCATTGACCGAACACCTTCAGCCCGTCGCCGGATGCGGCCTCGATCACCGCTCGGACGAGCTCCGGTGTGCGGGCGGCGGGGTTCCGGACGAACGTCCGCAGGCCTCGTTCCATCGCGAGGGGGCTGCGCGAGTAGGAGTGTGTCATCGCGGCGAGGAGCCCGGTGTGCACCAGCAGGTACGTGCAGAACTGGCTCACCGCGCTGAAGGGGCCGTCCGTCAGCCGTGGCATGATGCCGAAGGATCCCAGCAGCATCGCGCCGCGCGCCGCACGGGGCCGGTCCAGGAGATGCCCGAGCGTCAGGCCCCCGCCGAGCGAGAGCCCGCCGACCGCGTAGTCCACGAGATCGAGGGAGTCCACGAGCTCGCCGACGTACCGCACGAGAGCCCCTTGCGTCAGCGCCCCGTGCGCCGGGGGACTCTGCCCGAAGCCCGGATGGTCGGGCGCGATCACCCGGTGCCCCGCGCGCGCGAGCGCCGACCCGACCTCGCTCCAGGAGAGCTCGGCGTTGTCGGCGCCCCCGCCGTGCAGCAGCAGGACGGTCGTTCCGGGCGGGCGGACGGGGGTCCACTGCAGCAGGGAGACCGTCCCGCCGGGCAGTTCGACCGTCGTGCGTCGTGGGTCCATCTCGTGCCTCCCGTTGTGACCGTAAGTTCTATTATGGTCACAACGGAAGGCCGCCGGAGCCGGGTGCGAGAGACGAATCTGACCGGATCGTTCCGCTTGTCGACGGTTTCGTGCCTTTCCCGTGGGAGAGATCGCGATCAGGATGGGTGCATGACACACCGAACCGACACCGCCCTGCTTGTCATAGATGCGCAGGAGTCCTTCCGCCAGCGATCGGACGACTGGGCGGCGACGGCGAACCCCCGAGTGCTCGACAACATCGCCCGTCTCGTCGGGCAGTCGCGTGCGGACGGTGACCTGATCGTGTGGGTGACGCACGCCGAGGCCGGGACGGGCGGGGTGTTCGATCCTGCGCTCGGATTCGTCCGGGTGGTGTCCGAGCTCGAGCCGCTCGAGGGCGAGGCTCTCATCGCCAAGACGTCGGTCAACGCGTTCACCACGACCGACCTGCATCGGCGGTTGATGGTGCGGGGGATCCGCCGTGTCGTGATCTGCGGGATCCGGACGGAGCAGTGCTGCGAGACGACCGCCCGGGTCGCGAGCGACCTCGGCTTCCAGGTCGAGTTCGTCACCGACGCCACCACCACCTCTGCGATCGAGCCGGGCGAGACGTATGCGGCCGTCTCCGGCGAGGACCTCATGCGCCGCACCGAGAGTGTCCTCGGCGGACGGGGGTTCGCCACGATCGTCACCACGCGACAGCGGGCGAGGACCTCGGCGGCGACGTGACCCGGGTCGTCTTCCTGCTCGTGCCGGGCGTGATCCTGCTGGACCTCGCCGGCCCGGCACAGGTGTTCTCGTCAGTCTCGACCGCGCAGGCCCCGTACGATCTGAGCTACGTCGCCGAGCAGCGATCGATCCGGTCGGCGCAGGGGCTGCCTCTCGAGGCGTCGCTCGAGTGGCCGGAGCTGAGCCGCGACGACGTCATCCTGGTCCCCGGATGGCGCGCGCCGCTGCATCCGGGCAGCGGTGCGCTGGCCGAGCCCACGTTGGCGAGACTCCGTGAGCACCACGCCGCCGGCGGCGCCGTGGCGAGCGTCTGCTCGGGGGCGCTCACGCTCGGACGCGCGGGGCTGCTGGACGGGCGGCGCTGCACGACCCATCATGACGTGCAGGAGGAGCTCGCCCGCCGATACCCGCGCGCACGGGTCGTGCCGGACGTGCTGTTCACCGAGGACGACCGGGTCATCACCTCGGCGGGCATCGCGAGCGGCATCGACATGGCCCTCCACCTCGTCGCCGTGCGCCACGGACCGGGCGCCGCGGCGCGGGTCGCCCGTGACATGGTCGTCTTCGCCCGGCGCAACGGCGACGCACCGCAGCTCAGCGCCCTGCTTCGTCACCGCTCGCACCTGGACGAGCTCGTCCATCGCGTGCAGGACGTCATCGACGAGGGCTTCGACCGTCCCCTGCCCCTGGCGCGGCTGGCCGACATCGTGCGCGCGAGTCCGCGAACGGTCACCCGGGCCTTCACCGACGCGACGGGACTGACCCCGCTGCGCTACCAGCAGGCGCTGCGCCGAGAACGCGCGGAGCACCTCATCGCGCACGGCGCCACCGTCGAGGCCGCCGCACGCGCCGTCGGGTTCGACGACGCCAGGATGCTGCGCCGACTCCGCCATACGCCCTACTAGGCGCGGCTCGGGGCCGAGGACGGGGACTCCCTCATCAGCTCTCAGCGCCCCTGGCGGGGCACTTCACGGGGTGCGAAAGCCCGGTCGCCGCCCTTTGGTCTCGGAGCTATGCTCCTCGCTCAGGGGCCGAGACGACGAGACTTCGGATCAGCTTCTCAGGGCCCCTGCGGGACCCTCTGTGGGGTGCGAGAGTCCGGTCGCTGAGCGAGCGCAGCGAGACGAAGCGTGAGGACTTTCGGGTCAGGTGTCGCGAAGTGCGGAAACAAGGCGACGTTGCCGCACGATGTGACAACCCTTCGGGATGATTCCGGGTCAGGCCCGTGCGTGGCGCTCGAGGCAGCGCGCCAGCTCGGCGATCGGATCGAGGACGGGGATGTCGACGGCCTGCCGGACACCGGCCAGGGTGTCCGACCAGTAGGTGCAGGTGGGAAAGAGCGCCCGCGCTCCGAGCTCCTGCGCCCGGCGCGCCTGCGTGACGCCGGTGGTCGAGATCGCCCGGGCCATCGACTCGACCAGCGCGGTCCCGATCTGCTCCGGGGTGGCGTCGGGGTCGTCGGCGGCGACGGTCGGCCGATCAGCGGGAACCGGAAGCGCGATGGGCACCGCATCCGCTCGGCCGTACCGCTCGAGCAGGTCGGGGATCCAGTCCTCGCCTCTGAGGTCAGACTCGCCGGGCCCGGGGTCGACGACCATGTAGAGCACTCCGATCGGGCCTAGCTCGTGACCGCGCGCGGTCACCGCGTCGAACGGTGCGCACACGGGCACCGACACCGCGGCCCGGCACTGCTCGATCCCGGGATCGGAGCAGCACGAGATCCCGATGGCGTCGAAGCCGTCGCGCTCACCCTGCCGCACCGCTTCGACCAGCGGCGGGAGGAACACGTCCTCCGGGGGCACGTAGATCGTGTTCGGCACGCCGTCGAGGTGGCGCACCACGACCTCCGTGTCCGCCGACACGGCCGCTCGCGCCACCCGCTCCTCGATCGGGAGGTGCATGGCGGACCCCACCGGGGCGATGATCAGGATCCGGGTCATGACGTCTCCCGCCGGGTGAGGATGTCGGCCGTCACGGCGAGCACCGCCGCGGCACGACGGGCGAGGGCCGCCCCCTCGGGCGAGGCGAACTGCTCCGCCCCGTCCGGCCCGTGCACGTCCCATCCGTCGCCGTCGCGGGCGAGACCGACCATAGCGCTGGGGATGCGCCTGCTCACGTTGCCGAAGTCGGTGGAGAACGGCATGGGCGGGATGACGGGATCGGCGGTGATGCCGAGACCCGCCAGCGCGTCCTCGGCGGCGGCGGCGACCCGGCCGTCGGCGCGCAGCCCCTCCGCCGTGCCGAGGACGGTCCACCCGTGCGCGCCGGACAGAGCGTGGGCGAGCTCCTCGCGCTCGTCGAGCTCGTCCGCGGAGCCGCCGAACACGCGCAGCACCGCCCGCCAGCCATCCGCGAGGGACTCGACGTCGCCGACGGCGACCTGACCGGCGGGAAGCTCCCATCCCCGGGGATCGGCGTCGGAGACGACCTCGATCAGCCGGAGCCATCGCGACGCCCGCCATACCCCGGTGTGCGACTCCGGGTGCACATAGACGACGTGGTCGATCCCTCGCCACAGCTCGCCCTGCAGCCCGAGCGTCTTGCCGCCGCCACGCCGGATCGCAGACGGGGAGACGAGCTCGTCGGCGGGTGCGCCGACGACCACGACGCTTCCGTGCAGATCGCCGAGATCGGCGAGGGCGAGCGCCGCGCCGACCACCGCGCCGGCGATGGGACCGTGACCGCACGAGTGGACGGCGGCGACGTCGCCGTCCTCGGTCGCGACGGCTACGGCGTCGTACACGGCGACGAGCCCCACCGTGCATCCCGGATGCGCGCCCTCGAGCGTGGCCCGGAACGCGGTCGACATCCCGTCGATCCCGATCCGGACCGTGAGTCCGTGCTGCAGGGCGGCGGCGAGGGCGGCGACGGCCTCGGTCTCCTCGTGCGCGAGCTCCGGGCGAGCGTGGACGGCAGCGGTGACCCGGTCGATGTCGGCTCGACGCGCGGCGACCGCTGCCGCCACGGCGGCGAAGCGGGCGTCCGCGCGGCGACCGCTCATGCGTCGGCCCCGTGACGGGCCGGGCGCAGGCCCGCTCCGGGATGGTCCGGAGACAGCCGCGGGCGACCGAACAGGTGCTCGCGCAGCGTGCGTGCTCCCTGTGGCCTCTCCACGAGCCCGCGGCGATCCAGCTCGGGAACGACGTGCTCGATGAAGCGGTGCATGTCGGCCGGGCTGACGAGGTCCATGAGGTTCACGCCGTCCACCCCGATCGCGGTCCACGCCTCGAGCTCGTCGGCAACCGTCTCCGGTCCTCCGCTGATGAAGATATGGCTGCCGGGGAAGGCGGTCGCCCGTTCGTATGCCTCCTTGCGCGACCGGCCGTCATCGCCGGCGGACGCCAGCGTGCGCGCAGCCGACTGGTGCCGGTCGGTCTGCGCGTACGAGAACGTGCCGTCGTCCGCCTCGGCGGTGAGGTCGTACCCGGTGAACAGAGCCATGACGGCGGCCGACGCGCGCCGGCTCCACAGCCGGCGGTACTCCGCGACGCGGCGAGCGGCGTCCGCGTCGTCCGCTCCGGTGACCACGACCGCCGGGATGAGGAACCGGAGGGCGGACGGATCGCGACCGTGCTCGGCGGCGAGCCGGCGCACCTCGGCGATGTAGGTGCGGGCCTCCTCCTTCGTGCCGGTGACGAGCACCACCTCCGCGTGCCGTGCGGCGAAGTCCGTGCCCTGCGACGAATGACCGGCCTGCACGAGCACCGGTGTCCGCTGCGGCGACGGAGACACGGTGAACCGTCCGCTGAGACGGAAGAAGTCGCCCTCGTGGGAGACGTCGTGAACGCGATCGGGATCGACGAGACGGTCGCTGCCGGGCGTTGCGGCGCCGTCCTCCCAGCTCCCCTCCCACAGGACGTAACAGGCCCGCAGAAACTCATCGGCGCGCGCGTAGCGCTCGGTGTGCGGCGGAAGCGGCGTGCCGTACGCCCGCCCCATCGCCGGCACGAACGACGTCACGATGTTCCATCCGAATCGTCCCCGGGCGAGATGGTCGAGCGACCCGATGCGTCGCGCGAGTGCGTACGGGTTCTCGAAGGTCGTGCTCGCCGTGGCGATGAACGACAGCCGGGAGGTGGCGCCGGCGAGTGCCGGCACATACACGAACGGGTCGGTCGCGGGGAAGTAGGCGCCCTCTTCGAGCTGTGCGCGGTCGAGCGCGTCGGAGACGTCGCCCGTGCCGAACGAGTCGGCGAACATCAGAGCCGTGAATCCGGCGTCCTCGATGCGACGTGCGTAGGCGACCCACCAGTCCAGGTCGTTGAACCGATGGCGCTCGTCCTCGGGATGCCGCCACAGACCGTTGCCGTTCTGGGACGCGGTCAGCACGCTGAAGGCGTTGAGGATCATCGAGAGTCTCCCTCGGATCGGATGTCGGGCAGCCTCGGCACGGCGTCCACGAGGCGGCGTGTGTAGGGGTGCGTCGGTGTGCCGAGCACGCGCGATGTCGGTCCCTGCTCGACGATGCGGCCGTGTTCGAGCACGACGACGCGGTCGCAGAGGTGCTCGACGACACCGAGGTCGTGGGTGATCACGATCAATGCGGTGCCCAGGTCGTCGGTCAGTCCCCGGAAGAGGCTGAGCACACCCGCCTGCACCGAGACGTCGAGCGCCGAGGTCGGCTCGTCGGCGATGATCAGCCGGGGGCGCACGGCCAGGGCGCGCGCGATGGCGACCCGCTGACGCTGACCACCGGACAGCTGCGCGGGCCGGGCCGACGCCACCGATGCCGGCAGCGCGACCTGTCGCAGCAGTTCGTCGACAGCGCGATCCAGCTCGCCGCGCGGGATCCTGCCGAGGCTGCGGATGAGCTCGCGCAGGACGCTGCCGACCGATCGATGGGGGTTCAGGGAGAGGAACGGGTCCTGGAACACGGTCTGCACGGCGCGCCGCTGGGAGCGTGAGCGGCGCCGCCCGAGCGGAGCGCCCTCCCACCGGACGGATCCGTCGATCGGCGTGATGAAGCCGGCGATGGCGCGCGCGATGGTCGTCTTCCCCGACCCGGATTCGCCGACGATGCCGACGGCCTCGCCCGGGTCGACGGTCAGATCCACCCCGGTGACGACCCGTGTGCCGCCGTAGCCGACCGACAGGTCGTCCAGGCGGAGAAGCGCGTCACCCATGATCCTCCGTCGAGAAGCCCATGGCGACGGCCCTCGCCGCTGCCACGAGCCCGCGCGTGTAGGGGTCCGCCGGTCGGGCGATGACGTCCGCGGTCGGCCCCTGCTCGACGATCCGACCCGCCTTCATGACGGCGAGCCGAGAGCTGATACGGGCGACGACCGGAAGATCGTGGCTGACGAACAGGATGCCGATCCGTTCCGAGACGCGGATGTCGTCGAGGAGAGTGAGGATCTCGGCCTGCACCGTCACATCGAGCGCCGTCGTCGGCTCGTCGCAGAGCAGGAAGCGCGGGTCCGAGGCGAGCGCGAACGCGATCATGACCCGCTGGCGCTGACCTCCGCTGAGCTCGTGCGGGTAGCGGTCGTACAGTCGCGCCGCGTGGGGGAGCGCGGCACGCTCGAGCAGACGGAGGGCGTCCTCGCGCGCGTCGTGCCGGGACCGACCGCGCACATGGCGCCGCACCGCCGCGACCTGGGATCCGATGCGCATGAGCGGGTTCATCGCCGCGGCCGGATCCTGGAAGACGGTCCCGATGCGGGCAGGGGAGGCGCGGCGCGGATCGAGCACCGCATCGTCGACCGTCACCGCGCCGCCCGTGCGTGCCACGGTGTCGGGCAGGATGCCGGCGATCGCCCGCAGGGTGAGGCTCTTGCCCGAGCCGGACTCGCCGACGAGCCCCAGGCATTCGCCCGGCCCGACCGCGAGGTCGACGCCGTCCACGAGCCGGCCGCCGTCGGAACGGCGATCGATCGAGAGTCCGGACACCCCCAGGCCCGCGATGCGATCGTCGGACGAGGTCATCGCCGTCCCCGCATCCGATCGGCGGCGCCGTCCGCGAGCAGCGCGAATCCGATCCCGGTGAACACGAGCGCGGCGCCCGGCGCGAGCGAGATCCACGGTCGCGTCGTGAGGAACGCCTGGCCCTCTGCGATCATCCCTCCCCAGTTCGGGGTCGGCGGCTGTATCCCGAGGCCCAGATAGCTGAGGGTCACGATCGCGAGGATGACGAACACGATGTCGTTCACGATCAGCACGATCACCTGCGGGAGGACCGCGGGCAGGACGTGACGGGTGAGGACGGCCGCAGACGAGAGCCCGCCGCCGCGGGCGGCCTGCACCCAGGGCTCGGCGGCGAGGCCCGTGGTCACGACGCCGACGACGCGGGCGTAGTTCACCCACGCGACGAGGGCGAAGGTGACGTAGATCGCGCCCTCGCCCGATCCCAGGAACGCGACCATCGCCAGCACGATCACGTAGAACGGGAAGGCGAGGTTCGTGTCGATGAGAAAGGTCGCGATCCGGTTCGTCCAGGATCCGAAGTAACCGGCCACGAGCCCGATGAAGGTGCCGATGAGCGCCGGCGCGATGACCGCGAGCACGCCGACGCGCAGGTCGGTGCGTGCGGCGTACACGATGCGCGACCAGATGTCGCGACCGAGCTGGTCGGTGCCGAGCCAGTGCTCGGCCGAGGGCGGCTGCAGTCCCGCCGTGAGATCCTGCGCCAGCGGATCGTGGGTCGCGATCCACGGAGCGAACACGGCGGCGAGCGCGACGAGGGCGACGATCGCCGCGCCGGCGACGAGCGTCGCCCGATGCCGGATGTCGCCGCGCACGCGCGTCGGGACCGTCGCCGCCAATGTCTCGCTCACACGGTCCTCCGTCGTCGGCGGGGGTCGACGGCCCGCACGGCCGCCTCCGTCACGAGGTTGATCAGCACGACCACGAGGGCCGTGTAGACGACGAGCTCCTGCACCACGGGGATGTCGCGCTGGCTGATCGAGTCGAACATGAGCGAGCCCACCCCCGAGATGGCGAAGACCTTCTCGACGATGAACGTCCCGCCCACGAGATAGGCGAAGTTCACGCCGACGAGCGTCAGCGCCGGGATCGACGCGTTCGGGAGCAGGTAGGTCAGCACGACCCGGGTGCGGCTCATGCCCGCCGACCGGGCCGCGAAGAGGAAGTCGGCATCGGCGGTCGACAGCAGCTGGACCCGCAGACTCCGGGTGAGGACCGGGACGACGCCGAGCGCCGCCGTGACCGCCGGCAGCACGAGCGATCGCAGGCCGTCCGCCGATCCGCCGACGGGGAACCAGCGGAGGTTCACGCTGAAGACGAGGATGAGCACCATCGCCAGCAGGAAGGCGGGAACGGCCAGCGCACTCGTGGTGAGCACTCGGATCACCTGATCGGCGAGCCGGTTGTGGTTGAGCGCAGCGGTGATCGCCAGGCCCGCGCTGAAGACGATCGCGAAGAGCATCGCGAGGCCCACGATGGCGAGGGTGACGCCGGCGCGCGCCGCGATCAGCGATCGCACCGACTCGCCGTAGACGAGGGACGTGCCACCCCCGCTGAGCAGATCGAGGAAGAACGAGCCGAGCCGCTCGTGCCAGGGCAGGTCGAGCCCGAGCTGGGCACGCAGCCGCGCCACGCTCTCGGGCGTCGCATGACTGCCCAGCAGCGCCGTCGCGACATCCCCCGGGACGACCTGGAGGAGGAGGAAGGCGGCCAGGACGACGCCGAGCGCCACGAGGACGGCGCGCAGCAGCAGGCCGCCGATCGTTCGCGTGCGTCTCATGTCACATGCCTTCTGAGCCGGGCTCGCGGTGAGGGCGAGCTCGGCCCGCCCTCACCGACGCTGTCACTCGGAGTCGATCCAGGTGCGCTCCAGACGCACCGTGCCGTTGGGGATGAGCTCGAGGCCGTGCACCGAGGCGCTGGTGGCCTTGATCTCGGCGACGTAGGCGAGGGAGAACTGCGGCACGTCCTGAGCGATGATCTCCTGCAGCTGAGCGTAGATCGCGGTGCGGTCGTCGCCGTCCGGAGTGGTACGCCCCTTCAGTACGAGATCGTTCACCTCGGCGTTGTCGTAGCGCGTGTTGAACGCCCCACCGTCCTTGTCGCCGTACACCTGCCAGGTCGACACATTGTCGGGGTCGCCCGTGTCGGCGATCGTGGTGGTGAGCGCGAAGTCGTACTCGCCGGCGGGGAACTCGGTCCAGAACGTGGCGTTGTCCACGTTCTTGATCTCGACGGTGATGCCGATCTCCTCGAGCGCGGACTGGATGATCTGCGCCTGCTGCGTGCGCGCCTGCGAGCCGCCGTCGACCGTCAGGGTCACCGTGGCACCGTCGGCATGGTCGGACGCCGCGAGCTCGTCGGCCGCGGCATCGGGGTCGTACGCGAGCGCGTCGACGGACTGGTCCGAGTACTGGATGCTCGTGGAGATGTAGGTGCGCGCCGAGGTCGCGGTGCCGAACGTCGTGGCGGCCACGAGGGCATCGCGATCGATCGCCTGGCCGACGGCCCGGCGGACGGCGTCGTCGCTGAAGACATCCGAGGCGGTGTTGAAGTAGAGCACGTCGGAGTTCCAGCTCGGCACGGTCTGTACCGTCACGTCGCCGTTGCCCTGCAGCTCCTCGACGCCTGCGATCGGGACGTCGTCGATGATCTGCGCCTGACCTCCCTGGAGCTGCTGGACGAGTTGGTTGTCGTCGTCGAGGGCGACCAGACGCACTTCGTCGAGGTAGGGCAGTCCCTCCTCCCGGTAGTCGTCGTTGCGGGCGAGGGCGAAGTCGCCGGACGCCTTGTCCCATTCGCCGACGACGAAGGGACCGGTTCCGACGGGATCCGCGAAGAACGTCGCCGCATCCTGGTCGGCGAGCTCGCTCGGAAGGATGCTGCTGGAGAAGACGGACAGCTCCGACAGGAGAGGGGTGTATGGCTCCGACAGGTGGATCTCGACCGTCAGATCGTCCGTTGCGACGACGTCGGTGACGGGGGCGGAGAGGGGCAGCGCACCGCCCAGCTCGAGGTGTCGTTCGATCGAGTAGACGACATCGTCGGCGGTGAAGTCGCTGCCGTCCGAGAACGTCACCCCGTCGCGCAGCAGGAACGTCCAGGTGAGCCCGTCGTCGCTGACCTCGTAGGACGTGGCCAGTGAGGGCTGGGGAATGCCGTCGGTGTCGAGCGCGTAGAGCGTGTCGAAGATCTTGTCGAGCGTGTAGGCGTTGATCGTCGTGAGCACGGCGTCGTGCGGGTCGAGCGAGGTCACGTCCTGGCTCAGCCGGGCGAACGTGATCGATCCGCCGGAGACCGGCTCGGAGGACCCGGAGGCGGCGGGCGTCGTGCCGGACGTGCAGCCCGCGAGCAGAACGATCCCGACGGCCGCCGCCGTGAGGGGGACGGCACGCCGAAGGCCCGGCGGGACGAGGGGACGGTTGGGTCGCATGTGTGTGCCTCTGTTCGTGCAAGGGGGCGCCCGCGGGCGCCGCATCGGGTGTTCGACGTCATCTTTCGTCGTGCAGCGAGAGTAATGCGTACAAGTGTGTACATTAATTGAGCCCGTAACAGAGGGCAAAGATGACACACGGACGGACCCTCATGAACACCTCCTCGCCCGCATGGCCGGTTCCGCTGGACCCGCCCGTCTTCCCGGCCGAGCGGTACGACCGCCTGGCGGATCGGATCGGAGCGCTGCTGCGCGCGGACGACCACGACGTCGCCCTGGTCCCGGGGGAAGCCGTCGTCGCGCTCGAGGCCGTCGCGCGCGAGGTGGGCGGCTCGGGAGCCCGCGTGCTGAACGTCGTCACCAGCGTCTACGGGCGCTACTTCGGCGACTGGCTCCGCGCGGGCGGTGCATCCGTCGTCGAGCTGGAGGCCGTCCCGGGCAGGCCGATCGAGGTCTCCGCGGTGGCGGAGTCCCTGTCCGCGGGATTCGACGCGATCGCCTTCGTGCACGGCGAGGCGGCGAGCGGGATCGTCAATCCGATCCGCGAGATCCTCCGTGAGGCACGGGCGACGGGAACGGTCAGCATCGTCGACGCGGTCGCATCGGTCGGCGCCGAGCCGCTCGATCTTTCCGCGGACGCCGCCGACATCCTGGTCATCGGTCCGCAGAAGGCCCTCGGCGGCCCCGCCGCGCTGTCGGCAGTCGCGGTCAACCCGCGAGGGTGGGCGTCACTCGCTCGCGGAGGCCGTGCGCCGCGGTTCTCGTCGCTGTCGCTCCTCGACCTCCGCCGCGACTGGCTGGACACCGACCGCACGATCGTGCCGGGCACGCCGCACGCGCACGACCTCTGGGCGCTCGAGGCGGCCCTCGACCGCGTGGAAGGGGAGGGGATCGACGCGATCGTCGCACGTCACCGTCGCGCCGCCCGCGCCACGCGCGCCGGCATCGTCGCGCTCGGGCTGTCGCCATGGGTCGACGACGAGACGCTCGCGTCGGGCCTGGTGACGGGGGCGCTTGTTCCGGACGGGATCTCGCGCGGAGTCGTCGTCGACCTCGCGCAGCTCCGTTTCGGCGCGGCGATCGGCGTCGCGGCGCCGGATGTCGACGGTCGTCTGGTGCGCTTGTCCCACATCGGCCCACGGGCCGGTTTCGCGCCCGTTCTCGCCGGGGTCGTCGCCCTCGGTTCCGCCGTCGCCGACGCGGGAGGCGTCGCCGACATCGGGGCGGGCGCCCAGGCCGTCGCAGAGGCATACCGATGACCGTCGTGGTCGCTCCCGTCCACTCGAATCCTGTCCCCGTCACAGAAGGAGGCCCGTGGTGGGTTCCCGTGTCCTGCATCTGAACGCGTTCGAGAACTTCTCCCCGGGGAACATCTCCTCGGGACTGTGGCGGCATCCGCAGGATCGCTCGTCGGAGTACAAGACGCTCCGGTACTGGACCCGTCTGGCCCGCGACCTCGAGGACGCCGGGTTCGACGGGGTCTTCCTCGCCGACATCCTCGGAATCCTCGACGTCTACCGGGGCGGGCCCGACGAGGCGCTCCGCACGGCCAGCCAGGTGCCGATCAACGACCCGATCACGCTCATCTCGGCGATGGCGGCCGTCACCGAGTCGCTCGGTTTCGCGGTCACCCTCTCGACGTCCTACACTCATCCCTTCCTCCTCGCCCGCACGCTGACGAGCCTGGATCACCTCACCGAGGGACGGGTCGGCTGGAACATCGTGACCTCGTTCCTCGACAGCGCCGCCCGCAACCTCGGTGCGGGCGAGCAGCTGCAGCACGACGACCGCTACGACCGCGCCGACGAGTACCTGGAGGTCGCGCACAAGCTGTGGGAGCTGTCCTGGGACGACGACGCGGTCCGCGTCGACCGGGAGCGCGGCGTGTACGTCGACCCCGCCCGGGTGCGGCCGCTCGCCCACGACGGCCGGTACTTCCAGGTCCCCGACCCCTTCATCGCCGAGCCTTCGCCGCAGCGCACCCCGTTGCTCTTCCAGGCAGGCTCGTCCGCGCGGGGGCAGCGGTTCGCGGCGCAGCACGCGGAGGGCGTGTTCGTGCACGGCACCCGCCCTGAGGTCATCGCGCCGATCGTGGCGCAGACCCGCGAAGCGGCGGCACGTCTCGGGCGATCCCGCGACTCGCTGAAGGTGCTCGCGGTCGCGACGATCGTCACGGGCGAGACCGACGAGATCGCCCGGGCGAAGTATGAGGACCTGTTGCGCTACATCGACTACGGCGGTGCGATGGTGCAGTTCGCCGGCCCGGCCGGCTTCGACGTGTCTGCCCTCGACCCCGACATCCCGCTCGCCGACATCGATTCCAACGGAGCCCAGTTCAGCGCACGGTTCTTCGCCAGCGCGGATCCCGACCGGGTATGGACGCTCCGGGAGGTCGCGCACTACATGGGCGTCGGAGGGATGGGCCCCACGATCGTGGGGTCGGGCGCGACCGTCGCCGACGAGCTGGAGAGGTGGGCGGAGGTCGCCGATCTGGACGGATTCAACCTGGCCTACGCCGTGCGGCCCGGCACGTTCGACGACATCATCCGTCACGTCGTCCCGGAGCTGCGCGCGCGGGGGATGCTGCGCACCGGACGGGCGCCCGGAACTTTCCGAGAGGCGCTGTTCGGGGCAGACTCGACTCGACTGGCACCCGATCACCCGCACTGGAGCATCTCGCTGTGACCGATCCCGCTCCGCCTCGGCCGAAGGAGACCCCGAGCAGATGCAGACCGCAATGAACGAGACGGCCGCCGCGGCGCACTACCGCACGCTCCGTGAGCGGATCATCGCCGGCGAGATCGGACCGGAGCGTCGTCTCTACGAAAGTGCGCTCACCGACGAGCTGGGCACGTCGCGCACGCCCATCCGCGAGGCGCTCGCGATGCTCGAGAAGGACGGCATCCTGGCACGTGAACGACGCGGATACCGCGTGCGGGAGCGCACCATGCAGGAGGTGCTCGACTACTTCGATGTGCGCGGTGCCCTCGAAGCGGCGGCGGCGGAGGCCGCAGCCGATCGAGCGACCCCGCTGGAGCGCGCTCAGATGGTCGCGTTCCTGAAGTCGGCCGCGGCCGCGTCGGACGAGGCCGAGCGCTCGGAGCTCCACCAGCAGTGGCACCGCACGCTGCACCGGGCATCGCACAACGAGGCCCTCGTGGAGTTCATCACCCGGGCGGAGACGCTCGTGAGCCTCCATCGGCGGCCGTGGGCGAGCTCCATCTCGGGGTCGATGCAGTCGCAGGAGGAGCACGAGGCCGTGCTCGACGCCATCCTGGCTCGGGATCCCGAGCTCGCGCGGCGCGAGATGGCCATGCACATGGCGCGCGGTCGCGACTTCCAGCTCCGGCTGCTCACGCAGTGATGCGCGCACTGGACGCGCGCGGATGGTGCGTTCGTCTCCACAACCCGGGACGCGGTGCATGCCGAGTCACGCATACGATCGATCCATGACCCACGTTCTCGTTCTCGTCGCCAATGCGGGAGAAAGCAGCATAAGCACGTTCCGCCTCGCCGACGGGAAGCTGCATCGCCTCGCCGTCACGGGCGGGCTCACCGGCTCCTCGACGTTCGTCGTCGATCCGGCACGCGACCTGGTGTACGCCGGGGTGAAGGCGAGCGGCGACGCCGGACTCCCCGGGATCGTCACCCTGCGGTTGGACCGGGACAGCGGCGCACTGACGCCGCTGTCCCGGCGCGACCTGCCGGGCGGTGCCATGACCTACGTCGCGCTGTCTCACGACGGCACGGTGCTTCTCGGCGCGTCGTACGGCGGCGGATACGGCGAGACCTGGCGGATCGCGGACGGCGTGCTGAGCGAGCCCGTCTCGCACCTCGACCATCCGAACCTGCACGCCGTCCTCCCGAGCGCAGACGGCCGGTTCGCCTACTTCGTCTCGTTGGGCGCCGACCTGGTGGCGCAGTACGCGTTGTCGGGAGAGGCACGCCTGGAGCCTCTCGAGCCGGCGACGGCGGCCGCGCCGGCCGGAAGCGGGCCGCGGCATCTGGTGCTGAACGCCGCCGGAGACCGGGCCTACGTGCTCACCGAGTTCTCGGGACGGGCGCTGCACTACGCGCGCGACACCGAGACGGGAACGCTCGAGCTTCGCGACGCCGCCGACGCCTTCGATCCGGCCGTCGGCGCGACCCACAGTCGCCTCGGCGCGGATCCTCGCGCCGAGAACCTCGTCTGGGGCGCGGACCTCCACCTCGCCGACGGTGGCCGGCACCTGTGGTGCTCGGAGCGCACCGGCAGCACGCTCGGCGCCGTGGCGATCGGGCCCGACGGCGCGGTGTCGGCGCCCGAGCGCTTCACGGTCACCGAGCCACAGCCCCGCGGCTTCGCCCTCAGCCCCGACGGCGCCTACCTCGTCGCCGCCGGCGAGCGCTCGGAGACGGTGTCGCTCTACGCGGTCGACGGCGACCGCCTGGAACCGATCCAGCAGGCTGAGACCGGTCGGGGAGCGAACTGGGTGCGCTTCGTCTGACGCCGCGGAGAGATGGCTACCGCGGTCAGTGGAACGACGCCCGACGGGAGAGCTCCGCTCACGCTCGTAAGGAAGACGTGGACGATGTGCTGTTCGCGGCATGGGCACGTCTCGCCTTCCGCGTGGGCGGCACCATGCGCTCCTTCGACGACACCGCCGCGTACTTCGCGCGACGCAACGGGATCACGGCGTCGCCGGTGCGCTCCGCCGTCGGCGATGCCGGCAACGGCACGAGCATCGAGCGGACCGACTATCGACAAGTGGGCGCCCCGCCCGTCGTCGCGGTCACCGTCCGCGCCGGGTTCGCGGCCGGAGCCGGGAGAGCGCGACCTCGTCGGCCACCGGCGCGGCCCGTCGGCGCGGCCCCGGGAAGGGCGATCGGATGCGGCGCCCTAGCGGCCCTGGCGCTTCTTGTACGGCTTCGGCTGGCCCTTGACGATGGGGGCGCGGCCCTTGCCCTTCGAGGCCTTGGCCTTGCCGCCGGCCGGCGCGACGGACTTCGCGGACGGGGCGGGGGTCTCGGCGATCTCCTCCTTCGCGTCGGCGAGGAGGAGGACTCCTGCGGGGGTGAGCCTCGTCGGGGCGTCGCGCGTGAGCAGTGCGTGCCCGACCTCGCTCTCGAGCTTCTCGATCGACGAGTAGAGGGACGCGAGCGGGATGCCGAGGGCCTCCGCGGCACGCGGGAAGTGCAGCTCTTCGGCGACGGCGACGAACCGGACGAGCAGCGTGATGTTCACAGGGAGGCCTTTCGTGCGTCGGCGCGGATCGCCCCGCCGCGGCGAGGGTGCCGGGCACGGCGGGGAGTTCCGCTCCATTGTCGCAGTGCGCCGATCCGTCTCCGCCCGCATCCCGCGCTGGGGGGGTGCATCCGGCGCTGGTGCGTGCATCCTGCGGTGGCGCCTTCGTCCTGCGCCGGCGCCCGAAGCTTCGGCAGCCATCACAGGAGACCGCCGCCGGATCCGCATCCGGCGGCGGTCAGCGGGCGGCGGCGAGGGCGGCCAGGTCGTCGCCGGCCAGCCGCTGCGTGGTCCAGTCGTCCATGGGGGCGGCACCGAGCGATCGGTAGAAGGCGATCGACGGTGCGTTCCAGTCGAGCACGGTCCACTCCAGACGCGAGTAGCCGCGCTCGACGCAGACGGC
The DNA here is from genome assembly GCF_902706225.1 of Microbacterium sp. 18062. Taxonomy (GTDB): domain Bacteria; phylum Actinomycetota; class Actinomycetes; order Actinomycetales; family Microbacteriaceae; genus Microbacterium. The sequence continues at coordinate 23,313 of NZ_CACSKB010000027.1, forward strand.
CGCCAACGACCCGATCAACGCCTTGCCGTATCCGCGCCCGCGCTGCGTCTCGTCGACGAACAGGTCCTCGAGCCAGATGCCGTGGCGGCCGGTCCACGTCGAGTAGGTGAGGAACCAGACCGCGATCCCCGCGATCGCGCCGTCGCGCTCGACGACGTGGGCGAACGCCCGCGGCTCGGGGCCGAAAAGGGTCTCGCCGATCGCCTCGGCCGTGTTCTCGACCGCATCCGGCTCCTTCTCGTACACCGCCAGCGCGGTGATGCAGGCGAGGATGCCGGTCTCGTCGCCGGGGCGGGCGGCGCGCAGGAGCGCGCCGTCGGTCAGAGCACGTGCGATCACGCCCGCCAGCCTATCGACGGCGCGACGGAGTTCACCGCGATCGGCTAGCATCCGACCGCACCGACGGAAGGACGTCATGGCGCCGAGGACCGATCCCACCGACGCGAGGAGCGTCCCCACCGTGCTCTTCGTGTGCGTCCACAACGCGGGGAGATCGCAGATGGCCGCCGGATTCCTGCGCGCACTAGCGGGGGAGCGGGTCGAGGTGCTCTCGGCGGGATCGGCGCCCGCAGAGCACCTCAATCCCGTGGCCGTCGCCGCGATGGCGGAGGAGGGGATCGACATCGCCGGGCTCACCCCGCGAATTCTCTCCGCCCACGATGTCCGGGCCTCCGACGTCGTCATCACGATGGGATGCGGCGACACGTGCCCCGTCTTCCCGGGCAGGCGATACGAGGACTGGGCGCTCGACGACCCGGCGGGTCGCGGGATCGAGTCCGTCCGCACCATCCGCGACGACATCCGCGATCGCGTGCGGGCGCTCCTCGGTGAACTGCTCTGATGCGAAAAGTCTCCGCTTCCGGACGGCCGGGGGCCCGAGGGCATACCCCTCGGGCCCCCGCAGGCATAGGGTGGAGCAATGTCCACGTCTCAGCCCATCCAGCTCCAGCCCGCCCCGGTCGAGGGGGAGGCCCTGCTCCCGGTCGTCGACGCACCCGCCGGATGCTGCGGCGGCGGTGCCTGCAGCACCTCCTGAGCGCGCGCACTCAGGTCGTCTGACCCGAGTGCTTCCCCTCGCCGATCTCCTCGATCACCTTCGCGTTGAACGCGGGCAGATCGTCGGGCGTGCGGCTCGAGACGAGACCCGCGTCGACCACGACCTCCTCGTCGACCCACGTCGCGCCGGCGTTGCGCAGGTCGGTCTTGAGGCTCGGATAGCTCGTCAGCGTGCGACCCTCGAGCACATCCGCCTCGACGAGCGTCCACGCCGCGTGGCAGATGGCGCCCACCGGCTTGTGCTGGGCGAAGAAGTCCTTCGCGAACGCCACCGAGGGCTCGTCCATCCGCAGGTGGTCGGCATTGACGACACCGCCCGGCAGCACGAGCGCGTCGAAGTCCGCGGCGACCGCGTCGGAGACGTCGAGGTCGACGTTCTGCAGGTGCCCGTTCTTGCCCTCGACCGCTCCCGCCTTCGGCGAGACCAGCACCGCCGTCGCGCCGGCGACCCGCACGGCGCTCCACGGCGAGGTGAGCTCGCTGTCTTCGTATCCGTCCGTCGCGAGGAACGCGACCTTCTTTCCCGTGAGATCCGTCATGCCCGCCACGCTAGGCGACGGGCACGAGGGATCGGCCGGGGTTGACAGCGACCGGCGGGGTCAGTGGGCCATCGGCACGCCGACGCTGTCGGCGGGCTTGCGGATGAAGAACGCCGTCACGATCGTGGGGATGGCGACGATCGCCGCGAACAGGAACGCTCCGCGCGCGCCGGCCGCCCATGCCGCCCCCTCGGTGGCCGCGCCGGCGACGTAGCCGGCGTTCATGATCGTGATCATCACGGCGATCCCGGCTGCGCCCGCCACCTGCTGCACGGTGCTCACGATGGCGCTGCCGTGCGAGTAGAACCGGGGCTCCAGCGAGCCGAGCGAGGCGGTGAACAGCGGGGTGAACGACATGGCCAGCCCGATGGACAGCAGCGTCTGCGTGATCAGGAGCTCCCAGACCGGGGTGCTCTCGCTCAGGGTCGTGAACAGCCACAGCAGCGCGACGACCAGGATCGAGCCGGGAACCAGCAGCACCCGCGGGCCCCAGCGGTCGTAGATGCGGCCGATAAGCGGGCCGGCGAGACCCATCGCGAGCGAGCCGGGCAGCACGATCAGGCCGGTCTCGAGGGGGCTCAGGGCCATCGCGTTCTGCGCGAAGAGCGGCAGCACGGTGATCGTGCCGAAGAACGCGAGCGAGATGACCGCGAAGTGCGCGACCGAGATCGTGAAGTTCACCGATCGGAAGACGCGGAGGTCGAGGAGGGCATCGTCGCGCCGCTGCAGCAGCAGCTGGCGCCATACGAAGAGGGCGAGCGACACGACGCCGACGGACAGCGAGATCCACAGCGTCAGCGACGAGACGGCGGAGGCCTCCGCCGCCGCCTCCGTGCTCCCTCCGTGCGCGGACCCGCCGCCGATCTGGCTGAGACCGTAGACGAGGCCGCCGAAGCCGAACGCCGACAGGATGATCGACGCGACGTCTACCCGCGCGTGGCTGCGCTCGCCGATGTTGTGGATCCAGCGGGCGCCCACCGCGAGGGCGATGATCGAGATCGGCAGCACGACGCCGAAGATCCAGCGCCAGCTGAACGTGTCGAGGATGAAGCCGGACAGCGTCGGGCCGATTGCCGGGGCGAGGGCCATGACGATGCTGATGCGACCCATCATCCGGCCGCGGGCGTGAGCGGGGACGATCGTCATCACGGTCGTCATGAGCAAGGGCATCATGATCGCGGTGCCCGACGCCTGCACGACACGCGCCACCAGCAGCACCTCGAACCCGGGGGCGAGGAACGCGATGAGCGTGCCGGCGCTGAACAGCGACATGGCCGTGATGAAGACGGTGCGCGTGCCCAGCCGCTGCAGCAGGAAACCCGTGATCGGGATCACGACGGCCATCGTGAGCATGAAGGCGGTGGTGAGCCACTGGGCGAGCACGGCGTCGATGCCGAGATCGGTGATCAGATGCGGGATCGCGACGCCCATCGTCGTCTCGTTGAGGATGGCGACGAACGCGGCGGCGAGCAGCAGCCAGATGACGCGGTTGTCGTTGCGCGGAACCGGGTTGCCGGCGGTGCTCACAGGAAGGGATCCGGTGTGGGCGGCGTCGACGTGCATCGTCGTCTCCTTCGAGAGGCGGGGATGGTGGGGATGGCTGCCGGAACCGGCCGATGTCCACCCTAACCGCCTTATCCGACACGGCATTCCCGATCCGCCGGCCGACTCGTGCACGTCGCCGGTCGCTCGGGGCGCGCCGGTGGTCGTCGTCGATGTCGGCGCGGTGATCTCGAAGCAGCCCGGCGTCAGCCGTCCAGCTTGCGGGCGAGGCCGGCGCGTGAGCGCAGGCCTCGCTTGCGCAGGATCCGGGCGACGTGGTCCTCGACCGTCCGGGGGCTCAGATACAGGCGCTCCGCGATCTCCCGGTTGGTCAAGCCGTTCGCCACCAGATCTGCGACCTCGCGCTCGCGCGATGTGAGGTGCGCTTGGGCGGGCGGATCCGCCGCTTCGACGAACTTCCTGAGCCATGCGCGCGCGTTCCTGACATACAGTGGCGCACCAGCGTCCGTGAAATGTGCGACGGCCGCGAGGGCCGCGGCCTCTGCGTCGGCCGTTCGGCCCGTCGCGCGCAGGACCTCGGCTCGGAAAAGTGCGCCCTGTCCGGTGAGGTAGGGGACGCCGAACCGCTCGCCGAGCGCGATGGCGTGATCCGAGTGACGTTGCGCGGCGGCGATGTCGCCGTGGCGCAGGGCGAGCTCGCCCAGGCCGATGTGATTCTGGATGACGAACACATCGCCGTCCTCTGCGACCAGGACGGATCTGTCGATCGGGATGCCGAAGCGGATCTCGACCCGGGCGCGGAACAGCTCCACCACGCGTCGCCACCACCACGTCGTGGGGGGTCTGAGGGCTGCGAGACGGCGGTACCACTTCTCGGTGGCCTCGCGATCGGGCGCGGCGACGAGAGCGGCGGTGGTTGCGAGCGGGACGACCTCGGGCCAGTCGTATCGCTCGGCTGCGTCGATCGCCTGCTCCGCGAGCTCCTCCGCCTCTGCGCCGCGATCGAGCGGGATGTAGAGGAACGCCAGGATGCAGTAGAGGTGGGGAAGCGCGTGAAAGCGGCCGTTGCGCTCCGCGAGACGGATCGCCCGCTCGACGAACGTGACGCCTCCCCTGAAGTCGCCGACCATGTGCGCGCTCCATCCGGCCGCGGTGACCGCCTCGATGACGGGGAGCATGTCGGAAGCTGCGAGCGAGAGGAAGCCGTCACGAGCGGTCTCGTACGGCTCGCGCGCACGGACGACGTCGCCATGCCGCAGATGCGCCAGCGCCGTGAGCGCCGAGAGCGCGGCGGCGACGCCGGGCGGGGCGGGGACTCCCGCGGCTCTGACGATGAGGGAGGGGTCCTGCGCCCCTTCGTGCATCACCATCAGGGTTGCGGCCTCGACGGCGATCTCCGGGTGTCCCTCCCCGTCGGTGACCTCGCGGACGAGCTCGACGGCCTCATCGGGCCGGCCCTGGATCCGCAGCGACTGGATGAGCAGCGCCGATGCCTCCTTCGACACGTCGCCGTCGGCGAGGAGCGTGCGGAGCAGTTCCTCGCCCTGGCCCGGCCGCCCGTCGATCAGCAGTGCGCGCGCGAGGAGCAGATCCCGGTCTCGGTGCGGGATGCGGCGGGTCCTCTCGAGCAGCTTGAGTGCGCTGTGGGGGGCCGTTGGCATGACCGTCGATGCAGCATGCATCAGAGCGTCGAGCTCCGCTTCGGTGAGATACGCACCGAGGTGGCGCAGATGAACGGCGCCGTCGAGTGACCCGCTCATCTGCGCGGCGGCGGCGCGGTGCATCCGCCGCCGTGTGGCGGCGTCCATGTCGCGATACGCCGCGGCGCGGATCAGGGGATGAAGGATCTCGAGCTGCCGGGGATCGGTGAGACCTCGTGCCGCGAGCTCATCGGACGCCTCGAGCAGCGACGCGTCGGCCATCCCCGTGAGCGCGGCGAGGGCCGAGGGCGGCGGCGCAGGTGCGAGGGACAGCGCGTGCAGGAGCGTCCGCGCACCGACGGGGAGGAGGGCTATCTCGGTCCTCAGGGTGTCGTCGATGCTGCTGGGGCCGAGATCGGCGAGTGCCTCGTCGTCTGCGGTGCTCCAGTCCGGTGAGGTCCCGCGACCCTCGGCGAGAAGCCGGAGGAACAGCGGGTTCCCCCCGGCCAGGCGCAGGATCTCGGGATCGCTCGAGCCGTACTGCGCCAGCAGCCGACGCGACGCATCCTCGTCCAGAGGAGCGAGCGTGAGGCGGGAGACGCGGAGACCTCCGCGCGTCGCCGCGTACGGAAGGAGTTTCGGCGCGAGCGAGGACCTGTGGGCGAAGACGAACGAGGTTCCCCCGGGAAGCGGATCGGACAGGAGCGCCGCGAGCATGTCGAGGGAGTCCTGGTCCAACCAATGCGCATCGTCGATCACGAGAAGGGCGGGCGCCTCGCCGAGCGCATGCCGGATGCGCTGCCGGAGCGTGCGCATCGAGGCGCCTTCCGCGAGCAGGAGCGGCAGGTCGGCGTCGAGCAGCGTCTCCACGATGCCGCGGATGCCGTCGAGGGGGATGTGCGCGAGTCTTTCGCCGCCGCGTGCGAAGAGGACGCGCGGCAGGTCGTGCGAGGCGAGCAGCTCCGCGAGCAGCGCGGTCTTGCCCACCCCGATGGCACCGTCCAGGAAGACCACGGCCGCGCCGCCCCGATCGGTGGCGATCGCGGCTCGCAGACGAGTCAGATCCTCCTGCCTGCCGATCACCCTTTCCGACCGCCCTCTCGTTCCGGGCTCTCGAGGGGGGCTCGTCGGGTGCGGGAGAACGAGGGGTGCGCCCAGCACATTGCACTGACGCTCGAACGCTCTCCGATCATTCTCGACTCCCTGTGATGCATGAGTACTCAGCACACTAGCGTTCGGGTCGCCCTTCGCCCGGCGTCGACGGAGGACCTGGCGGCTCCGGGACGCACCCGACGATTCCCGTAGTTCTACGGATATATCGGCGAGGTCGTGGGGTCATAAGGTGGGGCCCGACCGCTCCGACACTCGACAGGATCCCGCATGATCACCAAGCAACGACGCTTGTCGCGCGTGTTCGCGATCATCACCTCCGCCGCCCCGGTCGTCGACTCGAGCCAGGACACGACGAGCAGGATCCGGCACGCGCGGGTGCGGCGACCGGTCGCCGCGATGCTCGCCGCCGCGGTGGTCGCGACAGCAGGAGGGTGCGCGGCCGACGGGCCCGAGACCGACGAGATCACGATCACCTGGCTGGCGTTCACCGCCGCCGGCGAGGGGACGACGGGTGAGACGGTCATCAGCCGGAGGGCTCCGGAGGAGGCCGGCGACTTCCGTGTCGAGTTCTCCGCGAACGAGGTCGGCGGCATCGGGACCCAGTCCCAGGCAGGCGCGTGGAACGCCGCGATCGTCTCGACGATCCTGACGAGCGCGCCGCTCGAGGGAGAGTTCCGGTTCGAGACGAGCGGATGGATCGACGGTCCGAGCGCGGGCGCTCTCACGACCGCCGGGCTCATCGCGCTGGATCGCGGCGACGAGTTCCTGGAGAACGTCACGATGACGGGCACGATCAACGCCACCGGCACGGTCGGACCGGTGGGGGGCATCCCGGAGAAGATCGCCGGAGCCGCCGATGCCGGCTTCGAGAAGATCCTCATTCCTCTCGGGCAGCGGAACTCCGCGGACGCCGACGGCGCGACCGTGGACGTCGTGAGAGAGGGGGAGCGCCTCGGCGTCGAGGTGGTCGAGGTGGGCGACATCTACGAGGCCTACACCCATCTGACCGGCGAGAGCATCGATTTCGAGTCCGGTGCGCGCGACCCGAGGCTCGACAATCGCTCGTACGACAAGCTCAAGCCACAGGTCGACATCACCTTCAACCGCTACGACGACGCCGAGGCGAGGTTGCAGCGGCTGCCCGCCGAGGTGCAGGCGGTGTTCGTGCAGTCGGGCGTCCTCGACCTCATCCGGGGATATCACGAGGAAGCAGTCGGTCTGCAGCAGCAGGGCCTTCAAGCCGGTGCGTACAACCTCGTCAACCAGGCCGCGGCCGCGCTCGAGGGGATCGTCGCGACGGGCGAGCTCCTGCAGCCCATCTTCTCCCAGGGCGTCGGGGGTATCCCGGTCTTCTTCGAACAGGCGCTGGACATCTCGTCCGCGGAGCGCACCTTCTTCGCGTTCCTGGACCAGATGTCCACCTTCGAGCCGCACACGATCTCCGACGCAGAGGGGCTGGTGCGCGCCTACGCGAACGTTTTCGACGCCTATGCGCTTCTCGTCTTCGCCAGTCAAGACCTCCAGAGCCTCAGCGTTGACTGGGCGAACGGAACGATCGGGTCCGCGGACGAGCTGTTCGCGCGCCTGGTGACGCCCGTCTACTGGGCGGAGCTGGCCGAGGCGCAGATCGCGGCGGCCGGTGTCACGCTCGAGGTCGGACGGGACAACCCCGGCGCGGAGCTGTCGGAGGACGTCGACCTCGCCCAGGTCGGCAGCTTCTTCCGCCGTGGCGCGGAGGCGAACTTCGCCACGTTCGAGGAGGTCGTCGTGGCAGATCTCGCCGACGCCCGCGGGTTCAGCCGGGAGGCCGCCCTGAACCTGCTGGCGTCCGTGGACTCGAGCGTCGCCGCAGCCTTGGTCGAGGCGAACGTGCAGGCCGCGATCTCGGACTACATCGGGTCGGACAAGGCCAACGCGCAGTATGCGACTCTGGGCTACGGTCTCAGCAACTATGTCCGCAACCAGATGCTCGTCGACAAGTACTACAACAACGCCGAACTCGACAACCTGCTGAACATCACCGGTGTGCGCTTCGACGCCGTCCTGGGGCGCGCGCTGGATCTCGGACGCGACCAGCTCGGCGCCGAGATCGAGTTGCTGCGTGCGGCGGAGACGGAGCCGGTCCTGGGGGTGGCGAGCTATGAGACCGCCGCGATCCTTCGCCGCGGGGACGTGAACGAGCAGTTCTCGGCGATCGGCGTGTACAACCAGGCGTTCCTCACCGCGAGAGTGCTGCGGTACCTCGGTGGCCTGATCGAGGCCGACTGATCGGGAACCCGTTCACTCGCCGGAACCGACGTCGGAACGGGCTCCTAAGCTGATGCGATGAGCATGTCGGCGGGCCCCCACCGTCCGCCCTCCTTCCGAGGGACGGATGCATCCGCCCAGCGCGCCGAGAACGCGCAGGCTCCGCACATCGACCACCTCGGGCGGCGCGTGGCGGCGCTGTTCCGCCCCTACCGCACGCGGCTGATCCTCACCGCAGCGCTCGTCGTCGTGGGCGCCGCGGTCGCGGTGATCCCCCCGCTTCTCGTGCAGCACGTCTTCGACGACGCGCTGTTCCCGACGCGCGGCGGCCCCGTCGACGTGCCGCTGCTCGTGCGGCTCGTCAGCGTCATGGTGGCGCTCTTCTTCCTGTCGGCAGCTCTCCAGGTCATGCAGACCTGGCTCACCTCGACGGTCGGCAACAGCGTCACGGGGGATCTGCGGGTGCGGCTGTTCGAGCATCTGCAGGCGATGGAGCTCGGGTTCTTCACCCGTACCAAGACGGGCGTGATCCAGTCCCGTCTGCAGAACGACGTGGGCGCGGTGTCGGACGTGCTCACGAACACCATGACCAGCATCCTCGGCAACACCGTGACCGTCGCCGCGTCGCTGGTCGCGATGATCCTCATCGACTGGCGGCTCACCCTCATCGCGGTGTTCATGATGCCGGCACTCGCGCTCGTGCAGCGCCGGGTCGGCCAGGTGCGCGCGCGGATCGCGGGCCAGACGCAGGAGTCGCTGTCGGAGCTGTCGGCGATCACGCAGGAGAGCCTGAGCGTCTCCGGCATCCTGCTCTCGAAGTCGTTCAACCGGCAGGGCGACGAGTCGCTGCGCTACCGCGGCGAGAACCGCACGCAGGTGCGGCTGCAGGTGCGGCAGGCGATGAGCGGGCAGCGGTTCTTCGCGCTCGTCGGCGTCATCGTCGCGAGTGTGCCGGCGGTCATCTACCTGGTGGCGGGGCTCTTCCTCTCCGGCGGCGTCGAGCAGATCACGGCAGGCACGATCGTCGCGTTCACGACGGTGCAGGCGCGGTTGCTGCAACCGCTCATGGGGCTCATGCGGGTGGCGCTGGACCTCCAGACCTCGTCGGCGGTGTTCGCGCGCATCTTCGAGTACCTCGATCTCGAGCCCGCGATCCGCGACCGCGCGGACGCCATCGATGTGGCGGACGCACCGGGTCCCGTCGGCCGGGTGGAGCTGCGCGGCGTCTCGTTCCGCTATCCGGGCGCGGCGCCCGACGCCCGCCCGACGCTGGACTCCGTGTCGTTCCGCGTCGAGCCCGGGCAGCACGTGGCACTGGTGGGTCCGAGCGGCGCGGGGAAGACGAGCGTGCTGTACCTCGTGCCGCGGATGTACGAGGCCGATGCGGGACAGGTGTTGTTCGCGGGCACCGACGTGCGCGGGCTCACCGTGGCGTCGATCGTCGACCGGATCGGGATCGTGTCGCAGGAGACCTACCTCTTCCACGCCACGGTGCGCGAGAACCTGCGGTATGCGAAACCCGACGCGAGCGACGCGGAGGTGATCGCGGCCTGCCGGGCGGCCGACATCCACCACGTGATCGAGGGGTTCGAGCACGGGTACGACACGATCGTGGGGGAGCGCGGCTACCGCCTCTCGGGCGGCGAGAAGCAGCGGATCGCGATCGCGCGGGTACTGCTCAAGGATCCGCCGGTGCTGCTGCTGGACGAGGCGACCTCGGCGCTCGACACGGTGTCCGAACGCGTGGTGCAGGCGGCGCTCGACGCCGCGGCGCGCGGACGGACGACGATCACGGTAGCGCACCGGCTGTCGACGGTGATCGGGGCGGACGCCATCCATGTGCTCGATGCCGGGCGGATCGTCGAGTCCGGCACGCACCAGCAGCTGATCGCCGCCGGTGGTCTGTACGCCGATCTCGCCGCCGAGCAGCTCGCGTCGGCGCGGGTCGCGGCAGACGAGACGCCCCTCTGACCCCGGGTACCAGAGCTGACCGGCTGCCAGATCCGACCGGCTACCAGAGGCGGGCGGCGGCCAGGAGCGGGAGAGCGTCGGCGGGGAGGGCGTCCGCGCTGAGCGGGAGACGGGCGACGTCCGCGCGGTCCCAGAGGTCGCGGGCGAAGGCGCCGACTGCGCGCCGGTAGGCGTCCTCGGGGTGTGACGCGGCGATCCGCGCGAGTCGGGGCACGTCCATGCGCAGCAGCTGGCCGACCCGCGCCCGCGCGGCGAGCGGGTGGTCGGTGCCCTCGAGCACGCGCAGGCCCTCCGCCATCGCATCGAGGCAGTCGCGGAGCACGTCGAGGCGTTCCTCGTGCTGGGTGATCGACGAGCCGTCGGAGCGCTCGCGCCAGTGCGCGACGACATCCGGCACGACATCGAACCGCCGGGCCCGCGCGAACATCAGCTGCGCGACCACCTGGTCCTCGTAGAGCCTGCCCTCCGGGAAGCGCAGTCCGGAGTGCTCCCAGAACGCGGTGCGGCTGACCTTCGACCAGGCCACGATGTTCGCCGCCGCCTCCGGGTGCTCCTCGATCGTGACGCCGCGGCGCTCCGGGGAGGTGGCCGCCGCCACCCACGGCTGCACGGCGCCGGGCGCGTATCCGCCCGCGCCGTCGGGACGCAGCCGCACGTACGCTCCCGCGACGAAGTCGCTGCCGGTCTCGTCGAGCACGCCGACCATGCGGGCGAGGGCGCCGGGCTGCAGCACGTCGTCGGCGTCGAGGAACGCGACGAATGGCGTCTCGACGGTCGCCAGCGCCGCGTTGCGGGCCGCTCCCAGCCCGCCCCGGCGCGCGTGGCGCAGCACGCGGAAGCGGTCGTCGTCCGCGGCGGCCGCCTCGAACAGGGCGCCGGTCCCGTCGGCCGACGCGTCGTCGACGAGGACGGCCGTCCACTCGGCGAGCGTCTGCCGGCGAAGCGAGGCGAGGGCGTCGCCCGCCCACGGGGCGACGTCGAAACCCGGCACGATGACCGTGACGAGGGCGCGGCTGCTCACGGGCCCGATTGTACGGCGGCGACGGATGCGGCGACCGCCGCGGCCACGTCGTCGAGCGGTGCGGCCAGGTCGTGCGGGAAGGTGAAGCGCACCGAGGTCTGCGCGACGGCGGGGTCGATGCCCATCGCGATCAGCACATGCGAGGGCTCGTCGCTCCCGGCGGCGCACGCCGAGCCGCTCGACGAGACGACTCCGCGGCGCTCGAGCCCGAGGAGCACCGCCTCGCCGCTCGTGCCCGCGAACGTGAAGCTCGCCGTTCCGGGGAGGCGTTCGCGGGGGTGACCGGTCAGGCGCGCGGTCGGGACGTGCGCGAGGACGTGCGCGACGAACGCGTCGCGGAGCGCCTCCACCCGTGCCGACGACTCGGCGCGCTCCGCCTCGGCGAGCTCGAGCGCCGTCGCGAGACCGACGGCGCCGGCGACGTTCTCGGTGCCGCTGCGGCGCCCGCGCTCCTGCCCGCCGCCGTGCAGCAGCGGCTCGAGCGGGATGCGGCCGCGCACCGCCGCCGCCCCCGTGCCCTTCGGGGCGCCGAGCTTGTGGCCGGCGATCGTGATCGCATCGACGCCGAGCCCCGACAGCGGCAGCCAGCCGGCCGCCTGCACGGCGTCCAGGTGCACCGGGATGCGGCGGGCGCGCGCGGCCGCGGCGATCGCGGCGACGTCCTGCACGGTGCCGACCTCGTTGTTGGCGTAGCCGACGCTGACGAGCGCGGTGTCGTCGCGGAGCGCGGCGGCCACCGCATCCGGATCCACGCGGGCGTCGCCGTCGACCGGCACGAGGGTCGAGGAGAAGCCGTGCACGCGTTCGAGCGCCGTGACGGACTCGAGGATCGACTCGTGCTCGATGGGCGTCGTCACGACGTGCCCCGCGCCGCGGCCGAGACGGGCGGCGACGGCGATGCCCTTGACTGCGAGGTTGTTGCCCTCGGTGCCGCCCGAGGTGAAGATCACGTCTCCCGCACGCATGCCGAGCACCGCGGCGATCCGGGCACGGGCGTCCGCCAGCGCGCGGGCCGCCTGCTCGCCGACCTCGTGATGGCTCGAGGGGTTGCCGAACGCGTGCGTCCAGAAAGGGAGCATCGCCTCGAGCACCTCGGGTCGCACCGCCGTGGTGGCGGCGTTGTCGAAGTAGCGCATTGCCCCTCAGGCCTGGTCAGATCGCGTCCGGAAGCCCGACGTGCACGTCGAGCCCCAGGTCGAGTCCGCGCGCGGCGTGGGTCAGGGCGCCGACCGAGATGACGTCGACGCCCGTCTCGGCGATGGCGCGCACGGTCTCGAGGCTCACTCCGCCCGACGCGTCGATGACCGCGCGACCGGCGACCTGCTCGATCCCGCGACGGAGGTCCTCGAGGGAGAAGTTGTCGAGCATGATGGTGTCGACGCCGGCGGCGAGCACCGCCTCGATCTGGTCGAGGCGGTCCACCTCGACCTCGACGTGCGTCGTGTGCGGCAGTCGCGCGATGGCGCTCTCCAGCGCCTGCGTCACCGACACCCCCGACGCGGTCAGCACCGCGAGGTGGTTGTCCTTGGCCATGACCGCGTCCGACAGCGAGAAGCGGTGGTTGTGGCCGCCGCCGGAGACCACCGCGTGGCGTTCGAAGGCGCGCAGGCCCGGTGTCGTCTTGCGGGTGTCCGCGATGCGGGCGCCGGTGTGGGCGACCTCGGCGACGTACGCGGCGGTGAGCGTCGCGATCCCCGACATCCGCTGCACGAAGTTCAGCCCCACCCGCTCGGCCGTGAGCACCGAGCGCGCGGGGCCCCGGACCGTCGCGAGCACGGCCCCCGCCGCGAAGCGGTCGCCGTCGGCGGCCCGCAGCTCGACGCGGACTCCCGGGTCGGTCAGCCGGAATGCGGCGGCGAACACCTCGCCGCCGGAGAAGATCCCCGGCTCGCGGGCGACGAGCTCGGCGGTCGCGACGGCCTCGGCGGGGATGAGCGAGGCGCTCGTCAGGTCGCCCCAGGGGGCGTCCTCCTCGAGGGCGGCCGAGACGACGCGGTCGCAGGTGGCGCGTGTCAGCATGCGGTGGCGTCCTCGAGATCGGGGAGGGGAAGGGATGCCGGCGCGACATCCGGCGACCCGGTCGCGGATGGGGTGTCGTCGCGCCGGAAGTGCGCTCCGACGGATGCGGTGCGCACCCGTGCCGCGGCGACGAGCGTGGTCGCGACGAGCAGGAGGTTCGCGTCCTCGAGCGCCTGGACGGCGTCGCCGGGCAGGGCTTCCGAACCCGCGCCGGCGGGCAGGGTCTCGATCGCCCAGCCGGCGAGGACCGATGCGGCGTGCGCCAGGCCGTCCGCGTCCCGCACGAGTCCCGCATGCTCCCACATGAGCCGCTGGAGTGCCGCCCGGGAGAACGGGACGCCGCGCCCGCCCGCTCGGGATCCGCGCGGCACGTCGTCCGCCGCGTCGATCCAGGACGGAGGGACCGGGCTCGGCGCGGCGGCGGCGTGCGGGCCGGGCCAGCCGGATGCCTTGGCGTCAGGGCCGATCGCGTCGGCCACGCGTGCGCCGAACACGGCGCCCTCCAGCAGCGAGTTGGACGCGAGCCGGTTGGCGCCGTGCGCGCCGGTGCGGGCCGTCTCGCCGACGGCGTAGAGACCCGGGAGCGTCGTGCGGCCGGCGACGTCGGTCGCGATGCCGCCCATCACGTAGTGCGCGGCCGGGGTCACCGGGATCGGTTCGCGCGCCCAGTCGAGACCGCGCGCGCGGACTGCCGCGTCGATCGTCGGGAAGCGCTCAGCGAGGAACTCCGCCGTGCGCGGACCGCCGAGTCGGGTCGCATCGAGGAACACGGGCCCGGGCTGCCGGGCGATCGCCCGCGCGACGACGTCGCGGGGGGCGAGCTCGCCATCCGGATGCGCGTCGAAGGCGAACCGGCGTCCGGAGGCGTCGACGAGCACGGCTCCCTCGCCGCGGACCGCCTCGGAGACGAGGAAGGGCGCGCCCGTGGCCAGCACGGTCGGGTGGAACTGGACGAACTCGAGATCGCCGACCTCGGCGCCGGCGCGGAGGGCCGCCGCGATGCCGTCGCCGGTGGCCACCGCGGGGTTGGTCGTGTGCGCGTACAGCCGGCCGGCGCCCCCGGTCGCGAGCACGACGGCGTCGGCGGTCACGGTGTGGCGGGTCCCGTCGAGGAGCAGGTCGACGCCGGTGACGCGGCCGCCGCGCACGACGAGGTCGACGAGGAAGGCGTGCTCGAGCACGGTGACCTCGCTCGCGGCGAGCCGGTCGAGCAGAGTGCGCTCGATCGCGGCCCCCGTGGCGTCTCCGCCCGCGTGCAGCACGCGGGCGTGCGAGTGCGCGCCCTCGAGGCCGACGCGGAGCGCGCCGGCGTCGTCGCGGTCGAAGGGCACGCCCGCGTCGATCAGATCGCGGATGCGGGCGGGCCCCTCCTCCACCAGGATGCGCACCGCGCGCGGGTCGGACAGTCCGGCACCCGCGGTCAGGGTGTCGCGGAGGTGCTCCTCGGTCGTGTCGTCGGTGGTCATGACCCCGGCGATGCCGCCCTGGGCGAACCGGGTCGCGGCGTGGTCGAGCGCGTCCTTCGTGACGAGGGTGACCGCGATGCCGCCCGCGGCCGCGCGCAGCGCCGCAGTGAGACCCGCGATGCCGCTGCCCGCCACGACCGCGTGTGCGCTCATGCCGGGGAGCCCACGGGCTTGGCGGCCAGCATCCGCTCGAGGGCGAGGCGGGCGGGATCGGCGACGGAGGCGGGCACCGTGATGCGGTTGAGCACCTCGCCGGCGACGAGCGCCTCGAGCACCCAGGCGAGGTAGCCGGGGTGGATGCGGTACATCGTCGAGCAGGGGCACACCACCGGGTCGAGGCAGAAGATCTCGTGCTGCGGGTATTCCGCGGCCAAGCGCTGCACGAGGTTGATCTCGGTGCCGATCGCGAAGGTGGTCGGCTCGGTCGCCGCGGCGATGGCCTTGCGGATGAAGTCCGTCGACCCCGCCTCGTCGGCGGCGTCGACGACCGGCATGGGGCACTCCGGGTGCACGATGACCCGGACGCCCGGGTGCTCGACGCGCGCCTTCTCGATCTGGTCGACCGTGAACCGTCGATGCACGGAGCAGAAGCCGTGCCAGAGGATCACCCGGGAGTCCTGGAGCGTGGCCTCGTCCGAGCCGCCGTACGGCTTCGTGGGGTTCCACATCGGCATCTGCTCGAGCGGCACGCCCATCGCCTTCGCGGTGTTGCGGCCGAGGTGCTGATCGGGGAAGAACAGCACGCGCCGACCACGCGCGAACGCCCACTCGAGCACCGTGCGGGCGTTCGACGAGGTGCACACGATGCCGCCGTGCCGACCGACGAACCCCTTGATGTCGGCGGAGGAGTTCATGTAGGTCACCGGCACGACCGGCAGGAGGCCGTCCGCGTCCGGGGTGTCCATGTCGCCGAACACGTCTTCGAGCTGCTCCCAGCACTCCTCCACCTGGTCGATGTTCGCCATGTCGGCCATCGAGCAGCCGGCGGCGAGGTTCGGCAGGACGACCGCCTGCTCGGGGCCGGAGAGGAGATCGGCGGTCTCGGCCATGAAGTGCACGCCGCAGAAGATCATCGCCTCGGCCTCGGGGCGGGCCTTCGCGGCGTTCGCGAGCTGGAACGAGTCGCCCACGTAGTCGGCGTGGCGCACGACCTCCTCGCGCTGGTAGAAGTGCCCGAGCACGACGACGCGGTCGCCGAGCGTCGCCTTCGCGGCACGGATGCGGCGATCGAGGTCCTCGTCGGATGCGTCCCGGTAGGCCTGGGGGAGCTGTCCCTGACGGGGCGAGCCGGTCGGGATCACGTCGCCCATCGATGCGCCCGGGCCGTAGCCGGGACGCACGTCGAAGTCCCACGGCCCCGCGGCGAGGTCGGTGTTGCAGGTGAAGCCGCTCGCGGCCCCGGCGACGATCGCCTGGATCTCGTGGTCGACCGACGGGTCGAGGGGGCGGGGCTGGATGCTCAGCGTGGCCTGGCTCATATCGTGCTCGATTCGTGCGCGGCGGGAGCGAGCGGGCCGCGATCGGCCAGCTCGACGTCGTGGTGGGGGCGATACAGCCGCGCCGGGCGGTGGCTGCCCGTGCGGAAGGACTCGGTGCGGACGAGGGTGCCGGAGTTCTCCACCTGGCGGCGGAAGTTCGCCGGGTCGAGCCGCTTGCCGAGAATGGCCTCGTACACCTCGCGGAGGTCGGCGAGCGTGAAGGCGTCCGCCATCAGGCCGTGCGCGATGCGGCTGTAGCCGACCTTGTTGCGCAGGCGCCAGAGGGCGTAGTCGACGATGTGGTTGTGGTCGAAGGCGAGGGTCGGCAGATCGGCGGCGGGGAACCACACGACGTTCTCCGGGGCGTCGCCGGATGCCGCGTGGGCGGCGACCTGCGCATCGACCTCGTCAGCGCGCAGCAGGGCCCAGTAGACGATCGACACCACGCGGGTGGTCGACCGGCCGACGTCGCCGAAGGCGTAGAGCTGCTCGAGGTAGCTGGGGGTGAGGCCGGTCGTCTCGGCGAGGGTGCGGGATGCCGCGTCCTCGAGGTTCTCGACGATGTCGAGCCAGCCGCCGGGCAGCGCCCAGAGACCCGCGTGCGGGTCGCGGGTGCGCCGGACGAGGGGGAGCACCAGCTGCGGGCAGTCGCCCTCGTCGCGACGCATGGTGAAGATGACGGTGGACACCGCGACCCGCGTGGCGTCGAGCGCATCGGCGTCGCGGGGCGAGGGTGCGGTGGCGGGTGTCATGGCCGTTCGTGTCGTCCGTCGGGTGGCATCGTAGTTCGTGTCACTGTGACTTTAACTTCGGCTCGATCATAGTGTCATCCTGACTCGAAGTGCAACCGCGCTCCCCGCCGATCCCCCAGGTACGACCTCTAGCCTGAGCACCAGGAGGATGAGATGGTCTCGATCGCGCTCGACGTGGTGCTCGTGCTGGCGCTCGTGTTCGCCCTGGTCCAGGGCATCCGCCGCGGGCTCCTCGCCAGCCTCGGCGCTCTCGCCGGGCTCGCGCTCGGCGGTGTCGCTGCGTGGTGGCTCGTGCCCGTCGTCGGCGGACTCGTGCCGGCCGCCCAGTGGCGCGGATGGGTCATTCTGGGCACGGTCGCCGTGCTCCTGTTCGGCGGTGCGATCGTCGGCGGCGCGGTCGGACGGGCCCTCCGGCGCGGGGCCGACCGCATCCGGCTGAAGTGGCTCGACCGCACGCTCGGCGGGGCGGTCAACCTCGTGGTCGTGGCCCTGGCGCTGTCGCTGGTCGGGCAGTCGGTCGCGGCGACCGGCATCCCCGCCGTGTCGTCGGCCGTCGGGTCGTCGACGGTGCTGCGCACGATCGACGGGCTGACCCCGCGCCCGGTCGACGAGGCGCTCGCGCAGGTGCGCTCCGTCGTGATCGATGACGGGCTGCCACGGCTGGGCGCACTCTTCGACACGCTGCCGGCGGGGCCCCAGGCGGCCCCGGTCGACCTCGACGACCCGGCGCTGAGCGCGGCCGCCCAGTCCGTCGCGCGCATCGCGGGGACCGCCTACTCCTGCGGCAGGAGCCTGACCGGCACCGGGTTCGTCGTGGCGCCGGACCGCGTCGTGACGAACGCGCACGTGGTCGCCGGCGTCCAGGCTCCGGTCGTGGAGCTGCCGGGACGCACCGCGCGCGAAGGCCGGGTCGTCTACTTCGACGCGGCCGCCGATCTCGCCGTGATCGCCGTCGACGATCTGGGGGGCTCGGCGCTCGGGATCGCCGAGAACCTCGCCCTGGGCGCGGCCGGGGTCGTGCAGGGCTACCCGTACGGCGGGCCGTTCACCATGGGCTCCGCCACGGTCCGGTCGGTGGGCGTCGTCTCGGTCCCCGACATCTACGGCGCGAGCTCCCACCCGCGCGAGACCTATGCGCTCGACGCCGCGGTGCGGCCGGGGAACTCCGGCGGCCCGGTCCTCGACTCGGCCGGCCAGGTCGTGGGGGTCGTGTTCGCGCGCGCCGACGACGGATCCGACCTCGGCTACGCGATGACCACGACGCCGCTGAGACCGGTCGTGGACGCCGCGCCGAGCCTGTCGGACGCCGTCTCGACCGGGGCGTGCGTCGGCTGAGACCTCGTCAGCCGACGCCGTCCAGCGGCCCGGAGAAATCGATGGGGAAGGCGAGGATGAGCTCGTGCGCCAGCGCTTCGGGCGTGAGCTCGATGTTCTCGCGCAGCCACCAGGAGATCACGCTGACGGTGCCGGCGGCCGCATACCGGGCGGTCACCTCCGGATCGCCGAGGACCGGGGCGCGGGCGAGCAGCGACCGCAGCGCCGACCGGGCGAAGGCCTCCTCGAAGGCGCGCAGGAAGTCCGCATCGTGGGCGAGGAGTTCACCGTACTCGTCGCGCCGGCGATCGATGAAGCGCACCATCTCGAGGGTCGCGTGCTCGTTGACCTCACGTTTGGAGCCGCCTTCGCGCACCGCATCGCGGGCGAACGCGATGACCGTCTCGATGAACTCGCCCAGCGCGGTGACCGCGAGATCGCCGGTGCCCGTGAAGTGCGCGTAGAAAGAAGAGCGCGTGACGCCCGCGCGCGCGGCCACGCTGGTGACCGTGATGCGCCTGCCGTCGTTCTCATCGAGCAGAGCACGGTAGGCGTCCACCAGCCTGCGTCGGGTGCGCATCACGCGAGGGTCGCCGTTGTCCACCATCCGCGACCGCAGCTCATCTTGTTTGAGCTCCCCGCCCGCGCGTCCGAGTGCACTCACCCGACCACTCTACAAAGCGCCGTTCACCTCCGGGCCGCGTGGTGCGCGAACGCGGCCCGGAGCGGCGTCACAGCCGGGTCACGCCGGGTGGTAGCCCTCTCGCAAGGGCGGGGGCACTGTCCCGTCCGGGATCGGGCAGTCGTACGGCGTCACCGCTGTCGTGTCGGCGAACTCCGCCTTCGCCGCATCGAGGAGGGCGGGGTCGGTCACGAGGTCGAGGGCGGTCGCTGCCATCGCCGCGGCGGCGTGGACCATGCCCTTGTGCGCAGCCGGGCTCTTGCCCTGCGCCACGAACTGCCATGAGTGCGGCGGGGTTCCCAGGATGTGCGTCCCGCCCATGATCTGCACGGTCGGCACCACCCAGCTCACATCGCCGACATCCGTCGATCCCGTCATCCGGTGGCGCTGCGCCGGATCGGTCAGCGGCGCAACACCGGTGAAGAGCGGGTCGGCGCCGGGAGCGAGGTCGAGCTGTGCGAAGCGGGCCTCGGCCGCTCCGACGGGCAGCCCAGCCCTCAGGGCGCGGCCGTACTCCTGATCGTCGTCGTCATAGGGAACGCCGCCGAGCTCGATGACGTTGGCGTGCAGCCTCTTCTCGAGCGCGCGGTTCGGCAGCAGCTCGGCGCAGGCGCCGTCGAACTCGACCTCGAACACCGTGTCGGTCATCAACGCGGCGCCTTCGGCGATCCTCTTGACCCGCTCGTAGAGCGCGCGCATCCGGGCGACCGTGGGGGAGCGGACGACGTAGTAGAGCTCTGCTGTCGACTGCACGACGTTCGCCGATGTCCCGCCGGCATCCGTGAACGCATAGTGGATGCGCTCGTGGTCGTCCATGTGCTCACGTAGGAAGTTGACACCGATGTTCATAAGCTCAGCGGCGTCGAGCGCACTGCGCCCGTGCTGCGGCGCGGCTCCGGCGTGCGACGCGGTTCCTCGGAACCGGAAGTACGCCTGCGTGTACGCGAGGCTGTGGATCTGACTGGTCGACATGGCGTCGGCCGGGTGCCAGGTGACGGCCGCGTCGACGTCGTCGAACGCGCCCGCGGCGACCATGAAGGTCTTGCCCGCCGCGGCCTCCTCGGCCGGGCAGCCGTAATAGCGCACCGTGCCGGTCAGGCCGCCGGCGTCCAGCCGCCGCGCGACGGCGGCTGCTGCCAGCAGCGAGCCGGCGCCGAGCAGATTGTGACCGCAGCCGTGGCCCGCGTCGCCCGCATTGCCGGGGTCGGGCTCGCGCGTCGTGGAGCCGGAGGCCTGGCTGAGCGATGCGAGCGCGTCGTATTCGCCGAGGATGGCGATCACCGGCCCGCCTTCGCCCCACTCCGCGCTGAACGCCGTGGGGATGCCGCCGATGGACCGGCTGATGCGCGCGCCGAGCTCCTCGGCGATCTCGATCTGCTTCTCCACCGAGCGGTGTTCCTCCCACCTCAGCTCGGGGTGGTCCCAGATGTCGTCGCTGAGCCGGGTGAATCGCGGACCGAGCTCGGCCACCAGAGGTGCGATCCGTGCGACCGAGTCTGCCGGTGCGGTCGGTGCAGTGTTCATCGTCCTGTCCTTTTCTCTCTCGATGTGCGCATCAGGAGACATCACGTAGCGCCTCGTCGTGGTCGGCGGCGGCGGTCTTCTTCCTGCCCGGCGGCAGGAAGAGGGCCAGAATCACCGTCCCGGCCACCGCTATCGCGATGGCGAAGGACGACACCGCGGGGAAGAGCGGCGTGAGCACGAACACGACGACGATCCCGATCGCCGCGGCGATGGCGATGATGCGCGGCTGGGGGTTGCCGGCGAGCATCTGCACGATCACGGCGCCCATGATGGCCGGCAGGACGAAGGTCTGGACGATGGCGGTGACCTCCGCCGGGATGAGCGAGACGATCATGGTGCCCAGGACTCCTACGAACAGGAGCAGCGAGACGAGGTGCGTGAACGCGGCACCGCAGATGGCGAGCACAGCGGCGAGCTGGCCCCGCTTCGTTCCGGATTTCGCGCCGATAGCGGACTGGGCGACGATCGCCGCGGGAAGAAGCTTGTTGGAGATGTTGCCGATCATGAACGCCTGGTACATGCTGGCCGGCCCCAGGATGGGGAAGTACGACACTGGCTCGATCACCCAGACGACCCCGAAAGCGAGTGCGATCGCGAGCACTCCGCCCAGGACGGCCGACGGCTCGACGTCCAGCTGCACGGCGAGGATGGCCGGCCCGCCGATCACGAACACCATGCTGGCGAGCATGGTGATGCGTCCCCAGCGGGACGTCGTCCTGTCGAACGTCTCCCAGGCCTGGATCGATTCCGTGGTGACGGTCGTGTTGTCCTCTGACATCTGCGTGGGTCCTTTCTCGACGTGGGTCGGGGTTCAGGCGATGCCTGCGCCGGAGACGATGCCGCCGACCACGAGACCGACGACGAGAGAGATGCCCAGGCCCCACTCGCGCAACCAGTTCTGACCGGCCTTCTTGGCGATCCACAGGCACAGCAGCATCACGAGCGCGCTGCTGGCGAGCACGAGGGCCGCGGCGAGGCCGCGGACGATCTGCTGCATGCCGAAGGTCGTGAAGGCGCCGAGCAGCGCAGCGGCGGGGATGAGAGCCATCGCGCCAGCCGTCTTCGCCTTCTGGCTGCCCTCCAGCGCGCGGGTGCCGCGCTTCATGAGCGGGGTGAGCACGAGGGTCACGACCATCCACCCGCAGCCGGCGATGCCCATCGCGAGGAACGCGGTCGCGAACACGGCCTGCGTGTATCCGTCGCCGCCCAATGTGGCGCCGAGGGTGCGTGCGACCATGTCCGCCGCCGCGAGCTCGTAGGGTGCGGATCCGATCAGTCCGATGCGCACGAGGGCGCCGGGCGTGCCGAGCACGCTGATCAGCGTGATCGCGATCAGCGCGACGGCGAGGGAGGGGGCGATCGAGGCGACCGCTCCCGCGCGGAGCGCCGCGCTGACCTCCTTCTTCGGCATGTCGACCGCGGGTGCGACCCTGCCGACGGCGCGCAAGTAGATGATGCTCTGGACGGCGATGACGGCGAAGACGCCGACCGCCGCGATCCAGAGGTACGGCTGATTGGCGGCCGGGAGGATGTTCGTCGAGCCGGGATCGACGGACAGGGTGACGGTGCGCATTCTCGACTCCTAGAAGAGGGTGGACGTGGCGCGCAGGGGCATGCCACGGGACTGCGGACCCGCTCTGTCCTTGAGCCTGAGAGTTTCGCCGTCGAGGCGCTTCCCCTTCGGCGGGCCTGTACTCAGACCGCTCTCCAGAGTTCCCCAGTCGCGGGTCCTTTGTGCCTGAGAGATTGCGGGTGCTTGCCCCTTCGGCGTCCGCTCGGGCGGAGCTCTCCCCTGCGACTGTCGAGGGCATCGGACCCTCCGGAAGCGGCCGATGTGTGGTGCGAGAGTGTTCGATTGTGCTGGAAACGATTATGGACAGTGTCCGATTTCTGTCGCATGCCGGGATCGTTTCGGCTGCGTTACGTCTCTCGGGAGGCGCGACTCGACTCCGCGCGCTCGCTTGACACCCTCCGGCGAACCTGAATAGGCTCGCCGCGAAACTGAACACCAGACCGCGTATCTGTCTCGGGAGAACGCCGCTCGTGCGGCTGCCGTCGGAGCAACTCCTCCCCGGAATCTCTCAGGCCCATGTACCGAGACGATCAGGTCACTCTGGAAAGTGGCGCCTCGAGCGCCCGCCGACGGGGCAAGCACGGGCGACCGTGTGAAAACTCTCAGGCTCATGACAGAGGGGGAGGAACTCGCATTATTCGCAGCCGCTGCTGAAGAGGAGTTCCGCCCTTGTCCGAGTCAACCCGAATCCCGGCCGATCAGCTCACCGAGTCCCTCGCCGTCGTCGACCCCGCCGTCGCGGCCGCCATCGACCGAGAGCTCAGCCGTCAGCGCGGCAGCCTCGAGATGATCGCCTCGGAGAACCATGCGTCGATCGCGGTCATGCAGGCCCAGGGCTCCGTGCTGACGAACAAATACGCCGAGGGATACCCGGGCCGCCGGTACTACGGTGGCTGCCAGTTCGTCGACGAGGTCGAGACGCTGGCGATCGAGCGCGCCCGGTCGCTGTTCGGCGCAGCGTTCGCCAATGTGCAGCCGCACTCGGGCGCGCAGGCGAACGCTGCCGTCATGCATGCCCTGCTCCAGCCAGGCGACACGATCCTCGGCCTCGACCTCGCGCACGGAGGGCATCTCACCCACGGGATGCGGCTCAACTTCAGCGGCCGGCTCTACCGTGCGGTGCCCTATCATCTGTGTGCGGATGACGGGCGCATAGACCTCGACGAGGTGCGTGCCCTGGCGCAGGAGCACCGTCCACGCCTGATCGTGGCGGGCTGGTCCGCGCACTCCCGCATCATCGACGCGGCGGCCTTCCGTGCCATCGCCGACGATGTCGGTGCGTTCCTGCTGGTCGACATGTCTCACTTTGCCGGCCTGGTCGCCGCGGGCCTGCACCCCTCACCGGTTCCGTCGGCGCACGTCGTGACCACGACGACCCACAAGACTCTCGGCGGCCCCCGCGGCGGCCTCATCCTCACCGATGACCCGGCCCTCGCCAAGAAGATCGACTCGGCCGTCTTCCCTGGGCAACAGGGCGGACCGCTCGAGCACGTCATCGCCGCAAAGGCGGTGGCTCTCGGGGCCGCCGCCGGCGATGAGTTCCGTGAACGGCAGCGCCGCACCGTCGCCGGTGCCCGGACCATCGCGGAGCGGCTCATGGCCCCGGACTGCGCATCTGCGGGGATCTCGATCGTCAGCGGCGGCACCGACGTGCACCTCGTTCTCGTGGACCTCCGGGACTGTGCGCTCGACGGGAGGCAGGCCGAGGACCGGCTCGAGAGCATCGGCATCACGGTCAACCGCAATGCCGTGCCCGATGACCCGCGTCCGCCGATGGTGACCAGCGGCCTCAGGATCGGCACACCGGCGCTGGCCACCCGCGGGTTCGGCGACGAGGGCTTCCGCGAGGTCGCCGACGTCATCGCCGCGGCTCTCATCGCCGACGGTGACGGCGGCCTGGATCGTCTGCGCGATCGCGTCGCCCGCCTCGCGAGCGCGCATCCGCTCTACCCGGCGCTGACGGCGCTCGCGCCGCAGGAGGCAGCATGAGCGTCGGTGTGTTCGACCTGTTCACCGTCGGCATCGGGCCGTCGAGCTCGCACACGGTTGGCCCGATGCGCGCCGCGGCGGACTTCGTGAGCCGGATCGACCCGATCGCGGTCGCGCGGATCGAGGTCGACCTCTATGGTTCGCTGGCGGCCACGGGCCACGGTCACGGCACCCTCACCGCCGTACTGCTCGGTCTGGAGGGGCTGCGGCCCGAGACGGCACTGCCCGAGCAGGTCGACCACCGTCGCGGGGCCATCGCGCGTGGGGACGCGTTGAGCCTGGGCGGAGCACGTCGGATCGCGTTCGCCGAGTCGGACATCCGTCTCTCCCCGTTCACCGAGCTGCCTCGGCACAGCAACGGCATGCGTCTCAAAGCGTGGAGCGACGACGGCTCGCTCGTGGACGAGGCCGTGTACTACTCCACGGGCGGCGGCTTCATCACGCGGGAGGGCGAGGCGCCCGAGACGACGCCCGACCACGAGGCCGCGGTGCCGTTCCCGTTCGAGACCGCGGACGAGCTGCTCGCCCACTGCGAGCGGGCGGGCGTGGGCATCTCCGAGGTCATGTCGCGCAACGAGCAGGCCCGCCGCCCGTGGCCCGATGTCCGAGCGGCGATCCTGCATCTGCGCGACGTGATGGACGCATGTGTGCGGACGAGCATTGCGCGCGAGGGTGTCCTGCCCGGTGGGCTCGAGGTACGCCGCCGCGCTCCGGCGTGGCACGCGCGTCTGGTCGAGCAGGATCCGGACGGCACCGACCCCGGGCTCTGGCAGGAGTGGGTCAACCTCGTCGCGCTCGCGGTGAACGAGGAGAACGCCACGGGAGGACGAGTCGTGACCGCGCCGACCAACGGAGCAGCGGGAATCATCCCGGCTGTGCTGCACTACGCGACGCACCACGCCGTTCCCGTCATCGGCGCGACTCGCGATGACGTCACCGTGCGCTTCCTGTTGACCGCCGCCGCCGTGGGCGCGTTGTTCAAAGCGCGCGCGTCGATCTCGGGCGCCGAGGTCGGATGCCAGGGCGAGGTGGGCTCGGCCTCCTCGATGGCGGCCGCGGGGCTCGCCGAGGTGCTCGGCGGTTCGCCGCGGCAAGTCGAGAACGCCGCGGAGATCGCGATGGAGCACAACCTCGGGCTCACGTGCGATCCGATCGGCGGGCTGGTGCAGATCCCGTGCATCGAACGGAACGCCCTCGCGGCGACGCAGGCGGTCAACGCCGCCCGCATGGCGCTCTGGGGCGACGGGAGCCACCACGTCTCGCTCGACCAGGTGATCGCGACGATGCGCGAGACCGGCCGGGACATGAGCAGCAAATACAAGGAGACCGCGCTCGGCGGCCTCGCGGTCAACGTCGTCGAATGCTGATGCGCATGCCGCACGCAGACCCGAACGAGAGGACGAGGACATGATCGACGCCCAGCAGACGGACCCGCCGCCCAGTGGCGCCCCGCCCCGCTACACCGTGCTGCGCGAGCACCACGAGGCGCTCGGCGCCTCGTTCACCGACTTCGGTGGATGGATGATGCCCGTGCGGTACTCGTCCGACCTCGCCGAGCATCGCGCCGTGCGCGAGGCGGCGGGCCTGTTCGACATCTCGCACATGGCCGAGTTCGTCGTCGAGGGGTCGGATGCGGCGGCGTTCCTCGACCACGCGCTCGCCGGCCGTCTCTCCACGATGCGCGACGGCCGGGCGAAGTACTCGCTGCTGCTCGACGAGACGGGCGGCATCGTCGACGACGTGATCGTCTACCGGCTCGGCGACTCCCGGCTCCTCGTGATCGCCAACGCCGGCAACCACGACGCGGTGGCCGCGGCGCTCACGGATCGCGTCGCGAGCTTCGTCCCGCATCGGGAGCCCCCAGCAGACGGCTCGTTCGCATTCGTCGCCGGCCCCCACGTGCGTGTCGAGGACGCCTCCGACGGGAGCGCGCTGATCGCCCTGCAGGGGCCGCTCGCCGAGCGGATCCTCGCCGCCACGCCCGGGTTCGAGACGGTCGCCCCGTCCGTGAGGCGCGACGACGACCCGCAGCGGTGGTCCCTCGACGAGCTCGGATACTACAGCGCACGGACCGCCCGGTTCGAGGGCCTCCCCGTCCTCGTCGCCCGTACCGGCTACACCGGGGAGGACGGCTTCGAGCTGCTCGTCGCGGCCGCGGCCGCGGGAGCGCTCTGGGACGCTCTGCTGGCGGCCGGGGAGCCGGAGGGCCTCGTGCCCGCAGGGCTCGCCGCCCGCGACACCCTGCGTCTCGAGGCGGGGATGCCCCTCTACGGCCACGAGCTCTCGCGGGACGTCGCGCCCGCGCAGGCGGGTCTCGGCCGCGCGGTGGCATCCGACAAGGACGACTTCGTCGGCAAGGAGGGCCTTCTCGTGCGCGCGTCCGCGGAGGCCCCCGTGCTCGTGGGCCTCGTCAGCGCCGGCAAGCGTGCGGGCCGCGCCGGCTACCCGGTGCTCGACGTGGACGGCACAGCCGTCGGCGAGATCACCAGCGGCGCGCTGAGCCCGACGCTCGGCCATCCCATCGCCATGGCCTTCGTGGCACCCGCCGCGAGCGCCGTCGGCACGGAACTGCTCATCGACGTCCGCGGCGCCCTCATCCCCGCCACCGTGACCGACCTGCCTTTCTACCGGAGGAAGAAATGACCGATCTGAACGCCCTCTCCTACACCGCCGAGCACGAGTGGGTGCTCGTCGCAGACGGCATCGCGACCTTCGGCATCACCGACTACGCCGCCGACAAGCTCGGCGACGTCGTCTTCGTCGACCTGCCCGCGGTCGACGCCGACCTCACCGCCGGCCAGGTGTGCGGCGAGATCGAGTCCACGAAGTCGGTGGGCGAGCTCTACGCGCCGGTCTCCGGCCGCGTGATCGAGGCCAACGGTGGGGTGGACGCCGACCCCTCGCTCGTGAACGCCGACCCGTTCGGGGCCGGCTGGCTCGTCCGGGTGGAGCTCGGCGACGTCGTCCTCGACGGACTCCTCGACCGCGCCGCGTATCTCGAGCTGACCGGGGGAGAGGCGTGACGGCGGCCTTCGCCGAACGGCACGTCGGCACCGACGCGGCCGCCCGGGCCACGATGCTCGATGCCCTCGGGTACGCCTCGGTCGACGCGCTCGTCGAGGCGGCTGTGCCCGCATCCATCCACGTCGTGCCGCGGACGACGAGCGACATCCCGGATGCGGCCACCGAGGCCGAGGCCCTGCAGGAGCTGCGGGACCTCGCGGCGCAGAACGGCGCCGCGACCCCGATGATCGGCCTCGGCTACTACGGCACCCACACGCCGTCGGTGATCGCCCGCAACGTGTTCGAGAACCCCTCCTGGTACACGGCCTACACGCCGTACCAGCCGGAGATCTCACAGGGCCGGCTCGAGGCGCTCATCAACTTCCAGACGATGGTCACCGACCTCACCGGCCTCGCCACGGCGAACGCGTCGATGCTCGACGAGTCCACGGCGGTGGTCGAGGGGATGCTGCTCGCCCGCCGCGCCTCGAAGTCCCGCTCCGCGGTGTTCCTGGTCGACAGCGACGCCCTGCCGCAGACCAAGGCGCTGCTGCGCCATCGCGCCGCCGCGGTCGGGATCGACCTGCGCGAGGTCGCGCTCGCCGACGCCGGCGTTCCGGCGGACACCGACGTGTTCGGCGTCTTCGTGCAGTACCCCGCGGCATCCGGCCGGGTCTGGGACCCCTCCGCCGTGATCGGCGAGGTGCAGGCGCGGGGAGGGCTGACGGTCGTCGCCGCGGACCTGCTCGCGCTCACCCTGCTGCGCTCGCCGGGCTCGCTCGGAGCCGACATCGCGGTGGGAACGACCCAGCGGTTCGGCGTGCCGATCGGCTTCGGCGGCCCGCACGCGGGATACATGGCGGTGCGCGCCGGTCTCGAGCGGCAGCTTCCCGGGCGGCTCGTCGGCGTCTCGCAGGACGCCGCCGGGCACCCCGCCTACCGGCTGGCGCTGCAGACCCGCGAGCAGCACATCCGCCGGGAGAAGGCGACCTCGAACATCTGCACCGCCCAGGTGCTGCTCGCGGTCATGGCGTCGATGTATGCCGTCTACCACGGGGCCGAGGGGCTCCGCGCGATCGCCGAGGACGTCGCCCGCAAGACCGAGGCGCTCGCGGCGCGGCTGCGCGAGCACGGGATCACCGTGCGGCACGACGCCTTCTTCGACACGCTGCGCGTCGTCGTGCCCGGCACCGCGGAGCGCGTGATCGCCTGCGCCCGGTCGCGCGGCCACCAGCTGTTCCGGGCCGACGAGGCTACCGTCGGGCTCTCGGTCGACGAGACGACGACCGCCGCGGACCTCGCCGCCGTCGCCTGGGCCTTCGGCGTGCCAGAGGCCTCTGCATCCGCGTCGTCCTTCGATGGAGCGTCGCTCGGGGAGGCGCGGCCGCTCGCCGGGGTGACGCCGGGGCTGCGGCGGGAGGACGAGTACCTGACGCATCCGGTGTTCTCCGCACACCGCTCGGAGACGGCGATGATGCGCTATCTGAAGACGCTCGCCGACCGGGACTACGCGCTCGACCGGGGGATGATCCCGCTCGGGTCGTGCACCATGAAGCTCAACGCGGCGACCGAGATGGCGGCCGTGTCGTGGCCGGAGTTCTCGCGGGTGCACCCCTTCGCGCCCGAGGCCGACGTCCGCGGGTACCTCGCCATGATCGAGCAGCTCGAGTCGTGGTTGGCCGAGGTCACGGGCTACGACGCGGTCTCGCTGCAGCCGAACGCCGGCTCGCAGGGCGAGCTCGCCGGGCTCCTCGCCATCCGCGGGTACCACCATGCGAACGGAGACCTCGAGCGCACCGTGTGCCTCATCCCGTCGTCCGCGCACGGCACGAACGCCGCCTCGGCGGTGCTCGCCGGCATGTCGGTGGTCGTCGTCGCCTGCGACGAGGCCGGGAACGTCGACCTCGACGACCTCCGCGCCAAGATCCAGACGCACGCGGCGACGCTCGCGGCGCTCATGATCACCTACCCGTCGACCCATGGCGTGTACGAGCACGACGTGCTCGAGATCACGCAGGCCGTGCACGACGCCGGCGGGCAGGTGTACGTCGACGGAGCCAACCTCAACGCGCTGCTCGGCTTCGCCCGGTTCGGCGATCTCGGCGGCGATGTGTCGCACCTGAACCTGCACAAGACGTTCGCGATCCCGCACGGCGGCGGGGGCCCGGGGGTGGGGCCCGTCGCGGCGAAGGCGCACCTCGCCCCGTTCCTGCCGTCGCATCCGCTCGCCCAGCGCGCGGACCACGCAGGCGGGTTGGTGTTCGAGGGCGGGCCGATCTCGGCCGCGCCCTACGGCTCCGCGTCGATCCTGCCGATCTCGTGGGCGTACGTGCGGATGATGGGCGCCTCCGGCCTGCGGTCCGCCACCGGTGCGGCGGTGCTCGCGGCGAACTACATCGCGGTGCGGCTGCGCGAGCACTTCCCGGTGCTCTACGCGGGCGAGGCCGGGCTCGTCGCGCACGAGTGCATCCTGGACCTGCGCCCCCTCCGCGAGCAGACCGGGGTCACGGTCGACGACGTGGCCAAGCGCCTCATCGACTACGGCTTCCACGCGCCGACGATGTCGTTCCCGGTGGCGGGCACGCTCATGGTCGAGCCCACCGAGTCGGAGGACCTCGCCGAGATCGAGCGGTTCATCGAGGCGATGATCCAGATAAAGGCCGAGGCGCTCGCCGTGGCCGCGGGGCGCTGGCCCGCCGACGACAACCCGCTCGTGCACGCGCCGCACACCGCGCAGGCGGTCGTGCAGGGAGAATGGCCGCATCCGTACACCCGCGAGGAGGCCGTGTATCCGGTGCCCGCGCTCGTGCGGAACAAGTACTGGCCCCCGGTGCGCCGGATCGACAACGCCTACGGCGACCGCAACCTCGTGTGCGCCTGCCCCCCGCCCGAGGCCTTCGTCTGAC